>NZ_UGIA01000001.1:600000-1200000 GCF_900461455.1 Helicobacter acinonychis | reverse complement strand
TAATGCGATGCCCTGGTCCGCCTGTGCCTGTGCCATAAGGACAACCCCCTTGAGCCACAAAGCCTGCAATCACACGATGGAAATTAAGCCCATCATAAAAGCTCTCTTTAGCTAGAGTGACAAAGTTACTGACCGTTTGGGGTGCATCTTTGTAAAAAAGCTCTAGAGTGATATTACCTTTATTGGTTTTGATCGTAGCGTAAGCAGATTTTACAAGCTCTTCTTCTTTAATCTCATAAGTTTTAATTGGATCCATAGATAAACCTTTAACTTTTGTTATTCAAATTTTCTATTATAGCAATAAATTAAAGCAAATGGTATTTTAGCCGATAGTAATTTAGGATGTCTTTGAAATTTAAGCGGTAAGTTAATGTGGGTTTAGTCATGGCGTGTTGGTGTAAAAGATTGGCGGTTAGTTGTTGTATCTTTTTATTGTCATGCGTGATGAACGCCCATAATGTTGAGCTTGTTAGAAACGATCCGCCCCTTGATTCAGAACTCCCCACATGGGTCTATTCTATTGCGTTATTGAAAGTGTATTTTAGCGATGGGACTTATAAAGAAGGCTATGCGACTTTATTAGAAAATGGGCATTATATCGCTTCTTCTGAAACGCTTTATTCCAATGGTTTGTATCCTAAAACGATTTTAGCCAAGATGCAAGACAGTAGTGCTAAAGAGTTGATTTGCATAGCTAGCTTGCACCTTGAAGCGATTGATAGGGATCAAGGGCTTTCGCTTTTAAAAACCGCCGATTTTAGAGATGATTATTGCCATAAAAGAGAGGAGAGCTACTATCATGCAAGGATTTATACCAAATACGCTCAAACTTTTTATTCAAACCCCTATATAAATAAAAAAACATCCGATTCCGATCTTTATTACCCTGCATTAAATGAGGGGAATTCTTTTTCTATACAGACGATGGGCATTTCTGTGGCTGAACTTTTAAAATCCAAAAAGTTTCTTTCGCTGGATAGCTCTTTTAAAAAAGGGAGCGTGTTGTGGGGAGGGAGACCTTATTTTAGCGAGATGGGGGAGTTTATGGGAATGGCTAGCAGCGTTTTAGGGGATCAAGAAAATTTGGTGATTATCCCTAGAGAAAAGATTGTGCAATTTTTGAATACTCTAAAAAATCAAAACATTTTTCAAAACATTCCCTAGCTTTAAGCAAACCTTAAGCTTTCTATGACTATAATTTCATTTCCTTGTTTCAGCAAGGGCTTTTAAAAAGCCGTTTTGTAACCTGCAAGGATAGCTAATACAAGCGAACGATCTTTGAAAACTAAGCAAACTGAAGAAGTTCTTTTTAAAGGGATATTCTGACTTAAGGATAACTTATTAAAGAGCGGGAGTTTTTATCGCTTCCATTTTTTGATAGGAAGTTCTTATCCAACCAATGCCAATCCATTGACAATCCATTGAATGGATGGCATGAGAGTATTTTGGGTTAGCGTTTTGCTAAACCTTTTTAAAAAGTTTCTTTCTTTTTTGTTGTTGTAATACTTAAGAACACAACCCGTTTTATTTGCTAAAATGCTAAAATATAAAACGAGTTCTTGTGATACGCTAAAGCTATTGTCAGAAATAACAATAGCCTATCAAAAAAACGGAAGAGCTTTAAGGACAAACACTTTTATGGAGAGTTTGATCCTGGCTCAGAGTGAACGCTGGCGGCGTGCCTAATACATGCAAGTCGAACGATGAAGCTTCTAGCTTGCTAGAAGTGGATTAGTGGCGCACGGGTGAGTAACGCATAGGTTATGTGCCTCTTAGTTTGGGATAGCCATTGGAAACGGTGATTAATACCAGATATTCCCTACGGGGGAAAGATTTATCGCTAAGAGATCAGCCTATGCCCTATCAGCTTGTTGGTAAGGTAATGGCTTACCAAGGCTATGACGGGTATCCGGCCTGAGAGGGTGAACGGACACACTGGAACTGAGACACGGTCCAGACTCCTACGGGAGGCAGCAGTAGGGAATATTGCTCAATGGGCGCAAGCCTGAAGCAGCAACGCCGCGTGGAGGATGAAGGTTTTAGGATTGTAAACTCCTTTTGTCAGAGAAGATAATGACGGTATCTGACGAATAAGCACCGGCTAACTCCGTGCCAGCAGCCGCGGTAATACGGAGGGTGCAAGCGTTACTCGGAATCACTGGGCGTAAAGAGTGCGTAGGCGGGGTTGTAAGTCAGATGTGAAATCCTATGGCTTAACCATAGAACTGCATTTGAAACTACAACTCTGGAGTGTGGGAGAGGTAGGTGGAATTCTTGGTGTAGGGGTAAAATCCGTAGAGATCAAGAGGAATACTCATTGCGAAGGCGACCTGCTGGAACAATACTGACGCTGATTGCACGAAAGCGTGGGGAGCAAACAGGATTAGATACCCTGGTAGTCCACGCCCTAAACGATGGATGCTAGTTGTTGGGGGGCTTTGTCCTCCCAGTAATGCAGCTAACGCCTTAAGCATCCCGCCTGGGGAGTACGGTCGCAAGATTAAAACTCAAAGGAATAGACGGGGACCCGCACAAGCGGTGGAGCATGTGGTTTAATTCGAGGATACACGAAGAACCTTACCTAGGCTTGACATTGAAGGAATCTGCTAGAAATAGTGGAGTGTCTAGCTTGCTAGACCCTGAAAACAGGTGCTGCACGGCTGTCGTCAGCTCGTGTCGTGAGATGTTGGGTTAAGTCCCGCAACGAGCGCAACCCTCTTTCTTAGTTGCTAACAGGTCAAGCTGAGAACTCTAAGGAGACTGCCTCCGTAAGGAGGAGGAAGGTGGGGACGACGTCAAGTCATCATGGCCCTTACGCCTAGGGCTACACACGTGCTACAATGGGGTGCACAAAGAGAAGCGATACTGCGAAGTGGAGCCAATCTTCAAAACACCTCCCAGTTCGGATTGCAGGCTGCAACTCGCCTGCATGAAGCCGGAATCGCTAGTAATCGCAAATCAGCCATGTTGCGGTGAATACGTTCCCGGGTCTTGTACTCACCGCCCGTCACACCATGGGAGTTGTGTTTGCCTTAAGTCAGGATGCTAAAGCAGCTACTGCCCACGGCACGCACAGCGACTGGGGTGAAGTCGTAACAAGGTAACCGTAGGTGAACCTGCGGTTGGATCACCTCCTTTCTAGAGAAAAGCTTTTAATATTCGCTTGTTAAAAGCCAAAGAGTATTACCTGACAAAGAACTTCTTGTTGCTTAGTTTTGAAAGATTGGGCTTGTTTTTCCCGTCTTTTTCTTTTTAATTCTTTTTGCTTATTTGTTATTTTAATGCTTGTTTCTTGCTATCCATTCATTTAAATTCTCTTTTTCTAAATCATTCAATTTAGGTCGCATGATTTCTATGAGAGCAAACACACTCTCTTTATCTTTAATGCTAGGAAACCATTCATCTAACATAATAACCCCTAACTTACTAGTTTGCAATACAGAAATATAGAGATAATCCACATGGGCTCTTGGGTGTTCAGCGATATAAGTTGGGGTATTTTTGGGGTAATAACCCATCTTATTGAGTCTTGCTGTGCCATCTATAACGCCTAGATTACCCAATAACCCATTAGTACTATGAGTTTGTTTTTCTCCATAGATATAGACCCCCATATCATCAAACGCATTATCCATTAAAGCATAGCAACCATACCAATCCCCTATGCCTTGTGGACTATGGATATTTAAAGCTACAATAGAGCTGACATACACTTCTTTAGAAGTTGGCGGAATATAACATGCTAAACTCCTTAACCTGATTGATTGGTTTTAGTTTAGCAAATTTTTACTGACTATTTCTTGTTATATTCATTGATGAAATCCCCGCACGCCTTCATGTTGGTTTTATAATCTCTAGGGAGTCAAAAACAAGAGTTATAAATAAGTGCACTTTTTAACCCCTTTCAATAAAACTAAGCTAATTTTTTAAGGTTAGAAAAAAATCTTTTAATCTCTCTTTTTTAATCCAATAATTCTCATAATCTTCTACAATTTCTTTATCATCATTTTGATAAAGCCTTAAAACTACTTTAATTTTTTTGAGGTTTTGATCGTTTTTAGGCTTAAAAATTTTATCTTCAAAAAGTTTTTTTATAGCCTTTCACTTTAAACTGATATTCAGAAGCCACACTCCCTTTAGGGTCAATGAAGCAAATAATCTGCGTATCGCCCTTTTGTAACCAAAAGATAAAATCAGGAAAAAGCACTTTTCTGTAGTGTTGTTGAAATATGGACAAACAAATCATTTAAGTGTTCATCAATCTTGCTGAACGCCCAAAAATCATAGTTTTCTTGTAGCGTTTCTGCAATCTTTAACAACATCTTCTAAAAAATCGCTCTCGCTCTTTACCTTAACGACATGCTTAAGTCAGTCGCAGTTTTTGGCTTTAATGAGTGGGGTGTAGCAATGCTCTTTGAGTTTTAAGAATTTTGTGCCATCAAGTTCAAATTCTTTGCTTGGTTTGTATTTATCTATATCATCAATACCAATCTCACCTTGTGTAATTTTTGTTTTTAGGGTTTCTTTATCCAAAGGTGCATACTCTCTCACTTCTTGTATTTTATTATCCAATGCAGTTTTTTATCCGCTTTAATTTTAATCTTTTTAAAATGCACGATTTTTTCATCATCTAGGGCGTTAAACTCATCTTCAGGCACTTTTTGATTAAGGTATAGCCTGGTTTTAAGCCTAGAAATCAAATCATCTAAATGTTTATAATGCTAGTTTAACTCTATCTTAAAGCGCTTTTTTGTATTATTTCTTTTAACAGCACATAATTTTTAGAGTCATAAAATTCATGCTTTAAAATAAAATGTTTTTCACTCATAAAATTAAGATACTCTTTTAAATCCTTAAAATTTTTGCCGCTCATTTTAAACGAACCGCTTTGTAATTCAACGGCTTTAATGGGCTTTGTTTGGTAGCTAGGCACAAACAAAACATGCTCTATGGGCGTTTTTTCTAATTCTACTTCACACCATAAAGCTTCGGAGCTTTTTTCTTTAATATCAAGGACGCCCTAACGCTTTCGTTTTCAGTCGCTATCACAAAAAGCGTTTCTAACATTGCAGCGTTTGGTTTCAAGTCTTTTTAATGGATTTGTCTGTGTTTAAATACGCTAACCTTATTCACGCTCTCTAATTTTTTATAGATCCATGCTTTAAAAGGCTCTCATTTCATTGTAAAATTCTTTCATGTAAATCTATTAAGTTCTTAATAAAAGGTAAAAATAACATTGAACATCAATAAAGTGTTTTATCATAGTAGCACCAACATGAATGAAGTGCTAGATAATAGCGTGGATTTAATCATCACAAGCCCACCTTATTTCAACATTAAAGATTACACGAAAAATGGCACACAAGATTTACAGCATTCAACCCAACATGTTGAAGATTTAGGGGCGTTAGAAAAATATGAAGATTACCTTTTAGGTCTTTTAAAAGTTTGGCATGAATGCTATAGGGTGCTAAAACCAAATGGTAAGCTATGCATTAATGTGCCTTTAATACCCATGCTTAAAAAGGTTTTAAACACGCACTATAACCGCCATATTTTTGATCTGCATGCTGATATTCAACACTCCATTTTGCGTGATTTAAACAACATGTTGGAAAACAAGCCTAAAATATTTTTATTAGATGTCTATATTTGGAAACGCACAAATCCTACTAAAAAATTGATGTTTGGGAGTTACCCTTATCCTAGAAATTTTTATGCACAAAATACTATAGAATTTATTGGCGTGTTTGTCAAAGACGGCAAGCCCAAACAACCCACAAAAGAACAAAGAGAACAAAAAGAACAAAGCCAATTAACTCAAGAGGAGTGGGTAGAATTTACCAAACAAATTTGGGAAATCCCAATCCCTAACAAAAACGATATTGCTTTTGGTAAGCATGCGGCTTTAATGCCGGCTGAATTAGCAAGGCGTTTGATTAGATTGTATAGTTGCGTGGGCGATGTGGTGCTAGATCCATTTAGCGGGAGCGGAACAACTTTAAGAGAAGCAAAACTTTTAAAAAGGAATTTTATAGGCTATGAACTCTATGAAAATTATAAGCCCTTGATTGAGCAAAAATTAGGAAACTTGTTTGATTTTGAATAAGATTTATATAGAAGATGTTTTTGCTTTCTTAGACAAGTTAGAAGATAAAAGCGTTGATTTAGCTATTATTGACCCTCCTTACAATCTTAAAATTGCTTCATGGGATAGTTTTAAAAATGATGAAGAATTTTTAACATTTTCTTACGCTTGGATTGATAAAATGCTACCCAAAATCAAAGACACAGGGAGTTTTTATATCTTTAATACCCCCTTTAACTGCGCTTTATTTTTAGCATATTTGTGTCAAAAAAAGTGCATTTTTTAAATTTTATCACTTGGGTCAAAAAAGATGGGTTTGCCAACGCTAAAAAGCGTTATAACCATGCACAAGAAAGCATTTTATTTTATAGCATGCATAAGAAAAATTACACTTTTAATGCTGATGAAATTCGCATCGCTTATGAATCCACTGAACGCATCAAACACGCTCAAAGCAAAGGGATTTTAAAGAATAACAAACGCTGGTTCCCTAACCCTAATGGCAAATTATGCCTTGATGTGTGGGAGATCGCTTCACAAAGGCATGTTGAAAAAGAGAATGGTAAGATCCTTAAGCCAAAACACCCTAGCATCAAACCTAAAGCGCTCATTGAACGCATGATAAAAGCCAGCTCTCACAAAAACGATTTGATTTTAGATTTATTTAGTGGCAGTGGCATGACTAGCTTGGTGGCTAAAAGTTTAGGGCGTAACTTTATAGGGTGTGAAAGCCATGCTGAGTATGTGCATGAAAGTTTGGAAATATTAGATATGATAAGTATCACTTAAATAAGTAAAAAAGGGTATTTGACATGCCAAAAATAGAAGAAATTTTGCAAGAAATCACCTAGCTTGACCCTAGTAAGGAGTGTTTAAGATTTTTAGTTAATCGTATAAAAAGCCCTGATTATAGGGGATTGCAATTATCCCAACACAATCGTTACGATCAAAATAAAATTAAAATCATTATTCAAGCTATTTTTAATGAAGTGGGAGAGGATTTTTTACAAATTCGCACCACTGACATGAGCAAACGCCCCAGCAATATAACAGGCGAAGAGATTTATGCAAAAGTGGTGGATAATATCTGCAAGTCTGAAATATCTCAAGATAATTTAGGAAAAAAGAATCAAGTAGCCCAAGATAGTTTGAGGAAAAATCTTTTCGTAGATATGCATAGAATGGGGTTGATTGAACGCTACAATAAAAATAAAGAGCTTATAGACCCCTATATTCAAAGCAATATCAAATATATTCGTTTAACTCCCTTAGCCATAGAATTTTTAAACGCACAAGATTTGTTAAGAAAAAATTTTTGTTACACGCAAGCTTTAGAAAATCTTTTAAAAGGTTTTGGAGCAGAATGCAGAGAGGTAATGATAGGGCTTGACAATCATCACTTAGATATTGAAGAAATGATGTTTTTTGTTACATTTTTAAATATTGAAAATTTTACTAGAAGTGAAATTATAGAATATGTTAGAGAATACAGGAGTTTAAGCCGCATCCAAAAAGAAAAATTAAAAGAGTCAGTGCAAAATTATTGCAACCCTAACCATTTTAGTGGGAACAAGTTAAATAAAAGAGATTATCATAATTGGAAAAATCAAGCCCAACAAATTTTTAGCTTGCTAGAACAAAGCGTATTTTTTGAAACCAATAAAGAGAGGCTTATTTTGAAAACGATCAGTGAAGAAAACAAACAAAACGATAAAAAGCTCAAACGCTCCATTAAAGAAAAAGCCCTTTATTTTGAAAAACATGGCGTAAAAAAAGAAAAGGGCTTTGAGTTGCACCATATTGTGCCTTTGTGTTTGGCTCGCTCTTCTATAGAAGAGTTTGATCTTTTAGATAAATGGGAAAATTTAATCTATATTGACGCTTTTAACCATGCAAAAATATCTCAAACACAAAATAAACATATTTGTTTGTATTTTAAAAATTGCGATGTGATCTTATCTAAAGGCTTCAAAGAAGAACAAGAAAGCCTTTATTTGACTTACATTGAAAATGTATCCTATAAACTTGATTTGCAAAATACCATGTTGGAATACAATAAGGATCTATTGCATTCTAAAAACGGCTGACAAAATAAAGCGGTGTCTTTTTTAAGAGAGCATTTTTCATAATCGCTTTTAGCATAAAGGCTATCGTATAAGGGCGTGTCATTGAAATAAATCCCCCCATTAGTGCTAAAATAACGCTTGAAAAAACTATAGAGTTTGTCAGACAATTATTCTTTAAAATCGTTGTTGTCTCGGCATTTTAAATTAATGAATTTTTCTAATTCTTGTTTTTTTATTCTTATAATACTAGCTCTTAGCTTTCATGAGATTTGAGCATGCCATTTTTTATCGCTCTAGCGTCAGCATCTAAAAGGCTTTGTGGCTAGTCTTCAATTTTAACGCCTATAAAAAGGTTTTCTAAAACTTCATAAAATTTAGCTTCGTTCGTTTTCATTATAGCTCCCTTAAAAACATGAAAGAGTATTATAGCAAAGCCTACCATTAAGCGCTACAATACCCCCATGCAAAAAAAGATTTTTTTACTAGAAGATGATTACCTTTTAAGCGAGAGCGTTAAGGAGTTTTTAGAGCATTTGGGCTATAAAGTAGTTTGTGCTTTTAACGGAAAAGAGGCTTATGAAAGGCTTTCTGTTGAGCGTTTTAATCTCTTGCTTTTAGATGTGCAAGTGCCTGAAATGAATAGCTTGGAATTGTTTAAGTGCATCAAAAACGATTTTTTAATCTCTACGCCTGTGATTTTTATCACCGCTTTACAAGATAACGCCACCTTAAAATGCGCTTTTAATTTAGGTGCAAGCGATTATTTGAAAAAGCCTTTTGATTTAGACGAATTAGAAGCACGCATTAAAAGGTTTTTCAATGATGATCCGATAGAAATCATGCCTGATGTTTTTTATTCCCAACACTCTTTGAATGTCAAGGGGAAAAAGGAAATCTTAGCGCCCAAAACCGCCCAACTTTTAGAGTATTTCTTAGAGCATAAGGGGCAAATCATTAGCTCTCAAGTGTTAGAAAATAACTTATGGGATCAAGCTATTGATGACTCCACCTTACGCACTTATATTAAAGTGTTGCGTAAGCTTTTAGGGAAAAATTGCATAGAAACGCACAAGGGGGTGGGCTATTGCTTTAACCCACTATGAAAAAAAATCCCTTAAACTCTTTTTAGGGACTTATTTAGGCTCTTCGTTTGTTTTAATGCTAGTGATTAGCGTTTTAGTGTTTAATTATGAAAAAAACGAAAAAATCAAAATGATACGCATGGATATGGACAAAATGGCTTCTAAAATCGCTAGTGAAGTGATCCAATTACACATGCAAACGCATACAGATTATCACAACGCTTTAAACGCCCTTATTTCACGTTATAAAGACGCTTCCATAGCGCTTTTTGATAATAAAAGGCGTGTTTTGTATTCTAATATCCCTGAAAGCATGGATTTGATTAAAAACCATAGAGAGGCAGGCTTTTTTAGTTTTAAGAGGGAGTATTATCTTATGACTGATGAAACTTTCGCTCATTTAGGCGTGGCTAAAATGCTTTTTAAAAACGCTAAACCCCTTAATTTTTCTTCTTTGTATCGTAATATTGTTTTAGTGTTTTTCGTAGCGTTTTTATGTGTGATAGGGGTTTCTGTGTTTTTAGGGCGTTTGTTTTTAAAGCCCATTAGGAATGAAATCACGCGCATTGATCATTTTTTAAAAAACACCACGCATGAATTAAACACCCCCATGAGCGCTTTAGTCTTATCCTTAAAAACTTTAGAAGACAATCAAAAACACCGCCGCATTAAAATCGCTATCCAGCGCATGAGCTTTTTATACCGCTCGCTCTCTTATTTAGTGATGCAAGATATTGGGCGCGAATCCCCTATACTTTTAGATTTAAAATCCCTAATCCTTAAAGAAAACACGCTTTTTAGCGAGATGATAGACTACCACAAGTTGGAATTTAAAAGCGATTTAGTGCAAGTCAAATTGAAAGCTAGGGAGCAGGATTTCCTTTCGCTTTATAGCAATTTGCTCATGAATGCGATCAAATACAGCGTAGTGCATGGGTATATTCACATAGAGCTAACGCCTAAGTTTTTGAAAGTGAAAAATTTAGGGTATGAAATCCCTAAAGACAAGATCACAGAATTAAGCGTTCGTTATGCACGTTTCAATTCTAGCGTGTTGGGTTATGGTATAGGGTTAGATTTAGTTAAAAAAGTGTGCGAAAAGTATAAAATGCGTTTAGAAATTCATAGCGAGCCTTCTTTAAAAGGGTCGTTTTATGAAAATTCGTTTTGTATTTATTTTCAAGGATAAAGATGCTTTCAGTGTATGAAAAAGTGAATGCCCTAGACAAAAGGGCGCTTGAAGAATTGCTTTTGAGTGAAGATATTTTAATGGAAAACGCTGCGATGGCTTTAGAAAGGGCGGTTTTAAAAAACGCTTCTTTAGATTCTAAAGTCATTATCCTTTGTGGGAGCGGGGATAATGGAGGCGATGGCTATGCACTCTCTAGGCGTTTAATGGGGCATTTTAAAGTGCTAGTTTTTGAAATGAAACCGGCAAAAAGCCCCATGTGTCAATTGCAAAAAGAAAGGGCCAAAAAAGTAGGGGTAGTCATAAAAACATGGGAAGAATATCATAAAGATTTAGAATGCGATGTGTTAGTGGATTGCGTGATAGGGAGCAATTTTAAGGGCGAATTAGAGCCGTTTTTAAATTTTGAAAGCCTTTCTCAAAAAGCACGCTTTAAAATCGCTTGCGATATTCCTAGCGGAATAGATTCTAATGGCAGAGTGGACAAAAGAGCGTTTAAAGCGGATATGACTATCAGCATGGGCGCTGTCAAATCATGCTTATTAAATGATAGGGCTAAAGACTATATAGGGGAATTAAAAGTGGGGGATTTAGGGGTTTTTAATAGCGTTTATGAGATCCCAACAGACACTTTTTTATTAGAAAAAAGCGATCTCAAATTACCCATAAGAGGGAAAAAAAACGCCCATAAAGGCGATTATGGGCATGTGCATGCACTTTTAGGCAAGCATAGCGGAGCAGGGTTATTGAGTGCATTGAGCGCGTTGAGTTTTGGGGCTGGAATAGTGAGTATCCAAGCTTTAGAATGCGAGATAACTTCTAATAACAAGCCTTTAGAATTGGTTTTTTGTGAAAATTTTCCTAACCAAACAAGCGCGTTCGCTCTTGGCATGGGTTTAGAAAATATTCCAAAGGATTTTAAAGTATGGCTTGAAATAGCCCCATGCGTATTAGATGCGGGCGTTTTTTATCACAAAGAAATGTTGCAAGCCTTAGAAAAAGAAGTCGTTTTGACCCCTCACCCTAAAGAGTTTTTATCGTTATTAAAATTAGTGGGGATAAACATAAGCATGCTAGAATTATTAGACAACAAGCTAGAAATCGCAAGGGATTTTTCTCAAAAATACCCCAAAGTGGTTTTGCTTTTAAAGGGGGCTAATACCCTAATCGCCCATCAAGGGCAGGTTTTTATTAACACTTTAGGGAGCGTGGCTTTGGCAAAAGCAGGCAGTGGCGATGTGTTAGCAGGGCTTATTGTAAGCTTGCTCGCTCAAAAATACACGCCTTTAGACGCCGCCATTAACGCAAGCTTAGCGCATGCTATAGCGAGTTTAGAGTTTAAGAATCATTACGCTTTAACGCCATTGGATTTGATAGAAAAGATTAAATTATTATAAAAGGATAGATAATGAATAGTGCAGAACAATTGCAACGATTGCTAGAAATTGAAAGGATCGTGCTTTCAGGCATTGTGTTTGCGAATCATAAGATTGAAGAGATCCATAGCGTTTTAGAGCCTAGCGATTTTTACTATCCGCCCCATAGATTGTTTTTTGAAATCGCTTTTAAACTCCATGAAGAAAATTACCCTGTTGATGAGAATTTTATCCGCCAAAAAATGCCTAAAGACAAGCAAATCAATGAAGAAGATCTAGTCGCTATTTTTGCTGCAAGCCCTATAGACAATATTGAAGCCTATGTGGAAGAGATTAAAAACGCCTCCATTAAACGAAAACTTCTTGCTTTAGCCAACACCCTTAGAGAGCAATCCCTAGAAAACTCGCAAAAATCTAGCGATATTTTAAACGCCATAGAGCGAGAAGTCTATACGCTTTTAAATGGCAGCACGATAGAGGGCTTTAGGGACATTCAAGAAGTGCTTGCAAGCACGATGAATATTATTACAGAAAACCAAAAAAAAGGGAGTTTAGAAGTTACCGGCATACCGACCGGCTTTGCCCAATTAGATAATTACACGAGTGGTTTTAATAAGGGGAGTTTAGTCATTATAGGTGCAAGGCCGTCTATGGGTAAGACTAGTTTGATGATGAACATGGTCTTATCTGCACTCAATGACGATAAAGGGGTAGCGGTTTTTAGCTTGGAAATGTCAGCGGAGCAACTCGCTTTAAGGGCGTTATCAGGTCTCACTTCCATTAACATGCATGATTTAGAGAGCGGGAGGCTTGATGATGATCAGTGGGAAAATTTAGCCAAATGTTTTGATGATATTTCTAGGAAAAAACTTTTCTTCTATGATAAAAGTTATTTAAGAATAAATCAAGTCCGCTTGCAGCTACGAAAGCTTAAATCCCAACACAAGGAATTAGGTATCGCTTTTATTGACTATTTGCAACTCATGTCAGGGAGCAAAGCCAATACAGAACGCCATGAGCAAATCGCTGAAATTTCAAGGGAGCTTAAAACTTTAGCCAGAGAATTGGAAATTCCTATTATAGCGTTAGTCCAGCTTAACCGCAGCCTAGAAAACAGAGACGATAAGCGCCCCATTCTTTCGGATATTAAAGACAGTGGGGGGATTGAACAAGATGCGGATATTGTCTTATTTTTGTATAGAGGCTATATCTATCAAATGAGGGCTGAAGACAACAAAATAGACAAGCTTAAAAAAGAAGGCAAGATTGAAGAGGCACAAGAGTTGCGTTTAAAGGTCAATGAAGAAAGGCGTATCCACAAACAAAATGGCAGCATTGAAGAGGCTGAAATCATTGTAGCTAAAAACAGGAATGGGGCTACAGGAACGGTATATACGCGCTTTAACGCTCCTTTCACGCGCTATGAAGACATGCCTATAGATTCTCATTTAGAAGAAGGGCAAGAAACTAAATTTGAAATACCCATAACTTGAAAGATAAAACCTTTCAAGGGGCGTTTGATATTCTTTCAAGCCCCAAAGAATACTTATGGTGTGGGGTTGTTTTAAGCCTTTTGTTTGTCATTAACCTCTATGCAGAATACTTGAATTATCAAAAGCTTGATTTTTCAAAACCTACAAGCTTGGACGCTCAAATCTTATTGCAATACCCTAAGACAAACAATCAAAAATCCTATTTCGTTTTAAAGCTCCAATCTAAAGGCATGATTTTTTACACCACCATTAAAGAGCCTTTAAAAAACCTCCAATACCGCCATGCACATTTTTTTGGCAAGATCAAGCCTTGCTCGTTTTTAGAATCGTTAAAATCATGCTTTTTTCAAACCTATTCTTTTTCTTTAACACGAAAACAAGATTTTAAATCCCACTTACGCAACTTAATTGATAGCGTCCATGAAAACGCTTTAGTGGGCAATTTGTATCGAGCGCTTTTTATAGGGGATAGCTTGAATAAAGATTTAAGAGACAAAGCCAACACGCTAGGGATCAACCACTTATTAGCCATTAGCGGGTTTCATTTAGGGGTTTTGAGCGCGAGCGTTTATTTTCTTTTCTCTCTTTTTTATACTCCCTTACAAAAACGCTATTTCCCTTATAGGAACGCTTTTTATGATATAGGGGTTTTGGTTTGGGTTTTTATGCTAGGGTATTTAGTGCTATTAGATTTTTTACCCTCTTTTTTTAGGGCGTTTTTAATGGGCTTACTAGGGTTTTTGGCATGCTTTTTTGGGGCAAGGATTTTAAATTTTAAACTTTTGATTTTAGCGTGTTGTATCGCTATTGCCCTGCTTCCTAAATTGCTTTTTAGCGTGGGGTTTTTGCTTTCTGTTTGTGGGGTGTGGTATATCTTTTTATTTTTAAAACATGCCAAAGTTTTTTTTAAAAACTCTTCTTTTTTGATGCGATCGTTTCAAGCCATAAGCTTGAGCGTGTTGGTGTTTTCAAACATGCTCATTGTTGTGCATGCCTTTTTCCCTATGTTTTCGCCCTACCAACTTTTTAGCATTCCTTTAGGTTTGATTTTTATCGTGTTTTTCCCTTTGAGTTTGTTTTTGCATGCTGTAGGTTTGGGGTCTTTATTGGATCAAATTTTAAGCATGCCTTTAGAAATCCCCACGATCTCTATTTTTTCGCCCTTATGGCTTTTGGGGGTGCATTTCTTTTTAACGATTTTGAGCGTGCGATTTTTTAAAGTTTATTTAAGCATGAATGTTTTAAGCATGGGCTTTTTCTTGTATTGTTGCTATCAATATACTATAATGCCTAGTTTAATTGTAGGGGGTTAAGGGCAATACCATGTTAAATTTAAGTGCACTTTAAGGGTTTAGAAAAGTCATTTTACTAGGGATCAAATAATTGCTTAAAAAAATCACGCATAAAATCAAAGCCTTAAGCGAATTAGTCGCTTTGGAGCATACGATATTTTCTAGCATGTTTTTACTCATGGCTATGGTAATAAGCTCCTATCAAAAAAATCAAACGCTCTTTTTTGGGTTAGAAACCTTAATCCTTTGTTTTTTAGCCTTACTAGGGGCAAGAAATTTCGCTATGGGGTTTAACCGCTTAGTGGATAGAGACATTGATAAGGATAACCCAAGGACGAAAAATCGTCCGAGCGTAGATGGTAGGATTAGCGTTAAGGGCATGGTGGTTTTTAGCGCTTTAAACGCCCTTTTATTTGTTGGGGTGAGCTATTTCATTAACCTTTTAGCGTTCAAGCTTTCCCTGCCTTTTTTAATCATTTTAGGGGGGTATTCGTATTTCAAGCGCTTTTCTTCTTTGGCGCATTTTATCGTGGGTTTGGCTTTAGGTTTGGCCCCCATTGCTGGGAGTGTGGCGGTTTTAGGAGCGATCCCTTTATGGAATGTTTTTTTGGCTCTTGGGGTGATGCTATGGGTGGCGGGGTTTGATTTGCTCTATTCTTTACAAGATATGGAGTTTGATAAAGAAAGGGGCTTGTTTTCCATTCCTAGCCAATTAGGGGAAAAATGGTGCTTGAATCTCTCAAGGCTTTCACACCTTGTAGCGCTTGCATGCTGGCTTTTTTTTGTAAAGTGTTATAATGGGGGGCTTTTTGCGTATTTAGGTTTAGGGGTTTCAGCCTTGATTTTACTCTATGAGCAAATCTTAGTGGCTAGAGACTATAAAAACATTCCTAAAGCTTTTTTTGTGAGCAATGGCTATTTGGGGGTGGTGTTTTTTATTTTTATTGTCCTTGATGTGGGGTTCAAACATGCATGAGTTGGTTTTAAAAACCCAAGCTTTAGGGTTTGAAACCCGTTTAGTCCAATGCGATCTATCGCTCTCTTATGAAAGATTTATTTCTAAAAGCAAACGCTCTTTAGTGATATTAGAAGAATTTGAATTGCTAAATTCTGGCTTTGATTTTTCACGCTTGAAGGTTGAAAACGACACTTTGGAATTACTCAAAGCGGTGTATCTTAAACTAGAAAAACTGGAGAGCTTGCTTTTAAAAGAAAAGTTGCTTGAATTGGAGCAAGATAATCGCATTGTGGCTTTAGGGCATGGATTAATTTGTGTGAAAAAACAAAGTTTTATAACGCCTCAAACTTACTACGGGCGTTGTGTGTTAGAGGGAAGAATCCTTGCCTTTTTTGGCGTGGCTAGGGATAAGAGCGTTTTAGAAATCACGCGCATGCACGCATTAGACATTAAGCGTTATGATTCTTTCATTGTCCATAGCGAAAGAAAAGGGCTAAAATTATGAATGGGAGCAATAATGTTATCTTCTGATGATTTGTTTATGGTCGTTTTAGGGGCGATTTTATTGGTGTTGGTGTGCTTGGTGGGGTATTTGTATTTTAAAGAAAAAGAGTTTTACCATAAAATAAGGCGTTTAGAAAAAACCTTAGATGAATCCTATCAAGAAAATTACATTTATTCTAAACGCTTGAAAGAATTAGAAGGGCGATTAGAGGGGCTTTCTTTAGAAAAAAGCGCTAAAGACGATAGCTCATTAAGAACGACCCTTTCACACCTTTATAACCAATTGCAAGAAATCCAAAAATCCATGGATAAAGAGTGCGATTATTTAGAAGAAAAAATCATTATTTTAGAAAACAAATTCAAAGACATGGGGCATTATGCCGCTAGCGATAAAATCAATGAAAAACAGGTTTTGAAAATGTATCAAGAAGGTTATAGCGTGGATTCTATTTCTAAAGAATTTAAAGTGAGTAAGGGCGAAGTGGAATTTATATTGAACATGGCAGGGTTAAAATGGTAGCTTTAAGTAACGCTCTTTCAAGGGCTTTTGGCTCTTTGGCTGGTTATGAATTCCCTTTTTTTATCCAAAAATGCATCAACGCCCTTTATGTTAAAATCTTCAAAATTGATTTGAGCGAGTTTGAGCCTTTGGAAAATTATAAAAGTTTGAATGCCCTTTTCACGCGCTCTTTAAAAAAAGAACGGCCCTTTGACAAAGCCCTTAAGACATGCATTGCACCATGCGATTCTTTGGTAACTGAATGCGCTTTTTTAGACAATGATACCGCCTTACAAATTAAAGGCATGCCCTATAAAGCGCATGAATTAGTGGGCGAAATTAACCCCCTAGACCCTTCTTTTTTTTATGTGAATTTCTACCTTTCGCCCAAAGATTACCACCACTACCACGCTCCTTGCGATTTAGAAATTTTAGAGGCTCGTTGTTTTGCGGGGAAATTATTACCGGTGAATAAGCCATCATTAAATAAAAACAAAAATTTGTTTGTGGGCAATGAAAGGGTGGCGCTTGTTACAAGAGATATTCAAGGCAATCAATTGTATTTTGTAGCGGTGGGAGCGTTGAATGTGGGTAAAATGCGTTTTAATTTTGATCAAAATATCCAAACTAACGCTAAATCCCATTTTACGCAAACCTATTCTTACAACCCCCCTATTAAGGTGAAAAAGGGGGATAATTTAGGGAATTTTGAAATGGGATCTACTGTTGTTTTATTCACTCAAAATATCGCTTTTAAAGAATTAAGGGAAAAAAGCGTGAAGTTTGGGGAAAGTATAGGGGAATTTCATGCCAACTGACAGCGATTTAAAAGCCTCTATTGTAGAATTATTAAACGATTTAGACGTGCTTTTAGTGGCTCATTTTTATCAAAAAGATGAGATTGTGGAATTGGCTCATCATTCAGGCGATAGCTTGGAATTGGCTAAAATCGCAAGCCAAAGCGATAAAAACCTCATCGTGTTTTGTGGGGTGCGTTTTATGGGTGAGAGCGTGAAAGCCCTAGCCTATAATAAACAAGTGATCATGCCCAAACTCTCATGCTGCTCCATGGCGAGAATGATAGACAGCCAATACTATGATAAGAGCGTTAGCCTTTTAAAAGAATACGGCATTAAAGAATTTTACCCTATCACTTATATTAATTCTAACGCCGAAGTGAAAGCCAAAGTCGCCAAAGATAACGGCGTGGTATGCACCAGCAGGAACGCTTCTAAGATCTTTGATCACGCCCTAAAACAAAATAAAAAAATCTTTTTTTTACCCGATCGGTGTTTGGGGGAAAATCTAGCCCTAGAAAATGGCTTAAAAAGTGCCATTTTAGGCGTGAGTAGTCAAGAAGAAATCCAAAACGCTGATGTCATTTGTTATAACGGCTTTTGCTCCGTACATCAGCTCTTCAAACTAGAAGACATTGAATTTTATCGCCAAAAATACCCAGATATTTTAATCGCTGTCCATCCAGAGTGCGAGCCTAGCGTGGTTTCTAATGCGGATTTTAGCGGATCAACGAGCCAAATCATAGAATTTGTAGAAAAGTTAAGCCCCAATCAAAAAGTCGCCATAGGCACTGAAAGCAATTTAGTCAATCGCTTGAAAGCCAAGCGAAATGATCAAAACACTTTTATCCTTTCTAGCACGCTAGCGCTCTGTCCTACCATGAATGAAACGACTTTAAAAGATTTGTTTGAAGTCTTAAAGGCCTATAAAAACCACAGGGCTTTCAATACGATTGAATTAAAAGATGAGGTGGCTCGTTTGGCTAAACTCGCTTTAACTAAAATGATGGAGTTGTCATAATGGAGATTAGAGCCTTTTTAGAATTTGCTTTAAAAGAAGATTTGGGGCATGGGGATTTGTTTGAAAGGGTGCTAGAAAAGGATTTTAAAGCCACAGCCTATATTAGGGCTAAACAAGAGGGCGTGCTTTCAGGCGAAAAATACGCTTTAGAATTGTTGAAAATGACCGGTATTGAATGCGTTCAAAACATTAAAGATAAAGAGCGTTTCAAGCCTAAAGACACTTTAATGGAGATTAGGGGGGATTTTAGCATGCTTTTAAAGGTTGAACGCACCCTTTTAAATCTTTTGCAACACAGCAGTGGGATTGCCACTTTAACGAGTCGTTTTGTAGAAGCTTTGAACTCTCATAAAGTGCGTTTATTAGACACACGAAAAACCAGACCCCTTTTAAGGATCTTTGAAAAATATTCGGTGCTTAATGGGGGGGCGAGCAACCATCGCTTGGGTTTAGATGACGCTTTAATGCTCAAAGACACGCATTTAAAGCATGTGAAAGATTTAACAAGCTTTTTAGCGCACGCTAGAAAGAATTTGCCTTTCACGGCTAAAATTGAAATTGAATGCGGGAGCTTTGAAGAGGTTAAAAACGCCATGAATGCGGGAGCGGATATTGTGATGTGCGATAACATGAGCGTTGAAGAGACGAAAGAAATTGCCGCTTATAGGGATATGCATTATCCTTTTGTCTTATTAGAAGCGAGCGGGAATATCTCACTAGAGAGCGTTAACGCTTACGCCAAAAGCGGCGTAGATGCCATTAGCGTAGGGGCTTTAATCCATCAAGCCACTTTTATTGACATGCACATGAAAATGGCTTGAAAACTTTGAAAAAGGGGTTATTAGTATGCTAAAAGAGTATTTAGAAAGCATTAAAGACATCACGCCCGAAAAGAATGAACACACGCACCGCCTTTTTTTATACAACTTGCTTGAGGGCTTAAAAGACAATTTCAATAAAGAATTTAAGATTGAGCATGAGCCTAAAAGAGACAAACAAGGGGGTCAGCCTGATTTTCGCATTTCTTTTCAAGGGCTTAACATTGGCTATGTAGAAAACAAAAGAGCAGGGACCAAACTTAACGAACTCTTAAAAAGCGATCAGGTCCTCAAATACTTAGAGCTAAACCAAAATCTCATGCTCACGGATTACCTTAATTTCATGTGGGTGGGAAAAGATGAAAATAACAAGCCTTGGATTAAAAAAGAAATCTCTATCGCCAGCCTTGATGAACTCTCTAAACCCCTAAAAACTGAACGCGATCTCATTGAATTTTTTAGAGGCTTTTTCAACTACGAACCAGTGCCTATCGCTAACGCCAAAGATTTTGCAACGCATTTAAGCACACCCACCAAGTATTTAAAAGGCGCTTTAATCGCATACCAAGAAGACGCACAAGTTTCTAGCATTTTTAACAATTTTAAAGAATATCTTTATGAAGAATTGAGTTTTGAAGACTTTAGCGATGCGTTCGCTCAAACGCTCACCTACAGCCTTTTTCTAGCCAAACTCAACCACCCTTTTGAAAAAATAAATTTGGATAATGTGAGAAGCTCCATTCCTAAAAATTTCGCTGTGATCAGAGAAATGGCGGATTTTTTAAAGAAACTTGATGGAATCAAAGAAATCCAATGGCTTTTAGATGAAATTTTAATCTTGATCAACCATGTTGATATGGACTCTATCGTTAAAGATTTGAGTGAGGATAAAGACCCTTATTTGCACTTTTATGAAACCTTTTTAAGCGCTTATGACCCTGAATTGCGAGAGAAAAAGGGCGTGTATTACACTCCGGATTCTGTGGTGAAATTCATCATTAACGCTTTAGATAGTTTGCTTAAAACGCATTTTAAAGACGCTCCCTTAGGCTTAAAAAGCGCTTTAGATAACGAAAATATCAAGCTCTTAGATTTTGCTACCGGCACCGGCACTTTTTTATTGGAAGCGTTCAGGAAAGCACTAGAAATGAGAAAAACAAGCGATGGAGGCATCTCCACTAAAGAGGACAAATACCAAAACCTCTTGAAGCAATTTTATGGGTTTGAATACTTGATCGCTCCTTATGCGATCGCTCATTTGAATCTCTATCAAGCCTTTAAGGAGGAATTTAAAAAGCCTCTCAAAGAAAACGATGCACTCAAAATCGTTTTAACTAACACTCTCATACAGCCTAGTGAGATCGCCGCTTATCGTGGGCTAAACCCAATTTTTGAAGAAGAGCTTTTAAACGCTCAAGAGATTAAGAAAGATGAAAAGATCCTTATCATCACCGGCAATCCCCCTTATAGCGGAGCGAGCAGCAATAAGGGCTTGTTTGAATGGGAAGTGAAAGCCACTTACGGCATAGAGCCTGAATTTCAAACCATAGAAATTGAAAAAAATGTTAAACTCACCGACAAAATCCAAACGCTTTTAAACAGCATTCAAACCCAAAAACAAAGCGGCAGCAAAAACGCTCTCAAAACCCTTAAAAAATTTCATTCCAAATACAAACTAAAAAATGAGAAAAACCCTAAAGGGCTTTTAGATGATTATGTGAAATTCATGCGTTTCGCCCAAAACAAGATCGAATCATTGGGGTATGGTCTCTTTGGCTTTATCTCTAACAACAGCTTTTTAAATAACCCTACTTTTAGGGGGTTAAGGCGCTCTCTTTTAGAATGTTATGATGAGCTTTATATTCTCAATTTGCATGGAGATGCGAGGAAAAAGGAGCTAACCCCACAAGGCGCAAAAGATGAAAATGTTTTCAATATCATGCAAGGGGTGTCCATTAACCTTTTTGTCAAAAACCCACAAGCCACCAAGCAAAAAATCTATTATTATGATGTGTATGGCGAAAGGGCTGAAAAATACGCCTTTTTAGCCCAACATGATTTGGATAGTATTAATTGGCTTGAGCTTACCCCAAGAGAGCCTTTTTGCTTACTCATACCCCAAAAAATGCACTTTTTAGATGAGTATGAACAAGGGTTTAGTGTTCAGGAGATGTTTCAAATCTCAAGTGTGGGGATTGTTACAGGAAAAGATAAAATTTTTATTGCCAACAGCACCAAAAGTTTAAAAGAGCAAGTCTTAAAATATTGTAACGAGTTTAACGAACAATGCGTTAAGGACATTCACTATCGTCCTTTTGATATTCGTAAAGTTTATTACGACACCAAAAAATTAGGAAGAGCGAGGGAAAATACATTTAAACACATGTTACCCCCCCCAACAGATCCTAAAACACCCAATCAAACACGCAAAAATATCGCGCTAAACACCCCACGACAACTAAAAAACAACGATAAAAATTGGACGCAATGTTTGATAAGCTCTCACATTAACGATCAAGGTTTAAGCTCTGGGGCAATGGAAGTGGGGTTAATTACCCCCTTTATCAATTCCAAGACCCCAACTACACCGAAAATTTTACGCCAGAGTTTAGAAACTTTATAGACAAGCGCTATAACCATTATTTTGAGCCACTAGAGATTTTAGGCTATATTTATGCGTTATTGTATTCCCCAAACTACCGCAAGCGTTATGAAGATTTTCTCAAAGCCGATTACCCTAAAATCCTTTTCACAAACAATAAAGATTTGTTTAGAGCTTTAAGTTTTTTAGGGATTGAATTGATCGGCTTGCATGTTTTAAACACAGAAAGCCTAAACTACAGCTTTGAAAAATTAAACGACACCACTATAGGCGAATCCTACTATTGCGATAAAGAAACGCACGAGCGTAACCCCATCATTAAAAAACCCTCTTATAACAAATCAGAACAACGCCTCTATATCAATAGCAGCGCTTATTTTAAGGGGGTGAGTAAAGAAATTTATGATTATATGATAGGGGGGTATTGCGTTTTAGACAAATATTTAAAAAGCCATAAAAACGAACCTTGCAGCTTTGATCATGTAAAAAATATCATTAAAGTCATCGCACGCACGATTGAAATCCAAAGAACGCTGGGTATTTTAACGAGCGATTTACCCCATTTAGAAGGGAATGATAATAAAGCATTAACGCAAGAAATCTTGCAAAATCCACCCCCCCCCCCCCATTTAATACCAATATCGCCCTTATCTTATCGCGCCAAGCCAAAGCCATTGGGAGTCTTGACTTTGATGCCGCATTCATCAATAGAAACGCAAGCGATAACAACATCTACCGCAGAGGCGGGGGCTCAGCCTTCCCTTTATTTTGCTTTATCTAATCTCGCGCTAGTTTGCGATAGAGGCTCTAAAGTAAGCCCTATTTCTAATCTTTTTGTAACGAACATGCTTTGTGATTTGCACTTGAATGGATCGGGGAGTTATGCGTTTTTGTTGTATTGTTTAAATAAGTAAAAACCATCCAATCTGATTTCTTGTATCTATATTAAGTAAGATTTGATACAAGTTTTCTTTATTATTGTGTCTAAACTCACACTCTTTTAAGTAGAGTAAAAAGAGAGCGTTTTTTATCCTATTGAATTTGCTTAAACGATCCTTTGCGTAGAAACAAAACACTTATTGGGATTTTATGATCTTTGCACTATTGTGTAACAATGCTTTTAATAGGATTGTGGTATAAAATATTCTCATAAGGTGTGTCCAACATGCCTTGAATCTCAATTTTATGAAAGGATTTTGTTATGAGTCAATTAAAAACATTTGGTTGTGTAGTGGTTTTATGCGGTGCAATGGTTAATGCAGCCATAGCTAGTCCTAAAATAGAGGCAAGGGGTGAATTCGGCAATTTTGTAGGGGGAGCTGTTGGAGGTTTTGTTGGTGGTAAAATAGGTGGACTTGCTGGTAGTGCAATAGGAGGATATATTGGGTCTAAAATAGGCGATAGGGTAGAAGATTTTATCCGTGGCGTTGATAGAGAGCCGCAAGCCCCACGAGAACCTATCCGTGATTTTTATGATTACGGCTATAGTTTTGGGCATGCTAGGTAATCTTAAATGAGCCAAGGTGATGAGGCGAAAGGAAATAACATGGATACTGCAAGAGAGAACTTGAATGGCTCAAAAGAGCGTTTGAGTGGATCAGAATATTTAAGAGCAAATGCTTTAATCTGGGGGATATGTGTTTACATATCCAATAGGGTTCTTTATGACCCAAGTGGATCAGCTAGCGCTCCGATCTTTAACCCTAAAGACAGCTATTATGTGTGGCTAACGACTCTAATAGTGGCTTTATTGTCTAATCTCTTGTTTAATCCGCAAGGCAGGGGTTGTTATGAATTGCAAGTAAGATACCCTAGGTTTCTCAAATCCATTTTTAAGGCTAGGTTTTTTGGTGCGTTATATGACGCTGTGCTAGGAGCAAGATTGAGAGACTTTTATATAGTGCTTTTAACGATGCCCTTTTGTATCGCTATGCATGAAATTTCAGCGTATTGTGGGCATCCTAGCAACTTTCTTGTAGAGGCTTTGGCCGTTTTGGGGTTTCTATATTTTCTTAGGCTTTGCGCTAAATTGGGGTGGTGAGTTTAACTTGAAGTAACCAAATGGAGGGGAATAAGAGTATTAAAGAAATTTGAAGAGTTGGTTTTCATTGGTTTGTGTTAGAATAAAGAGAATTTAAGGGGTGCTTTTTAAAACGCTCAAAGTTTTAAAAGGCTGAGATTAAACCCATAGAACTTGTCAAGGTAATTCTTGCGTAAGGAAATAGCATGTTAATATCCGCTCCATTATCCAAACGATTTTATCTCACACTCGCTCTTGCTTGCGTGTTTTTGATCGCCACTAACATTCTTGTCAAAGGCTCGTTTATGAACCTTTTAGCGGGGCTTAGTGGGGTTTTGTATGCGTTTTTTGCTGGGGAGAGACAAATTATTTGCTTTGTGTTTGGCTTTATTTATAATTTGAGTTACGCTTATGTCGCTTACCAATGGAAATTGAACGCCGATGTGATTTTATGCCTTTTTTTGTATATGCCGGTAACGATTTATGGGCTATTTGCATGGAAAAAAACAGAGCAACAAAGCGGCACTATCAAGGCTCAAAAGCTTTCCAAGAAGTGGCGTTTTACACTCATTTTAGGCGTAGGGGTTTTAACTTATGTGAGCGCTTTGTTTTTTAAAGAGATCAAAACGAATTTTTTATGGGCAGAGAGTTTTAATTTTGTAATATTTATTATTGCTTTTATTTTACAGGTTTTGCGCTACACAGAGAGTTATATTCTGGTAACTCTAGGAAATATCGTGTCTATTATCGTGTGGTTTTGTATTTTTCAAATCTCCACAGAGAGTTTAGTGCAACTATTCACAACGATTTTATACCTTTTTATTGGCATGTATTATTTTAACCGGTGGAACAAGTCATGCAGGCAGTGATTTTGGCCAATGGGGAGTTTCCTAAATCTAAAAGATGCTCAGACATTTTAAAAAACTCTCCCTTTTTAATCGCATGCGATGGGGCTGTTGCGTCTTTGCATGCACTCAAATTCAAACCCAGCGTTGTTATAGGCGACTTGGATAGCATTGATTCGCATTTGAAAGCCTTGTATAACCCCATATGCGTGAGCGAGCAAAACAGCAACGATTTATCCAAAGCCTTTTTTTATGCTTTAGATAAAGGCTATGATGATTTTATTTTTTTAGGGCTGAATGGCAAACGAGAAGACCACGCTTTAGCGAACACTTTTTTATTGTTTGAGTATTTTAAGTTTTGCCAAAAACTCCAAGTCATAAGCGATTATGGTTGTTTTAGGGTGCTAGAAACCCCTTTTGTTTTGCCTAGTTTTAAAGGGGAGCAAATCTCGCTTTTTAGCTTGGATTTTGAAGCCCAATTCACTTCTAAAAATCTCAAATACCCCTTAAACAACTTGCGTTTAAAAACGCTCTTTTCTGGCACGCTCAATGAAGCCACGGATCGTTTTTTTAGCCTTAGCTCTATTCCTAAGTCTGTGGTGCTAGTGTATCAAAAGTTTTAAAGAATATTATGCTACACTATACGAAAAAATTCTAGTTTTAGGGATCTCATGAATGTTTTAATGTTGTTATCGCCTATTGCACTGTTGCTAATTCTTATTGCAGTGTCACTGTTACCTATTGTAATATTGAATAACTATTGCAATGGAAAGGTTTTTGATTGGTCTTGGAAACTCTTTAGACTTTCACAATTCCTAATAGATAAGTTGCTTTCTATTGCCCCTATTAAAAGTCAAAATCCTACAGAAAAAGCGTTGTGTGTTGTGAGATTGGATGTGGTTGGCGATTATCTTTTAACACGCAATTTCTTTGCTCCCCTAAAAGAACATTATAAAGATTATAAGATTGTTTTTATTGGCAATTCAGTTGTAAAAGATTTGAGCGTGGTTGCAGATAGTCCTTATATTGATGAATTCATTTTCTTAGATCATTCAGTTTGGCATCAGTTTAGGAGATACACAGAAAATAGGCGGTCTTTTCATACTATTAGACTTGTGTGCTATTTGTTCAAATTTATTATCAAGCGTTATAATGAATTATTGATGCTTAAAAAAACGCATTATGAAATTGCTATTAGTCCCATTTTGCCTTTTGGCGACATCTTAAGGGATGATATAGTGATGAAGCATCTAAACGCTTCTGTCAAGCTTGCTGTAAGATACGAACCTTTTGTGGATAGAAATCATTATTTGGAATATTTTGCCGATTCAGAACGATTGCATTTTTATACCCATTGTTTCTGTATTCCTAAAGTTGTCAGGAAGTTCTTATTTGAATACCATCAGGATTTATTTTCTACTTTTTTTAAAACTTTTAAAGGAGTGGATCTAGCTCCTGTACCTTTTGGCATGGAACTGCCTCCACCTTCTGTTCTCAAAGAAAGTTCGCAAGGCTTGCTCAATGGTTTGAGTCGTCGCTATGGCGTGTTGAATTTGGGTGCGAGCGATTTTTTTAGGTGTTATAGGTATTTCAATCGGATTGTGCGTTATGCTTTTATTGTGAGTGGTGGTAGCTCTTGGGTATTCTTCCATCCTTATCCTAAAACGCTTTATGCCAATCAGCATGTAATCTATCCTACTGAATTTGCAATTCTTAGAAAAGAAGAAAAATTTTGGGAACAACGAGATGTCAATACAATAAAACCCAGTGCTGTTATAACAAGCATCAAAGAACATGCCCCACACTTATTAAAGGAGAATATTCCTGATGATATTGATGAGGATTACTTCATAGAAGAAATTTGAAGCAACCCAAGCAACGCCCTTTTATATTCTAACGCCGTTTTTTCATCCTTGCCTTCAAAGCGAGTGACTAAAAAGGGGGTGGTGTTGCTTGCACGAATAAGCCCAAAACCATGTTTAAAAACCACTCTCACGCCATCAATGTTAATTATCCCTTTGATTTTAGGGAAATGACTTGGCGGGTTTTTAAGTGCTTCTTGCAAGTTATGAATGATTTCAAATTTTTCTTCTTCGCTCACGGCGATTTTTTCTTCAGGCGTGGTGTAGGAATAGGGGAGGTTTTTAATGGTGTTTTCCAAATCGCTTGGACTTTGTTCAAGCAATAATTCTAAAGCCCTTAAACATGCATAAAGAGCGTCATCATAGCCAAAATAACGCTCTTTGAAAAAGATATGCCCGCTCATTTCAGCCGCAAAATGTGCATTGGTTTCTTTAAGTTTGATTTTTAAATTGCTATGCCCGGTTTTATACATGAGCGTCTTACCAAAAGTGTTAATCGTGTTATACATCATTTGAGAGCATTTGACTTCGCCTATCACAAAGGGAGTAATGCCTTGAGCATGCAAGCGTTTAGCGAATAAAATCGCTAATTCATCGCCCGCATAAGTGTGATGAGAGCTTAGCATCGCAATCCTGTCCGCATCGCCATCAAAAGCAAAGCCTACAGCCATAGCGTTTTTTTGCATGTGCACTTGCAAATCCTGTAAGTTTTTCGCTTCGCTAGGGTCTGGGTGGTGGTTAGGAAAATTGCCATCAGGATCGCTATAAAGGCTGCTAAATTCAATGTTTAAAGCCTTTAAAATAGGCTCTAGTCCTAACGCCCCCACGCCATTACCAAAATCTAAAGCAATCTTGTATTTAAGATTCTTTAAATGCTTAAAATCCTTGATCAAATAGCGGTGATACGCTTCTAGAGCATTGACTTTTTCTGGGATTTCTTTTAAAGGTTGGATTTTGTGTTTAGTGCTTAAAAGCGTGTCTTTTAAAGCTTGAATCTCCTTGCCATAAAACGGGTTTTGATTGAGCGTGATTTTAAAGCCGTTGTATTCTTTGGGGTTGTGAGAGCCGGTGATCATGATAGAGTTAGGGCATTGGATACCATTGATTGCATTAAAAGCTGCAAAATACGCTACCGGCGTGGGGATTAGCCCTAAATCATACACTTTCAAGCCGCTTGATTGCAGCCCCACGCTCAAAGCTTCAAACAAAAAACGCCCATGCACCCTTGCGTCATGCCCTACAAACACGCTTTTATCGTATTTCCGCATGATTTTTCCTAACTCCACGCCGATACTAAAAGCGCTCTTTTCATCTAAAGTGGTCGGATAAATGCCTCTAATATCATATTCTCTAAAAATGCTAATGTCCATTTAAAACTCCTTGTTTTTGAATAAACTTAAACCTTGTTCGCATAAATTTTGCCATGCGTTTGTTGGATTTTGTTTCAATTGAACGCATTTTTCTAAACTTTCTTTAGATTTTGCTTTTTGATTGGTTAAATCTAGTAGGCTTGATTGTAAATACAAGGCTTTTTGGTGATCTTCTAAAGAAAGCCTGCGGTTTAAAAGTCTCTCTAGCACTTCTAAAGCTTGCAAGTAGTCTTTGGTGGTTCTGTAAGCGTCAATGAGAGCGAATTCACCAAAAGGCGTGTAAGAATAATCCTTGTAAGTATCTTGGAGTTTGAGCAAGCTTGTGGCATAAATTTTGACGCTTGTAGGGTCTTTTTCATTCTCTAATAATTTAAAATAAACTAACGCCATGCGTTTATCGCCTTTGAAATGCTTTTCTAAAAACGCATACAAATTGAGAGCCAATTCCTTTTCATTATTTTGCATGTAATCTGAAAATAAAACAAAAGCAATATCATAAAATTCTTTTTTATCCAAGCTTTGAGCGAGAATCAAGGCGTCTTTAGAAGCCAGAGTGGAATTTTTAAAATCCCCTAAGCGGTAGTTATTACGCCCCAAACGATAAAGCCATATTAATTTCTCGCTAGGGGTTTTAGCTCTATTTAAAGCGTTTAAGGCGATGGTTTGCGCTTTTTGATTGAGCGATGCGAAATACAAGCAATCAAAGGCTTGGATTTCTTCTTTTGGGTTGAATTCAAAGGCGGTGATTTTAGATAAGTATTTTAAGGCTTCTTCACAACGATTATTTTCTAATGGGGTTTTAGCAAGGATATTGAGCGTTTTTTGGATTAAAGGAGAATCTTTGGACAAATTTTTTTGCATGCCTAAAACTTCAGCATAACGCTTATTGTCAAACAATAGTTGGGCTTTCAATTCCAAAGCCTTCAGGGCTTCATTAGTGTTAGGGAAATTTTGAATGATTTTATCATAGTGGGCGATTTTTTCTTGCGTGTTCCCCTCCATTGAAAAAAGGACCTCTTCATCGCGCGCTCTAACAACAGAGGCTCTATCTAATTCTGCATGATCTTGCAAATACTGCACATTATAAAGATGGGCGTTTTTAAAATCCTTGATCCTTGCATACAGCGCCCCTAAATCATAGAGCGCTTGCTCTTTAGCCTTCAAATCATCATCTTGATTGAGGAGCAAGTGGGCGATTTGAATGGCGTTTTCATTCATCTGGGTTTTTTTCAATAACTTGAGCAAGTCTAGGGCTAATGCACTGTGTTGAGAAAGATAATCAGGGTTGGATTGGACCACTTTATTGATGAGATACTTGGCGTTATCAAAATTTTTGTAGTTCATCTCCACTTCAGCCCAATTAAGAGCGATTTCACTCGCACTCTCTTTGTCTTTGGCGTTAGAAAAAGCTTCCTTAAAAAGCATGTTAGCGTTACTCAAATTAGAAGCGTTAGCCGCTTCAACGGCCAAATGCATTTGGGCTAAAGGAGCGTAGCGGGAATTTTTGTATTCTAAAAGGATGCGTTTGTAAAAACGCATGGCTTGTTTGTAATTGTTGTTTTCATCTAAGGCTTTGGCGACATAATACAGCACTTCAGGGATATTGGGATCGGCTGGATAATTTTTAATCCACTGGGTGCCAATATCTATGAGTAAGGTTTTTTTAATCCCTAATTTACCCAGTGCGATAATTTCTAATAAATACAAATCCTTTTTAAAAATCGTTTGAGGGTAGTTTTTAAACGCACGGCTGATGGTGCGCAAAGCCTCAAAATAGGCTTGCGAATCCATTTGTTTTTTAGCTTCTAAATAAGCGTTTAAATCGTAGCCTTTTGTGGTGAGTAGGGGTTTGTTATTGACATCTAATTCTTGAATGATAGGGGTTTGGGCGTCCTTAATGACAATGGGGAAATTCAAGCCCTTTTGACTATTAGCATAAGGCTTTTCACTCAAAAAAGGGATATTTTGATCATAGCCTATGATTTGCCACATTCTGGCTTTAGGATCGTTTTCCACAAAAAGGGGGATCGCTTTTTTATAATCTCTATCAAAGGAAAAAAGGGTGATTCTTCGCATCACTTTGGGTGCAATGCGTAAAATGAATTGCTGTTGGTGCATAGAATAGGTGATATTGAAAAAAGCGTTTTCTAAAGGGGTAAAACCCTCTTTAGGAATGGAGTCTATCACGCATTCTATGGGGCGTTTAGCGTGCGTGATGGATAGAGAGGCTTCAATATTGCTTGGTGGTTTTTCATTCACATAAGAGCAAGAAAACGCCTTATTGTGTCGTAAGGTTAAAACCGAAAAGTCTTCCCCTTCTTCTTTGCCTTGCGTGAGTGTCAAGCTTAAGGCATTAAGCGAATGTGCAAACAAGCTCACGCCCATTAAAAGAAAGATTTTTGACTTAAGCCACAAACTCTAAAAGCCCTCGCATCATAAAAACAGAGAACAAGCACACTAACGCCATAGCGATGATGACCGCATAAATGGGCATGGTGGCGTTTTGGGTGTAAATGTCGCTTTCAGCGTAGCTTTGGGTTTGCAAGGGCTTATTAAAAAACATCGCCACAAGCCAGCGGAAATAATAAAACACAGCCACCGCACTATTAGCTAACATCACCGCCGCTAAAAGAATGTGGTTGCTCTCTAGAGCGCTTTCGACGGCTAAAAATTTCCCCCAAAACACGCTAAAAGGCGGGATTCCTGCAAGCCCAAAAACAAAAATAGCGCCTAAAATAGCCACTAAAGGGTGGGTTTTGATAAGACCGTCAAATTTAGAATAGGGGTGATCATAGCGTTCATCCCATGTTTTTTCACGGCTTTTCAAAAGCCATAAAAGACCAAAAGCCCCAATGTAAGTGAATGCAAACATAAACCAATAAACAAACATCGCTTTTTGACTTTCTTCAGTGTGGATAAACACGCATGCTAAAGCAAACCCAGAATGCGAAATGGAGCTATAAGCGAGCATCCTTTTGACATCTTCTTGCCATAAAGCGATCAAATTAGGAATGGTGATAGTGATAAGAATGAGGGCGTAAAAAATGTCTTCTACCCAAGCGATACGAGTGTCTATAAACGCCCCAAAAAGGCGAGTCGCTACCACAAAACCAGCGATTTTAGGCACGATGGAAATATAGCTTGCAAAAACCGGGTTATTGCCCTCATACACATCAGGCATCCAAGTATGAAAAGGCACTAAAGAAACCTTAAAGCCAATCGCTCCAATCAAAAAGATAACGCCCATCGCAAAGAGCATGGGGTTTGTGACGCCTTCTGTGTACAAATATAGGGTAATGACTTCAAGATTCAAGCTCCCTGTAAGCAAATAAAAAGCCATCGCCCCCATAGCAAAAAACGCACTCGCCATCGCCCCCATGGTGAAATACTTGATCCCTGCTTCTAATCCGTAGCGTTTACCGCTCAACGCCATTAACACACAAATAGGCAAGGACGCTGTCTCCAACCCAATCAGCATTAAGAGTAAATGATTGCTTGAAACCATGAACTGAAAGCCGGCGATAATAAACAAGTATAAAGGATAAAACTCAGCGGTCTGAAATTCGTTGAAACGCTCTTTTGAAAGGGCTAAAAAAATGAGCAAAAAGGCTGAAATTAAGACAATGCTTTGAGAAACTAGCGAGAGGGTGTCTAGGCTCAAAAATCCGAAGAAAGCGTTTTCTTGCTGCTCTAACCCTAAAACCACTAAAAAATCCAAAACCAAAAAGAGCATGCATAAAAACATGTTCAAGTTGCGTGAAAATCTTGAAGTGAAAGCGTTGATTAAGAGCGTGAAAATCCCCCCACACACCAACACAAGCATGGGTAAAATGCTCTCAAAATTGAAGCTATCAAAAGAGATATGGAGACTATCTATTAACATAAGAGACCTCTTTTATATTGGTGTCCAATGAGCCTAAAAAAGGGAGCGAGCGCGTTTCTATCACTTCTAAAAGCTGTTTAGAGCCTTGTTCAATCGGTTTTAAAAGTATTTTGGGGTAAATCCCTAAAATTAAAATCAACGCTAAAATCACGCTTAAAACCCCTACCTCACGAGCGTTCAAGTCTTCAAACACGCTGATTTGATTGTTCCCAGTTTTTAGATTGCCAAAAAACACATTTTTATACGAAGTGAGCATGTAAATCGCTGATAAAATAATGCTTGTTCCAGCAATGATGGCCAAAAGAGGGTAAGTGGCAAAAAACCCTAACAAGCTTAAAAACTCTCCCACGAAACCAATGCTTAAAGGCATGCCCATGTTCGCCATTAAAACGATCATAAAAAAGGCTGCAAAAATAGGAGCGTTTTTAGCGATAGATCCAAAGCGAGCGATTTCTAAACTGCTAGCGCGATCTTCTAAAATACCGGCGAGCAAAAATAACCCCATAGCGACAATGCCATGCGCAAACATCATAAACACCGCTCCTGAAATCCCCTCAACATTGAATGCAAAAATCCCAAGCACCACCACGCCCATGTGCGAAAACGAGCTATAAGCGATGAGAGTTTTTAAATCTTTTTGAGTGTAAGCTAAAAAACCTCCATAGATGATCATGCATAGCGCTAAAACAGCTATGGGGGTTAAATAGATCTCTGAAAGCTCAGGAAAAAGCGGGAGCAAGAAGCGTAATAAGGTGTAAGTCCCCATTTTAGAAAGCAAGGCTGAAAGCATGACAGAGCCTAAAGTAGGGGCGTTAGAATACGCATAAGGCAACCATGTGTGTAAAGGAAAGAGCGGGATTTTAACCGCAATCCCTATTAAGAAAGCCAAAAAGAGCCAAGTTTTAACTTCGCTAGAAAAGTTTAATTGATACCAATCTAAAATATCAAAACTCATCATGCCGTAATTGCTAGCGTAGTAATACCCAATGTATAAAATGCCTAAAAGCATGCACAACGACGCTAAAAAGGTGTAGAGAAAAAACTTCATGCCAGAATAGATTTTGTTATTGCGTCCAAAACGACCGATGAGGTATAAAACCGGCAAGAGCGAGATTTCCCAAAAAGCGTAGAAAAAGATCATGTTAAGAGAGGAAAACACGCCCATTAAAATCCCTTCTAACAATAAAAAGCAAATGGCAAAGTCCTTACGATGCTCTTTGACATAAATCACGGATAAAAGCACCACAATAGCGTTTAAGAGCAACAAAAAGAGCGTGATGCCATCAATACCCACATGGTAATTCACGCCTATTTGATAGACTAATTCCTTTATTTCTTCAAACTGCATGCCTGTAACTTGAGTATCAAACCCATGCCATAACAATAAAACCAATAACAATTCAATCAAAGCGATGACAATCGCATACGCCCTGCTCGCTTGAGCGCTCATAAAGAACGCCAATACGGCACTTAGCATAGGGAAAAAGATCACCACGCTTAAAAGATGTGCATGTAAATACTGCATTGTTTATCTCCAAAAAACAGCCACAAACGCTAATAAGATTAAAACCCCAGCCACCATGAAGCGCAGCATGGAGGTTAAATTCCCATCTTGACTGGCTCTAAACACACGCCCTATAACAAAAACGCTTCTCCCTATAGTATCCACGATCGCGTCAATGATCCTTAACTCCACGACTTGGTGCAAAAATAAAGCGAGGGCACTAAAAATTTTTACAATCCCTTGATAAAGTTGTGGGATATAGTATTGGTTGAGTAAGAGCTTGTATAAAAAGCCCCCCTCTTTTTTGGAAGTGATACCATTTTTATATTTAAAGATAGCATAGGCAATGCTCAATAACACCACAATGGTGGTAACACTGATCAAAAGAGCGAGCGGGATGGGGTATTCTCCAACACTAGGGATCACTTGAGAAATAAAATGGAAAAACGGCTCTTCAAAAAACCCAGCAATGACCGCTAAAATCCCTAATGGCAGCATGCTTAAAAGCATGAAATTTTTAGCCTCATGGGGGTGGTTGATTTCGTGTTGTTTGGGTGCAAAAAAGACAAGCATGATCAATCTAAAGCTATAAAAAGCGGTAAAGATCGCCCCAATTAAAAGCATAAACCATAAAATGTGGTGGTGCATGCCAAAGGCAACTTCTAAAATTTTGTCTTTAGAAAAGTATCCGGCAAAAGGATAAATCCCGCACAAGGCCACTGAGCCTATAATCATAAAAATAGCCGTAACTTTCATGGGTTTGTATAAAGCACCCATTTTAGTAATATCCAAATTGTCTTCCATCGCATGCATCACATTCCCTGAACCTAAGAAAAGGAGCGATTTGAAAAACGCATGCGTAAAGAGATGGAAAAGCGCGATTGCATAAGCCCCAAGACCGGCTGCTACAAACATATAGCCCAATTGAGAAAGCGTGGAATAAGCCACAATGCGTTTTAGATCCTTATTGACTAAAGCCATGCTCGCTCCAAAAAGAGCCACAAACGCCCCTAAGCATGCAATAAAATAACCCACTTCAAAAACCGCACTATACAAAGGGTTGGCTCTAATGACTAGATACACCCCAGCGGTTACCATCGTCGCTGCATGGATGAGAGCAGACACAGGGGTAGGCCCTTCCATAGCGTTGGCTAGCCATGTGTGCATAGGGAATTGCGCGCTCTTACCCATAGCGCCAATGAAAAGGAACACGCTGATGTAAAAGAGCATTGTATAATCGGTGGTATTAAGGGCACTAAAGACTTCCTTATATTGGAGCGTGCCAAAATTCCAATAAATCAAAATAATCCCCATGAGCATGCCTAAATCCGTGATCCGGTTCATCACAAAGGCTTCAATGGAGGCGTTGTTTGCACTCTCTTTATGATACCAAAAGCCAATGAGCAAGTAAGAGCATAGCCCCACCCCTTCCCAGCCAATGAAAAGCCCTAAGAAATTATCGCTCAACACCAAAACCAGCATGGAAAACACAAAGCCACTGAGATAGGAAAAATAGCGGTTAAACCCTTCATCATGCTCCATGTAACCTATGGAATACACATGCACTAATAAAGAAACTAAAGTAACCACGACAATCATGACGGCATTGACATTATCTAGCATGAGAGAAAAGCCCACTTTAAAATTCCCCACCACGATCCAATCAAATAAATATTTTTCATAGCTTTGATGGTGCCATGCTTGAATGAAAAGGATCACCGCGCCAATTAAAGAGACTAGCACGCATAAAGAATTAAAAACACCCACATGCAACGCTTTCGCTTTAGCCCCAAACACCCCTGCATAAATCGCACCGATTAAAGGCAAAAACAACACGACAGACAGCCAAGAAGAATACTGCATGCTTAACCTTTCATAGCGTTTAAAGAATCAATATCTAGGCTTTTGAATTTCTTAAACCATAAAATCACCAATCCCAAACCAATAGCAACCTCACTAGCGGCAATAGCGATAATAAAGAGTGCAAACATCTGCCCATCTAAATTGTGTATGTATTTAGAAATCGCTATAAAACCGATATTGATCGCATTGAGCATGATTTCTGTAGAAAAAAAGAGTAAGAGTATGTTTTTGCGCTTCAGCATGCCCGCTAAACCGATGCAAAAAAGCAACCCTGAAACAATCAAATAGTGGTTTAACCCTATCATAGAGATTCCTTTATAAATTGTGCATGGCTTTTCCCATGGATTTTTTGGATCCCTGTGGCGATGCCTCCAACCATAGCGACTAAAAGCATTAAGGCTGCCGCTTCAAAAGGGATGAGATAATCTGTAAAGAGCACATAGCCAATCGCTTTAATGTTAGAGATTTGCACATCAATAGCGTTGGGATTGACTTGTTTAGAAAGGTTTTCGCCAATGCTAGGCGCGCTTAAAATCAAAGTGAGTAATACCGCGACTCCAAACGAAAGAATGCATAAGATTTTAGGGCTTTGTTTTCGTTCAATCACTTCCGCAGCAGAGTTGAAAAACATCATGCCAAAAGCATACATCACAATGACCGCGCCCACATACACCGTGATTTGCACCACGCCCAAAAACTCAGCGTCTAACAAAAAGAAAAAAGCAGAGATAAAAACCATGCTACTAGCAAGAGCGGTAATGGCATAGAGAATGTTTGTGGTCGTGATCACCACTAACGCCATGCTCAAAGTAAGGATCGCAAAGAAATAAAAGGCAATGGTTTCAAACATTTTCATCTCCCTTGTTGGCCTCTGGGCTTGTTGGAGTTTCTTTTTTTGATTCTTCTTTTGAAGGCTCTTGGACATAATCTAAAGGGGTGGCTTGCATGCGTTCGTTATAGTTAGGGCTTACAAAACCAAAGCCTAAAAACTCGGCATGCGAGCAATCTTTAGCGTCTTGCTCGCTCGTTAAAAACTCGCTTTTAGATCCGTATTGGGAGCGTTGGGTACTAGCGTTTTCAAAACGATTCCCCATCACGATCGCTAATTCGGGGCAAACTTCTGCACACAATCCGCAATAAATACAGCGCCCCAAATTGATTGTGTAAGAATCAATCTTTTTGCGGTTGTCTTCGCCCTTATGCGTGATGATCCTTATGCAATTGCTCGTGCAAATCTTTTCGCACAACCCACAGCCAATACACCTTTCAGAGCCTGAGTCTAAAAGCCGTTGCAAATTATGCACCGCACGATAGCGTGGGCTTAAAGGGAGTTGCTCCATGGGATAATGGATGGTTACGCTAGGGCTAAAAAATTCCTTGATCGTAAGGCCTAGCCCTTTGAATAGATCCAAACCCAAGCTTGTTTTAATGGTGTCTTTAAATTGCTCTGTCGCGCTATGGATTTCGGCTCGTTTAGGAAGTTGTTTGTATTCTTGTTTAGCCATAAAACCTCCTTAAATTAAAATAATAACGCCTGTTAGCACAATGTTCAATAGCGCTAAAGGCAACATGATTTTCCAACACATGTTCATCAGTTGGTCTGGGCGCACATGCGGGTAAGTCGCTCTAACCCACATGGACAAAAAGACAAAAAAGCTTACTTTAATCAAAATCGCTATGCCTCCAGGGATAAAGCCCCATGCGTTAAACCCACCAAAAAACACGATAGAAATCACAAAAGAAAAAGCGAATAAATGTGCGTATTCTGCCAAAAAGAACATGCCCCATTTCAAACCGCTGTATTCGGTGCAATACCCAGCTACGATCTCGGCTTCATGCTCTAGCAAGTCAAAGGGCGTTCGATTCAATTCAGCATAGCTTGCGATCAAAAATAAAATAAACGCTAAAGGTTGCTTGAAAACAAGCCAGTCTAAAAACCCACCGCTTTGGTAATTATTGATCTCTACTAAAGAAAGCGATCCTACCACCATTAAAGGGGCTAGAATGGTTAAGGTGCTTACCACTTCAAAGCTGAGCAGTTGGATCGTCGCTCTTGCTGATCCAATTAAAGAGTATTTATTATTAGAAGCAAGCCCAGCTAAAATGGGTGCATAAATCCCTGCTGCACCCACGGCTAAGAAAAATAAAAAGCCAATGTTAATGTCAGAAATAATGGGCTTGATCTCATAGCCAAACAGAGTGAAATTAGGGAAAAAGGGGATAGGCGCCATGGACACAAATGCACTCACCATCGCAATAATGGGCGCTAGGGTGAAAATCAACTTATTCGCGCCTTGGGGGATAATGTCTTCTTTGGTGAAAAGCTTAATGCCATCTGCTGCGACTTGTAAAAGCCCAAAAGGCCCCACATAAGAAGGCCCTAAACGGCGTTGGAAATAGGCTAACACTTTCCTTTCGATATAGGTGGCAAAACCCCCTAAAGCCGAAAAAACAGCGACTAAAATCAAAATTTTAATCAAAGTTTCAATGATATAAGCGCTCATGCTTGCTCCTTTAAATCCACGCTATCAAACACGCTCTCTTTAAAAAAGTTAGAACCATTCCCTAAAAGAGAAGGCGAAACAACAAACACCTCTTGATCCAAGCTTTCATCAAGATACAAAATACCCATCAATTCCTCTTCTTCTTTAGCCAAAGTGATATGTTGCCCCACTTCTTTATTTAATTTCTTTAAGAAAGCTTTAGACACATAGATACCGGCCTTTAATTGCAAATTTTCGCTTTTATTGGTAGCGTTATTGAATTGCGTTTCTGGGTATTTTAAATACGCGTTGAAAGCGATTTTTTCTTTTAGGGGTTTGATAGGCTCGCATTCTGTTTCTTCGTGTTCTTTAGCACTCTTTTCAAAATGGCTTGTTTCTAGTTCATAGCCCCTATGATTGGCCCTGTCGTTAGTGAAATAGTTGGTTAAACGATCAAATTCTATGGCTTTAAAACCCGCTTCTTTAGGGAGTTTATGGGTGTATTCAACTAGATTTTCTTCCACAAAGCTAAAGCCTTGCATAATATCGCTCAAGTCATAGCCTTCAAATCTTAAAGCCGGTTTTAAGGGCAACACACGCCCTTCAATATTAGTGATCGTGCCTTCTAGCTGGTTGAGACTGGGTAGAATGAAATCCACTGCGCTCACAGCGTCTTTTCCAAAAACCTTTTCATCGCTATTGATAGTGAAATCCCCTTGAGCGCGAATGCCTACGATTTTTTCATGTTCAAAAATTTCTTCGCTCAATTCACAAAGCGAAACGATGCCTAAAGCGTTTGCACTTGGAGGGATAAGAATGAGTTTAACAGCGCTTTTTTGGACCAGTAAACGCAACATTTTAGCGATATTGTGGGCTTGTTTGTGGCGATAAATTTCTTCGCCTACAACCAACAAGGTGTTGTTTGATTTTTGCAAAAGAGTCAGGATTTTTTCATAAGTTTCTAAGTTGATCCCTACTTCTTCAAGCAACAAATAAGTGGTTTTGGTAGGGAGTTTTTCTTCTTTATTCTCCGTTTTGTTTTCTTCCTTGTTTTCTGTACTCTCTGCTTTATTTTCTTCAAGACTGCACCCTTGATTGGCTTGTTCTAAAGTTTTTTTCCTTTCTTCTTCTAAAGCTTTAAGGGCCGCTTCATCTGCAATATCTTGCTTGGAATCTTCTAAACTTTTTAGAGCCACACTTTCAATATTAAGCATTTTTAAAAGCATGCCTAAAAGGATTTCTTCAGCCCCCACTTCATGGGTGATACAAAAAGAGCTTCGGCACAAATTCGCTAAAGCGTTATCCTTGATAGGGTGCATAGCGATTAAAGAAGCTTTATTGAGCTTGAGGGCGTTATTAATGGCATAGCGCACGAGTGGGTTTTCTGTTTTGATAGAAGATCCGATCGTGATGACTAAATTAGAAGTTTTAATTTCTTCAATGCTAGGGCGTTTAATCTCGCCCAATACTTTTAAAAATTGTTGGAAAGGGTATAAATCTTTGTTGTAGATTTTAAAATTCAACTCTTTCCTCAAACGCTCTATTAAAAACACCTCTTCATTAGTGGCATCTCCTCCTATTCGCACCGCATCGCATTCTTTGAGAGCGTTTTGGGCTTCTTTAAGATTAGCACTGCCTTTAGGACTAGAGCTCACATCAAAAGCGAAACGGCCTGCCCCACAAATAGGGTTATGATAAAAATCATTAAGCACCCTAAAAATCTTAGATTCTTCGCCTAGAGTGTCAAAATGGCGCACATCATAAGAAATCAAACACCCAGCTGAACAATGCGAGCATGTAGAATGGATTTTTTTCAATTCCCATGCGTTAGCCGTGTAAGCGAAATCTTTGTAACTCAAAGCACCCACAGGGCATACCGCAATACATTCCCCACAATCATAGCAAGGCGCACTGCCCACAAAAGAAATAATGCCTTTTTGCTTACGACTCCACACGCTAAAAGCGTCCTTGGACATGCTGTCTTTAAACTTATCTGGGGCGTGCAAGTCGGCTTTGGTGGCTTTCAGGTTGTTTTCCCCCACATTGTCTTTACAAGTGGTTACACACCTTTCACACATGATGCACAAATTAGGATCATACAAGGCTTTTGCCCATGAATCTAGGGCTTTAAAATCATCAGCCACTGCATAGGGCTGGTGCTCTACGCCGGTTAAATGCGTCATGTCTTGCAATTCGCACTCCCCGCTCTTATCGCACACGCCGCATTCTAGGGGGTGATTGACATCATAGGTTTGCATGATGCTTTTTCTCTCATCCATAAGCGTGGGGGTGTTCGTAAGGATAACGGCGTTGTTTTTGGCTTTCGTGTTGCAACTATAAATGCGTTTACCATCCATTTCAACCATACACATTTTGCATGCGACCGTGGGCGAGCAACCGCTTAAATAACAAATAGTAGGGATGTAAATCCCAACGCTCCTAGCGGCTTCTAAAACGCTTTGTCCCTCTTGGCATTCAATCATTTTGCCATTGATATTCATTGTGATCATGAAATTCCTTGAGAGTGGGATAAAATAGGGATATAGGGGTAAGTGTCAAAAAACGCTCCTTCTAAAATCGCAACCAAGCCTTTCAAATAAGGGCTTTCTTCTAATTCGCATTCTATCGTTTTGTCTGAGATTTGAAAAGGGGCTTTGGAATGCTGGATTTTATTGGCGATTTTAAATTGTTTGGAAAAATATAGTTTTGGGGTTTCAAGGCTCTTATTGGAAACATAGACAAACGAGCCGTTAGCTTCACTGATTTGTTCTAAAAGCTCTAAATCTTTTGGTTGGAGTTGCACCTTAAAAGGTGAAATGCTCTCTTTTAGGGCTGCTTCTAGCAACAATTCTTTATCTTTTGAATGGTAAAAAACAGGTGTTGCACCTGAATCATTACAAGGAATGTGTAAAATTTCTAGGTAGTTTTGCAACCCGCTTAAAAGGGCATATAAAAACACGCTATCCATGTGTTTTGTGATTTCTCTATTGATTGCAAGCACCCCTTTTTTCGCTTTAACAATCAATGCGATAAGCTCTTGCAATTCTTCTTCGCTCATGTTGGCTTCAGAGCTTAAATACCCCACATCAATGTTTTCTAAAACATGCCCTTTTAATTGGGAAGTTTTTTCTAAAATACCCCTTAAGATTAAAGTTAAAACCGCCACTTCAGTGTTAATTTCATAAGACGCAAAAAGGCAAGTTTCTTGCAAATCTCTCGTATCTTGTAAGGGTCTTAATAAGGCGTAAGGGAGTTTTGATTGGTTGATGCTTTCTAAAATTAATCGTTCATTTTCATTCAAACAAGCGTTTGAAAACCCCCCAAACAAAACGCACAAATCGCTTTTTTTTAAAAGACTTAAATCATTTTCAGTCATCTTGTAATTGAACTTAAACCCTTTTTTAAGGGATAATTTTTCTAAATAATAGATCTCTTTTAAGCTAAGAGAAGAGCTTGCGATTAAGGGAGAATTTAAGGGGTTAAAGCCACTCAAAATCAAGCCTTTTTTCTCACGACAATCGTCCAATCCGCTTGATTGAAACGCAAAGAATTGAGAAGCTCATGCCCTTTAGTTTGAATAAATTCAGCGCTTTTAGGGATATTGGAAAAATCCCCCACTTCAAACATAAAAATGGCGACTTCACCAAATTGCATTTCTTTTTCAATCAATTCTTCTAATCGTTCAAAAATATCCGCTTTTAAGGGGCGTAAATCAAAGCGTTTCATCTATCCACCTCGCCAAATACCGCATTGGTTGATCCAATCACGGTTACCGCATCCGCTAAATACTGCCCCACTAAAATATCGCCTAACGATCCAATGTGATAAAAGCTTGGGGCTCTGATTTTTAATCTATGTGGGTAAGACTCGCCCTCTGAATGGATAAAAAACCCTAATTCCCCTTTAGGGCTTTCTGTGGGAGCATACACTTCCCCAATGGGCGGACGCATGCCTTGAGCGACTAAAACAAAATGCTGCATCAAGGCGTAGTTTTGCGTCATTATATCTTCTTTAGGGGCAGAAATGTAATGCGGATTTTGAGCCATAATAGGCGTATCGGTTTTGGCATACATAGGAATGAGTTGTTCAATGATGCGAATGCTTTCATCAATTTCTAACATATACAAACAATACCTGTCATAGCTATCGCCATAATTGCCCACCGGCACATCAAAATCAAGCTCTCTATAAAGTTCGTAAGGCTCTTCTTTTCTAATATCATAGGCAATTCCCGTTCCTCTTAACATGATACCGCTCATGCCCCAACTTTGCGCCATTTTTGGCGTGACAACGCCCACATTTTCCAAACGCATCCGCCAAATGCGGTTTTTATCCAATAAGCCTTGAATGAGTTTTTTGCATTCCCTCATTTCGCCTAAGAATTTTTTCAAGCCTTCTAGCCAGTTAGGGGGTAAATCTAAAGGCACGCCCCCAATCCTTATAGCGTTATGCGTGAGCCTAGCTCCGCAATAATCCTCCATCAAATCCAACCCATGTTCCCTTGTCTTAAACGCATACAAAAACACGCTCATCGCCCCCACATCTAAAGCATGCACGCTGATAAAAAAGATGTGTGAAATCATGCGGTTAAGCTCTAGTAAAATCGTGCGGATCACTTGCGCTCGGCGTGGGATTTCTAAATTGAGCAAGGTCTCTACCGCATGGGCGTAAGCGTAATTATTGCTAGCAGAAGAAGTGTAATCCAACCTATCAGTAGTGGGCATGTATTCATTATAGGTCATGTTTTCGCCCAACTTCTCACAACCCCTGTGCAAGTAGCCAATTTCAGGGGTAGCCTTAATGATTCTTTCGCCCTCTAATTCTAAAATCAAGCGCAATTGCCCATGGCTAGAGGGGTGTTGGGGGCCAAAGTTTAGCACCATTTGGTTATCGTCATGTTCAAAAATGATGTTTTCAAATTGGGGGTTGAGTTTCGTGAAATTTTGAGCCATTTTATAATCTCTTTTTTAAGATAGTAGGGGTCATTTTGTGTAAATCTTTGACAAAAGGGATTTTTTTAAACACATGTTTTTCTTCTATTTCTTTCAACTCTTCGCCCTTGCCTTGCTCATAGCCAATTTTTGCAAAATTGAAAGTGTCTTTTTCATCCACTCTCGCACTGTCTCGTTGCTCTTTACCCACCACTTCTCTGTATTCTTTACCAAAAATCTTATCCACCTCATACCATTGGGCAAATTCATCGCCCTTAAGCGGATAAGAGCGCAACAAGGGGTGTCCTACCCAATCATGCGGCATGATAAGGCGTTTTAAATAGGGGTGTTTGTCAAACACAATGCCAAACATATCATACGCTTCCCTTTCGCTCCAATTAGCCGATCGGTATAAAAAACTTAAAGAATCCACGCTCTCATTAGGCAATAAAACGCATTTTATACGCACCCTACGGCGGTTTTTACAACTGTCGCTAAAACCCACAAATTGATAAAACAATTCAAAATGCCCTTTTTTAGCGCATAAATCTATCGCACTCATCTCGCTTAAAGATTCATACCCCAAATGCCGTAAAATCGTAGCGATAGAAAAAATATCTTCTTTTTTGATCCAAAACACAGCCGTGTTAGTTTCTATGTATTTGTCTAAAATTTCATGCTTGTAAGAAAGGTGGTTATAGATAACTTCATAAGCACTGCCCTCTAAATATTTTTTAGGGGTAGGCTCTATGATTTTATAGGGGTCATGCTGGCGTGATTGTTTTTGCACATCTTCATAGGGGGATTGTTTTCTTACCATTACACTAACCTTTTTGGGGCATCTTGTTTGATCGCTTTAGAGCGTCTGATTTTATCTTGCAAAACCATAAGAGCGTATTGTAAAGTCTCTGGGCGTGGTGCACAACCGGGTAAATAAATATCCACAGGAATGATCCTATCCGCTCCTTGAACGGTCGCATAAGTGTTAAACATCCCACCCGTATTAGCGCAACTCCCCATAGAAATCACCCATTTAGGCTCAGGCATTTGATCATAAAGCCTACGCATAAACTCGGCATGTTTTTTAGTGAGCGTGCCAGCGATAATCATCACATCAGATTGTCTAGGACTCGCTCTAAAGATCGTGCCAAATCTATCAAAATCAAACCTTGAACCCCCTGTTGCCATCATCTCAATCGCACAACACGCCAAGCCATAGGTTAAGGGCCAAAGCGAATTAGAACGCCCCCAATTCAATAATTTATCCAAAGTGCTTAGAACAACCGGTGCTTGTTGCATTATTTCACCTCTAAATTTTGCCAACTCAAAGCATTTCGCTTTAAAGCGTAAATAAAACCAATCGTTAAAAAGAAAACAAAGCCTAGCATTTCAACGAGCCCAAACAAGCCTAACTTTTTAAAATCAATCGCCCAAGGGAACATGAAAACGATCTCTACATCAAATAAAATAAAAAGCATGGCCATGATATAGAAATGGTGCGACACTCTATTAGGTTGCTTGAGAGCCACAGGTCCACACTCATAGGGAGCGAGCTTGAGCTTTTCGCCCTTTTTTTGAGCCATCTTTCGGCTTAAAAACCTTTGGATCCTTAAGGTTAAGTTAAACACCCAAAAAGTGAATACCAGTAAAATAAAAACGCCAAAATAGGGGTGATTCAATGCTTCTGTGGCTTGTTGCATCAGACCTCAAACTCCTTATATTATTACTTTTAGCAAATGATGAAACCAATTAAACCATGTTTTTGCTAATCGTTAGCTGAAAAAATAAAAATTAGACACTTAAAACCTTATTTTTAATCTCTTAAAAAATAGGGTTTTAGTTACTTTGTGTTAAACTCATTTCTTTAAGGGGATAGGGGGGTATTTTACGATAATATCCCCCTTAACCCCCAACTAAATCCCACTAACCCCAAGAAGACCGCTTTTTAAAGAGGCTATCGCTTGATTAAAATCAAGCTATTTATTATATTAGTTTTAAAAAAGCCTTTAAGCATTTTTAAATTTTATCATTCAATGATAACGGATCTCAAAAAGATTTAAAAACCTCTTAAGAGGCCATCTCTATGAGTTTAGGCATTAAATTATGCATGGCATTCACTGCACTTTCATTAATGCATTGGATATTTTGGGGTAAATGGGCGTTTTTAGCTTTAGGGTCAATGTAATAAATAAGAGCGTCTTTATGGGCATGCGTGTAGAGACTGGCTGCGGGATAGACTTGCAAAGAAGTGCCAATGATGATTAAAACATGCGCTTGTTTGACTAAAGAAATCGCTTCTTTAAGCAAGGGGACAGCTTCGCCAAACCACACAATATCAGGGCGTAATTGCACTTTATCTTGGGCTAAATCGCCTAAATTCAAGTCCTTTTCCCACCTATAAACCAAATGAGGATCTTTTTCACTGCGAACGCTCAACAATTCCCCATGCAAGTGTAAAATGCAAGAAGAGCCCGCCCTTTCATGCAAATCATCTACATTTTGGGTGATAATATTGACTTGATAGTGTTTTTCTAATTCCGCTAGAGTCTTGTGGGCTTTGTTAGGATAGACTTCAAAAAGCTGTCTGCACCTTTGATTGTAAAAATCCAACACTTTTTGTGGGTTCTTTTTCCAGCCATAAGGCGAAGCGACTTCCATGATGTCATGCCCTTCCCACAAGCCATTGGCGTCTCTAAAGGTTTTAATCCCACTTTCTGCTGAAATGCCAGCCCCACTTAAGATCACTAAATTTTTCACTATTCCTCCTTGATGGTTTCAATATGAGTGCCGCTGAATTTGTCATGCAAAAACAACTTAAAAATAAAAGGTGCAACAAACCCCACGAGTAACCCCATGCTCAATACCCACAAAATAAAGCGCCACAACGCCAAAAAAAAGCCCACTCTTTCGCCATTATTTTTGACTAATCTAAAACGAGCGTAACGCATACCAGGGCTTTGGGATTTAAAAGCGATAAAAAAGCTGTGCGTTAGAGCGTAAAAAAGGAGACACAAAAAAATCGCGCTTTGATTTTCCCTAAAATCCTTCGCACTCCCTAAAATCATGTAAGTCATGATGTAAAGCATGGGGGTATAAATCATAAAAATATCGGTGATAAAGGCCTTTAAGCGTAAAGAGAGATTCAGCCCTTTTAAGGGGCTTTCTAACGCTTGTTTTTTTTCTAGGGTTTTATTTTTTTTAGTTGCCACGACTTCCCGGTTTGATAGCAACGCTAGTGGTACATAAAGGGCAATGCTTAGGCTCATGCATGTCAAAAACAAAATCTTCTAAAGCAAAAAGAGGCAGTTCGCTAGGCAAACATGCATCCTCTTGAGCCTTTAAAGAAGAATGGGTGCGTTTGCAAATACCCCGATTAGCTAGAGCGGCAAAAGCCACGATGTGAGCACCCTTTTCTTCTAAAACTTTAGCGCATTCCATAGCGGATTTTCCTGTAGTGATAATGTCTTCACACACTAAAATTTTTTCATTTGGCTTGACTTCAAAACCACGCCTTAACGCCATAACGCCATTCACTCTTTCGGTAAAAATAAAACGCACACCCAAAGCCCTTGCAAGCTCATACCCGGCTAAAATCCCCCCAATGGCAGGCGAGCACACGCATTCAATGTTTAAACGAGCGTTTTGAATTTGTTTGGCTAATTCTAGCGCTAATTGTTCGGCTAATTTAGGGTTTTCCAACACTTTAGCAGATTGCAAATAGTAGTTAGAATGAAACCCGCTACTGAGTAAGAAATGCCCCTCCAACAACGCTTTAGCGTTTTGATAACATGCTTTGACATCCATTGTTTAGACCTTTAAAATCGCATCTTCTTTGTTTTTCACGCTTTCATCAATTTTTTTAATGGCTTCATCGGTGATTTTTTGCACCTGTTCTTGGGCTTTCTTGCTTTCATCTTCGCTGATTTCTTTGTCTTTTTCCAATTTTTTCACTTTATTATTAGCGTCTTGGCGGATATTCCTCACAGCCACTTTAGCCTTTTCACCCATCGCTTTGGCGTCTTTTGCGATGAGTTTTCTTTGCTCTGTTGTCATGGGTGGGAAAAAAAGCTTAATGGTTTCGCCATCGTTATTAGGATTGACGCCGATATTGGCTTCTTGAATGGCCCTTTCAATTTCTTTGAGTAGGTTTTTTTCCCAAGGGCTAATTTGTAGGGTAGTCGCATCTAAGCTCATCACGGAGCCGACTTGGTTTAAAGCCGTGGGTGTGCCGTAATAATCTACCTTAATGTGATCTAAAATATTGACTGAAACTTTCGCGCTCCTTAAAGTGGAAAACTCTCTGTTTAAGGCTTGAATACTCTTTTGCATTAAATCTTTGGTTTCGTTATAAATCGTTTGTAACATTATTTTTCATCCTTTTTTTGGTTTTTATGGGCGTTGGTTTGCGTTGCATGCGTTTTGGGTTTGTGCTGGGTGGTTGGGTGCGTTTTTGCGTTTTCTTTGGTTTTTTTGGTATCGCTCTTTTTAACATCGTTTTTCTTAACATCATTCTTTTTGGGGCTTTCTTTAGGGAGTGTTTTAGGGGCTTCTTTTGGTATTAAAGGGTTAGTGGGGGCTTGTTCTAAAGGGTTAAGCGTTGGGTTTAATGTGGGATTGAGTGTAGAGTTAAGCGTGCCGGTGGCAGGGACCAAAGGCGAAAGCTCTTTGTTGGTTTTGGTTTCATCTAAAATACTTTTGCCGTATTCTTTGTTATAAAGATAGCCTAGAGCGATGGTGTTGATGACAAATAAAAGACCTAAAAACATGGTTAATTTCGCCATAAAGCTTGCGGGTCCTTTAGCGCCAAATAAAGATTCGTTGCTCCCACTATAAGCCCCTAAACCGATGCTAGAACTTTTTTGCAACAAAACCACCACTACAATCAATACCGCTAAAACAATTTGTGAGCCTAACAGAGTGCTTGTCATAAACACTGATTCCTTAAATTCCTAAAATTTAGAAAAAATTAGGCTTGATCTTATCTAAAATTTGCTAAGAATGCACTAAAATTTAGTCTTAATTTTAAGTGCGGTGTGTTAAGGCGGTGGTGTTGGACTCTTTACATTCAAATAAGCATGCATTCAACAGGCATGCAAAAACTTATCATCTTTTTGCCCATATCCAACAACAAATCGCTATCTATCTCATGCAATTTTTAAAACAAAAACATTACGATAAAGTTTTGGACTTAGGCTCAGGGAGTGGGGCTGTTTTTAAAGCTTTAGAGCAGCAAAATATTATGATTGAAGACTTTATCGCACTGGATAATTCTATTAACATGCTCAAGTTACACCCCACGCATTCTAGCAACATTCAAAAAATTTCTCTAGAGCATGCGGATTTTGAAGAATATGTTTTTCAAACTTATGATTTGATATTATCTTCTTCATCGTTGCAATGGGCTAGGGATTTAAAAAGCGTTTTAGAAAAAATGGCTTTTTCTAGTAAGGAAGTCGCACTAGCGATCCATACAGATTTTAGTTTGCATGAAGTGCATGAGTTTTTAGGCACGCCTTCGCCTTTAAGGGATATTAAAACGCTCAAATCCTTAATCAAAGACGCTTTTAAAAATTTTCAAATAGAATTGGAAAACAAGCGCTTCGCCCTTTATTTCAGCCACAAACAAGATTGCTTGAATTACCTTAAAAAATGCGGTCTTTTAGGGGGTTCAACGCTGAGTTTTAAGCAAAAAAAACATTTCTTTCAAAACATGGCGTTTGAAAAGTTGAGTTATGAAGTGTTACTATTTTCGGGGATTAGGCGCTCTTAAAAACTAAAATCAATCAATATTAAAATTAGATGGTTACAATGGCATTAATCTAAATGAATGAGAAATAACATGCAAAAAAAACGAGTCTTTTCAGGCATTCAACCAACAGGGCAAATCCATTTGGGCAACTATCTAGGAGCGATCAAACACTGGGTAAAAATGCAAGATGAATATGAAAACCTTTTTTGTGTCGTCAATTCGCATGCGATCACTCTCCCCATAGACCCTAAAATTTTACAATCTCAAAGTTATGATCTCGTTAAATTGCTTTTAGCTTGTGGGATTAGTCCCAAGCAATCTGGGTTATTCATCCAAAGTGAAGTTGATGAGCATCCGGCTTTAGCATGGCTATTAGATTGTCAAGTGTCTATGGGGGAAATGCAACGAATGACGCAATTTAAAGACAAGTCTTTAAAAAACCCTAAAAGCGTGAATGTGGGGCTTTTCAATTACCCTATTTTAATGGCGTCAGACATTTTATTATACCAGAGCGATTTAGTGCCAGTGGGCGAAGATCAAAAACAGCATTTAGAGCTCACACGAAACATTGCAGAAAAATTTAACAGGGATTTTGGAGACTGCTTTAAAGTCCCTGAGCCTTTGATCGCTAAAGTAGGGGCAAGGGTTATGGGGCTAGATGAACCGCAAGTGAAGATGAGTAAATCGCATAAGGGGGTTAATCATGCGATCTTTCTTTTAGATGAACCAGATATTATTGTAAGAAAAATCAAAAAAGCGACCACGGATTCCATAGGCACTATTCAATTTGATGCGGCAAGAGAGGGGATTTTTAATCTTTTAAATATCTACATGCTTTTAAGCGGTGAAAGTCAAGAAAACATAGAAGAGCGTTTCAGAAATAAAGGCTATGGGGATTTTAAAAAAGAATTGGCTGAAGTGATCATTCAAGCTTTAAAACCCATCCAAGAAAGATACAAAGAAATCAGCGATGATGAAGTGAAAGCCATTTTAAATCATGGCGTAGAAAAAGCCAAGCCTTTAGCGAGGGCGACTTACCAAAAAGCTAAAGAATTGATGGGGTTGGTTTAGATGAAAATTTTAGGCTTATGGTTAGGGGTTTTTGTTTTCTTAAGGCTACACCTTAATTTATACTTGGGTGAAGAGCCCAAATACAAAGACAATTTCACGCATTTTGAATACGCTAACCCTAACGCCAGAAAAGGCGGTGCCTTAAGAAATGACGCCATAGGGGCTTTTGACAGCCTTAACTCTTTTGCGCTCAAAGGCACTAAAGCCGAAGACTTGGATCTCATTTATGACACTTTAATGGTGCAAAGTTTAGACGAACCCTTTGCAGAATACCCCTTGATCGCAAAAGATGTACAAGTGGCTAAAGACAATAGCTATGTGGTTTTTACTTTAGATGAAAGAGCGAGGCTTAGCGATAATCCCCCCATTTTAGCGAGCGATGTGAAATTCAGTTTTGATACGATAATCAAATTAGGATCACCTCTCTCTATCGGCAGTATTACTAGGATGTCAAAGAGATGATGGTTTTAGACAAATACCGTGTGAAATTCACTTTCAAAACCACTGAAAACAGAGAGTTGCCTCTCATTTTGGGGCAGTTGCAAATCTTTTCCAAAAAAGCATTCCAAAAGGATTATTTTGCAAAAAACCCTTTGCTCATTTCTGTTTCTAGTAGCCCTTATGTGATCGCTTCTTTTGATGTGAGCAAGAAAATCACCTACCAAAGAAACCCTAATTATTGGGCGAGGAATTTGCCTAGCAGAAAGGGGCAATTCAATTTTGATCAAGTTAAGTTTGAATATTATAAAGATGAAACCGTCGCCTTGCAGGCTTTTTTGAGTGGGGTGTATGATTGGTGCATTGAAAGCATGGCTAAAGTTTGGGCCAGGGGCTGCGTAGGGAAAGCCATAGAAAATAAAGAAATCACTAAATATTTAATCGCCCACAAAATGCCAAGTGGCATGCAAGGGTTTTTTTAACGCACGCCGTGGAATCTTTAAGGATAAAAGGGTGCATGAAACCTTATTCTATGCGTTTGATTTTGAATGGGCGAATAAAAACTTATTCTTTTCGCAATACAAACGCACCACCAGTTTTTTTAGTAACTCTATTTATGCATCCCCTCCACTTCCAAGCTCTGAAGAAAAGTTCTGTCAGCCCCTTATGAAAAAGTTTAGATGAAAGGGTTTTTAAAGAGCCTTATGTCGTGCCTAGAACTGATGGGTCTGATGTTTTGGGCTATAATTTAAGGGAAAATTTAAAATACGCTCAAAAGCTTCTAAAAAGCGTGGGCTTTTCTTAGCTTTTAAATAGCCCAGCATTTGAAAGATTAGCTCTGGCTTTCGCTAAAAACTTGAGGGTGTTAGGGATTGAAATGAAAGTCCAAAGAGTGGATTTAAGCCAGTATGTCAATAGGGTAAAAAGCTATGATTTTGACATGATAGTGGGGGTGATGGGCCAGTCGTCTTTCCTAGGCAATGAACAACGCTTTTATTTTGGCTCTTTGAGTGCAAAAGAAAAAGGCACAAGGAATTATGCGGACGTTTCTAGTAAGGCGGTAGGTGATTTGATTGAAAAAATCATTAACACTAAAGACTACAAGGAACAATTAGCCACGATCCAAGCGATGGATAGGGTGCTATTGTAGGGGTTTTATGCGGTGCCACATTTTTATTTGCCCAATTACAAGATCGCAACATATAATTATGTCGGCATGCTTGAAATAATCCCTAGCTATGAATTTTCGCCGTATTTATGGTGGATCAAAAAAGAAAGGGGTCTTTAAATGATTGCTTGCATTCTTAAACGCTTGCTTTTGATTATTTCTACTTTATTAGCCATCATGACGATTAATTTTTTTTTTGATCCAATCTGCCCCCAAAGGACCCATTGATCAGATGATGGATAAAATCAATGACACGCAGTCCAAAGAAACCCAAGACCTCGTTAAAGATCGTGTGTATAGGGGTCTCAATGGCTAGAGAGCGATTTAGTAGAGAGCTTGAAAAAGCTTTATGGTTTTGATAAGCTCATAGGAGAGCGCTACTTGCTCATGCTTAAAAAATACCTGCAATTTGATTTTGGGGAGAGTTTTTATCGCCAGATTAAAGTGATAGACTTGATTAAGGAAAAATTGCCGGTATCCATTTCTTTAGGGCTTTTTAGCACGCTTTTGATTTACCTTATCTCTATCCCTTTAGGGATTTTAAAGCCAAACGCAATAACGAGCCTTTAGATGTGATAAGCAGCGTGGTGATCATTGTCGCTAACGCTATCTCGACCTTTTTGTTTGCGGTGGTGCTGATCGTGTTTTTTGCCGGAGGGAATTATTTGCACTGGTTCCCTTTAAAGGGGCTAGTGAGCGATGATTTTGAAAGTTTGAGTGCATTAGGTAAAATCAAGGATTATTTATGGCATATCACTTTGCTTGTTCTTTGTATTTCTTTAGGGGGTTTTGCAAGCCTTACGCTTTTAGTGAAAAACTCTTTTTTAGATGAAATGGGCAAGCTTTATGTGGTGAGCGCTAAAGCTAAAGGCTGTTCAGTGGGGCGTATATTTTATGTGCATGTGTTTCGTAATGCGATTTTATTAGTGGTGGTGGGTTTTCCGCAGGCTTTTTTGGCATGTTTTTTTAGCTCAAGTTTATTGATCGAGATTGTTTTTAGCCTAGATGGGTTAGGGCTTTTAGGGTATGAAAGTATTGTGAGTAGGGATTATCTTGTTGTGTTTGGATCGCTTTATATTTTCACGCTTTTAGGTTTGGTGGCGAGTTTGATAAACGATTTGCTCTGCGTGGTGATTGACCCTAGGATTGATTTTGAAAAGCGTTAGGGTTTTTAAAGTTTTGATTCGACTCTATTCTCACTAAGTGTTAGTAATAAAAAATGCTTTTTAGCATTTTTAAAAATAAACATATAAAAGGACTTGCCTAAAGCAAGCAATAGCCTCTTTAAAAAGCGGTCTTCTTGGGGTTGGGGGGATATTATCGTAAAATACCCCCCTATCCCCTTAAAGAAATGAGTTTTAGCCATTGAATTTTTTGCGATACAATCAAGTGCTATTTAAACATTACAAAGAGCAAAATTATTTATTCTTGTTATCGTTGAGGTAAGAGATGAAATCTTTTTTAAAACTTTTTGGACAACCTTCGTTGGTGGTTTTAGGGTTTATGTTGGCGTATGTTTTAGTGCATGCTGAACTTGGCTTGTCTGTGAAAAAAAATCACATTGAAATAAGCCAAAATGCAGAAAAAAACGAGATGGAATACCAAAACAGCACGATTTCACATAAGCAAAAAGAAGCCAATACCTCTGCAACTATTACAGAAGAAAGCCCTACTAAAAACACTCTTTTACCTTTAGAAACAGCTTCGCAGGAAGAAGAAGCCAAACAAGAGATTAAGCAAGAAATCAAACAAGAGCAAGCGATCCAAAACACACAAAATAACGCACCCTCCATTCAAAGCGATCAAAAAACCCCTGCAATTGGAAAAAAACCTTTAGAGTATAAAGTCATCGTTAGTGGCGTGAATGTGCGATCCTTTCCTAGTATTAAAGGCAAAATCATAGGGTTGCTTTTGAAAAATACAAGCGTGAAAGTTTTAGAAATCCAAAAAGATTGGGCTGAAGTTGAATTCACTAAAGAAACAAAGGGCTATGTGTTTTTAAAGTATTTAAAAAAGGTTGAATAGAACAGCAATGGGTTTAAAATCTTTTGGGGTTTTAGGAAATCCCATCAAGCATTCCAAATCGCCCCTAATCCATAACGCTTGTTTTTTGACCTTTCAAAAGGAATTGGGGTTTTTGGGGCATTACCACCCTATATTACTCCCTTTAGAAAGCCATATCAAAAACGAGTTTTTGAATTTAGGGCTTAGTGGGGCTAATGTAACCTTGCCCTTTAAAGAAAGGGCGTTTCAAGTTTGCGATAAAATCAAGGGTATAGCACTTGAATGCGGAGCAGTCAATACGCTTGTTTTAGAAAATGATGAGCTTGTGGGTTACAATACCGACGCTTTAGGGTTTTATCTTTCTTTAAAGCAAAAAAACTATCAAAGTGCTTTGATTTTAGGCTCTGGAGGGAGCGCTAAAGCCCTAGCGTGCGAGTTAAAAAAACGAGGTTTAAAAGTGAGCGTGTTGAACCGCTCCACTAAGGGCTTGGATTTTTTCCAAAACTTGGGTTGTGCATGCTTCACTACCACTCCTAAAGGTGCTTTTGATTTGATCATTAACGCCACTTCAGCGAGTTTGAATAACGAATTGCCTTTGGATAAAGAGGTTTTGAAAGGGTATTTTAAAGAGAGCCGGCTCGCTTATGATTTGGCGTATGGGTTTTTAACGCCCTTTTTGTCTCTAGCCAAAGAATTAAAACTCCCCTTTCAAGACGGAAAAGGCATGCTCATCTATCAAGCCTCTTTAAGTTTTGAAAAATTTAGCTCTTCTCAAATCTCTTATTCAAAAGCGTTTGAAATCATGCGAAGTGTTTTTTGATGCAAGGGTTTTTAAGAAGCTTGTTTTTTGGGGTTAAAAAGATCCCTAAACCATTCGCCCCCTTAATAAGAAAGGGCGTTTTAAAAGAAACGCTTGAATTGAAAAAGGAGCGTTGGATTCTAAAAGAAGGCTTTGATATAGGCAAGATTGAATGGGTAAAAAATAAAGCGTTTTTTATTTCTTTAGCGAGAAATTACCCTAAAGACCCTTTAATTAAAAACTTACCCTCTTCTTTCAAAACAGATGCATTGATTTTATGCCAAATAGAATATTCTAAAAAACGCCCCATAGCCTTTTTTAAAGCCGCTCTTCTAAATGAAAGCCATACAATGATAGCTTACTTAACAAAAGAAAATAACCAAATTGTGGCTATCCCTTTTAAAGAGCCTTTTAAGAAAGCCCTTATCTTAAAACACAGCCAAAAATCCTTATTAGAATTGCCTAGGCATTGCGTGGTGAAAGTGGATATTAAAAAGCGTGAGATCAGCGAGATTTTAGGGGCTTTAGAAGATCCTTTAATAGATGAAAACCTTTCTTTAAATCTTTTTGATAGAGTGAAAGATTTTTCAAAAGATTGTTTGGGTTTAGCCAAACGCTATGCGCAACTTAAAGCGAGCGATTTTAAATGCAGAGTGGATTATTCTCATATCCCTTTTATCACCATTGACCCCAAAGACGCTAAAGATTTTGACGATGCGATTTTTTATGATCAAGAAAAAAAAGTTTTGTTTGTGGCGGTTGCTGATGTGAGCGAATTCGTGCCAAAATATTCCAGTTTGGATAAAGAAGCTAGGATTAGAGGCTTTAGCGTGTATTTTCCTAACAGCGTGTATCCCATGTTGCCTTTGAGTTTGTCTCAAGGGGCATGCTCGCTAAAGGCGTTTGAAAAACGCTTAGCTTTGGTGTATGAAATCCCTTTAGATGATTTAAAAAACGTCCAATTGTTTCAAGGCGTTATTGAAGTTAGGGCTAATTGCAGTTATGAAGAAATCAATCATTTTTTAAGCACCCAACAAAGCTCTTTGAGTAAAGATTTACAACAAAGCCTTTTGGGGTTTTTAGAAATGGCTTTGAAGTTAAAAAAGGAGCGTTTGAAAAAGGGGTTTAATTTCAATTCGTTTGAAAACAAGCTTTATTTAAACCAAGAAGGGCGTATAGAAAAAATTGAAACACAACAAGAAAGCGATGCACACACCCTTATAGAAGAAGCCATGCTCTTAGCCAATCAGTCTAGCGCTAGGTTATTGGATAAGCATTTTCAAAATAGGGGGATATACCGCACCCATAAAGAGCCAAGTTTGGAGCAACAAAAACGCCTCTACGCCAAGCTTTTTGATTATGAGATCACACGCCCTAAAAACATGGGCTTTTTCCCTTTTTTAGAGCATGCCTTAAAAATAGCCAAAGAAAAGAATGTAGAAAGAGAAGTTTCGCGCTTAATGATTAAATCTCAAAATTTAGCCCTTTATAGCCCCATGCAAGAAAACCATTTTGGTTTGGGGTTTGCTAGCTATACGCATTTCACTTCGCCCATTAGAAGATACAGCGATCTAGCCTTACACAGGCTTTTAAAAGAATTGTTGTTCCATCAAGCTAAAGGCTGCTCGTATTTGTTAGAAGAAATGCCTGAATTATGCTCTGAATTGAACGCTTTACAAAAAAAGGTTGCTTTGATTGAAAGGGATTTCATCAAGCGTAAATTCGCCCGCTTGGCTTTAGAGTATTTAGAAAAAGAGTTTTTGGGCGTTGTTTTAGAAACTAAAGATGAAGTAATCGTGGGGCTAAAAGAGTGGGTAGGGCTTAAGGTTTTAGTAAAAACGAACAAGATTTTTAAACCCTTAGAAAAGGTGCGCGTTAAAATCACGCATGCTCATTTAATTTTAGGGCAAGTTAGGGGTGAAATCACAGAAAGGATTAAAGAGCATGTATCGTAAAGATTTGGATCATTATTTAAAACAGCATCTCCCTAAAGCGGTGTTTTTGTATGGGGAGTTTGATTTTTTCATCCATTATTACACTCAAGCGATTAGCTCACTTTTTAAGCTCAATAACCCTAACATAGAAACTTCGCTTTTTTATGCGAGCGATTATGAAAAAAGCCTTATTATGACCCTTTTAGAGCAAGATTCTTTATTTGGCGAGAGCAGTTTGGTTGTTTTAAAACTAGACTTTGCATTGCATAAGAAATTTAAAGAAAATGATATTAATCTTTTTTTAAAAGCACTAGAGCGGCCTAGCCATAATAGGCTTATCATAGGGCTTTATAACTCTAAAAGCGACACCACCAAATACAAATACAGCAGCGAGGCCATCGTTAAATTTTTCCAAAAAAGCCCCTTGAAAGATGAAGCGATTTATGCACGCTTTTTTACCCCTAAAACTTGGGAGAGTTTGAAACTCTTACAAGAAAGGGCTAATGTTTTACATTTAGACATCAGCAACCATCTTTTAAACACTCTTTTTGAAATCAATAACGAAGATTTAGGCATTGCGTTTAACGATTTAGACAAACTAGCGATTTTAAAGGCACCCATCACTTTAGAAGACATTCAAGAATTAAGCTCCAATGCGGGGGATATGGATTTGCAAAAGCTCATTTTAGGGCTTTTTCTTAAAAAAAGCGTTCTTGACATTTATGATTATTTGCTCAAAGAGGGCAAGAGGGATGCGGATATTTTAAGGGGTTTGGAAAGGTATTTTTACCAGCTTTTTTTATTTTTCGCTCACATTAAAACGACCGGTTCAGTGGATGCTAAAGAAATTTTAGGCTACGCTCCTCCTAAAGAAATCACCGAAAATTACATTAAAAACGCCCCGCGTTTGAAAGAAGCCGGCTATAAGAGGGTTTTTGAAATTTTTAGGTTGTGGCACATTCAAAGCATGCAAGGGCAAAAGGAATTAGGCTTTTTGTATTTGACCCAGATTCAAAAGATTATTAATCCTTAAAATTTAGGTTTTTTTGCAAAAACTAAAATTTTGTTTAACTTTTAGCAATGCTTTAATTTTTTAAAAACTCTATTTTTATGATAAAACTCTTAAGGGGATAGGGAGGTATTTTGAAATAATTCCCCCTACAACCCCCTTAAGAAACCCCCTAACCCAAGAAGACCGCTTAAGAAAATACCGCTCGCTCACGCAAGCTCTTTAGTATGTGATTGTAAAAATGCTAAAAGCATTTTAGATTGTAGGTTCAACCAAATTTAATCCAAAAACAAGCGAAAGAAAGGTATAATTAGAGGTTTTTTAGACCTTGCTCTTTTTTAGTAAAAAAAGGGCTATACAACCACAAGGAGAATGGATGAGGCATTATGAAACGATGTTTATTCTCAAACCTACTTTAGTAGAAGAAGAGATTAAATCAAAGATTGAGTTTTATAAAGAAGTGATCACTAAGCATAACGGCGTGATTGAAACAAGCCTAGATATGGGCATGCGTAATTTAGCTTATGAAATCAAAAAGCATAAAAGAGGCTATTACTATGTGATGTATTTCAAGGCAGAGCCGTCAATGATTTTAGAGCTTGAAAGATTGTATCGCATCAATGAAGATGTGTTGCGTTTCATTGTAATCAAATACGACAGCAAGAAAGAAGTAGAAGCGTGGCATGCGTTAGTGGATAGGGCTAATAAAAAGCCATCACACGCTAAAGAAAAACACGAAAAAACCGAACACGCACACTCTCATCACACAGAGGAAGCAGGAAGTAAAGAATCTCATAGCGAGTGAAAATAGGGGCTTATCATGTTTAATAAAGTGATTATGGTAGGGCGTTTGACTAGGAATGTGGAGTTGAAATATTTGCCTAGCGGTTCAGCTGTAGCTACAATAGGTTTGGCGACAAATAGGCGTTTTAAAAAACAAGACGGTACGCTAGGCGAAGAAGTGTGCTTTATAGATGTGCGCTTGTTTGGGCGAACGGCTGAAATTGCCAATCAATATTTGAGCAAGGGGTCAAGCGTTTTAATAGAAGGGCGTTTGACTTATGAAAGCTGGACGGATCAAATGGGCAAAAAAAATTCTCGCCACACTATCACAGCAGATGCGTTGCAATTTATGGACAAGAAGTCAGACAACTCTCAAGCTAACGCCATGCAAGATAGTGTTATGCATGAGAATTTCAACAACGCTTATCCAACGAATTATAACGCCCCTAGCCAAGATCCTTTTAACCAAGCCCCTAGTTATTCTCAAAATGCTTATACTAAAGAGAATTTACAGGCACAGCCATCTAAATACCAAAACAGCGTGCCTGAAATCAATATTGATGAAGAAGAAATCCCCTTTTAAGGGTGAAAATTTAAGGAGACATTATGGAAAAAAAACGCTATTCAAAGCGCTATTGCAGATACACTGAAGCTAAAATTAGCTTTATTGACTATAAAGATTTGGACATGCTCAAGCACACGCTATCAGAACGCTATAAAATCATGCCTAGGAGATTGACAGGCAACAGCAAAAAGTGGCAAGAAAGGGTGGAAGTGGCGATTAAAAGAGCCCGCCACATGGCTTTAATCCCCTACATTGTGGATAGAAAAAAGGTCGTGGATAGCCCTTTTAAACAGCATTAAACTTTTGATTAGATAGGGGGCATGCCCCCTTTGTCTTTAATCTTGTTTAGCTTGGCTTTTGTTAAACATTAATTATTAAAAAGTGTTGAAAAGCATTTTTTAAGACAAAATCAAAAAGCTTGATTTTAGTCAAGCGGTAGTTTTCTAGGAAAATAACTTTCATAAAATTAAATATCAAACCATAAAACAAAATAGCTAAAATCTCATTTTAAAAAGTAATTAAGAGCTTGATTTGCCAATTATTAAAACAGAGCCATTACTTTTAAGTATTTATCATTAAAAAATAGGTCTTTGGAAGAACTTAAGATTTTAAAAAATAGCGTTAAAAAAGCGTTTTTAAGTTTATTCAAATTTAATCTTATTTTTGTTAGAATTTTAAGTGATTAAGTTTTAGTTTAAAGGGAAAAATCATGCTCCGCTCTCTCTATAGCGCTACTTCAGGGATGCTCGCCCAACAAACGCATATTGACACCACTTCAAACAATATCGCCAATGTCAATACTACTGGGTTTAAAAAATCTCGTGCGGATTTTAACGACTTGTTTTACCAAGCTATGCAATACGCTGGCACTAACACAAGCAATACGACCTTATCGCCAGATGGCATGGAAGTGGGCTTAGGCGTGCGCCCTAGTGCGATTACCAAAATGTTTTCGCAAGGCAGCCCTAAAGAAACGGAGAATAATTTAGATGTCGCCATTGTAGGCAAAGGCTTTTTTCAAGTCCAGCTTCCTGATGGCACTACCGCTTATACAAGGAGCGGTAATTTCAAGCTAGACGAACAGGGTAATCTTGTAACGAGCGAAGGCTATCTTCTTATCCCTCAAATCACTTTGCCTGAAGACACCACACAAGTGAATATCGGGGTGGATGGTACGGTGAGCGTGACTCAAGGCTTGCAAACGACTTCTAATGTGATTGGGCAAATCACTTTGGCTAATTTTGTCAATCCGGCGGGACTTCATTCTATGGGAGACAATTTGTTTTCAATCACCAATGCTAGTGGCGATGCGATTGTGGGCAATCCCGATTCTCAAGGTTTAGGCAAATTAAGGCAAGGCTTTTTGGAGCTTAGTAATGTGAGGTTGGTAGAAGAAATGACAGATCTAATCACCGCTCAAAGGGCTTATGAAGCGAATTCTAAAAGCATTCAAACCGCTGATGCTATGCTTCAAACGGTCAATTCTCTCAAACGCTAATTGGAGCGGTTGCTATTCTTATTATAATGCTTGTGGCTAGGATTTTTAGAATCAATTCTTTGATTGTTGCTTGATTGGTATTCTCCTTTTCTAAAAAAAATAACTAACAAAATAATGGCTAAAAAGAAAATAACTAGAGAAATAAAAATACGAGTTCCTTCAGTTTCATTGTCGTTTGTTTGATTTGTATTTGTTTGTTGTGTTTCTTGGCACAAAGAGTTACCGGAATTTGCTTTAGCAATTCCATTGATAACATTGATAAGCTGTTCTATGTCTTCTTGCCTCTGATCTGAATGCATGACTAAACAACACCAAACAGTCAATATTACCCACAAAAGAAATGAAAAGAAAAACCAAACAATCTGCAGTGCAAGTCCTCCTAAAGCAAAAGTACCCAGAGCTAGATCAGAACGAACAAATCCAAAACTATGATTAAATATTAGAGCAACAACCGTAAAAATAAACGGAAAACAAAGAATGACCCAAAGAATAAAGCTGAATATAGCCGAAAAAACTCTACCGCTCAAGAAATACAGCTAATGTATAAATCACAATTTAGTGATTATAGCATCATTTTTAAATTAGGTCAAGGGTTTTTGAGCGAGTTTCTTGCTTAAAGAATCCAAGATAGCGTTTAAAAATTTGGGGGTGTTAGGCTCAGCGTAGAGTTTGCCAAGCTCTATGCATTCATTGATGATGATAGGATTCTGTGTGGGCGTGAAGCCAATTTCATACGCCCCTAAGCGTAAAATCGCCTTTTCCATACTCCCTAAGCGTTTGAAATCCCAGTCTTTCAAATGCGGTTCAATGAGGGCGTCAATTTCATTGATCTTTTCTAACACGCCATTAAAAAGGCTTAAGGCGAAAGCGAGCTGGTTGTTTTTAATCTTTTTTTCTTCTAGCATGCTAGGGGCGATTTTTTTAATTTCTTCATTACCGCTCTCAAACGCATACAACAATTCAATCACAGCCCCTCTAGCTTGAGTTCGTGTCGCCATTTTAACCCTTGAGAGTTTGGCACAAGCTCAATAATTCAATGAGGGTGCTCATCGCTTCAAAGCCCCTATTACCGGCTTTACTGCCCGCTCTTTCAATCGCTTGTTCAATATTGTCTGTGGTAAGGACCCCAAAGCTTACGGGCATGCTGTATTTTAACATCGTGTTGGCAATGCCCTTGGTCGCTTCCGCGCTCACATAGTCAAAATGCGGAGTCCCCCCTCTAATGATCGCTCCTAAAACGCACACGCCATCGTATTTTTTGCTCTCTAACAATTTGTCTAAAATCAAAGGCAATTCATAAGCTCCAGGCACTAGCACGAGGTTTAAAAGCTTTTCATTGCCCCCATGCCTTTTAAAGCAATCAATCGCCCCTTCTTGCAATCTGTCTGTGATAATGTGATTGAAGCGCGAGATTACAATAGCGATTCTTTCATTCCCTTGTAGTTGTAATTTCCCTTCTATAAGTTGCATGAAACTCCTTTAAAATAAATTTTGGATTTTTAACATATCGGTTACCAAGCTTTCAAGCTCATTAGGTTTGAGCATGTTAGCCCCATCGCTTAGGGCGTTTTTAGGATCAATATGCGTTTCTGCAAATAGCCCATCAACACCCACCGCAGCCGCCGCTCTGGCTAAAATAGGGGCAAAAGAGCTTTCTCCTGAACTTTTCCCATTCGCACCCCCTGGCATTTGCACGCTATGAGTGGCGTCAAAAATCACCGGGGCAAATTCTCGCATGATTTTTAAAGAACGCATATCCACCACTAAATTCCCATACCCAAAGCTGCTCCCCCTTTCACACAGCCACACGCCATTAGCTAAAGCGTTTTCATAAGTGGGGTTTTGAATATTTTTATCTCTTGTTTTAAGGGCTTTTAAGACAGAATATTGCATGTCTTTTGGGCTCATGAATTGCCCTTTTTTAATATTGATAATGGCGTTAGTTTGACTCACTTCTACAATCAAATCCGTTTGTCGGCATAAAAACGCCGGTATTTGTAAAATATCAGCCACTTTGACCGCTATGCTTACTTGATAGCTCTCATGCACATCGGTTAAAATCTTATAGCCAAATTCATCTTTGATAGCTTGTAACATTTCTAAGCCTTTTTCTAGTCCGGGCCCTCTATAGCTTTCTAAACTTGTGCGGTTAGCCTTATCAAAACTCGCTTTAAAATAAAAATCCAATCGCTCATTGTTGGCTAGGGGTTGTAACTTAATAGCAATACCTCTTAGATTGTCTAAACTCTCAATGACGCATGGTCCAGCGATTAAAACTAGTTTAGGGGTTTTTGTTTTAGAGATTTTCATGGTTTATCCTTTGTTTAATGGTTTCTTCAATGGGTTCAAAAAAATGGCTTTCAAAATTATAATTATAAATCTTGCCTGTCTCTATTATATAATGCCAACCAAAAATTTTCAATTCATTCTTGATCACTTTTTCTTGGATAAAATCATAGCTTAAGAGGTTGTTGAGTTGTAAGTGCACATTCAAACGCTCCGTAAACCATGATCGCCTTGCAGAATGGCTGCTAAATTGTGGGTGATCTTTTAATTCTTTTTTAATAGGCTCTAAAAATTGTATCCAGTTTGTGGTATAAGGGGTTTTAACTTTTGTGGTTTTATTATCAATTAAATGAATGCTCTCGCAAGCCCCACAATTACTATGCCCACAAATAATAACATTTTGAATGCCCGCATGCATGATAGCGTATTCAATGCTCGCAATGGTAGAAAGGGATTCTTTATAGCTTGTTTGAGAGGGGATCACATTGCCCATGTTACGGATCACATACAATTCACCAGGTTTTGTGCCTGTGATTAGATTGGGCACGACTCGTGAATTCACGCAAGAAATAAACAAAGTATGAGGCTTTTGCTTAGTCTTTAAGCTTTCACAAAGCTCTTTAAGCTCTTCATACTCATTCTCTTGAAACTCTAGCACCCCTAAAAATGCTTTCACTCTTTAACCCTTAAATCTAATTTCATGAAACTTTGTTTTATTTTCAAACGCTTATCATAGCTAAAATTCTTTCATTTCTTTTTGTTATAATGGCGTTATTTTACACTTTAAAGGGCTTTCATGCAATTATGTGTCGCGCTAGACTTGGAAGAAAAAAAAGACAACCTTTCTTTATTGAAAGAATTGAAAGGCTTGAATTTATGGGCTAAAGTGGGGCTTAGATCGTTTATAAGAGATGGGGCTATTTTTTTAGATGAGATCAGAAAGATTGATGGAAATTTTAAGATTTTTTTGGATTTGAAGCTTTATGATATTCCCTATACTATGGCAAATGCCGCGCTAGAATGCACGAAATTAGAAATTGATATGCTCACCGTGCATTTAAGTAGCGGTAAAATCGTGCTAACAACCTTAATGCAACGCCTAAACACTCTTAAAAAACGCCCCTTGATCATGGGCGTGAGCGCTTTAACGAGCTTTAGCGAAGAGGAATTTTTGAGCGTGTATAACGCCCCTTTAAAAACTCAAGCGATCAAATTAAGCGTTATGGGTAAAGAGAGCGGTATTGATGGGGTGGTGTGTTCGGTGTTTGAAAGTTTAGCGATTAAAGAAAATTTAGGTAAGGACTTTTTGACTTTAACCCCTGGTATAAGACTCAATAAAAACGATAAAGAAGATCAAGAAAGGGTGGCTAACGCTAAAGAAGCTAAACAAAATTTAAGCGATTTTATCGTGGTGGGCCGCCCCATTTACCAAGCTAAAGAGCCTAGAGAAGTGGCTTTAGAGCTTTTAAAGGATTGTTGAGAATGCAAGTTTTAGAAACGATTTCTGATTTAAGAGAATATCGTAAAAATGTAAAAGAAAGCGTTGGTTTTGTGCCGACTATGGGAGCCTTACACAAAGGGCATCAAAGCTTGATAGAAAGGAGTTTGAAAGAAAATTTTCACACGATTACGAGCGTTTTTGTCAATCCCACGCAATTTGGAGCTAATGAAGATTTTAGTGCTTATCCGCGTCCTTTAGAAAAGGATTTGGCTTTATGCGAAAAATTAGGCGTTGATGTGGTGTTTGTGCCTAAAATTAGCGAGATGTATCCTTACAAATCAGAGCAACGCTTAAAACTTTATGCCCCTAAATTTTTATCCCATTCTTTAGAAGGAGCGATGCGTAAGGGGCATTTTGATGGCGTCGCTCAAGTCGTGTTAAGGTTGTTTCATCTTGTCAATCCCACTAGAGCGTATTTTGGTAAAAAGGACGCCCAACAGCTTTTAATCATTCAGCATTTAGTCAAAGATTTGCTTTTAGACATTGAAATAGTGCCATGCGAAATTGTGCGCGATAGCGATCATTTAGCTTTAAGCTCTAGGAATGTGTATTTGAATGCAGTAGAAAGAAAACAAGCCCTAGCGATCCCAAAAGCTTTAGAAAATATCCAGCAAGCCATAGACATGGGTGAAAAAGCGTGCGAAATGCTCAAAAAAATAGGGCTTGAAATTTTAAAAAATTTAGAAGTGGATTATTTGGAGTTTTGTAACCACAAACTAGAGCCTTTAAAGATCATAGAGCCAACTAACACGCTCATTTTAGTGGCGGCTCGTGCGGGCAAAACAAGGCTTTTAGACAATTTATGGGTGTAGTTAAAATTTTGTTTTTGGGGTTAAAATAGCTTATTATCCCCACCAATAGCTAACAAAACGCATGGCGTTTATTTTGAGATGATACCATTAAACACAGCCAAAGTTTTAAGTGCAATATCCGTTACTAATGCTACTTAAGAAATTTCTATGAAAAGGGCGATATTTTTTCAATTATTGTTGATTATCCTTGACAAGCGTTAAAAAAAATTGTATCATTGTCTTTTTGTGAGATCCGTTAGCTCAGCTGGTAGAGCAATTCCCTTTTAAGGAATGGGTCGTTGGTTCAAATCCAACACGGATCACCATTTGAGCATCGTGGCTCCTTCATCTAGTGGTTAGGATACCACCCTTTCACGGTGGTTACAGGGGTTCAAATCCCCTAGGAGTCACCACTCTTTTAGATTTAGTTGGATTTATCTCAATATTTTGGTCGCTTAGCTCAGTTGGTAGAGCGCTACCCTTACAAGGTAGATGTCATAAGTTCGAGTCTTATAGCGACCACCATATGAACTTCAAGCATGTGTTTTAAGCTATGGAGTTTGGATAGGGAGCGGTAGTTCAGCTGGTTAGAATATCTGCCTGTCACGCAGGGGGTCGCGGGTTCGAGTCCCGTCCGCTCCGCCACCAAATGCTTTTTAAATCATTTTCTGTGCTTTAGTATAATAATCAATCGTTATAAAAATGACCCTTTCATCTAGTGGCCAAGGATACCACCCTTTCACGGTGGAAACGGAAGTTCAAATCTTTCAAGGGTCGCCACAAAGATTTCAATAGTTTTTTAAAGATTAAAAAAAACCTTTTCTAACGCATGGCTTTGGACTAAAAACATGTAAAGAATAGTGGGGATCGTGATGCTTAAAACAAACACCTTAAAAATCCGGTGCAAAAAAACAACGGATAAAAGAGCGATGATTTCATTGATCCCATAAGGGGGTTTTAAAATTTGCGTGTCTTTGAAACAATAAACCACGAGCATGCCTATCACTGAACATGACAAAGCCCTACCTAAATAGCGCACAAAATCATTGGGTGGGTTTTTCGCATTAAATACGATAAAAGGCCAAATGCGCGTGAAATAAGTCGTCAGCATGATGATTAAAATAATAAGGGTGGAATGCTCTAACATTCTAACTGCTTTCTGAAAGAAATGAGGGCGAGTAGCATTAAAACTAAAGCAAAAAGCAAAAAGTATTTGGATCCAAAGAGCGCTAAACAAACAACTGCGATCAAAACCCCAAGCCATGCGTTTTTATGATTCGTGTTTCGTTTGTATTGCTCCATAAACAGCACGATAAAAATCGCTGTCATCACAAAGCCCACGCCTTGAGTGTCAAAAGAAAAACGAGAGCCGGCTAATGAACCGATTAAAGAGCCAATAACCCAATAAGAATGGTTGAGTAAGGAAATGCTCAACATGAAATCGTTTTCATTAACCCCCTTTTTAGGGGCGTATAAATTCAATAATGCAAAGGTTTCATCGCTGAGCGTGTGCGCTAAATAAGGCAAACGCCATTTGGTGTTTTTGAATCTATCTAGCATGGAGAGTGCATAGCAGGTTTGTCTTGCATTCACTAACAAGCTCACAATAAGCACATTCATCAAATCCGCTTGCATGCTTAAAAGCGTGATCGCCACAAATTGGACCGCCCCAGCATAGATGAATAACGACATGAATAAAGCGACTTTATAATCATAGCCTTGTTGGGTTAAAAGCATTCCAAAAGTCGTTCCCATAAGCAAATACCCTAACAAAATAGAAATGGTGTGAGGGAAAGCGTTTTTTAAAGCTTTTAGAAACTCATGCATCAACAACCTTTAAACCAATCTTTAAATTTAGAAATACAAGTTTCTAAAAGGCCTTTATGCGGCTCGCTCTCATAACCAAAACTCGCATGCAATTTCTCCAATAACGCTTGCTGCTCTTTATCCAAACTTTTAGGATAAACCACTTGCAACACCACGATCAAACTCCCCCTGTAAGAGCTTTCAGGGTGCTTCACACCCTCATTTCTAAACACAAAAGTTTGTTTGTCTCTGGCGTTTCTAGGGATTTTTAATTCTAATTCATCTCCTTTTAAAGACGGCACTTTGATCGTATGCCCTAAAGCGATAGTGGTGAAAAATACCGGCGCTTCAATGAATAAATCACAGCCCTTGCGCTTAAAATGCTCATCTTCTTTGACTTGCACTTCTAAATATAAATCCCCTCTTTTGCCCTTCTCGTATTCATTACCCTTATTTTTAAGCACCATGCGGTTTTGATCATCAATGCCTTCAGGGATTGTCGCATCAATTTCTTCATCTTTAAGAATGTAGGTTTTGCCCTTACACGCTTGGCATGGGGTTTTAATGATCTTGCCCTTGCCTTTACACGCCCCACAAGTTTGCGCAAAGCTCATAAAACCCTGACGCATAAACACTTGCCCTTGCCCATTGCATTGCTTACAAGTCTCTAGAGCTTTATCTTGAGCGCCTGTGCCATCGCAAACTTCACAAACGCTTTGGTATTGGACTTTAATTGTTTTTTTACAGCCAAAAACCGCTTCTTTAAAACTCAATTTAATGGTTTGCAAATAATCCGGTGCGATAGCACTTTTTTGCCTTTTACTCCCCCTAGCGCTAAACCCAAAAGCGTCTTCAAAAAACGATCCTAAGTCTTCAAAAAAATCAGAAAAATCGCTTTGGCTTGCACCGGCTTGATTTAAGCCTTGCTTACCATACCTATCGTATAAGGCCCGTTTCTTTTCATCGCTTAACACCCCATAGGCTTCATTGATGAGCTTGAATCTTTCTTCGGCTTCTTTATCGCCGGCGTTTCTGTCTGGGTGGTATTTTAAAGCGAGCTTTCTGTAAGACCTTTTAATCGTCTCTTGGTTGCTGTGTTTTTCCACTTCTAAAATTTCATAATAACTTAATTCCACGATCGCTCCAAAAATGGCATCAAAACGCTTATTTTACCTTAAAAGCGATGAATTTGCGTGTTTTGTGCACGCCAAAACTTAGATAAAATAACACGATGAAACTATAGTGATAAAGATAACCTTATGAGATTTTTTAGCTTTTTGGTATTTTTTCTAACTTTTTCAAACGCGCAGATAATGATGACCTTTGATTCTCAAACCAATGCCAAGCTTTCGCGCTCTAACGAACAGCTTTCTGACATGCTCTATAAACTCAATGAAAGTTTAAGGGTCTATCAAAATGTGCTTTCTAACAATCAGGATCAACTTAAAGAAATCAAAAAAGCTAACAGTACGCTATCTAGCCAAAGGCGTTTTTTAAACGCTAGCCAAATCCGCCTTATGGACACTGATGCGTTATTGAAACATAGCGCTTTGGAATTAGAAAAATTACAAGCTTTAGAGAAACGCTTAAAAGAGAGCGTGGAGCAAGAACGCTTGATTGAAGAATCTCAAATGCTTTTTTTACAAGAGCATTGCCCTTATTTGAGTGGCGTTAAGAATTTAGAAGAGGCTTTAAACGCTTTAGAAGTCCAAGAGCAAAATAACGCCCTTTTTTTACTTAAAGAGCCTAAACTCGCTTATTTGCTCTCACAATTAGATTTAATGAGCGCTTTAAACGCCTTATGCGATCAAGTTTTAGAAAATCAAGCCCATGATCAACAAGCCCACAACAAAACTTTAGAATACAACGCTCTGATCAACCATGATTTTCAAGCCTATAAAGCCATGCGTTTGAAAAAAGTCCAGAACAAGCTTCAAGATCAAATCCAAGCCCAAGAAGACGCTCTAAAAACCTTTTTACCCCTAGAAAAACGCCTAGAAACTTTAAAAACGCATTTTTTATGCGACAAAGAAAACCTAAAATCATGCAAAAACCAACTCCAGCAACGCTACCAAAACGCTTTAATAGAGCGAGACAAGGAATTAAAAAACGCTAAAAACAATAAAGAAAAGCAAGCCTTGATTTTAGCCAATTACGAGCATACTTTAAAAACCTTGAATATAGAGTTTTTAAGCGAATTAAATAAGCAAATGGCGTTTTTAAATGAGACCATGGCACTAAACGCCCAAGTTTTAGTCCTTTTAGCCAAACAGCACACCAAAACCCAAAAGCCCTTCAATTCTAGCAATGGTTTTAATGGTCATTCTAGCAATGAAAAAGCTTCAATCAAAAATATCCGCCTAGATCCGCATGGATTCCCTAGTTTTAAAAATTTTAAGCAAGAATAAGGCTTAAGCTTTTAAAACCTTTTTATAGGACACAAGCATAAAAGTCTTAAACAATCACGCCCCCACCAAGCACAATGTCATCTTTATAGACCACCAAGGCTTGCCCTTTAGCCACGCCATAAAAAGGCTCTTTAAGCTCCACTTCAATCATTTCATCTTTCAAGCTCACGAACGCTTTAGTGGGCATGCTCCTATAACGAGCCTTGATGAAATATTCGCCACTTTTAAAATCTTTCATCAAAGATTTGTTTTTAGCTTTGAGAAAATGCGTGGCTAGATCTTCTTTTTTACCCACGACTAGCTCGTTCTTTTTAGCGTCAATCCTCACCACAAAATGCGGTTCTAACGCCCCCTTAATGTTAAAGCCTTTTCGTTTGCCGATCGTGTATTGCATATAGCCCTTATGCGTGCCAATAATTTTGCCTTGTAAATTTTTCACCACGCCCTCTTTTTCCACTTCAACATGTTTTTTTAAAGTGTCAATGTAGCTTTTTTCCACAAAACAAATTTCTTGAGATTCCTTATAAGTCTCTAGAGTGCCTAAAAAAGGCATTGCATTCAAGGCTAAAGGCTTAATATCCTTTTTTAATAAATCCCCTAAAGGAAACACCAATTTAGCGATGACTTCATGCTCTAAAGCGTATAAAAAATAGCTTTGATCTTTAGTTTTATCCAAAGCTTCTCTTATGTAGCTCACCTTATCATTCTCTTCAATTCTCGCATAATGCCCAGTAGCGATTTTTTCACACCCTAATTTTAAAGCGTGATCTAAAGCTAGCCCAAACTTCATTAAAGGGTTACACAAAGCACATGGGTTAGGGGTTTGCCCTTCTTCATACGCTGAAATGAATGCGTCATAAACCACGCTTTTAAAATCCTTTTGAAAATCCAAAACTTCTAAAGGAATGCCTAAAAACTCGCACGCTTTTTGAGCGTTTTTAATGTATAGATCGTGCTTTTTTTCACTCGCATGGAGTTTTAAATAAATCCCCACTAATTCATGCCCTTGCTCTTTTAGGTTATAAGCGCTATAAGAGCTATCCACCCCCCCACTGAGTAATACTGCTATTTTCATTGTTATTCTTTCATTCAATTATTATGGCTTGTAGTCTAGCGCAAAAACCATTCATAACTGCCCTTTTTTAATCATTGGCATGCTAAAATACCCAAAGATTTTTAAAATCGCACCAAAATCAAAACGCATGGAGAATAAAGGGTAATGGCAAAAATTGAATTGTTAGCCAAATTCACGCAAATCGCGCTCCCTAACAGCCACCCTTTATTGAAAAAAGTTTTAAACTACGCTAAAAAGCATTTTAGCCAATGCCACATGCTCTCTTCATCGCTATTGATTTTAAACGACACGGAATGTTTTAAAAAAAATTACTTCCTTAATTGGGTTTATCATGCCCTTGAATGTGCGCATGAAAAGGATATTAGTCCGTATTCTTTAGAAGAAATCTTGCAAAAAAGCCACTTACCCATACGCATTAAAATCATGGCTCAAAACACGCTTTTAGAAAAAATAGAAGTGAAAGTTTTAACCTTTAGTGCAGAATACGCTCTTTTTATCACCAAGCACCCCATTGCCAAGCGTTTTTTACGCCAAAAATTTAACGACTATGTGTTTTTAGAAACCCAAGATGAATTGCATATAAGGGGCAATTCAGAGCGTTTTTGGGAACTCATTTTAACGCTCAATGAAAATAAGATCGTCCATAACGCATGCTTGAATTTTATCTACCCTAATGGTTTTGATAATAACAGCTACACCACCATAGCCGAACGAAAATTAAGAGAATGCTATAAAACGCTAGGGTTTATCAAGCATGAGAATTTTAGCGAAGTCAAAAAGCGCTATTTAGAATTAGCTAAAACCTACCACCCTGATTTGTGTGCCCCTAAAGAAAAAAAGGTTCTTTATGCCAAGCGTTTTGCGATCATTCAAGAGGCTTACAGCCACATTAAAAAACACGCTTAAAGCCCTAAACTAGCCCTAATTGCACTGGAAGAAATCGGTGCATCAATGCCTTTTAAAGGGAAATAACGCCCCTTAAATTGGATCTCTTCATAGCCAATCCTTTCAAAAACCACTAATTCCACCCTTTTTAAAAGCTCTGTGGCGTTTGTCCAAGAAGACAAATGCCTTAAGCAATCCGCTCCTATGACTAAATAAAGCGTTTTAGGGCAATAGAGTTTTTGAAAATGAAGAACACTTTCTATCGTAGGCACGGTCCTTTCTTGCTTGATTTCAAAATCGCTCAACAACACCCTAGGCATGCCTTTTAAGGCTAATTCTAATTCTTTAAAACGGATTTGTGCGTCTAAAAAACATGGCTTTTTAAAAGGGTTTTGATAAGCGGGTAAGACAATAAGATCAGCGAGAGGTAATAATTCTAAAGTTTGCTCAATAATGGCTAAATGAGCCTTGTGTAAGGGGTCAAAACTCCCTCCATAGAGCGCTAATTCTTTTGGCATGTTATATGGCTACTCATTGCTTTCAAAACTAGACGCCTTAGTCAATTTAGCAAACTTAACCCCCCTAAGCCCCCCAATTTCTAATTGCAAGCGTTGGACTTCTGCAGAACTGCCTTTTAAAATGATCGTTTCTAAGCAATTATGCGAATCCATATGAATGTGCGTGGTGCATAAAACATGCGTTTCACTGGCATGCTGAATATCTATCATGCGTTGGTTTAATTCCCTTTGGTGGTGGTCATAAATCACCACTAGCACGGCAACCTTGCTCTTATCATCAGGGCTATCTTCTATCCAATTGTCTTCTACTAACTTTTCTCTGATCAAATCGCGCACCAATTCTGAGCGAGAAGAATAGCCGTTTTTAATGATGCGGTTGTCTAATTCGTCCAATAAATTTTGTTGTAAAGAAACCGAAAAGCGGATGATTGAATCGTCTTTATTGTTTGTGTCCATTGAAAAAATCCTTTTTTTGCATAAATTTTATATTAAAAAATTCTTTTATAATACTTTGTTATAATACTCTTATTGAATTAGTTTAATCTTAATGCGAGAAATTAGATTAAATTTAGTTATAATTATCATTGATTGTTATTGACTTGTTATTATTAAAACAATATAATCAACAATCTAATATTCCTTTATCATTTTTGAAGCGTTTATGCGAAAAGTGAGTTTTATTGCAGCGTTACTTTGAAGTGTGTAGGGGAGTGCTTATTATTTAAAAGGAGTTTTTATGGGAGCTGGTTTCTCCACTGAATTGTTGAAAGAGTATGTGGATACTTTCGTGTTTGTTGCACTCGGCATTGCGAGTTTTTTAGCCTTATGGTTTGTGATTGAAAGGATTATTTTTTATTCCAAAGTCAATTTGAAAGCTTACACAGATGTGGACGCCTTGAATTTGGATTTGACTAAGAATTTAACCATTCTTTATGTGATTTATTCTAATGCACCTTATGTGGGTTTACTGGGAACGGTGCTAGGGGTCATGGTCACTTTCTATGACATGGGTATTAGTGAGGGGATGGACGCTAAAACGATCATGGTAGGTTTGTCTTTAGCTTTAAAAGCGACCGCTCTAGGGCTTGCAGTGGCGATCCCCACACTCATTGCATATAACGGTTTGTTGAGAAAATCCGATGTGTTGAGCGAAAAATTCAGGATTATGTCCAAATGAAAAGCATCAGAAGAGGCGATGGGCTCAATATTGTCCCTTTCATTGATGTGATTCTCATTTTATTAGCGATTGTGTTAAGCGTTTCTACCTTTATCGCACAAGGCAAGATTAAAGTCAGTCTCCCTAACGCTAAAAACGCGGAAAAATCACAACCCAGCGATCAAAAAGTGGTGGTGGTTTCAGTAGATGAGCATGACAATATTTTCATTGATGACAAGCCGACGGATTTACAGGCGTTAAGAGAAGCGATCAAGCAAGTCGATCCCAAGACTTTGATTGATTTAAAAAGCGACAAAAACTCTCGTTTTGAGACCTTTATTGGCATTATGGATATTCTAAAAGAGCATAACCATGAAAACTTCTCTATCTCCACACAAGCTCAGTAAGTTTTCAACGATCATTGGCTTTTTGAGTGCATCTATTCTTTATGCATTGGGGATTGTGTATTTTTTATTGCGTGAAGATGCACCCTTGCCTTTAGCGCAAGCGGGCAACAACAAGGTTACCATGAGTTTAGCGAGCATCAACACTAATGCGAACAAAAAAGTCAACGCTGAGTCCGCTAAAAAAGACGAACCCAAAAAGAAGGAAGCACCTAAAAAAGAAGAACCCAAAAAAGAGGTGACAAAGCCTAAACACAAGCCTAAGCCTAAACACAAACCCAAACCAAAGCCAAAACCCAAACCTGATCCTAAAATTGCACCCAAACCTGAGCCAAAACCTGAGCCACCTAAAGAAGAACCCAAAAAAGAGGAGCCTAAAGAAGAACCCAAAAAAGAGGAGCCTAAAGAGGAGCCTAAAGAGGAGAAAAAAGCTAAAGAAGAAAGTGCACCTAAAGAAGTCACAACCAAAGACGCCGTGAAAGACATAACCAAGCAAGAAGAATCCAATAAAACTTCTGAGGGTGCGACTTCTGAAGCGCAAGCTTATAACCCAGGGGTGAGCAATGAATTTTTGATGAAAATCCAAACCGCAATCTCGGCTAAAAACCGCTACCCCAAAATGGCGCAAGTCAGGGGGATTGAGGGTGAAATATTAGTGAGCTTTGTTATCAATATGGATGGGAGCGTTACGGACATTAAGGTTGTTAAAAGCAACACCACGGACATTTTAAACCATGCGGCTTTAGAGGCGATTAAAAACGCTGCACCCTTATTCCCTAAACCAAAAGAAGTGGTGCACCTAAAAATCCCTATCGCTTATAGCTTGAAAGAAGAATAAAATCTTAAAAATGCTAACAGCGTTTTTAAGAGTAAAGAGCTTGATTTCAATCAAGCGCTAGCGTAAAAGAGGTCTTTTAGGGCGGTAAAAGTTTAGGGGTAGGGGAGGATTTCAAAACGCTCTCATATCTAAAAATGAAAAAATAAAGCAATCAAAAACCTATTTTAACTACCCACATTTGAAAAGAACAAAGCCTTTTATAAAGGGCTTCTTAAGTTTGTTTTTTAGAAACGGCTTTTATTTTTTGATTTTCTTTTCTATGAAAATATTCAGGCATTCTATGATGAGAGCAAAACCAATGCCCGCATACAAATAATTTTTATCGACATGCAAATGCAAGCCTTCTAGCAATAAGCTCACGCCCACAAAGAGCAAAAACACAAACGCTAAAGTTTTGATGCGGTAATGCTCTTCAATAAAATTCCCAATGATTTTGGAAAAAAAGAGCATCGCTATCACGGCTAAAATGATCGCAACAACCATGATTTCTAAATGTTTAGCAAGGCCAATAGCTGTGATCACGGAGTCTAAAGAAAAGACAATGTCTAAGAACATGATTTCTATAATGGTGATGAAAAAGCCAAACGCTTTTTTTGGGGCGTTTTCTTCTTTGGGGCTAATCTGCTCTTTCAACTCCATTAACGCCTTAAAAGCCAAAAACGCCCCCCCTATAAGCAGCACCACATCGCGCCCTGAAAAATTCATGTCCGCTATGACAAATAAAGGTTTTTGCAAATGGCTGATGAAAAACAAGCTCCCTAAAAGCCCTATGCGCGTAAGCATCGCTAGACTTAAGCCTAAAATCCTAGCTTTATTTTGCTGGTGTTTGGGGAGTTTATAGACCACCACCATGATAAAAATAATGTTATCAATCCCTAGAATGATCTCTAAAAGCGTGAGCGTGCTTAATGAAATAACGCCATCTATGGTGGAAAGGGCGTTAAAAAGCGAAGTTATAAAATCCATGAAAGGCTATAACCAACCCTTCTTTTTGAAATAAATCACCGGTAAAATCGTAGAAATCGCCATGATAATCAGCGCGAAAAGATACCCATATTGCCACTCCAATTCTGGCATGAATTTAAAATTCATGCCATAAATCGTGCCAATCAAAGTAGGGGGCATCATCGCCATAGTCACCACGGTGAAAAGCTTAATAATCTCATTTTGCTCCACATTCACTTGCGAAGCGAAAAGGTTTTGGATATTATCAAGCGAGTTGAGATTGACGGTGGCAGACTCCACTAACGAGCTAAAATCGGTTAAAATGATATTTAGATTATTTTTGGTATCGCTATCCACTTTATTGCTTCTTAATAAAGCGGTGATAATGCGCCGTTTGTCAAAAAAAGAATCCCTTAAGGCCATATTAAATTCTTGCAAATTGGACAAGCGTATTAAAATATCATCATGCGTGGAATTTTCTTTAAAAATGATGTTTTTACGCAATAAACCTGTTTGCTTGTTGATCCACTCCAAACATTCCACGCCTTTTTCAAAATACACTTCAAAAACTTTCGTTAAAATATCAAACCCATCTTCAAATTTTTTAGGGCTCGCTAACACCTTTTTTTGGATCGCATCAAAGATCTCTAACGCTCCATAATAAATCGTAAAAAGAATGTTATTGGACAAAATAAAGGTCGCCATTTCCGTATGAAAGCTTTCATGGTCATCTTGGTTGGTGAAAAAGGCGTTAATCGTCACGCTAGAGCTGTCTTCCCAGTATTTGGTGACTGAAGCAACGCGGTTAGAATGATCTGTGTTGTAATGGATAGCGTATTCTTGGCTTAAAATCGCCAATTCATTGGGCGTGGGGTTGATTAACTCAAACCACAAAACCTCATTTTCTTCTATATCAAAACCATTAAAATCGTTAAAGCGTTTCTTAATGACAAATTTTTGCTGCTTGAAAAACACATTCACCATAAGTGATCCTTAAAGTCAATGGCGTTTATCCAAAACCTCAAAACAAGGTAAAATTTTGCCCTCCAATAATTCCAAACTCGCCCCTCCACCGGTGGAAATAAAGCTCATGTTATCCTTTTCGCCTACGCGGTTGATCGCATCAATGGTATCGCCCCCACCCACGAGCGAAAAGGCGTAAGTGTCAGCGATTTTGTGGGCTAAAAAGGTCGTGCCTCTAGCGAATTCTTGTTTTTCATGCACGCCTAAAGGGCCATTCCATATGATCGTGGGTGCACTCTCTATGACTTCAGAGAACAATTTCACGCTCGCAGGCCCTATGTCAGCGATTTTGTGCTTGGGCTCAATGTCTTGGACGGGCGAGATTTTAATGTGCTTGGGGTTAAGAATGTCATCGGTAGTGACAGCGTCTATGGGTAAATAGACTTTGACTTTTTTTTCTTTCGCGCTTTTTAACAGCTCCAAGGCGTCATTTAGTAAGGAGTCTTCCACCAAAGAATCTTGCACATCATAGCCTAAGGCTTTTAAGAAAGTGTTACTCATTGCTCCGGCAATAATGAGCTTGTCAATGAGATCTAAAATGTTTTTTAATAAGGTGAGTTTGGAGCTAACCTTAGCCCCCCCTACAATCAACAATAAGGGGCGTAAGGGGTGGTTAAACGCTTGATAAAACGAATCAATTTCTTTTTTGAGTAAAAACCCGCTCACTTTAATGGGAGCGAATTTAGCGGTGCCATAAGTACTCGCATGCTTTCTGTGGCTAGTGCCAAAAGCGTCATTCACAAACACATCGCACAAACTTGCTAAATCTTTAGCCAAGTTTTCATCATTTTCTTCTTCGCCTTTTAAAAAGCGGATATTTTCTAAAAGAAAGATCCTTGTGGGTGCGTTTTCGTTTAAAGCTTGTTTCAATTGCACGATATTCTGAGAAAAAATCACCTCATGATTAAGCAATCTTTCAAGGCGCTTTAAAAAGGGCTTTAAGCTCAATTTTTCTTCAACCCCTTTAGGGCGACCCAAATGGCTCACTAAAATAATATCTTTAGCCTTGTTGTCAATACAATATTGAATGGTAGGCAAGCTCTCTCTAATGCGCGTATCATCAGTAATATTCAAATTTTCATCTAAAGGCACATTAAAATCCACTCTAATAAGCACTTTTTTATGATTGACATCCACTTCTTGAATGTTTTTAACATTTTGCATAAACGACATTTTAGCTAACATAAAAATCCTTTTCTTTAATTTTGCGTTATATATTGCACCATGTCTATCAAGCGCTCGCTATAACCTATTTCATTATCATACCATGCCAATACTTTAGCATTTTTTTCGCCTATTGTCATGATCTGATCATCAATAATAACTGCACTAAAAGGCGAAGAAATAAAATCGCTTGAAACAAGCCTTTCTTCATCAACGCTCACAATCCCTTTAAAGGCATGCTTACAAGATTCTTTAAGTGCATGCTGAAGGCTTGCTTTACTCACGGCTTTTTTAAAGCTCAAAGACAAATCCACTAAGCTCACATTAGGGGTAGGCACTCTAATCGCAAGGCCTGTAATCTTAGAGCCTAGATGCGGTAAGACTAGCGAAATAGCCTTACTCACACCAGTGCTTGTAGGGATAAGATTTAAGCCAGCCGCTCTAGCGCGCCGAATATCCTTGTGTTTGGTGTCTAAGAGATTTTGATCGTTAGTGTAGCTATGAATGGTCGTTAAGAGCGCGTTTTCTACTTCAAAGGCTTCATCTAATATTTTTAATAAAGGGGCGGTAGCGTTAGTCGTGCAAGAGGCGTTAGAAATCACGCTTTCATTATGGTAACTTGTGTGATTCACCCCATAGACAAAGGTAGGCGTATTTTGGGCAGGAGCAGAGATAATGACTTTTTTCACGCTGTTTTTAAGATGAGCGCTTGAAGCTTCTAATGAATTGAATTTACCGGTGCATTCTATGACAATTTCCGCCTGCACAACAGAAAAATCAAGCTTATTAATATCTCGCTCGCTCAACACTACAATCTTTTTACTATGCCCAACACTTAAAGTCCCATCAGCATTCAGCTTGGCTTCAAAATGCCCATGCACGCTGTCATGGCGGATTAAATGCAATAGCGTTTCTATCTCAGCGGTAGAATTGATCGCAACGATTTCTATATCTTTTCTTTGACTGGCAACTCTTATAGTGCACAAACCGATACGCCCTGTCCCATTGATAGCGATTTTAATTGGCATGTTTTCCCTTTATTTAAAAATTGACATTTTATCACAAATGCTCTTAAATGAAGCCATTCTTAAGGGGTTCTGTCTCAAACATTAATCACAAACTAAAATCAAAATCCTTGCGATAAATCTCTCTATAAGCTTTTTGAATGCTTGTAAAAACCCCACTCCCTAAAAACCCTCTAGCCAGTGGGCTTGGGTGGGGGGCTGTGATGATGATGTGTTTATTTTTGGGAATTAAAGCGATCTTCTTTTGGGCAACTTTCCCTAATAACACCACGATTAAAGGGGAGGTTGTTTCAAAAAGACGCGCTAATATCCTGTCGCTAAAATTTTCCCAGCCAATATATTGGTGCGAAGCGGCTTGCTTTTTTTCCACGCTTAAAATGGCATTCAATAACAGCATACCCCTTTTAGCCCATGCACTCAAATCCCCACAACAAGGTATAGGCACGCCTAAATTCGCATGCAATTCTTTAAAAATATTCCTTAAACTTGGAGGGATGGGGGCGTTTGGATTCACGCCAAAGCTTAACCCCATCGCCACAGGCAATTCTTGGCTATTTTCTAGGTAAATGGAATGGTAGGGGTCTTGCCCTAAAAGAATGATTTTCACCGCACAAGGGGGCGTTAGATTGAGTGCGTAAAACAAATGCGAGCTTTTAGGGAAAATGGTTTTAGGGCTTTTTAGGGCTTCTAAGTAGCGTTTTTCTATTTCTAAAAAATAAGGTTTTTTAAATTCGCTTTGTAAAAACTCCCGCCAAGCTAGGCTTAAGGGAGCGTAATCAAAAAGCTTCATTTAATTCATGGTAGTGTTTTAAATACTCTTTTTGCATGCGTTCTTCTAATTCTTCATACCAAGTGGGCGAATTAAAATCAGGCGTATAGCCTTTTAGCATGACTAAACGGGTGCGAGCCTTATAGGCTTCTAGGGGCTTGGAATTAAAGATTTTAATGGAATTGATTAAGACTATCGGCTGGATTTTGAGCTGGAATTTCTCAGCGATGATTTTAGCCCCTTGCTTGAAAGGGAGGAATTTTTCTCCTCCTTTTCCCCTAGTGCCCTCAGGGAAAATCACTAACGGGCGGTTTTGCTCTAGTTTTTCCTTGCACGCTTTTAAAAGGCTCGCGATCCCCTTTTTATCCTCTCTGTCAATCAAAATCATTTCCGTATCCGTTAAGGCATGCCCATAAAAAGGGATTTCGCCAAGCTCTTTTTTAGCGATCCAGCAAATATTATTGGGGTGGTAGGCTTCTAAATAAATAATATCCAATAAGCTTTGGTGGTTTAAAACAATGAGTTTAGCGTCCGTATCAAAGGCGCCTACTTTTTCTAAATGAACCCCTGCGAGAGAGAAAAAGCATGCACAAGTTTTACGGCTGGAGCGCGCGTTGTTATTCTTACGATTAAAATAATTGAAAACAATGATAACAGCTAGTCCTATAGCGATCACTAAAGCCCTATAAATCGCTCTCAAACGATTTGACTTTTTATTTGATTTCATTTTTTTTGACCCATCCTATTTGTTCATGCGGTGTTAGAACTTTATAATAATCATCATGCGAGCCTAAGATTTTAATGGGCATTTCATTTTTAGAAAGCCCTAAAATGGTGGAATTTTGCGTGGGCAAAATGCGGATTTTTTTATGAGCGAGCAAAACGGCTGATTTTTGCGTGAATAAAAGGTGGTACAAAACAAACCCTAAGCACAAAATCCCAAGCCCTAAAAAAATGAGTTTGCGTCCAAAAATAAAAAACAATACCAAGAAAAACACGCATAAAGCGAGCAACACCACATTAGAAAAGACTAAAAAATTGTTTTTAGGGACGAGATCGCTTTGAATACCGGTAGTGTTTTGAGTGGGAATGACAGAAAAAGACAAAGTCTTAAACTGCCTGTTAGAAAGCGAAAAATAATCAAAAGAAAGGCTTTGAAGGGTTTTAGGTAGCACACAATAATAAAAAACGCTGCCTTCTTTAGCCTTGATTTGATTCAAAGAGGCGTTATCAAATCCCTGCTTGATCGCTTCTTTAATGTTAAAATCTTCCCAATTAGCCTCTTTGAACGCCAATTCCATCACCAAAATATTGTTTTTATCGTCGTAGTCTTTGGTTTTGTATTGCAAGACTTGCAAATCTTTAGCCATAATTTTTGCATAGCGAGGGTTTTGGGATAAATCCGTTACCTGTAAATCCACTTTCGGGGCTATGGAATAATCTATGTATTTGTCTTTATTAGAAAACGCACTCACTTCTAAAGGTGGGATACTCGCTTTCATGCCCTTAATCTTGTAATAATAAGTCGCTCTAAAAAGCTCTTTTTCTACCTTTTTCCATTTGGGCATTTTATTTAAAGGTTCAATCTGGGTTTTATCCATGTTTTTGATTTTAGCTTCTAAAAACTGAGCGTCAAATAACAACAAATCATAAGTGACGCCGATAACTTGACCGATATAAACTGGGTTGTTTTCCAAATCTTCCAAACGAGAGATTTTCACATAAGCCACTTTGGCTTTGATCTCTTCTTGCTCGTTTGCATTTCGATTGGTATCATCAGCCACCAAAAAGGTGGCTAGAAAGCTTAAAATCAAGCCAATGATTGCAAGGGTTTTCATAAAATGCACATTAAAACTAAAACTTGGTTTTATCATTTTTCAAATAAAACCCCATGCGTTTTACTTTTTCTTGGGCGTTTTCTCATCTGTGTGGCTATCAATGATAGACCAAGTTTTCAAGCTGTCAATAGCGGTTTTTAGCTGAATGTCGTTATTGATCATCTCTAGCGTGATCTCTTTTTCTTCATCTTTCTTGTTTTTATCTGCCTCTTTAGAATTAGGGTTTTTATCATCAAGCTTTTTAAGTTCTTGCTCTAAATGGTGTTTTAAATCCGCTTCTTTCAGGCTCAATGTGTTGTCATTTTCTGGCACTTTACCCGGATAAATCACAATATCAGGCGTGATGCCTTTAGCTTGAATGGTGCGCCCACTCGGTAAATAATAGCGCGCGGTCGTGATTTTAATCGCTTCATCTTTATTGACAGGGAGTAACACTTGCACGCTTCCCTTACCAAAGGTTTTTTCACCGATAATCACGGCTCGTTTGTGATCTTGCAACGCCCCCGCTACGATCTCACTCGCGCTCGCTGAACCGCCATTGACTAACACCGCCATGGGTAAATTCGTATAAGGGGCTCTGCCATTGGCTTTGTATTCTAAATTATCTTCTTTATTTTTGCCTTTTTGAGAGACTAAAATCCCATCTTTAATGAAGAGGTTAGACAAGCCCACCGCTTGATTGAGTAAGCCTCCAGGATTGCCCCTTAAATCTAGCACAATGCCTTTAATGTTAGGGTTAGCTTTCAAGCCGTCTAAAACCGATTTGGTCACATTCCTGTCAAAACCAGCCACCCTTATATATAAATAAGGAGTGTCCTTAATCTTTTTCACAGAGACAGAGGGGATTTTAATGATGTCTCTGATGATATTAAACACTAAAGGTTTTGACTCTTTTTTCCTCACAACAGTGATTTGGATTGGGGTTTTTGGCTTGCCACGCATGAGATTGATCGCATCATCAATGCTCATGTTCAGCGTGCTTTCGTTATTGATTTTTAAAATCTTATCGCCTGATTTAACCCCAACCTTGTAAGCTGGAGTGCCCTCTAATGGAGCAACAACGGTCAAAACGCCATCGCGCATGCCCACTGTGATCCCAAGCCCTCCAAATTCGCCCTCGGTTTGGGCTTGAAAATCCTTGAATTTCTTTTCATTCAAATACGCTGAATGCGCATCCAAATTGAAGAGCAAGCCCTCAATCGCTTTAGTCATGATTTCAGAAATAGTGATTTTATCCACATATTTTTTTTCAATTTCTGAAACCACATTCGTGAAACGATTGAACGCTTCCACCCTTTTAGCCGCTAATTCTTGCGGATTTTCCTTGATTGGTTTAGCCGGCTTTTTTTCCTTAATTTCGCCACCATGCAAACTCACAGCAAGAGAAATCGCTAACAACCCTTTAAAAAGTCGTTTTGTCATTGTTAAATAGTACCACCCATTTTTGAGATTAGAAAAATCACCCTTAAGGTTTTATTCAATTTTTGCGTTTATTCTATCTAAAATTTAGATAACATGCCCACTACCCATTAAAAGAGTGTGGGTTTGAGTATAATAACCAAGGAAAACTTGTGTCAAGTTTTACTCAAAGAGATTAAAAATTTGATTGAGTCTAAAACACCATCATTCAAAGATAAGGCATGATTTTAAGCATTGAAAGTTCTTGCGATGACAGCTCTTTAGCCCTTACAAGAATAGAGGACGCTAAACTTATCGCTCATTTTAAAATCTCTCAAGAAAAGCACCATAGCTCTTATGGGGGCGTTGTACCTGAGCTTGCATCGCGCCTGCATGCTGAGAATTTGCCGTTGCTATTAGAACGCATTAAAATAAGCTTGAATAAGGATTTTTCTAAACTTAAAGCCATCGCTATCACCAACCAGCCAGGTTTGAGCGTTACTCTAATAGAGGGCTTGATGATGGCAAAAGCCTTGAGCTTGTCCTTAAATTTACCCTTAATTTTAGAAGACCATTTGAGAGGGCATGTGTATTCGCTCTTTATCAATGAAAAAAAAACTTGCATGCCTTTAAGCGTGTTGTTAGTCTCTGGGGGGCATTCTTTGATTTTAGAGGCTAGAAATTATGAAGACATTAAAATTATGGCTACGAGTTTAGACGATAGCTTTGGGGAGAGCTTTGATAAGGTTTCTAAAATGCTAAATCTAGGCTATCCAGGAGGTCCTGTAATAGAAAAATTAGCCTTGGATTATGCACATAAAAATGAGCCTTTAATGTTCCCTATCCCTTTAAAAAACAGCCTGAATTTGGCTTTTAGTTTTTCAGGTTTAAAAAATGCGGTGCGTTTGGAGATTGAAAAAAACGCCCCCAATTTGAATGAAATAACCAAACAAAAGATTGGCTATCATTTCCAAAGCGTGGCCATAGAGCATTTAATCCAGCAAACCAAACGCTATTTTAAAACCAAACGCCCTAAAATTTTTGGCATTGTGGGGGGAGCAAGCCAAAATTTGGTCTTAAGAAAGGCGTTTGAAAATTTGTGCGATGAGTTTGATTGCAAGCTTGTTTTAGCTCCGTTGGAATTTTGCAGTGATAATGCCGCCATGATAGGGCGATCAAGCCTAGAAGCTTATCAAAAAAAGCACTTTGTCCCTTTAGAAAAAGCTAGCATTTCGCCAAGAACGCTGTTAAAAAAGGCTTTGAGTGAATAGAGATAAAATAAGGAGTGCATGATAAAAATTCTAAAAGTTGTCAATTTTTATTTGCATTTTATAGAATTAATAAAGAAAGCAAGATGTAAACCATAGCGTAACGCAAGCTATCTATACTTATAATCCTAGTTTTAATTTAGTATCTTTCTTATTTTTTGGTTTTAATCCTTTTTTGATTGAATGCCACAGCTTGGGCGAACCATTTGGGTGCCGTTGTTTTAGAATAAATATTTATGATATAGATACAATAGAAAAAAGATAACTTTTTATGAAAAAAAGTATAATTTAAGCATTTTTTAAGAATAGACATGCTAAAATTTCTCTAAGTTTTGATAAGGAATTTTAAAGCTAAATTAGAATTTGAAGCACAAGGAGGAGATCCTTAAAGAGTTGGTGACTCTCGAGGATCTGTGGTTTAGTGTAGTGGTGTTGCGAACGCCGCTAGGATCGTTATGATGAATAATAGTTTTATTGTTTCTCCTTTCATGGGATTTGTGGCGTGTCTCTTAACAAGACATTACTTTTCTTCGAAACATCAGTATTAGAAACTAATGTTTTCAAATGGCTTGTAAGTATCGCCATGTTTGAATTATTTTATTATTATAGCACAGAATATTTATTATTGTCAAGTATCCATAAAGACAAGATTTTAAACTTTTTCAATGCAAAAAATGGTATTTAAATTCCAATAAAACTTATATCAAGTCTTTACTCAATAAGGGATAGGGGGTATTTTGCGATACCCTAAAACGCTTTTTAAAATTATTGTTTGCTTAAAATCAAGCTCTTTTATAACTAACACTTAATAAGACAAAGCCATAAATAAACGCCATAACCCACCAAACACAAATCTAACGCTAGATTATAGTATTTAGCAATAAAAGGCTAGGAAAACACAAAGAGCGAAAACATAACCTTAAAAGTAGGGGAAGGCGAAGAATTTTGTAAGAATTTAAAACATAAAAAGGAAAACCATTTAATGGTGTAACCCCTACCAACAGGCAAGGAAATAGTAACCTAAATCGCATCAAAGAATTGTAGAGCAAAAGAAAAAGACTAGTCAAAAACTTTATTTTAAGATATGGATTTAAGAAGTTATTTTAGTGGGTTTTTTTGGGCGTTTAAATAGCTTTTGATTTTAAACTATCTAAAAATTTTTTAACTTCTTTAGCAATCGCGCTTGACAAAGCAATAGGCACAGCGTTACCCACTTGTTCGCAACGCTTGGTGTGTGAGCCAAAAAATTTGTAAGAAGTAGGGAAGCCGGTAATGCTTGCCGCTTCTCTAATGGTGATACTTCTATGCTCTATTGGGTGTAATGGAAAATTACTATGCCCTGGCACTAAAGTAGGAGATAGGGCGTCCATTTTTAAACGCATGGTATTGCCTCTAGAATAGAATTTAGAGATTTGTAAATGTTTAGGCAAACTCTCAATGCATTCTTGGATATTTTTGCCTTCTTGTATGTATTTAAAGCGCTCAATTGTTTTAGGGTTGTGTTGCATGGGCAAATTGTCTGTATCATCTGAGTTGGAATAATCAATCAAATCAAGAGCGTCTCTAATCAAAAAAGGTTTTTTAAAGCTTGTCGGTAAATCTTTGAAATCTAACTTAGTATTGATTTCATCGTTTAAATGGGTGGGTTTAGGGAATGCAAAATTAAAGGGCAAATCGTTTCTAATAGCCACTATGATCAATCTTTCTCTTTTGGTCGCACTCCCATACCATGCACTGTTTAAGACTTTAAACTCTACACGATAGCCCAAGTTTTCATAAATTTTTAAAATATCATCTATGACACCATGCAATAAATGATTGAGTTCCTTTTGCAAGTCTTGTTTTTTTTGGCGTAAATTTAAGCCGTAATTTTCAAATTCTTTAGTGATAGAATTTTTTTTTCTTAACTCCGCTTTTTTGCCCTTATAATTTTCTAACTCTTGATATAAAATATCCACTTCTTGTAAAATTTTAGGATCTAAATTTTGTGGCAAAATTTTAGCGTTTAGCATGCCTTTTACATTTTCTATAATGCTGATTTTTGGCCTTAGGGTTTTGATGATATCCAAATAATAGCGGTAAAAATAATTGCGTTTATCGTTGGGTGAGCGCTCCCCAGCTAAGGAAAAACTTTTGCACACAATGCCAGCAAAAATAACATCAATCTCTTGTTTTATTTGTGTTTGTAATTTTTTAGGGTCAATTTCTGTAATGCTTGTTTGATCTATAATTGCATCTTTTAATTCTTTATTGTTATGAAGTAAAGTTTTTAGGGCATCTTTGTCTATATCATTAACATAGAGCGTTTTAAAACCTTGTTGGATAAAGCCTAAATGCGAACCACCAGCTCCCACAAAAAATTCACAAACATTATATGCCATTTAAGATTTCCTCATATCTTTCTTTATATTTATTGTATAGTGAATATTTTTCAATATGCTTAATAAAATTTTCTTTATTGCTAGTAAAAGGGTTAAAGATTAATCGCCTTTGTGCTAATCTTTTAGTAAAACTAAAAAAAGCAAAATCATCTTTTGCGATGTTAAGCCATGATGAAATGTATCTTGAATTTGACTCAGTCAAAAATAAGACTTCATGGTTGTTAAAATTCATCTTAATGCGTTCTGCAATTTCATTATTTTTTAAATTAAGCGTATCATTTTCTAGAAGTTTAAAAATTTCAATATAGTAAGGCTTGATATAACTTTCAAAAATCATCACAAGAAATTCACTATAACTCATATTAACAAAGTTTAACCCTGTGCTTGTGGGATAATTTTTGCTATCAATGAAACCTAATGTGGATAGCGTGATAAAAACATTCCGCCAATTACCATTATTAAGCGAATTTGTCTTTTTTAAAATAGTTTCTTCTATATTTTTACGATGCACTAATTTATTTTTAAATTTAAAAATGGCTAAAACTTGGAGCAAAAAATACACTTCAAAAAATCTAATATCGCGCACATAATAAGGCGAAATGACCTTAAAATCCTTATGTTTTGTTTCTCTTAATTTTTCTAATTCACTATCATTAATGTATCTAACAGCTAAATTATGTGAATTGATCTCTAAAATTTTCTTGCTTTTAGGGTATTTAAAAAGCCCCACATTAAAATCGTTGTTTTTTAAAACGCTTTCAGGAAAAATCAATACGCTATTAAAATTTTGGCAAAATTCATAATTTTTAAGGCTCAGATTATTTTCAAAAAAATATTCGTATTGAAAAATTTGACCAATACCACGCACATACTCGCTCACTCCAATAGATCCGCCCTTACACTCTATAATGGCTCTGACTTTATTTTTCTCAAAAAGCGTGAAATCTGCTGTAATGCCATTGATATAAGTGTCTTCTCTTAAAAGTTTAAAATCTTTATGGTTTATTTCTAAAATAGAACAAATATCTTTTTGAATGTTGCTGTTATTAGTAATTAAATCTTGGAAGTCTTTTTCTAGTCTATAAGGCATGTTAATTTGGATTGTTTAAAAATCATGAAAGTTTTTAAGTGCAAAATGCACTTAAAAACTCACTTCATTTGCAAAGCCACTTCTTCAGCGAAATTCTCTGCCTTTTTCTCAATGCCTTCGCCTAATTCAAAACGCACATACTCAGTGATTTCTAAAGTATCGTTTAATTCTTTGGAATAATCAGCGATGACTTGAGCGATCGTTTTTTTATCGTCCATGACATAGAATTGCCCTAAAAGGGTTAGGCGTTGATCAATAAGGGTGTTGTCAGCGATAAATCTTTCCATTTTCCCTAGAACGATTTTATCCCAAATTTTTTCAGGTTTGCCTTGCTCTTTCAATTCGTCTTCAAAGACTTTCTTTTGATGGGCTAAAACTTCATCGCTCAATTCAATGCGACTCCCAAAAGTAGGAATGTTTTTCAAAGGTTTGCCCAATCGTTTGGCTTCTTCATTGTCTTTTTCAATTTCAGCGATCAATACTAAAGTTTCTTTTTTGACAAAATCAAGGCTAAAGTCTTTGCAATCTAGCACTTGAGGTTTCATCGCTGCGGCATGCATAGCGATATTTCTAGCTAGTTCAACCGCTTTTGGAGCGTTTTTTTCATTATTGTATTTCATGGTGATTAGCACGCCCACTCTAGCATTAGAATGTGCATAACCATTGATGATGTGAGAGCTAGGGGCTTTAGAATTAGCGATTTTCCTCACTAAAATGTTCTCACCAATCACAGCGATTTGAGAGTGTAAATATTCTTCAAAAGGCTTGTTGTCTAACGAGCTTTTAAGCAACTCTTCTCTTGTATGGGCGTTGTGGACTTTGATCGTTTCTAAAGTTTTTTTAACCAATTCCTTAAAGCCCTCATTTTTAGCCACAAAATCCGTTTCACTATTGATTTCTACCATCACTGCACTTTTAAAATCAGGTGCGACTTCTAAAGCGACCACGCCCTCAGAAGCGATCCTATCGGCTTTTTTAGCGGCTTTGCTCAAGCCCTTTTCGCGCAAGAAATCAATAGCCTTTTGCAAATCCCCAGCCACTTCCACAAGGGCTTTTTTGCAATCCATCATGCCCACATCGGTTAAGTCTCTCAGCTTTTTGACTAATTGAGCACTAATTTCTGACATTATTCGGCTCCTTGAGTGATTTCTTTTTGGATTTCAGCGAGCATTTCTTCTTTTTCTTCATTGCTCACAAACTCTATCTCTTCGCTATTTTCATCTGCATGGACGATTTCTTCTTGCATGAGTTCTCGCCCCTCTAAAATCGCTTCGCTCATTTCTTTACAGAACAATCTAATGGAGCGGATCGCATCATCATTCCCAGGAATGGGGTAATCCACTAAATCAGGGTCGCAGTTGGTGTCTAGCGGAGCCACGATAGGGATATGGAGTTTTCGCGCTTCGGCGACGGCGATTTTTTCTTTAGCCACATCAATCACAAAAATCATATCAGGGATTTTTTTCATGTGACGCACCCCACCAAGATACTTGTCTAGCTTTTCTTTTTTCCTTAAAATCATAAGCTTTTCTTTTTTGGTCAACAGATCAATTTGACCGCTATTTTCCATTTCTTCAATGATTTCTAATTTTCTTACCGACTTCCTAATGGTGCTAAAATTGGTTAGCATGCCACCAAGCCAGCGGTAATTGACATAAGGGACTTGGATGCTTTCAGCAAATTCTTTCAAAGTCTCATTGGCTTGCTTTTTAGTGCCTACAAACATGATGCTTTTGCCTTGAGCGCTCGCATCACGCACGATATTATAAGTGTATCTAAAATAGCGCAAGGTTTTTTGCAAATCAATAATATGGATATTTTTCCTAACGCCAAAAATGAATTTTTTGGTTTTAGGGTTCCAACGCCTTGTTTGGTGTCCAAAATGCACACCACATTCTAATAAATCTTTCATGGTTACCATGAGAATTCTCCTTAAAGTTATTTTGGTTCTCTTCCTCCATGCTCATTCAATTCTTAAAATTTCTTAAGAACACCTAAATATCAAGGATTAGCATGTGTGAATTTGACGCTGTCTTTGCCCTTTGATTTCTAATAAAGATAGAAAAAATGACAAAACCCTATGATTATAGCAAAAGATTAAGGTTTTTTAGCTTAAGTAACAAGGGCTTTTAGGTTATAATAAAACAAAAACAGATTTTAGGATATTTAGTAATGGATACAAAAAGACAATGCATGGTTTTAAAAGCTTCAGCAGGGAGCGGGAAGACTTTCGCTTTGAGCGTGCGGTTTTTAGCCCTATTGTTTGAGGGGGCTAATCCTAGCGAGATTTTAACGCTCACTTTCACTAAAAAAGCCACCGCTGAAATGGAAGGGCGCATTTTAGATTATTTAAAAATTTTGCAAAAAGAAAGTTCCGAGAGCGAAAAAGAAAAGTCCCAAAATATCCTCAAAGAATTAGAAGAAAAATACGACTTAAACCCTAGTTTAGTGCAAGACAACGCCAAAAAAATCTACCAACGCTTTTTAAACGCCGAAATCAAAATCAGCACTATTGATGCGTTTTTTCAAAGCATTTTAAGGAAATTTTGCTGGTTTGTGGGGTTGAGCGCGAATTTTGAAGTCAATGAAGACACGCAAGCGTACCAACAACAGCTTAGTGAGAGTTTTTTGAGCGCTTTAGATAGCGAGCAACTTAAAGAATTGAGCGTTTTTGTTGCACAGTGTTTGAGCGATGAGAATAGAAGCGATTCTGTTTTAGAACAACTGCGTTTTTTAAAAAATAAACTCTATTTGTTTGATTTCAATAAGCAAGAGATTGTGTTTGATGAAGAGGTTTTTTTAAAAAAATTAAGGGATTTAAACCATCAAATCCAAAATATAGAAACAGCGTCAGATAAAGCTAAAACAGCCATTAAATGCGAGAGTTTTAAAGAATTTTTAAACAGCTCTTTAACTTGGCTTGAAAAAAAGAGCGAGTATAAGTATTTTAAAAAACTCAAAGATGAAATCCCCACTTTAGACACAAAATGCGAAGAGATTGAAAACGATCTCAAACGCTATTATAAAGCTAGAGAAACTGCGTTGTTTAAAAAATTCCCTAAATTCATCCAACTCTATGATAACGCCACTTCTAAAATCCAAGCCCTAGATTTTAGCGCGATTAAAGATAAGGTCCATGTTTTGTTGGATAATCAGGAAAATAGCTATAAAAATAACTATAAAAATAGTTACGGAAACATGCCGGCGGAATTTTTTTATTTTAGGTTGGATAGCAAGATCGCCCACATTTTGATTGATGAATTTCAAGACACAAGTTTGAATGATTATAAGATTTTAGCCCCTTTTATTGATGAAATTAAAGCTGGGATAGGGCAGGCTAAATGTCAAGGGAGCGTGTTTCTTGTAGGCGATGTCAAGCAGAGCATTTATGGCTTTAGAGGGAGTTGTAGCTCCTTGTTTGAAAGCGTTTCTAAGGATTTTTACCACGATAATTTGGAATTCAACTACCGCAGTTCGCCTTTAATCATCAACTATGTGAATACCATATTTAAAAAGGCTTATCAAAATTCTTCCACCGCTTATTTGGAGCAAAAATACCCTAAAACTTCCAACAATAAACATGCCACAGACGGCTATGTTAAAATCTCTTTAGTGGCTAATGAAAAGGAGTTGTTATTAAATCAAGTCTTACAAGAAGCTAAAAACCTTTTAGAACATCATATTGATCCTAAAGACATTACCATTTTATGCACCACTAATAAAGATGCTTTAGAAATCAAACGCCATTTACAAGAGCGTTTAAGCGAAATTCATCCAAGCACAGAATCTAGCGCTAATTTGTCTCAATTTGTAGAATCTAAAATCATTAAAAACGCCCTAGAACACGCTTTAGCTGAAGAAGGCTATAAGCCTTTTTATAAGCATAGCGTTTTAAAACTCGCTGGATACTTGCATGATGATGTGATTATTTTACCCAGTTTTAACCCTAAAAAAGAGAGCGTGGCAAGCTTTGTGTGGAGGGTGATGGAGCAATTTGAACTTTATGAAGAGCCGGTGCAAAGCTGTTTGGAATTGGCGGTTGGGTGCGAAGATGCGAATGAATTTTTAGAAAAATTAGAGACTAAAAAGATCGCTTCTTTCAATGCAAAAGGCACACAGATTATGACCGTTCATAAATCTAAGGGCATGCAATTCCCTTATGTGATCGTGTGCGAACGCTTGAATAGCCCTAAATCAGGACCCACAAGTAAATTCCTTGAAGAATACGATAACACAGAGCTTATGCGTCTGTATTACAGAATGAAAAAGCGTGAGGTCGTAGATAAAGATTACGCTAGAGCTTTAGAAAAAGAAAAAGTGGCTAAAGATCATGAAGAAATCAATAAGTATTATGTCGCATTCACTAGAGCTGAGTTAGGATTGATTGTCGTGGCTAAAGACAAAGATCAAGCGGCTAAAGACAAAGGCAAAAAAAAAGACACAAAAGAAAACAAAAACAAAGAAATGCACGAAAAATTGGACCTTGCACCTTTAGAGACGGGAAAAATTACGCCGATTATTTCTTCTAAAAAAGAGCCTTTAATCACAAGCACTCTCATCAAGCCCCATGCTTATGGCGAGCAAGTCCAAGAGATAGAAGAAGAGCCAGATATTGATTATGAAAAAAATGACAATCAAGAAGCGATTAATTTTGGTATCGCCTTACACAAGGGATTAGAATACCAATACGCTTATAACATTCCTAAAGAAAGCGTTTTAAAATATTTAAACTACCATTATGGTTTTTATGGTTTGGATAATCAAGCGTTAGAAGAGAGTTTGGAGCTTTTTAAAAACGATAGGGAAATCCAAACTCTTTTTAAAAACAACGCCCTAAAAGGTGAAGTGGCGTTTTTATTCCAAGGGGTTGTGTCTAGGATAGATGTTTTATTGTGGGATAGGGGGCAAAATTTGCATGTTTTAGATTATAAAAGCTCTCAAAATTACCGACAAAGCCACAAAGTGCAAGTGTCTCATTACGCCGAGTTTTTACGAACTCAAGCCCCCCATTTTAAGATACAAGCGGGCATTATTTACGCTCATAAAAGACTGCTTGAAAAATTATGGGTTTGAAATTAAAAATTTTAAGGTTGTCTATGAATTTTAAAAAAACAGAAAATGCACTCAGTTTGACGCTTAAAAACTTTATTAAAAGCGAGTCTTTTGGGGGGATTTTCCTCTTTTTAAACGCTGTGCTAGCGATGGTGGTGGCTAATTCGTTTGTAAAAGAAAGTTATTTTGCTCTATGGCACACCCCTTTTGGGTTTCAAATAGGGGATTTTTTTATCGGCTTTAGTTTGCATAATTGGATTGATGATGTCTTAATGGCGTTATTCTTTTTGATGATAGGATTGGAAATCAAGCGAGAGTTGTTGTTTGGGGAATTATCCAGTTTTAAAAAAGCTTCTTTTCCTGTGATTGCAGCCATTGGGGGCATGATAGCTCCAGGATTGATTTATTTTTTCCTTAACGCTGACACGCCCTCTCAACATGGTTTTGGGATCCCTATGGCAACGGATATTGCGTTCGCTTTAGGCGTGATCATGCTTTTAGGCAAGAGAGTGCCTACCGCTCTAAAGGTTTTTTTAATCACTCTAGCAGTGGCTGATGACTTGGGGGCTATTATGGTGATCGCACTCTTTTATACCACGAATTTAAAATTCGCATGGCTTTTAGGGGCTTTAGGGGTGGTTCTTGTTTTAGCGCTATTGAACCGCTTGAATACCCACTCGCTTATCCCTTACTTGCTTTTAGGGGTGTTGCTTTGGTTTTGCGTGCATCAAAGCGGTATTCATGCCACGATCGCTGCGGTGGTTCTAGCTTTTATGATACCGGTGAAAATCCCTAAAGATTCCAAAAATGTAGAGCTTTTAGAATTAGGCAAACGATACGCAGAGACGAGCTCAGAAGTCCTTTTAACCAAAGAGCAGCAAGAAATTTTACATTCTATTGGAGAAAAAGCGAACGCTTTGCAAAGCCCCTTGGAAAAATTGGAGCATTTTTTAGCGCCCATTAGCGGGTATTTCATCATGCCATTATTTGCGTTTGCAAATGCGGGGGTGAGCGTTGATTCTAACATCAATTTAGAAGTCGATAAGGTGCTTTTAGGGGTCATTTTGGGGCTTTGTTTGGGTAAGCCTTTAGGGATTTTCCTTATTACCTTTATAGGTGAAAAATTCAAAATCACCTCGCGCCCTAAAGGTATAAGTTGGTGGCATATTTTAGGGGCAGGGTTTTTAGCAGGGATTGGCTTTACTATGTCTATGTTCATTTCCAATTTGGCTTTCACTGGCGAGCATAAGGACGCTATGGAAGTGGCAAAAATTGCGATTTTACTGGGATCTTTGATTTCTGGGATCATAGGGGCTTTGTATTTATTTTTACTAGACAAAAAAGCGACTTTAAAGAAATAGCTAAAAATGCTATAATTTGAGATTAAAATATCTTTATAAGGAAATTGAATGGGAACAAGAGACATTATAACGACGCTTTTACCCTTTGTGGTGTTTCTTCTTATTTTTTATTTTTTGATTTTTCGTCCGCAACGCCAACAACAAAAAAAGCACAGAGAAATGATAGAGAGCTTGACTAAAGGCGATAAGATTGTCACTCAAGGTGGGTTGATCGTTGAGGTACTTAAAGCGGAAGCGAATTTTTTTAGCGTGAAGCTCAGCGATGATTCTACGGCTAAACTTTCTAAAAACTATATAGCGTTCAAATTAGACGAAGAAGTAGTGCCAAACAACAACTAAATGAAACTTTTTAATTTTCGTTTGATCGTTTTTGTTTTCGCGCTTTTTTTTGGCGTAGGGTTTTCTGTGCCTTCTTTACTAGAGACTAAAGGTCCTAAAATCACTTTAGGTTTGGATTTAAGGGGGGGGTTAAACATGCTTTTAGGGGTGCAAACCGATGAGGCTTTAAAAAACAAATATTTAAGCCTAGCGTCCGCTTTAGAATACAACGCTAAAAAGCAAAACATCTTGCTTAAAGACATTAAATCCAGTTTAGAAGGGGTTAGCTTTGAGCTTTTAGATGAAGATGAAGCGAAAAAATTAGACACGCTTTTAGTAGAGTTGCAGGGTCATAGCCAGTTTGAGATCAAAAAAGAAGCGGAGTTTTATAGCGTGAAGCTCACCCCTTTAGAGCAAGAAGAATTGCGTAAAAACACGATTTTGCAAGTCATAGGGGTTATCCGTAACCGCTTGGATCAATTTGGTTTGGCAGAGCCTGTGGTTATCCAACAAGGCAGAGAAGAAATTTCGGTGCAATTACCTGGCATTAAGACTTTAGAAGAAGAACGGCGTGCTAAAGATTTGATTTCTAGATCCGCTCATTTGCAAATGATGGCAGTGGATGAAGAGCATAATAAAGATGCCATGACAATGACGGATTTAGAGGCTCAAAAATTAGGCAGCGTGTTATTGTCTGATGTGGAAATGGGGGGTAAGATCTTACTCAAAGCGATCCCTATTTTAGATGGCGAAATGCTTACAGATGCGAAAGTGGTGTATGACCAAAACAACCAGCCGGTGGTGAGTTTTACTTTGGATGCGCAAGGGGCTAAGATTTTTGGGGATTTTTCAGGTGCGAATGTGGGCAAACGCATGGCAATTGTTTTGGACAATAAGGTCTATTCAGCCCCCGTGATCAGAGAGCGCATTGGGGGAGGGAGCGGGCAAATTAGTGGGAGTTTTAGCGTGGCTCAAGCGAGCGATTTAGCGATCGCTTTAAGGAGTGGGGCGATGAAAGCACCCATTCAAGTTTTAGAAAAACGAATCGTGGGTCCGAGTTTGGGGAAAGACAGCATTAAAACTTCCATTAACGCTCTAATAGGGGGCTTTATTTTGGTGTTAGGTTTTATGGTGTTGTATTACTCTATGGCTGGGGTGATCGCTTGCGTGGCGTTAGTGGTGAATCTTTTTTTGATCGTGGCGGTGATGGCGATTTTTGGAGCGACGCTGACTTTACCTGGAATGGCAGGGATTGTTTTAACTGTGGGGATTGCCGTAGATGCTAATATCATTATTAATGAGCGTATTAGAGAGGTGTTAAGGGAGGGCGAGAGTATCGCTAAAGCGATCCATTTAGGCTATATCAATGCAAGTCGGGCGATTTTTGATTCCAATATCACCTCCTTGATCGCTTCAGTGTTGTTATACGCTTATGGCACAGGAGCGATTAAAGGCTTTGCGCTCACCACAGGCATTGGGATTTTAGCCTCTATTATCACCGCTATTATAGGCACGCAAGGGATTTATCAAGCCCTTTTGCCTAAATTGACCCAAACCAAGAGCCTTTACTTTTGGTTTGGCGTGAAAAATAAAAGAGCTTAGGAGTTTTTATGGAATTATTCAAACAAACTAGAATTTTAAGCTTCATGCGTTATTCCAATTATGGGGCGATTCTTTCAGCGATTTTGGTGCTTCTAGCGTTAGGGCTTTTGTTTTTTAAAGGGTTTTCTTTGGGGATTGATTTTGCTGGGGGGAGTTTGGTGCAGGTGCGTTATCCACAAAACGCTCCCATTAAAGAAGTGCGCGCTCTTTTTGAAAAAGAAACCCGTTTTAAGGGTGTTCAGGTGAGTGAGTTTGGCTCTAAAGAAGAGATTTTAATCAAATTCCCTTTTGTAGAAACAGCCCAAAACGAAGATTTGAACGCTATCGTCGCCAACATTCTAAAGCCCAGTGGCGATTTTGAAATCCGTAAATTTGACACCGTGGGTCCTAGAGTGGGGAGCGAGTTGAAAGAAAAGGGCATTTTATCGCTGATTTTAGCCTTAATAGCGATCATGGTTTATGTGAGTTTCCGCTATGAATGGCGTTTCGCTTTAGCGAGCGTTGTTGCACTTGTGCATGATGTGATTTTAGTGGCAAGCTCAGTAATCCTTTTTAAAATTGATATGAATTTAGAAGTGATTGCGGCTTTGCTCACTTTGATTGGGTATTCTATTAACGATACGATCATAATCTTTGACAGGATTAGAGAAGAGATGTTGTCTCAAAAATCTAAAAACGCCGCTCAAGCCATTGATGAAGCCATTTCTAGCACGCTCACGCGCACGCTTTTAACTTCTTTAACCGTGTTTTTTGTGGTGTTGATTTTATGTGTGTTTGGGAGTAAGATCATCATTGGTTTTTCATTGCCCATGTTAATAGGCACGATTGTAGGGACTTATAGCTCTATTTTCATTGCCCCTAAAGTGGCGTTGTTGTTAGGTTTTGATATGTATAAATATTATGAGAATGAGGCTAGAAAAGTCAAAAAAGCTCAAGAAAAAGAAAAAATGCGCCGTTTGTATGAAAGCGGTCTAGTTTAAGGAGTTTCTATGGATTGGGGTCGAGTCGTTCATGTGTTGTTCAGTCTTATTTCTTTAACGACCATTGCAGGGTTTTTGTATGAACCTAATATTGCGGTGCTGTTTGTAGCGCTCGCTTTAAACCTTATTTCCGTTACGCTTAAAATTGGGGTGAGCAAGCGTTTCGCTTCAGAATTATTGGCCAGCTCTTTAGCCACTGTGTTGCACCTCATACCGGCATTTGTTTTTTTACAGATTTTAAATAATTTGGTTACAGCTTACATGCTCATGATTGGGGCGTTGATTAGTAACACTTTTAGTTTGATCTTTTTATTGATTGAAAGCGTTGTAACGAGTGAAACAGACTAAGGGATAGCGATGGATTTTGTGAGTATAGAAAAAAAATGGCAAGAATTTTGGCACCAAAATGAGAGTTTTGAACCTAAAGACGATTTTAACCTCCCTAAAAAATACATTTTAAGCATGCTGCCTTATCCTAGTGGGGAAATCCACATGGGGCATGTGCGCAATTACACCATTGGCGATGCTTTGGTGCGCTATTATCGTTTGCACCATTACAATGTATTACACCCTATGGGGTTTGATTCTTTTGGGATGCCTGCAGAAAACGCTGCCATTAAGCATGGTATCCACCCTAAAACCTGGACTTATGAAAATATTGAAAACATGCAAAAAGAGTTTGAAGCTCTAGGGTTTTCTTTTTCTAAAAATAGGGAATTTGCCACTTCAGATCCCAATTACACGGAATTTGAACAACAATTTTTCATTGACTTGTGGGAAAAAGGATTGATTTATCGTAAAAAGGCCATGCTCAATTGGTGTCCTAACGATAAAACCGTTTTAGCTAACGAGCAAGTCATAGAGGGGAGGTGCTGGCGTTGCGATACAGAAGTCGTTCAAAAAGAACTCTACCAATATTATTTAAAAATCACAAACTACGCTGAAGAATTGTTAAAAGACTTAGAAACTTTAAAAAATCATTGGCCTTCTCAAGTCTTGCTCATGCAAAAAAATTGGATAGGGAAATCTAGCGGGTTGCAATTTCGTTTTAAAATCGCTGATGAGTGCTTGAAAGCTTGCAATGACATTCAAGAAATTGAAGTCTTTACCACAAGAGCGGATACCATTTATGGCGTAACTTACATTGCAATCGCCCCAGAACACCCTTTAGTAGAGCATGCCATCAAGCAAGTGAATCAAGAGGATTTAAAGACTATTAAAGCGATTTTAAACACGACTCCAAGAGAAAGAACTTTGGAGAAAAAGGGGGCGTTTTTAGGCATTTACGCTATCCACCCTTTAACGAAGCAAAAAATCCCTATTTGGGTGGCCAATTTTGCATTAGCCAATTACGGCTCTGGGGCGTTAATGGGCGTGCCTGCTTGCGATGAAAGGGATTTTGAATTCGCTAATCTTTATCATATCCCTATCAAAGTGATCACTCAAAGCCCTCAAAATTTGCCCCACACCAAAGAAGAAACTTTAAAAAATAGTGGGGAGTGGAGCGACCTTCCTAGCTCAGTGGCTAGAGAAAAAATCATCGCTTATTTTGAAAAAGAAAATCTCGGTAAAAGAGTGATAAACTACCGCTTGCAAGATTGGGGGGTAAGCCGTCAAAGGTATTGGGGAGCGCCCATTCCTATGATTCATTGTAAGAATTGCGGGATCGTGCCTGAAACCCAACTACCGGTAACTTTACCCGAAGATATTGTGATTGATGGGGAGGGCAATCCTTTAGAAAAGCATGCCAGTTGGAAATTCACTCAATGCCCTAAATGCCACAAAGACGCTTTAAGAGAAACAGATACCATGGATACTTTCATTCAGTCTAGCTGGTATTTCTTGCGCTACACCACCCCTAAAAATCAGCGTGAAAATCAAGCGTTTGATAAAAACTACTTGAAGTATTTCATGCCAGTGGATACTTATATTGGTGGCATTGAACATGCGATTTTACACTTATTATACGCGCGCTTTTTCACTAAGGCTTTAAGGGATTTGGGCTATATTGATTTAGATGAGCCTTTCAAACAGCTTATCACTCAAGGCATGGTCTTAAAAGATGGCGTTAAAATGAGCAAGTCTAAAGGCAATGTCGTTAGCCCTAAAGAAATACTCAAAAAATATGGGGCGGATGCGGCAAGGCTTTTTATCCTTTTTGCTGCCCCACCGGCTAAAGAATTGGAATGGAATGACAGTGCTTTAGAGGGGGCACATCGGTTTATCAAGCGCTTATACGACAAAGCGAACGCTATTAACCCAACCACTTATAAGCCTGAATTTAAAGAAGCGAACTTGAATGAAGCGGAAAAATTAGCTCGCAAAAAAGTCTATGAGGCGTTGAAAAAATCGCATGAAATTTTCAATAATCCTGAAAGCACTTACGCGTTTAACACTTTGATCGCAAGTTGCATGGAAGCTTTAAACGCTTTAAATACGCAAAATAATGAGCGAATTTTATGCGAAGGCTATTTTGTGTTATTACAAGTTTTAGAGCCTATGATCCCACACACCGCATGGGAATTGAGCGAAAGGCTTTTTAAAAGAGCGAATTTTAAGCCTATAACAATAGATGAGAGCGCTTTAATAGAAGACTCTATGACTTTAGCACTCACGATCAATGGCAAAAGGCGTGCGGAATTGAAAGTCCATATTAACGCCAGTAAAGAAGAAATTCTCGCTTTGGCTAAAAAAGAATTGGAGAAATATTTAGAAAATGCGAGCGTTAAAAAAGAAATTTATGTGCCTAATAAGCTTGTTAATTTTGTTATCGCATGATTTTTAGGGCTTTATTTTTCTTTATTGTGTTGTTTTTGTTAAAGGGCTGTGGGTATAAGCCCATCGCTACTTACGCCCAAAACGCGCTTGGCAATAGCGTGTATGTGCAGCTTATTGTGAATATGCCTAACCCTGAAAACTCTGTGGAATTTAAAGACTTGATGAATCGTTTAGTCGTGCAACGCTTCCAAAACCGCCTGGCGAGTGAAAAGGATGCAGATTCCATTATTATCATAGAGATCACGAATGTGACCGATACGAGCATCACGCAAAATAAAGAAGGCTTTACGACTTTCTATCGCGCGACTGTGTTTGTGAATTACACTTATGATAATAAAAAAGGCGTCAGAAAGACTTTTCAAAATAGCGGATATTACAACTATGCTGTGAATTTGCAAGACCCCCTAAACACCTACAACAACCGCTATTATGCGATCAATCAGGCTGTGGAGCAAACTTTGACTAAATTTGTAGCGCAAATCGCTTATGAAGGGAAATTCAATAATGAAAAATAGCCCTTTGAAAGGATTGAAGGCGTTTTTAGAAACAAAGCCTAAAGAATACCATAAATTTGACCCTAGCCGTTTCATTCAAATTTACAAGGATTTTAGAAACGCTTTTTTTGAGATTCAAGCAAAAGCCATTCACATTGTAGGGACGAATGGTAAGGGTAGCACAGGGCGGTTTTTAACCCTTTTATTAGCCGATCGAGGGTTTAAGGTGTTGCACTTCACTTCACCGCATGTTTTTGAATTTAGAGAACGCTTTTATTTGAATGGTTCTATCGTTAATGAAAGCGCTTTAGAAAACGCCCACCAGCAATTGCAACTGCACGCTTTCAGTAACGCTTGTTCGTATTTTGAATACGCTACCTTACTGGCTGTCATGTTGGCTAAAGATTGCGATTATCTAGTTTTAGAAGCAGGGCTTGGGGGGGAGTTTGACAGCACAAACGCTTTAGAAAAAACGCTGAGTGTTTTCACCCCCATTGACTATGATCATAAGGAATTTTTAGGAGATAGTTTAGAAAGCATTGCAACCACCAAATTAAAGGCGATGAGCACTCTTAATATTGTCGCTTTGCAACAAGAACTAGTTTTAAATATAGCTCAAAAAATAGCCAAAGACAAACAAGCCCAATTAATTGTAGTTCAAAATGAGATCTCACAAGAAGTGAAAGACTATATTGAACGCTACCATTTAGCCCATTTTTTAGCGATGAATTTAGAAGTGGCTTTGAAGGCGTTTGAAACGCTTATGCCATGCAATAAACAAGAAGTTTTACAACATTTAAAGCCTTTGGATTTAATCGGTCGTTGCGAGCTTTTAAGCCCTAATATTTTAATAGATGTGGGGCATAATCCCCATAGTGCGAAAGCCTTAAAAGAAGAAATCAAGCGTGTTTTTAACACTAAAATCATTTTAATTTATAATTGCTATCAAGATAAAGACGCTTTTGGGGTGCTAGAAATTTTAAAACCGGTAATTAAAAAGGTTTTGATTTTAGAATTAAACAAAGAAAGGGTGATTCAATTAGAAACGCTTCAAGGGATTTTAGAAAATTTAGGGTTAGAATACGCTTTGTTTGAAGATGTGAAAGAAAACGAAAATTATTTGGTGTATGGCTCATTTTTAGTGGTCAATGCTTTTTATGAACGCTATCAAAAGAAGAGGGATTGATGCCGCAAAACCAACTCGTGATCACCATCATTGATGAATCAGGCTCTAAACAACTCAAATTCTCTAAAAATTTAAAACGCAACCTCATCATTGCTATTGCGTTTCTTTTATTGATTGTGGGGTTTGGCGTGGGTTTTTTAAAATTTTTGATCGCCAAAATGGATACGATGACAAGCGAAAGGAATGCGGTTTTAAGGGATTTTAGGGATTTGTATCAAAAAAATTACGCCCTAGCAAAAGAGATCAAAAACAAACGAGAAGAAATTTTTATCGTGGGGCAAAAGATTCGGGGACTAGAATCCTTAATTGAAGTCAAAAGAGGGGCTAATGGGGGGGTGCACCTCTATGATGAAGTGGATTTAGAAAATTTGAATCTGGCTCAAAAACATTTAGCACTCATGCTCATTCCTAATGGCATGCCCTTGAAAACTTATAGCGCGATTAAGCCCACCAAAGAAAGGAACCACCCCATTAAAAAGATCAAAGGTATTGAATCTGGGCTTGATTTCATTGTGCCATTAAACACGCCTGTTTATGCGAGTGCTGATGGGATTGTGGATTTTGTGAAGACTAATTCTAATGTGGGGTATGGGAACTTGGTACGCATTGAGCATGCGTTTGGTTTTAGCTCCATTTACACGCACCTAGATCATGTCAATGTGCAACCTAAAAGCTTTATCCAAAAAGGGCAGTTGATTGGGTATAGCGGGAAGAGCGGGAATAGCGGTGGCGAAAAGTTGCATTATGAAGTGCGGTTTTTGGGTAAAATTTTAGACGCACAAAAATTTCTGACATGGAATTTGGAACATTTTCAAAGCGCTTTAGAAGAAAATAAATTTATTGAATGGAAGAATTTGTTTTGGGTTTTAGAAGATATTATCCAGCTCCAAGAGCATGTGGATAGAGACGCGTTAGTAAGCCGGTAAGGATTTTGGTGTTTTTAGACAGGCGTTTGATTGTGATGGTTACGGACTCTAAAGGGAGTCGTTATATCAATGTGCATATACTATTCCGTCAAATTGGCTTGTATGCACTTTTGAGCGTTGTGGGTTCTTTGTTGTTTTTGGGTATTTCGTTATTGGTTTTGAATAAAGAAATTAAAAATATTGACCAACAGCATGCCCTAATCACTAAAGAATTTGAGAAAAAAAAAGAGACTAACGAAAAGCTTTCTTTGCAAATGGATGAATTTTTAGATGATCTGCAACTTTCAGGGGAGCGCATCAACGATTTAGAAGAAGTGGTGGGGGTGAATAAACCTGAAGAAAAAGAAGAGGGGGATTTATCAAGCCGCTTGGATGTCGCTGGGATTACCGGACTTCAAAAAAGCTTTATCATGCGCCTTATCCCTAATGACTACCCACTAGAATCGTATCGGCGTGTTTCAGCGAATTTTAGTAAAAGGATCCACCCTATTTTGCATGTGTTGCATAACCATACTGGGCTTGATTTAAGCACCGCTATTAACACCCCTGTGTATGCGAGCGCAAGTGGGGTAGTGGGATTAGCCAATAAGGGGTGGAATGGGGGGTATGGGAATTTGATTAAAATATTCCATCCTTTTGGTTTCAAAACCTACTACGCCCATTTGAATAAAATCGCTGTTAAAACAGGCGAATTTGTCAAAAAAGGGCAGTTGATTGGGTATAGTGGTAATACAGGAATGAGCACAGGACCGCATTTGCATTATGAAGTGCGGTTTTTGAATCAGCCCATAAACCCTATGAGTTTCACCAAATGGAACATGAAAGATTTTGAAGAAGTTTTCAATAAAGAAAGGAGCATCAGATGGCAATCTTTGATAACAATCATAAATCGGTTAATGCAAAAACGGGACCAGCGACCATCATCGCTCAAGGCACAAAAATAAAAGGTGAGCTTTATCTTGAATGCCATTTGCACATAGATGGTGAATTGGAAGGGGTGGTGCATTCTAAAGGCACGGTGGTGATTGGGCAAACCGGCTTGATGGTGGGTGAGATTTTTGCCAATAAATTGGTGGTGAATGGCAAGTTTAATGGGGTGGTGGAAGCGGAAGTGGTAGAAATCATGCCTTCAGGTCTCCTTGAGGGTAAAGTTTTTAGCCAAGAACTTGTGGTGGAAAGGAAAGGGATTTTGATTGGGGAGACTCGCCCTAAAAACCTGCAGGGAAGTGCACTGCTTACCAATAAGCAAGAAAAGAAAATCAAAAGCTAGTGATCCAATCTATCCTTTATAGAGCCTTAAATAAAGGCTTTGATTGTCAAATACTCGCTTGTAAGGATTTTAAAGAGTCTGAGCTTGCTAAAGAAGTGATAAGCTATGTTAAGCCACATATTAAAGCCATTCTTTTCCCAGAATTTAGGGCTAAAAAAAATGACGATTTGCGTTCGTTTTTTGAAGAATTTTTACAGCTTTTAGGGGCTTTAAGGGAGTTTTATCAAGCCTTAGAAAAAAAGCAAGAGGCTATTATCATTGCCCCTATTAGCGCGTTATTGCACCCTTTACCTAAAAAAGAACTTTTAGAGAGCTTTAAAATCACTCTTTTAGAAAAATACGACCTTAAGGAGTTAAAAGACAAGCTCTTTTATTATGGTTATGAGATTTTAGATTTAGTGGAAGTGGAAGGGGAGGCGAGCTTTAGGGGGGATATTGTAGATATTTATGCACCTAATTCTAAGGCGTATCGCTTGAGTTTTTTTGACACAGAGTGCGAGAGCATTAAGGAATTTGACCCACTCACTCAAATGAGTCTTAAAGAGGATTTATTAGAAATTGAAATAACCCCCACGCTTTTTAGTTTGGACGAACAATCTTATAAAAATTTACAAACAAAAGTAGAACAAAGCCCCCTAAATAGCTTCTCTAAAGATTTAGCTAGTTTTGGTTTGTGGTTTTTAGACGAAAAAGCGCAAGACTTGTTAAGCGTTTATCCAAGCATTATAAGCCCCAAGGCTTTAGAAGAAATTCAAGAATTAGCGAGCTTAAACGAATTGGATTTACAGCGTTTCAAATCTTTAAAAATCTTAGAAACCCCCCAAGGCTATGAAGATTTAGAAATCCATGCACGCACGATAGAAAGCTTTATTGCTTTACACTCACACCATAAAATCACGCTTCTAGCCCCTAATAAAACGATTTTAGACAATGTCTTAGGTACACTTGATACAAGCCACATTCAATGCGTTATCGCCCCCTTTGTGTTAAATTTTAAAACCCCTGATAAAATTTTTATCTCGCTCAATTCTTTTGAAAGGAAGAAAAAACACAAAAAATCCAAGCTCGCTTTGAATGAATTGAATGCGGGCGAGTGGGTGGTACATGATGATTATGGGGTGGGTGTGTTTTCTCAATTAATCCAGCACAGCGTTTTAGGGAGCAAGAGAGATTTTTTAGAGATCGCTTATTTGGGCGAAGACAAACTGCTACTACCGGTAGAAAATTTGCATCTAATCGCTCGCTATGTGGCGCAAAGCGACAGCGTACCTACTAAAGACAGGCTAGGGAAAGGGAGTTTTCTCAAACTTAAAGCTAAAGTAAGAACCAAACTTTTAGAAATTGCAAGTAAGATTATTGAATTAGCGGCTGAACGCAATTTAATCTTAGGTAAAAAGATGGACACGCATTTAGCGGAGTTGGAAATCTTTAAAACGCATGCGGGTTTTGAATACACTAACGATCAAGAAAAAGCCATCGCTGAAATCTCAAAGGATTTAGGCTCTCATAGAGTGATGGACAGGTTATTGAGCGGTGATGTGGGCTTTGGGAAAACGGAAGTAGCGATGCATGCCATTTTTTGCGCGTTTTTAAACGGCTTTCAAAGTGCGTTAGTTGTGCCTACTACCTTACTAGCCCACCAGCACTTTGAGACTTTAAGGGCGCGTTTTGAAAATTTTGGCGTTAAAGTGGCTCGTTTGGATAGGTATGTGAGCGAAAAAAACAAGCTTTTAAAGGCGGTAGAATCAGGGTTAATTGATGTGCTTGTAGGCACGCATGCGATTTTAGGCACGAAATTTAAAAACTTGGGTTTAATGGTGGTGGATGAAGAGCATAAATTTGGCGTGAAACAAAAAGAAGCTTTAAAAGAATTGAGTAAAAGCGTGCATTTTTTAAGCATGTCCGCCACGCCTATCCCACGCACTTTAAACATGGCGCTCTCTCAAATTAAAGGCATTAGCTCTTTAAAAACCCCACCTACAGACAGAAAGCCTAGCCGCACTTTTTTGAAAGAAAAGAATGATGAATTATTAAAAGAGATTATCCATAGAGAATTGCGCCGTAATGGGCAAATTTTTTATATCCATAACCATATTGCTAGTATTTCCAAAGTCAAAAAAGAGCTAGAAAATTTAATCCCTAAACTCAAAATCGCTATTTTGCATTCCCAAATTAACGCTAATGAAAGCGAAGAAATCATGTTAGAGTTTGCTAAAGGGAACTATCAGGTTTTATTATGCACTTCTATTGTGGAATCCGGCATTCATTTGCCTAACGCTAACACGATTATTATTGATAATGCACAGAATTTTGGGTTGGCTGATTTGCACCAATTGAGAGGGCGTGTGGGGAGAGGCAAGAAAGAAGGTTTTTGCTATTTTCTTATAGAAGATCAAAAGAGTTTGAACGATCAAGCTTTAAAACGCTTGCTCGCTTTAGAAAAAAATTCGTATTTAGGTAGTGGGGAGAGTATCGCTTATCATGATTTAGAAATTAGGGGGGGTGGGAATTTGCTTGGACAAGATCAAAGCGGGCATATTAAAAATATCGGTTATTCGCTTTATACACGCATGCTTGAAGATGCGATTTATGAATTGAGTGGGGGGAAAAAAAGGCTTGAAAAAAGCGTAGAAATCCAATTGAGCGTGAGCGCTTTTTTAAACCCTGAACTCATCGCAAGCGATAGTTTGAGGTTGGATTTGTACCGCCGTTTGAGTTTGTGTGAAAATGTGGATGAGGTGGGGCAAATCCATGAAGAAATAGAAGACAGGTTTGGCAAAATAGACGCTTTGAGCGAGCAATTTTTACAAATCATTACGCTTAAAATTTTGGCTAATGAGCTTGGCATCCTCAAACTTTCTAATTTCAATCAAAATATCACCATCGCTTATAGCGATGAAACTAAAGGGAGTCTAAAAGCCCCAAGCAAAGACGATAACGATATTTTAGAAACCCTTTTGAAACATTTACGCGCTCAAATTTCTTTAAAACGGCGTAAAAACGCTTCATTTTAATCTTTTGAGCTTTAATTTTTTATTTTAAAAAGATTATTAAGAAGTTTGTTGTAGAATAGCCGTTTGCTATGCCTTTAGTCGTAAGGTAATAATCATTAAGGAGTTTTTTAATCATGGCAGATATTAAAAGGCGTGATTTTTTAGGAATGAGCCTTGCTAGTGTTACAGCCATAGGAGCCATAGCGAGTCTAGTGGCGATGAAAAAGACTTGGGATCCGCTTCCAAGCGTCGTTTCAGCCGGTTTTACAACCATAGATGTGGCGAGTATGCAAGAAGGGCAGTTTTCCACGGTGGAATGGCGTGGGAAACCAGTCTATATTCTCAAGCGTTCTAAAAAAGAAAGCTTTAACGAAAAGCGCGATTTTAAAATCGGCGAAAGCGTTTTTACCACAGCCATTCAAATTTGCACGCATTTAGGGTGCATCCCCACCTATCAAGATGAAGAAAAAGGTTTTTTATGCCCATGCCATGGGGGTCGTTTCACTTCTGATGGCGTGAATGTTGCCGGCACTCCCCCTCCACGCCCTTTTGATATTCCGCCTTTTAAAGTTGAAGGCACTAAGATCACTTTTGGCGAAGCTGGGGCTGAATACAAAAACATGGTGGCTAAAGCGTAAGGAGAGTTTCAATGGCAGAGATAAAAAAAGCGAAAAATTTAGGCGAATGGTTGGACATGCGTCTTGGCACTAACAAGCTTGTTAAAGTGCTAATGACAGAATATTGGATCCCTAAAAACATCAATTTCTTATGGGCTATGGGGGTGATTTTATTAACCCTTTTTGGCGTGCTTGTAGTTTCAGGGATTTTCTTGCTCATGTATTACAAGCCTGATGCGAAAATGGCGTTTGATAGCGTGAATTTCACAATCATGCAAGAAGTGGCTTATGGCTGGCTTTGGCGCCACATGCATGCCACTGCAGCAAGCATGATTTTTGTCATCATTTATATCCATATGTTTGTCGCTATCTATTATGGCTCTTACAAAAAGGGTCGTGAGATGATTTGGATTAGTGGCATGATTTTATTTGTGGTCTTTAGTGCGGAAGCCTTTAGTGGGTATATGTTGCCTTGGGGGCAGATGAGCTATTGGGCGGCAGCGGTTATCACCAATTTATTTGGAGGTATTCCTTTTATTGGGGCTGATGTGGTGGAGTGGATCAGGGGTAATTATGTCGTGGCAGATTCCACTTTAACGCGCTTTTTCATGCTTCATGTGTTTTTATTGCCTATTGCGATTATTTTGCTCATTGGGGTGCATTTCTACTCTTTACGCATTCCGCATGTCAATAACCAAGAAGGCGAAGAAATTGACTTTGAATTGGAAGAGAAAAAATTCATTGAAGGCAAGAAAAAGGAATCTAAAGTCATTCCTTTTTGGCCGGTATTCTTGTCTAAAGATATTTTTGTGGTTTGTGCATTCATGGTCTTTTTCTTTTACTTGGTGTGTTACCACTATGATTTTGCGATGGATCCTATTAACTTTGAAAGGGCTAACAGCCTTAAAACGCCGCCTCATATTTACCCTGAGTGGTATTTCTTATGGAGCTATGAAGTCTTAAGGGGCTTTTTCTTTAGCGCTGATTTAGGGTTAATGGCCTTTGGCGTGGCGCAAGTGATTTTCTTCTTACTGCCTTTCTTGGATCGAAGTCCGGTGGTCGCTCCTGCACACAAACGGCCTGCTTTTATGGTGTGGTTTTGGCTTGTAATTATTGATATGATTGTTTTAACGATCTATGGTAAATTGCCTCCACTTGGAATAGGTAAATACATTGGGTTGGCTGGTTCGATCACTTTCTTAGCCCTTTTCTTTGTGGTATTGCCCATTATTACTATTGCTGAGAGGAAGAAACAAGGGGGTGTTAGATGAAAGAATTTAAAATTCTAATTATCCTTATTGTAGTGATAGGCGTGATTTATTATGGGGTTGAGCCTTATGCACATTCTGTGATGCACCCTAAAGTCGCTCCGGCAGATTTTGCTTTCAAAGATTTAGAGCCTATTGATTTGAAAAATGGCGATGCCAATAGGGGCAAACAGCTTGTAGCAGAAAATTGCACCGCTTGTCATGGTATCAAGTCTCAAAACATTCCAGCCCCTATGGATAGTCTTAGTGCGAGCAACTCTTTTGGGGTTGTGCCACCGGATTTAAGCCATGTGGCGGGGGTTTTGAATGCGAATTTCTTAGCCCACTTCATCAAAGACCCTGTGAAAACAGCGAAGTTGAGCCATAAATTCAACGATGAAAGGCCTTATCCTATGCCGGCGTTTTCTCAATTTAGCGATAAAGATTTGAGCGATATTGTGGCGTATCTCACTTCTATTTTGCCTAAAAGCTTGAGCGATAAGGAAGTGTTTGCTCAAAGCTGTCAAAGATGCCATAGCCTAGATTATGCTAAAGACAAGGCGTTTAGCGACGCTAAAGATTTAGCCAATTATTTAGGCTCTCATGCACCTGATTTGTCCATGATGATTAGAGCTAAGGGTGAACATGGCTTGAATATTTTCATCAATGACCCACAAAAGCTTTTACCTGGCACGGCTATGCCTAGGGTGGGGTTGAACGAACAAGCTCAAAAACAAGTCATCTCTTATTTGCAAAAAGCAGGCGATCGCAAAAAACATGAAAGAAATACTTTAGGGATTAAGATTATGGTTTTCTTTGCGGTGTTATCGTTCTTGGCTTATGCTTGGAAAAGAAAGGTTTGGGGCGAAGTGCATTGAATTGAAAAAGGGGGAGGGCTTATCTTATAATCTTTTATGGGTTCAATCTAACCCACTCTCCAAAAAGGGCGTTAAGCTAAAAGGCATGCATTAAACTAGTCTGCCATTAAGCGATAATTTATTTTCAAGTTTTATACAAGGCTTGCAACGACAAAACGCCAGATTTACAAAAAATGCAAAGAAATTGGCTACAAATTTGATGCAAAATTTCTAGCAGTTGCTATTCTTTTTATGGGAGAAAAACTTAAATGAAGGGGAAAAATACATTTCAAACAAACTCTATAATAAAGGATTTATCTTATAGTTTGGAGCGTGTTTTGCAAGAAGATCCTGCAGCTAGGAATAAGTGGGAGGTTTTCTTGCTTTATCCGGGTATTCATGCACTGCTTTGCCACCGCCTAGCGCATGCGTTGCACAAGCGTGGGTTTTATTTTATTGCACGCACACTTTCTCAGCTGGCACGCTTTATCACTGGGATAGAAATCCATCCGGGTGCTAAGATTGGGCGAGGGCTTTTTATCGATCATGGCATGGGCGTGGTGATTGGCGAGACCACAGAGATTGGAGATGATGTTACCATTTATCATGGCGTAACTCTAGGGGGCACGGGCAAGCTCAAGGGTAAGCGCCACCCTACTTTAGGCAACCGTGTGGTAGTGGGGGCAGGGGCTAAGGTCTTGGGTGCAATTTGCGTGGGCGATGGTGCGAAGATTGGGGCTAATGCTGTGGTGCTTTCAGATTTACCCGCAGGCTCTACTGCTGTAAGCACTAAAGCTAAAATCATTATAAAGGATTGTTAGGTTTTAGATAAGCAGTTGATCTCATTTGTGCTATGGTTGGTGGGTTATTTTGATCCTAAATTTTATAAAGAAGAGGTTTTTTAAAGATGAATAAAAGCAAAAAAGAGTTATTTTCAGAACTTGCTCAACCTGATGAAAATGGGGTGAGTCGTTGGGTAAGCGTTACAGAATTTGTAGGAAAATATCAAGAATTACAGCTAGGTAATGGGGGAGTTGGTGTAGGAAGAGTTCATCTATAGCTAAAGAATTTAACTTGGAGTTTGATAAGGAGCAAACTCCAAGAAATTCTATTGATAGAATACGCTTGAATGGCTATAATACCAAGTGTGTTTTTAACCAAAGTATCCGTCAAGATATTAAAAATCACTATAGCCAACAATGTTGTGCTATGTGCGGTGTGTGGGGCAACTCTGAAAACACTCAAATAGAGGTAGATCACAAAGACGGCCGCAAAAATGATCCAAGAGTTTCTGATTTAAGCATGCAGACTTTAGATGATTTTCAGGCTTTATGTAAAGCTTGTAATGATAAGAAACGCCAAATTTGTAAAGAATGCAAAGAGACTGGCTATAGATTTGATGCAACAAAAATTCTTGGCAATCATTATCCTTTCTATGAGGGGGAGGCTGAATATGACGGCTGTGTGGGTTGCTATCAATATGACCCCATACAATACAAGAAAACTTGTAATGATAGGATATACAATGAAGGGTATCAAAAAGGTTATGATGAGGGGTATCAAATTGGATACCATCAAAAAACTACTTTATAGTGGTTGCAATGAACTACATCGGTTCTAAATACAAGCTCATTCCCTTTATTAAGGAAAATATCCATGCGGTTGTGGGCAGTGATCTCTCTTGCACGATTTTTTGTGATCTGTTCGCTGGGACGGGTATTGTGGGGCACGCGTTTAAAAAAGCCGTTAATAAGATTATCTCTAATGATTTGGAGTATTATAGCTTTGTTTTGAATCAAAATTATATTGCCAACATTCAAGAGATCCCTAACAAACAAGAGCTTATTGATGAGATTAATAGCGTTGCTTTAAAAAAGGGCTTTATCTATTCGCATTATTCTTTAGGAGGGAGTTCAAGGCAGTATTTTAGCGAAACGAACGCTCAAAAAATTGATGCGATGCGTTTAAAAATTGAAGAGCTCAAGCGTTCTCAAAATATTGATGGCCATGCGTATTATTTTTTGCTCGCATCGTTATTGGAGAGTGCAGACAAGGTGGCTAATACCGCTTCAGTTTATGGGGCTTTTTTAAAACACCTTAAAAAAAGCGCTCAAAAAGAACTCATTTTAGAAGGCGCTCATTTTGATTTGAGCCAAAACGCTAACGAAGTATATCAGCAGGATTCCAATGATTTGATTGAAAAGATTTCAGGGGATATTTTGTATTTAGACCCCCCTTATAATGCGAGACAATATGGGGCGAACTATCATTTATTAAACACGATTGCCACTTATACACCCTTTATCCCAAAAGGTAAAACCGGCTTGCCCAGTTACCAGAAATCATCGTTTTGCTCTCGCAATAAGATTTTAAATGCCTTTGAAAACTTGATCAAAAAAGCGCGATTCAAATACATCTTTTTAAGCTATAACAATGAAGGGCTTATGAATGAAACAGAGATTAGAAATATCTTAAAAAAATACGGCACTTACTCTTTATTCACCAAAACCTACATGCGTTTTAAAGCAGACAATACACGCGTCCACAAAGCCACGCACACCAAAGAATTTTTGCATGTTCTTATTAAGTGAGGATGAATGCGAGCGGATTTTTTATATCCATTTTAATCAGACTTGATGCAAGTTTTTCTTATATCTAATTCCGCATTTTTTAAGTTAAAAGTTTTAGTTGTCAGTGTTTAATGAGAAGTGAAAAGATAGCAAAGAATGGCTCCAGATGTAGGATTCGAACCTACGACCAAGCGGTTAACAGCCGCCTACTCTACCGCTGAGCTAATCTGGAATTTCGCTTGAAAAAAGAAATTCTAGTGTGTTTTTTATAAAAAGTCAAGTAAAATCACGGCGTTGTTGGCAGAGAGTTAAAAATTTTCAAAGCGTTTTGCAAATCTTCTTTCGTGTCAATACCCACGCTTTCACTTTGAACGATTTTCACTAGAATATTTTTTTGATAATACAAAGCCCTCAATTGCTCTAACTTTTCTATCTCTTCTAAAACGCATGGCTTTAAGGAGCATAATTCTTCTAAGATCTCTCTATTATGAAAACCATAAATGCCAATATGCCCTAAAAGAGGCGTGGGGCGTTTCAAATCAAAATCTCGTAAAAAGGGGATAAGGGAGCGTGAAAAATACAAGGCGTTATTTTGATGGTCTAAAACCACCTTGACTAAATTAGGGTTTTTGGCTTTTTCTTTATCAATGACTTTAGCGCAGGTCGCCATGAAAGGAGCGTTTTTAGTGGCTTCTAATAACATTGCAATGACTTCTTTTTCTAAAAAAGGCTCATCGCCTTGCAAGTTTAAAACCCTTTCATCGTTTTTTAATCCTAAGAGTTGAGCCGCTTCCAAACAGCGCTCCGTGCCGCTATTATGGTGTTTGGAGGTCATCACCGCTTTAATATGGAATTTTTGACACACTTCCATAATGCTTTCATCATCGCAAGCGACTACGCATTCATCAACTAAACTCGCATTTTTAGCGCAACGGACCACCATAGGCAAGCCAAAAATACATTCTAGCACTTTATTTTCAAAACGGCTGGATTTTAATCTAGCAGGGATGATAATCATCTTTTAAGCCTTATAAAATAGGGGATTTTTATGGTATTATACCCATTTAAGAAGCTTATTTCTTTTGAGATTTAGGCTAATGAACTTTAGGAGTTTTTAATGATATTAAGAGCGAGTGTGTTGAGCGTGTTCCTTCTTGTAAGTTTAGGGGCAGCCCCTGAAAGTCCGGCTAATAAGCAAATGCAAGACAATTTAGTTAAGGTGATTGAAAAACAAACTAGTAAAAAGGTGCGTATTTTAGAGACTAAATCTTTGAAATCCAATCAAGATTTAAAAATCGTGGTGGTAGAAGACCCAGACACTAAATATCAAATCCCGCTTGTGGTGAGTAAGGATGGTAATTTAGTCATAGGGCTTAGCAATATCTTTTTTAGCAATAAAAGCGACGATGTGCAATTGGTCGCCGAAACCAATCAAAGAATCCAAACCCTTAATGCTACCCAGCAAAATAGCGCGAAATTGAACGCTATTTTTAATGAAGTGCCTGCTGATTATGTGGTAGAACTACCTTCCACTAACGCTGCAAATAAAGACAAGATCCTTTATATTGTCTCTGATCCCATGTGTCCGCATTGCCAAAGAGAGCTCACTAAACTCAGAGACCACTTGAAAGAAAACACCGTTAAAATGGTTATTGTGGGGTGGCTTGGGGTCAATTCGGCTAAAAAAGCGGCTTTGATCCAAGAAGAAATGGCACAGGCTAAGGCTAGGGGAGCGAGCGTGGAAGATAAAATCTCTATCATTGAAAAGATTTATTCCACCCAATATGATATTAATGCCCAAAAAGAGCCTGAAGATTTACGCACTAAAGTGGAAAATGTCACTAAAAAGATTTTTGAGCCCGGCGTGATTAAAGGCGTGCCTTTCTTGTATCATTATAGGTCATAACATAAGGCTACTCGCATGAAAAAACCATACAGAAAGATTTCTGATTATGCGATCGTGGGTGGTTTGAGTGCATTAGTGGTGGTAAGCATCGTGGGGTGTAAGAGCAATGCTGATGACAAATCCAAAGAGCAAAGCCATTTAACTCAAAGCGTTCAAAAAGGTGCGTTTGTGATTTTAGAAGAGCAAAAGGACAAATCTTACAAGGTTATTGAAGAATACCCTAGCTCAAAAACCCACATTGTGGTGCGTGATTTAAATGGCAATGAACGCGTGCTCAGCGATGAAGAGATTCAAAAGCTTATTAAAGAAGAAGAAGCTAAAATTGATAATGGCACGAGCAAACTTGTCCAACCCAATAGTGGAGGGAGTAATGAAAGCTCAGGCTTTGGCTTGGGGAGTGCGATTTTAGGGAGTGCGGCGGGGGCGATTTTAGGGAGTTATATCGGTAATAAGCTTTTCAACAACCCTAATTACCAGCAAAACGCCCAACGGACCTACAAATCCCCACAAGCTTACCAACGCTCTCAAAATTCCTTTTCTAAAAGCACACCTAGTGCTTCAGGCGTAGGTGGTGCGAATAGGGGAAAAAGCGGTTTTTTTGGCTCTAGCAAGCCTACAAGTTCGCCGGCGGTAAGCTCTGGGACAAGGGGCTTTAACTCATAATTCAAGGCTAAAAGATGCAAGTAATTCCTTTAAAACCTTTAGACAATAAGACTTTAGAAGAAATCGGTTTGGATTGGCACACTGATAGCGATAACTCTTCTTATATCGCTGATGAAATGGTGGTAGTTTCTCAAAAAGAAGCGGACGCCTATTATGACGCTTGCAATGAGCTTTATGACATGTTCGTAGAGACGGCTGAAGAGGTGATAGAAAACGAGCGCTTTTTTGAATTAGATATTCCTAACATGCTCATTCCTATGATCAAGCAGAGTTTTGAAGAAGAAGTGCATTGGCATATTTATGGGCGTTTTGATTTGGCTGGGGGGCTTGATGGTAAGCCCATTAAATTGCTAGAATTTAACGCAGATACCCCCACCATGCTCTATGAAACTGCAGTGATCCAGTGGGCGTTACTCAAAGCCAATGGCTATGATGAAAATAAGCAATTCAATAATCTCTATGAAGCACTTGGCGAGAATTTCAAACGCATGGTAACTTTGGGCGAAGACACGAGCCATTTTGAAGAAATGTATGAGGGGTGGAAAATCCTTTTTTCAAGCGTTAGGGATAATATTGAAGAAGAACGCACCATGCGTTTTTTACAAGACGCCGCTCAAAGCGTAGGGTTTGAAACGGATTTTTCTTACATTGATGAGGTGGAGTTTAATGCAGAAGAGGGCGTGTTTAAAAACGGCTTGAATTATGAATTTCTATTCAAATTAATCCCATGGGAAAATATCGCTATTGATGAGCCAGAATTGGCCCTTTTAATGCAAAGCATGATGGAAAATAGAAACACGATTTTTTTAAACCCTGCTTATACGATCCTTTTCCAATCCAAGCGTTTTTTAAAACTTTTATGGGATAGATACCCCAACCACCCCTTATTGTTAGAAACGAGCTATGAACCTTTAGCCAATAAAAAGCAAATCAAAAAAGTGGCTTTTGGTAGGGAAGGGGCCAATAGTGAAATTTTTGAAGCTTCCATGCAATCGCTCTTAAAAACGGACGGCGTTTATTCTAACCACAAGCCCATTTATCAAGAGTTTTATGAACTCAATTCGCATAATGGCTTGTATTACCAACCCAATGTGTTTTTTGCTTATGAATCTTGTGCATTAGGGTTTAGAAAAGGGGGGTTGGTTTTGGATAATTTTTCTAAATTTGTGAGCCACAGGTTGCAATAATGACTAAAATGATGCGCTATTTCCACATTTATGCGACCACTTTTTTCTTCCCCTTAGTGTTGCTTTTTGCAATGAGTGGGTTTTTATTGCTCTTTGGGGTGAGACAAGACACTGGTGCTAACATCAAAGAGTGGGTTTTAGAAAAATCTTTAAAAAAAGAAGAGCGGTTGGATTTTTTAAAAGACTTTTTAAAAGAAAATCATATCGCTATGCCTAAAAAGATAGAGCCTAGAGATTATAGGGGGGCGTTAGCTATCGGCACGCCTTTGTATGAAATCAGGATTGAAACCAAAGACGCTCAAACGAAAATCAAAACCATTGAAAGAGGTTTTTTAGGCGCGTTAATCATGTTGCATAAGGCTAAAGTGGGTATCGTGTTTCAGGTGCTTTTAGGGATTTTTTGCGTGTTTTTGTTGTTGTTTTACTTGAGTGCGTTTTTAATGGTAGCGCTTAAAGATACTAAACGCATGTTTGTGAGTATTTTGATGGGGATCGTTGTGTTTTTAGGAGCGATTTATTGGTCTTTGTAGGGTTTTAATCAAATATTGACTTTCATTTTTTCAAAAAAGGGGTTTTTAAATTCCATTTTATGATAAACTCTTAAAACCCTATTTTAGCATTCTAGCGTTTTGGCTAACCCCCCTAACGAAGTCTCTTTGTATTTTTCATTCATGTCTTTCCCAGTCGCATACATCGTAGCGATCACTTCATCTAAACTCACTTTAGGCTTGTATGCATCTTCTAAAGCCAATTTAGAAGCGCTGATCGCTTTAATTGCCCCTAAAACATTGCGTTCAATACAAGGGATTTGCACCAAGCCCCCAACAGGATCGCATGTCAATCCCAAGTGGTGTTCCATAGCGATTTCACTAGCCATTAAAACCTGTTTGATCGTGGCTTGATACAAATAAGCTAACCCCCCTGCAGCCATAGAGCTTGCCACACCAATTTCAGCCTGACACCCCGCTTCTGCACCACTCAAGGAAGCGTTTTTCTTATAAAGATAGCCAATCGCCGCACTAGTGAGCAAAAAATCATTGATAGATTTTTGCGATAAATTTTCAAACAAATGGTTTTTAGCATATAAAAGCACACTTGGCACCACCGCACACGCTCCGTTAGTAGGGGCGGTTACCACCTTACCGCCACTAGCATTTTCTTCAGCAATGGCACGAGCGTAAAGCGAGATGTAATCAATCAAAGCTAAGGGGTCATTCCCATTTTTGGGGTGTTTTTCTAAACGCGTTTTAATGCTTGGGGCTAATCGTGTTACTTTCAAAAAACCAGGAAGATACATTTCTTTAGAGTTAGCCCCATTATGATAGCATTCAAGCATCGCATGATAAATTTTAGTCATCGTTGTATCAGGGTGGTTTTTGAGTGCGTTTTCTCTCAAACGCACGATTTCAGCAATGTTTTTTTCGTGTTTTTGGCATAATTCTAGCAATTCTTTAGCGCTTGAAAAATCATAAGCGACGCTTTCATTTTCATTCTCTTCAGCCAAGTTGTCTAATTCTTTTTCAGTATAGACAAATCCTCCGCCAACAGAATAGTAGGTTTCTTCTTTTAAAACCTCATTTTTAGCGTTAAAAGCTTTTAAAATAAGAGCATTTTGGTGTCTTGCTAAAGGTTTATTGTCAAAAATCAAATCTTTAGAATAATCAAAAGGGATATGATGTTGGTTAGCGAGTTTTAAAACCTTATTTTCAAACACTTCATGCAGCAAGGCTTTTTTGGTTGCTATATCCAACTCGTTAGCATAAATACCATGCAAGCCAATCAAAACCGCCTCATCGCTCAAATGCCCTTTACCGGTCAATGCTAATGAGCCATGCAAGGTGATTTGAATGCGTGCAACTTGTTCTAAAATATCTTTTAACAATCCGCAAAATCTCGCCCCAGCTTCCATAGGCCCTATGGTGTGTGAAGAGCTAGGCCCAACGCCGATTTTAAAAATGGATAAAATAGAAAAACTAGCCATTAGAACAATCCTAAAAACACGCTCAAAGCCGTTAAGCTCCCAAAGATAAACACAAAAATATCCACTTTGAAATTTCTAAAACGCTTCAAACTAGAAACGCTATAAAAAGCTACCATAGGCATTACAAAAAGAATGAGCGCGATAATGGGACCGCCTAAATTTTCAATAAAATCTAAGATATTAGGGTTAATATAAGCCACAAGCGTGATACTAAGCCATAAAAAGATCGTTACACCCACGCTCAAGGTTTTAGAAGCCTTTTTCAATTTTAAGCCTTGTATAATAATGCCTTCTAAGCCCTCTTTAGCTCCGTAATAATGCCCAAAAAAAGATGAAAAAATCGCTAAAAAAGCCACCACAGGCCCTGCATAATTGATTAAGGGGTTGTTTAAAGTGTTAGCAAAATAGCTTAAAATGGGGATATTTTGCTCCCTTGCTTTCATAAAATCATCAGCATTCAAGCACATGACACAAGAAAACACAAAAAACATCACAAACCCTAAAAGCATGAGCGATGTGCCTAATTCAATTTGATTGAGTTTATACTCTTTGAAAGCGCCGTATTCTTTTTCCACATTTTGAGTGAAGGTTGAAATAATGGGGCTATGGTTGAATGAAAACACAAGCACCGGTAAGGTTAGCCAAATAGCTAGCACAAATTCTTTAAAACTCGGCATTACAGAAAGGTTATTAACTTGCCAATAGGGGATAAGATACAAAGAAAAAAGCAATAAAATCAAGCATAAAGGATACACTAAAGCGTTACAAATGCGTGTGACAATCGTGGCGTTAAAAACCATTACAAGCATCATTAAAGAAACTAAAACGACAGCCAATAAGCTACGATGAAAAGGCACTAAATGCAATTGATTGGTAAAAAAATTGTCAAACACATTCGTGATACCCACCCCATAAGCCAAGCAAATAGGATAAATCGCCAAGAAATAAAGCAAAGTGATAAGAAACCCCCATTGAGTGCCAAAATGCGAGCGAACGACCATCGTAATGTCTTCTTTATCTTTAGATCCTATAAAATAAGCTAAAGCTCTATGCCCTAGGTAAGTTAAAGGGAAAATAATTGCACTCATCGCTACAATGGCCCATATCCCATGCCCACCGGCTCTAATAGGCAAAAATAAAATCCCAGCCCCCACCGCCGTGCCAAATAAGGACGCCATCCAGCGCAAATCAAACAAATTGAGTTTTTTGAGATCTTTTGGAGTTTCTTTTTTTTGCGTCATGCCATAACCACCCTTTTATCGTATGAATTTTCATTGTATCATAAAGCTTTTTATGATTAGGGTTTATTGGAATTAAAGGGAGGTTGAAGCGTGCATTTACTTTCTAAAATCCACGATTTAACCCGCACAAGCTATAATAACGCTTAAAAAATTAAATTAAAGAAAAGAATATTAGGGATATAGAAATGTCAAATACAACTTGGTCGCCAACTTCATGGCATTCTTTTAAGATAGAGCAACACCCCATTTATAAAGACCAAAAAGAGTTAGAGAGAGTTAAAAAAGAGTTGCACTCCTACCCTCCTTTAGTGTTTGTTGGTGAAGCGAGAAACTTACAAGAGCGCTTAGCTCAAGCGATTGACAATAAGGCGTTTTTATTGCAAGGGGGCGATTGCGCAGAGTCGTTTTCTCAATTTAACGCTAACAGGATCAGAGACATGTTTAAAGTGATGATGCAAATGGCGATTGTTCTCACTTTTGCTGGCTCTATACCGATCGTGAAAGTGGGGCGCATTGCTGGGCAGTTTGCCAAACCGCGCTCCAATGCGACTGAAATCTTAGACAATGAAGAAGTGTTGAGTTATAGAGGGGATATTATCAATGGGATTCCCAAAAAAGAAAGAGAGCCAAATCCTGAAAGAATGCTTAAAGCCTACCATCAAAGCGTGGCGACTTTAAATCTTATTAGGGCTTTTGCTCAAGGCGGGTTAGCCAATTTGGAGCAAGTGCATCGTTTCAATTTGGATTTTGTCAAAAACAACGACTTTGGGCAAAAATACCAACAAATCGCTGACAGGATCACGCAAGCTTTAGGGTTTATGCAAGCATGCGGGGTGGAGATAGAGCGAACGCCTATCCTTAGGGAGGTGGAATTTTACACGAGCCACGAAGCGTTACTGCTCCATTATGAAGAGCCTTTGGTGCGTAAGGATAGCTTGACTGACCAGTTTTATGATTGCTCCGCACACATGCTGTGGATTGGCGAAAGGACAAGAGATCCTAAAGGCGCTCATGTGGAGTTTTTAAGGGGGGTTTGTAACCCTATTGGTGTGAAAATTGGGCCTAATGCGAGTATAAGCGAAGTGCTAGAATTGTGCGATGTTTTAAACCCGCACAACATTAAGGGGCGTTTGAATTTGATCGTGCGCATGGGTTCTAAGATGATTAAAGAGCGTTTGCCTAAACTTTTACAAGGGGTGTTGAAAGAAAAACGCCATATCTTATGGAGTATTGATCCCATGCATGGCAACACGGTAAAAACCAGCTCAGGGGTTAAAACAAGGGCTTTTGATTGCGTGTTAGATGAGGTGAAAAGCTTTTTTGAAATCCATAGGGCTGAAGGTAGTTTAGCTTCTGGGGTTCATTTGGAAATGACAGGTGAGAATGTTACAGAATGTATCGGTGGCTCGCAAGCGATCACCGAAGAGGGTTTGAGCTACCATTATTATACGCAATGCGATCCAAGACTAAACGCCACTCAAGCCCTAGAACTCGCTTTTTTGATTGCGGACATGCTTAAAAAACAACGCGTTTAGTTGAATAAATTAAAGCTCTATTTTAATTAAAAATGGGTCACTAAACTTTTTTGTCATTTTAGATTTACTTTATTATAAAACTCTTAAGGATAGGGGGTGTTGTGGAATAATTCTCCTCTACAAGCCCCAACTAAACCCTCCAAGGAAGCGTTTTTTAAAGATTGGTTTTAAAGAATGTTTTGAGCGTTTTTTAAAATTGCAACAACGCTCCGTTAAAACAGAATCAAAGATTAAACTTTTTTTAACTCTTATTTTCTTATAATGGATCGTATATTTTAATATTTAAAGGAGCTTGAAATGAAATTTTCCTTTTTAGCTGTAATCTTGGTGTTATTGTTTGCAGCTTGCCATGAAACTAAACAACAAATTTTACAAAACGAAGCTGATAGCACCCCTTCAGAAAAAACCATTTGGCAACCTGAACAAAAATAAATCATTGTAAAAATGCTTTTAGCGTTTTTACAATCAAAGGTTGGTTTTAGTCAAGCGGTCGTTTTTAAAAAGCGTTCTTTAGAGACATTATCGCAAAATAATTTCTTATCCCCTTATGGGTTTAAAACAAAGCGACCAAAATTTTTCTAAATGAAAGAAATAATTAAAAAGCCCAAACATTAAAAGGGGCGAAAGCTTGAGAATGAAACTACAAACTCTCTAAAACTTTTTGAGCATGACCTTTCGCTTTGACATTGTAGAAACACTTTTCTAAAACGCCTTGCGTGTTGATAATGAAAGTGGAGCGGATGATCCCCAAATGCTCCTTCCCATAAAGCATGCGTTTGCCATAAGCTTTGTAGAGATTAGCGACTTTTTTGTCTTCATCGCAGAGCAAGATCACATTCAAAGAGCATTGGCTGATAAATTTTTGATGCGATTGAATATTATCAGGGCTTACACCCACGACGATAGCGTTTTTCTTTTCAAACTCATTAAACAGAGCGCTAAAATCTTGCGCTTCTAATGTGCATCCGGGTGTGTTGTCTTTAGGGTAGAAATACAACACCACTTTTTTATGGAGCAAATTTTTTAAAGAAATCTCTACCCCATCGCTGTTTTTTAATCTAAAATTGGGGGCTAACTGCCCAGCTTCTAATTTTTCCATTCTTATCCTTTAATAGAGAATGATAGCGACTTTTTGAGGCCCATGCACCCCAAAAACGGTTTTTAATTCAATGTCAGCTGTCCGGCTAGGTCCACCAATAAGGAGCATGTTTGTGGGTAAGACGCCGTTTTTACTCTGGTTTTTTAAAGCTTGCATGCCTTCGCTTAAATTGCGCACAATGGATTCTTTTTTCAATAAGATAATGCAATTAAGGGTAATGAGTGAAAGCAATCGTGGGCTTGCATGCGAAGAAACCGCCCCAATCATGCCCAAGCTTGAAATCCCACAAGCCCCATGCAACAAAGCCGTGTCAATGTTAAACAATTCTTCACGCATTGCTTCAATTTCTTTATCATAGGGTTGTAAAGTAAAATCCTTAAACGCTTCAAAATTTAAATCTAAATCCGTAGCGTGTAAGATTTTTTCGCTTTTAAAGTTTTCTAAAGCTTTTAAAATCGCTTGCTCTAAATTTTCTTTATCGCTTTCAATGACTTCAGCTTTATTCAACACTTGAAAATGCTTGTATTCTTCCACCAAATCTTCAAACTCCACTTTAATGATATTTTTATAAGTAGGGTTTGCTCCCTTAATGGTATGCTTAGCTTTGGCTTCTTTAATGCGGTTTAAAATAAGATCTTTACTCATAGATCACCCCTTCTAAATGTTGGACTTTTGCATGCAAGCTTGTGTCCATATTGGGTAAGGTTCTCACACTAGCCCACTCTTTGACTAAAGGCAGTATGGGAGCTAAAAGCTTGCCTAAAGGGGAGAAAAATTGAGCCATTTTCAATTGAAAACGCCATTTAGATCCATCACTCGCCATTTTAGCGAACATTTTCATAGAGAATTTTTCCATTGTGCTGTGTTGCGTGCTTTTAGCCCCCTTGACTACGCCCCTGCCTTCGCCCACTTTATCCGATCGTAAATCTCTAATAAGCTCCGCTAGTGGGATTTCTACGGGGCATACTTCAGAACAACGCCCACAAAGACTGCACAAATTAGGGATATGCCCATAATTATTAAGCCCAAAGAGTTGGGGAGATACCACCACGCCTATAGGACCAGGGTAAGTGGAAAGATAGGCATGCCCACCGATTTTATCATAGACAGGGCAGTGGTTCAAACAAGTCCCGCAACGAATGCATGAAAGAGCGCGATAATACTTTTCATCAGCCAAAATATTGGAGCGGTTATTGTCTAATAAAATGACATGGGCTTCTTTAGGACCGTCCAAATCGTCGTTTTTTCTAGGACCTGTGATAATGTTTTGATAGCAAGTGATAGGTACACCCACAGCGCTTGGAGCGAGCAAATTGTTTAAAATCGCTGCATCATCAAAGCTTTCTACTAATTTTTCAATCCCACAAATAGCGACATGCACATCGCATGCGGTGGTACTCATTCTGCCATTGCCTTCATTTTCCACTAACCAAATCGCCCCCTCATTAGCGATAGCGAAATTAACCCCACTAATCCCCATTTTAAAGCTTTCAAATTCCTTGCGCATGTGCTTTCTAGCGATCGCATTAAGTTTTTCAGGCTCTTCTTCATAAGCGGCGTTGAGTTTTTCTTCAAAAATTTTACCGATTTGTTTGCGGTTTTTATGGATAGCTGGCACGACAATATGCACAGGGTGTTCATTGATAAGTTGGATAATCAATTCGCCCAAATCTGTTTCTTGCGCTTGAATGCCCTTTTCTTTGAGATAATGGTTCAAGCCGATTTCTTCGCTCGCCATAGACTTTTGCTTTAAAATGCGCTTAATGTTTTTTTCTTTAGCGAGATTGTAAATGATTTCATTAGCTTCATCGCCGTCTTTAGCATAATGGATTTTAAAGCCGTTTTTGGTGGCGTTTTTTTCAAACAATTCCAAATACTCATCAAGCCTGGATAAGATTTTAAGCTTGACTTCCTTGCCTAACTCCCTTAAATTTTCCCATTCGCTGTAACGATTTTTAATCAAATTCTTGCGATTAGCCCTTAAGGTATCCATTGCAGAACGCAAATTTTCCCTTAATTGTATATCGCCTAATTGGTCGGTGATGATTTCTTCGTATTCTTGGTCGCTGTGGTGTTTTTCCATGATTATCCCTTTATCCCTTAATGTTAAAGTCCAAGCCTTGAGGCTAAAAAGTCATAAAAATGCATGGGTTTTGTTGAAGAGCCCATTTTTTGCATAGCGGTGCTAATATTCATCAAACACCCAGCATCCGCTGAAACGATCACATCCACTTGACGGCTTTCTATGTCTTTAATCTTTTCTTTAACCATAACGGCTGAAATTTCAGGCTCTTTAACCGAAAATGTCCCCCCAAACCCGCAACACTCTTCTTCTTTTTCTAATTCAATGAGTTCTACATTTTTAAGCTGTCTGATGAGATTTTTAGCCGAGTCAATCACTTGAGCCACCCTTAAGGCATGGCAATTAGAATGCCATGTGATTTTAAGCGGTTCGCCCTTATCTTCATACTTGACTTGCAATTTTTTATCCAAAAATTCGCTCAATTCATACACCCTAGAGCAGAAATCTTTAACCATATTGAATTCGGCATGCCCTTCAAATAATTCCAAATAATCATGCCGCATCATCCCTGTGCATGAACCACTGGGTAAAATAATGGGGTAGTCGTTGTTAGAATAAAGCTTGATATTGTATAAAACGACTTTTTTAGTCTCTTCATAATACCCTGAATTGTAGCTTGGCTGACCGCAACATGTTTGATCTTTTTTAAAAACCACTTCCAAATTTTCCTTGCGGAGTAATTTGATAGCACTAAGCGATGCGTTGCTATATATGGCTGTCCCTAGACATGTCGCAAAGAAATTGACTTTCAAAGAATGCTCCTTAAAATTCCAAATTTAAGAGTTTCAAACATAGTATAATATCAAAATTAGTAAGATTATGAAACACAAATTGATAAACCCACTCTCTTAGATATTGTTACCAAAATAAACTACAAATCTGCTCAACCCCACTTAATATTAAACGCTACTCAAAATTAGTTTTTCTTTTAAGTAAGATATAAAAATACTTTTAATCATTCAAGGAAAATGCATGGAATTTCATCAAATCTATGACCCATTAGGCAATATTTGGATGAGTGCTCTAGTTGCACTCTCGCCTATTGCACTCTTTTTTGTCTCTCTTATTGTCTTTAAGCTTAAGGGGTATAGTGCTGGGTTTTTGAGTTTGGCACTTTCAGTGTTGATCGCGCTATTTGTGTATAAAATGCCTACTGAAATGGTGAGCACGAGTTTTATTTATGGCTTTCTCTATGGCTTATGGCCGATCGCTTGGATCGTGATCGCTGCGATTTTTCTTTACAACCTTTCAGTGAAATCCGGGTATTTTGAGATTTTAAAAGAAAGCATCTTAAGTTTGACCCCAGATCATCGCATTTTAGTGATTTTGATTGGCTTTTGTTTTGGCTCGTTTTTAGAAGGAGCGATTGGTTTTGGAGGTCCAGTAGCAATCACAGCAGCGATTTTAGTAGGTCTTGGGCTAAACCCTTTATACGCTGCTGGGTTATGCTTAATCGCTAATACCGCCCCTGTGGCTTTTGGTGCGGTGGGTATCCCTATTACCGCTATGGCTAGTGTGGTGGGTGTCCCTGAATTAGAGATTTCTCAAATGGTGGGCAGGGTGTTGCCCATTTTTTCTATTGGCATTCCTTTTTTCATCGTGTTTTTAATGGATGGTTTTAAGGGCGTTAGAGAAACCTTTCCGGCGGTGGCGGTTACTGGGTTTAGCTTTGCTATCGTGCAATTTTTAAGCTCTAATTATTTGGGACCACAACTCCCAGATATTATTTCAGCTTTAGTGTCATTGATTGCTACCACTTTATTTTTAAAGTTTTGGCAACCTAAAAATATTTTCACTAGCAATGGCAAAGAGCCTACGATTAGCACAGAAAAACACCATATTTGCAAGGTGATCGTGGCGTGGATGCCTTTTGTGTTGCTCACTATCACGATTATTATATGGACGCAACCTTGGTTTAAAGCGCTCTTTAAAGAAGGTGGGGCTTTGGCGTTTTCTAGCTTTGCGTTTGAATTCAGTTCTATCAGTCAAAAGATTTTCAAAACCGCTCCCATCGTCGCTGAAGCGAAAAGTTTTCCTGTCGTGTTTAAATTACCTTTAATCTTAACGACAGGCACTTCCATCTTTTTAGCCGCCATTTTGAGCGTGTTTATTTTGCGCGTGAAAATCAGCGATGCAATAGGGGTGTTTGGGACCACTTTAAAAGAAATGCGTTTGCCGATTTTAACCATTGGCGTGGTCTTGGCGTTTGCGTATGTGGCTAATTATAGTGGCATGAGCGCTACTTTAGCGTTGGCGTTAGCCGATACTGGGCATGTTTTCACTTTCTTTTCGCCTGTTGTAGGCTGGCTTGGAGTGTTTTTAACCGGAAGCGATACGAGCTCCAACCTTTTATTTGGCTCTTTGCAAATGCTCATCGCCACACAGCTTGGCTTGCCTGAAGTGCTTTTCTTGGCGGCAAACACTTCAGGAGGCGTTGTGGGTAAAATGATAAGCCCTCAAAGTATCGCTATCGCTTGTGCGGCGGTGGGGTTAGTGGGTAAAGAGAGCGAATTGTTCAAATTCACGGTTAAATATTCCCTTGTTTTTGTAGTAATCATGGGAGTTGTGTTCAGCGCGATTGCGTATTTGATCCCTGAAGTGGTGCCTGCGATAAAGTAGGCTCGCTTTGTATTTGGCAAGAATTAAACCCCCTTTGAGTGGGGAATGTTGAAAAATAAAGCGGATCTAAATTGAGCCATTCTTTAGAATGCTGGTTGGAGTTGCTAGGATCTTTTAAATTCCCATAAGGGATAGCTCCCATAATACTTCTATAGCATTGCAGATTGTTTTTGCTCATGCTCGGATTTTTGCATGCATTTAAAAGGATGAGTGCTAATACAAAAAGGGGTATTTTTAACATGGCTTTAACTCCCAAATAAGTTTTTATGTTTTAAAAAATTCAAGATTTTAAGCGTCATAGAGCTTATGGGTAAGGTCTCTAAATCTTTAAGGCTATAAAAATTGATGGGGTTTTTTAAATCTTTTGCAGCGGCCAAATACAGGTTTAAATTGAGCTTGAATTTGGTGTGGCTGTGTTTGATTACGCCTAAAAAGGGGAGCTTGAATTCTAAATTTTCTTTTAAGTTAGGGAAATGGTGCATGCCAAAATAAAGTTTTTGCTCTATTTTTTCTAAAGCGATTTTGTTATTTTTGATGACAACGCCTAAATAACGCTCTTCTTGAATGATTTCTTGTTTTTTCTTAAGCGTGTGTTTTTCTAAATGGTTTTTACCTAAACAATAAGGGTTTAAGGGGCAAATCGCACACTTGGGTTTAGGGGAGCAAATTAAAGCCCCTAGATCAATTAAAGCTTGGTTATGATTAAAGCTTTCATTAAGATTGAGGAAGTTATTCGCTTTTCTTTGCAAATCTTTAGCTTGAATGTTAGGATCTAAACCAAAAAGCCTTAAAAGTGCGCGCTTGATATTAGCATCTACGCATGCGGTTTTTTTTCTAAAGCCAAAACACAAGATCGCATTAGCCGTGTATACGCCAATGCCGGGGAGTTTTAATAGGCTTTGATAGTCATTAGGTAGTTGTGAATGATGTTCTTTTGCACAAATTTCAGCGCTTTTTTTTAAATTTTTAGCCCTAGAATAATAGCCAAGCCCTCGCCATAACAATAAAATCTCCTCTAATTGAGCGTTCGCTAAGTCTTTTAAAGTGGGGAAGGCTTTTAAAAAAGGGAAATAAAAACGCTCAACTACCGTGTTGATTTGGGTTTGTTGGCTCATCACTTCGCTAATATAGACTTCATAAGGGGCGTTAATGCCCTTTAAATTCCTAAAGGGTAAATCCTTGCGCCCAAATTCTTCATACCATTTTAAAAGGGCGTTGTGTAAAGTTTCCAGCTATAACCACCTAAAAGCGATGGATTTTACCCAAGGCACGCACACGCTTAAAAACACGATCAAATACACAAACCCAAAAATAAGCCCCAATTTCCAAAAATCCTTGCTTTGAATATACCCACTCCCATAATAGATGGTGGATGGGCCTGTGCCATAGGGCGTTAAAATCCCCATGATCCCTAAAGATAACATCAAAAACAAACTCAATTCTTGCAAATTGATCCCTTGAATATGCGAGCCTATCCCTATAAAAAGGGCTAATAATGCACTCACATGGGCGGTGATGCTTGCGAAGAAATAATGCGATAAATAAAAGAGGGTTATGACGAGTAATAACGCTATTAAAGGATCCAAGTTGGCATGCTTTAAAAAATCGCTAGTAATATTACCGATAAAATCTAAAAAGCCTACATTTTTAAGCCCACCGGCCATCGTGAGCAACGCTCCAAGCAATAAAAAAATATTAAATGCACTCTTATTTTTAATGGTGTCTTCATAGCTTACAATCTTACAAAAAGCCATTAAAACCATGACAATCAAAGCCGTCGCGCTCGCATGCAAGCCTAAAGATTTGCCAAAAATCCAACCCAATAAAGCCAGTAAAGTGAGACTGAGCATTAAAATTTCTTTTAAAGAAAACCTCCCCATGCCCTCTAATTCTTTTTTAGCCCACAAACTCACTTCTTTTGAGCCTTTTAAGGTGGGGGTGCAGGTTTTATACGCCAATAAAGGCACAAGCAAGATTAAAAGCACCCCACAAGGCAAGAACGCTAAAAACCATGAAAACCATGAGATTTCACGCACTCCCATTTTGGTGGCGATTTCCATTGCTAGGGGATTAGGAGCGAGCGCGGTTAAAAACATGGACGAAGTGATGCAAGTTGAAGCTAATGCGACCCACATCAAATACGCACCAATTTTGTTAGGGTTATTATTGGGGGTAGATCCCATTAGAGGCGGGATAGAAGAGACGATGGGGTAGAGTATACCCCCACTTCTAGCGGAGTTGCTAGGGATAAAGGGGGCTAGACACAATTCGCTCAAACTAACCGCATAGCCTAAACCTAAAGGGGTTTGCCCTAAAAATCTAATGAGTAAAAGAGCGATCCGTTTCCCTAACAAGCTTTTTTCATACCCTAAACCCAAAATAAAAGCGACAAACACGAGCCACACCGTTTTATTTGCATACCCACTCAAGCCCCACGAAATAGCCTTATTAGCGCTCGCTATTTCACTATTAACGCCAATTTTTAACGCCACGCATAACATTAACGCGCTCAACGCTACCAAGCCTGCTGGCACCGGCTCTAAAATAAGCCCTACAATCATGCCTATAAAAACACAAAAATAAAGCCATGCGTTAGGATTTAGCCCACTAGGAGCGCCTAAAAAATACAATAATACTGCGATAAAAAAGGGGGCAAGGATTGAAACGATTGGTTTTTTCATGTTTATCCTTTCATTAAAAAAGACAAGGGGTGCACTCAATTTAAAAATCGCGCTCAAATCATCAAATTAAATTGCATTTAACTCTTAATTTAATGTTACAGAAAAATCCTAAAATTTAAGCTTTTTGAAAAAGATAAAATCTTATAATTATATTATGTTTTGCCTTGTTAAATTGACTACAAATAGGAGTATTGCATGCAAAAAAGTGTGCCTTTAAGTTACGATTATTCCATTAGCAAGCTATTTCTTTATGCAATGATTGCATTTGGGGTAGTGGGCATGTTAATAGGGATAGTGTTGGCCTTTGAGTTGTCTTTCCCTAGTTTGAATTATATTGCAGGGGAGTATGGGATTTTTGGCCGCTTGCGCCCTTTACACACCAATGCAGTGATTTATGGATTCACTCTTGGAGGGATTTGGGCGAGTTGGTATTATATTGGTCAAAGGGTGCTTAAAATCACCTATTACCAACACCCTTTTTTAAGGTTCGTGGGGCTGTTGCACTTTTGGCTGTGGATACTTCTTTTAGTGCTAGCGGTCATTAGCCTGTTTGCTGGGTTGAATCAATCCAAAGAATACGCTGAATTGATGTGGCCTTTAGACATTATTGTAGTTATCGTGTGGGTGCTATGGGGGATTAGCATGTTTGGGAGCATGAGCGTTAGGAGAGAAAATACTATTTATGTATCTTTATGGTATTATATTGCTACTTATGTGGGCATAGCGGTGATGTATATCTTCAATAACCTTTCTATCCCCACTTATTTTATCGCTGATATGGGGAGCATTTGGCATTCTATTTCTCTGTATTCAGGCAGTAATGATGCACTCATTCAATGGTGGTGGGGTCATAATGCGGTCGCTTTTGTTTTTACGAGCGGTTTGATTGGCACGATTTATTATTTCTTGCCTAAAGAGAGCGGTCAGCCTATCTTTTCTTACAAGCTTACTTTGTTTTCTTTCTGGAGTTTAATGTTTGTTTATATCTGGGCAGGTGGGCACCATTTGATTTATTCCACCGTGCCTGATTGGGTGCAAACTCTCTCTAGCGTGTTTTCAGTGGTGTTGATTTTGCCTTCTTGGGGGACAGCTATTAACATGCTTTTAACGATGAGAGGTCAATGGCACCAACTCAAAGAAAGCCCTTTAATTAAATTCTTGGTTTTGGGCTCTACTTTCTACATGCTTTCTACTTTAGAGGGGGCAATTCAAGCGATTAAAAGCGTGAACGCATTAGCGCACTTTACTGATTGGATTGTAGGGCATGTGCATGATGGCGTGCTTGGTTGGGTAGGATTTACTTTGATTGCAAGCATGTATCACATGACGCCTAGGCTTTTCAAAAGAGAGATCTATTCAGGGCGTCTTGTGGATTTCCAATTCTGGATCATGACTTTAGGGATTGTGCTTTACTTTTCGTCCATGTGGATTGCAGGGATCACGCAAGGGATGATGTGGAGGGATGTGGATCAATATGGGAATCTCACTTATCAGTTCATTGATACGGTTAAGGTGTTGATCCCTTATTACAATATTAGGGGCGTTGGGGGTCTTATGTATTTTATTGGATTTATTATCTTTGCCTACAATATTTTTATGACAATCTCTGCAGGCAAAAAGTTAGAGCGCGAGCCCAATTACGCTACGCCTATGTCTCGATCAAGGGAGGTTGAAAATGTTTAACTTTTTGGAAAAAAATCCGTTCTTTTTCACTCTTGCGTTCATTTTTGTGTTTGCGATTGCAGGCTTGGTGGAGATTTTGCCCAACTTCTTTAAATCCGCTCGTCCGATTGAAGGCTTACGACCTTATACGACTTTAGAGACAGCGGGGAGACAAATTTATATTAAAGAGGGTTGTTATAACTGCCATTCCCAGCTCATCCGCCCTTTCCAAGCTGAGGTGGATCGCTATGGTGCATATAGTTTGAGTGGGGAGTATGCGTATGATAGACCTTTCTTGTGGGGCTCTAAAAGGATTGGTCCTGATTTGCATAGGGTGGGGGATTACCGTACAACCGATTGGCATGAAAAGCACATGCTCGATCCTAAAAGCGTCGTGCCTCATAGCATCATGCCAGCCTATCAGCATTTATTTGCAAAAAAGAGCGATTTTGATACCGCTTATGCAGAAGCTTTGACGCAAAAAAAGGTTTTTGGCGTGCCTTATGACACAGAAAATGGCGTGAAATTAGGGAATATGAAAGAAGCTAAAAAAGCCTATTTAGAAGAAGCGCAAAAAATCGCCTCTGACATGAAAGATAAACGAGTGTTAGACGCCATTCAAAGAGGCGAAGTGCCAGAAATCGTAGCTTTGATCGCTTATTTGAATAGCTTGGGTAATTCTAGGATTAACGCTAACAAAAGCGCTAAACAATAGGGGGTGAGTGATGGATTTAGAAAGTGTGAGAGGCTTTGCGTATGTGTTTTTTACCATTCTTTTTACGCTCTTTTTATATGCCTATATTTTTAGCATGTATAGAAAGCAAAAAAAAGGCATCGTGGATTATGAGCGATACGGATACTTGGTGTTAAACGATACATTAGAAGATGAGTTGATTGAACCACGCCATAAAAAAGTTTATGGTAATAACACAAAGGAAAGTTAAAATGGATTTTTTAAACGACCATATCAATGTTTTTGGCTTGATTGCAGCGCTTGTGATTTTAGTTTTAACCATCTATGAATCTAGTTCGCTCATTAAAGAAATGCGCGATAGCAAATCCCAAGGGGAGCTCATAAATAATGGGCATTTGTTTGATGGGATAGGGGAATTTGCTAATAATGTGCCAGTAGGTTGGATCGTGAGTTTTATGTGCATGATCGTGTGGGCTTTTTGGTATTTTTTCTTTGGGTATCCGCTGAATAGCTTTTCTCAAATTGGGCAATATAATGAAGAGGTTAAAGTGCACAACCAAAAATTTGAAGCCAAATGGAAGAATTTGGGTCAAAAGGAATTGGTGGATATGGGTCAAGGCATCTTTTTAGTCCATTGTTCGCAATGCCATGGTATCACGGCTGAGGGCTTGCATGGGAGCGCTCAAAATTTAGTGCGATGGGGTAAAGAAGAAGGCATTATGGACACCATTAAGCATGGTTCTAAAGGCATGGATTATCTTGCTGGGGAAATGCCCTCTATGGAATTAGATGAAAAAGACGCTAAAGCGATTGCAAGCTATGTGATGGCAGAAATTTCTAGCGTTAAAAAGACCAAGAACCCTCAACTCATTGACAAAGGCAAGGAATTGTTTGAAAGCATGGGCTGTGTGGGTTGTCATGGTAATGATGGTAAGGGCTTGCAAGACAATCAAGTGTTTGCGGCCAATTTGACTACTTATGGCACAGAGAATTTCTTAAGAAATATCTTAACGCATGGTAAAAAGGGCAATATAGGGCATATGCCATCATTTAAATATAAAAACTTTAGCGACTTGCAAGTGAAAGCGTTAGCCGAATTTATCCAATCGCTAAAACCCTTAGAAAATTAAAGGAAAAGAAATGAAATTTTTAAACGGATTAGTAGGAAATTTACTGATTGTGGTTATTTTGTTGTGTGTGGCTGTTTTCTTTGGGCTTAAAGCGGTTCATATCCAAAAAGAGCAAGCCACCAATTATTACCGCTATAAGGATATTAACGCTTTAGAGATGAAGAGCACTCAAAACCACGCTAATTATGAATTGGTCAATCAAGGGAGTCAAAAATGAAATTCACCACTCTAGAAAAAATCTTAGCCCTAATGGTCGTAGCGACCATTCTAATGACGATTGTTATTTCTTTTGTGCCTAACTTGTTTTTGTTTAGCACATGAAGAGCTTATGGCTTGTCATAGCCTTTATTCATTTTTTGTGGGCGAATGGGTCTTATGTTTTTAACAATTCTAAAGGGCGTTTGGTAGAAAAAAGCGTTTCGTTTGTGGAGGGCGTTTCTAAAGAGCTTTATCTTAAAACAGGCGTGAGCTTTGTGATTGACATGACAGATTTTGAAAAAAATCCTATCATTCTAGCGGATAAAAAAGAGCGCCAAAGCTATCAAGAGGGCTTTTTAAAACAACTCAAACCCCCTTTTGTGGCATTCTTTTTTTACCATGACGCTCAAAAAATAGAATTGGTGGCTAACCCTAAAGATTTGTTAGACACTGATAAAATCTTTTTTGAAAAAATCGCTCCCTTACTGCCTGCAAATGCTAAAGAATACACGCCTTCAAGGATTTCAGCCATGCTCATCAATGGCTATTCGGTTGCAGTGGATGCTTTAGCGGAAAAATATCGTGTGAATATTACGCAAAATTTTAACGCCCCTAAGGGAGCGACTTTTTCAAAGGTGGTTATTTATATTTTGTTATTGACGCTTTTGGGTGCGTTTTTGGGGTTTTATTTTTTTAAAAAGTCTTAAGAGGGAAAATCAATGAAAGAAAAAAACTTTTGGCCTTTAGGAATTATGAGCGTGTTAATTCTTGGGCTTGGGATTGTGGTGTTTTTGGTGGTGTTTGCCCTAAAAAATTCGCCTAAAAACGATTTGGTTTATTTTAAGGGTCATAACGAAGTGGATTTAAACTTTAACGCCATGCTTAAAACCTATGAAAATTTTAAATCCAATTATCGTTTTTTGGTGGGTTTAAAACCCCTTGCAGAAAATTTTAAAACCCCTATTTTGCCTTATTTTTCTAAAGGCACGCATGGGGATAAAAAACTCCAAGAAAACCTTTTAAAAAACGCCTTGATTTTGGAAAAATCCAACACGCTTTATGCACAATTGCAACCGCTAAAATCCAATGTTAATTTGCAAAATATTCAGGTGTATTTAGCGTTCTATCCTAGCCAATCCCAACCCAGATTATTAGGAGTGCTTGATTGCAAAAACGCATGCGAGCCTTTAAAATTTGATTTGTTAGAGAGCGATAAAATGGGGCGCTATAAGATCCTTTTTAAATTCATTTTTGAAAATAAAGAAGAATTGGTTTTAGAGCAATTGGCTTTTTTTAAAGAGCTTTAGTGTTTGTATGAGATTTTGACACACAAAGTCTCTCTAAAAAATCGCTTTAAAAATTAAAAGCTTTATTTTTATTAAATATCAATAAACCTTTTTACTTTTTTAAAAAATGGGATTTTAGTTGCTTTGTTTTAAGCTCATTCCCTTAAGGGGATAGGGGGTATTTTGCGATAATGCCCCCCTTAACCCCAACAAACTACCCCCTACCCCCAAGACCGCTTTTTTTAAGAGATTATCGCTTGACTGGCGTCAAGCTCTTTACTATTTTATTTTAAAAAATGCCTTTGAGTCTTTTTTATTAACATTGAATGAGAAAAAACCTAAAATCTCTATCCAAATGGATATAATAAGGCTATGGGTTTTTTAAAAGTTTTTAAACATGACGCTTTAGGGCAAGTAGGGAATGTTGTTATAGGGAATTTTTTATTGACGCTCACGATTTTAGCGGTTTGTTTTTCCTCTCAAAGCGTTGAAGAAATAACCATGCTCACTTTAAGCTACACGCTCTTTTTTGTTTTTGGGGCGTTTTTACTAGTCGCAATCAGCGTGGGAGCGGTTAAAAACCTCAACGCGCTTTTTTCTAAAAGAGGGGTTTTAAGCTTTTCTTTACCTATTAGTTTGGAGTCTTTATTGCTCCCTAAAATCTTGCTCCCTATGGTGTTTTTTGTCTTTAGTCTGTTTTGGTTTGTGGCGAGCGTGCGTTTGGGATATTATCTTTTTAACGCACAATCAAGCGTTTTATTTATCTTGCACACCACTTTAAAAACCTTTGTGTTAAAGCCCACTAAAACCATAGGCATTGCTCTGTTTTTAGGGCTTGTTTTAATGAAATTTTTATTTGTTTTAAGCGTTTTAAATGCGGCTAGGATCAAAAGAGCGCGTTTTTTACTAGGAGGGTTGTTATTTATCTTTGTAGGGGTTGTTTTGGAATTAGCGTTTAATTCGTTGCTCCCCTTAATGCATTCTCATTTAAGCATCAATGAAGGGTTTTATTACTTCTTACAACAACAAGAATTACAAGAAAATCAATACTATCTTTTATGGGGAGTGGATTTTTTAAAAATCCTTTTATTGTATGGAGTGAGCCGTTATCTACTCGCCCATAAATTAGAATTGGATTAAGAAAAGCGGTATTTTAAATATTCATCAGTGAGCAAGCAATCTTTAGCTTTTAACAAATGGGCATAAAACCCATGCTGATAGCCTAATTCAAAAAGCTTGTCTATGGCTAAAATTTGAATCCCACTCAAGCGCGTTGAAGTCTCATTCGCATACAAGTTTAAATAGGTTTTTAATTGCTCTTTATTGACACGAATGAGCGAGCGTTCTAGCAGCATTTGAGAGAGTAAATCTTGGTGTTTTAAGGCGGTTTCAATGGCTTTAATCAAAGCCTTTTTAATCAAAATCGCGCGATACAAAGGGATAGAGCGCCTAATCGCCATGCCCCCTAAAGGCAAGGGCAAATCAATTTCAATCAATTCTTTCCAAACATCCCACAATTCTTTTTCCACTTCTAATTCGCTATGAAAATCCAAGATATTTTCATGGATCAATACGCCCGCATGCACTTTTCCTTCAAGCACCGCTTTTTCAATATCTAAGAAGTTCATATAAACGATACGCGCATGTTTGTAATAGATTTTAAATAAGAGGGCGTTTGTAGTATGCTCCCCACTTAATGCGACTCTAAAATCTTTTTTTAATTTCACGCCTTTTTTTTTCACCAATTTAGGTCCATAGCCATTCCCAAAGCTCGTCGCCGTAGGGAGCAAGGCGTAATCGTTCGCAATTTTAGGGTATAGCCCAAAACTAATCGCGCTCACATCATAAGTGTTTTTTAGGGCTTCTTTATTTAGGGTTTCAATATCTAGGGCAATGTTTTTAAATGTTTTGTTTTTAATGGGGCAATCTATCCAGCCAAACTTAATCGCATAATACATGAAAATATCATCAGCATCAGGGCTATGAGCGACACTAATCAAAGCAAATTCCTTTTATGGTAGGGTAAGCCCTTTTATTATAATAGATTTTAGGCTAGGATTTGATAGAATAAACGAATCAAATTCAATAAGGTGGTTTAATGGCGATAGATGAAGACAAACAAAAAGCGATTTCTTTAGCGATCAAACAAATTGATAAGGTTTTTGGTAAGGGGGCGTTGGTGCGCCTTGGGGATAAGCAGGTAGAAAAGATTGACTCTATTTCTACGGGCTCGTTAGGGTTGGATTTGGCTTTAGGGATTGGGGGCGTTCCTAAAGGTAGGATCATTGAAATTTATGGGCCAGAGTCAAGCGGTAAGACTACTTTAAGCTTGCACATTATTGCAGAATGCCAAAAAAATGGAGGCGTGTGTGCATTTATTGACGCTGAGCATGCCCTAGATGTGCATTATGCAAAAAGGCTGGGCGTGGATACGGAAAATTTACTCGTTTCCCAACCAGATACCGGCGAGCAAGCTTTAGAGATTTTAGAAACGATCACCAGAAGCGGAGGGATTGATTTAGTGGTGGTAGATTCTGTGGCGGCTCTTACGCCTAAAGCTGAGATTGATGGGGATATGGGCGATCAGCATGTGGGCTTGCAAGCAAGACTTATGAGCCATGCGTTAAGAAAAATCACCGGTGTTTTGCACAAGATGAACACCACTCTCATTTTTATCAATCAAATAAGAATGAAAATCGGCATGATGGGTTATGGGAGCCCAGAGACCACAACCGGAGGTAATGCTTTAAAATTCTATGCGAGCGTTAGGATTGATATTAGAAGGATTGCGGCTTTAAAACAAAACGAACAGCATATCGGCAACAGGGCTAAAGTCAAAGTGGTTAAAAATAAAGTCGCTCCGCCTTTTAGAGAAGCGGAATTTGACATCATGTTTGGGGAAGGGATTTCTAAAGAGGGCGAAATCATTGATTATGGCGTGAAATTAGACATTGTGGATAAGAGTGGGGCATGGCTTAGCTACCAGGATAAAAAGCTAGGGCAAGGCAGAGAAAACGCTAAAGCTTTATTGAAAGAAGATAAAGCCCTAGCGAATGAAATCATTCTTAAGATTAAAGAGAGTATTGGCTCTAATGAAGAGATCATGCCTTTACCGGATGAGCCCTTAGAAGAAATGGAATAAAAGGATCTTGATGCTAACGATTAAAGATATTCATGCTTTAGAAGTGATGGATAGTAGGGGTAATCCCACCATTCAAGCCAGCGTGATTTTAAGCGATAACACGAAAGCGAGCGCGATTGTGTCTAGTGGGGCGAGCACCGGTAAAAGAGAAGCACTAGAATTAAGAGATAACGACAAAACCCGTTTTTTAGGTAAGGGGGTCTTAAGGGCATGCGAAAATGTCAATACTGTGATCAAACACAACTTAATAGGGCTTGAAGCGATCAATCAAGCCTTTGTGGATGGGAGACTGAAGGCTTTAGATGGCACACCTAATTACGCTAATTTAGGGGCGAATGCCTCCTTGGGCGTGTCTATGGCGTTAGCAAGAGCGAGTGCAAAGGCTTTAAACATGCCATTATATCGCTATTTAGGGGGGGCTAACGCTTTAACTTTGCCTGTTCCGATGCTCAATATCATCAACGGCGGATCGCATGCCAATAATTCTATAGACTTCCAAGAATACATGATCATGCCTTTAGGGTTTGAGAGCTTTAAAGAAGCCTTAAGAGCGAGTGCAGAAGTCTATCACACGCTCAAAAAACTTTTGGATGAAAAAAACCAGCTCACAAGCGTGGGCGATGAAGGGGGCTTTGCACCTAATTTTAAAAACAATGTAGAACCCCTTGAAGTGATTTCTCAAGCCATTGAAAAAGCCGGTTACAAGCTAGGCGAAGAAATCGCACTCGCTTTAGATGTGGCGAGCAGCGAATTGGTGGATGAACATTTTAATTACCATTTAAAAGGTGAAAATAAGATTTTAAACGCACAAGAATTGGTGGCTTATTATAAAGAGTTGGTCGCAAAATACCCAATTGTGTCCATTGAAGATGGTTTGAGCGAAGACGATTGGGAGGGTTGGGCGTTTTTAAGCAAGGAATTAGGGCGTCAAATTCAGCTGGTGGGCGATGATCTGTTTGTAACGAATGCGAGTATTTTGCAAAAGGGTATTAAAAAAAACATTGCCAATGCGATTTTAATCAAACCCAACCAAATTGGCACTATTAGCGAGACTTTAGAGACCATAAGATTAGCCAAACACCATGCCTATCAATGCGTGATGAGCCATAGAAGCGGAGAGAGTGAAGACAGCTTTATCGCTGATTTTGCAGTCGCGCTCAATACAGGAGAAATCAAAACCGGATCCACCGCAAGGAGTGAAAGGATCGCTAAATACAACCGTCTTTTAGAGATTGAGCATGAATTAAAAGGGGGGATTTATATCGGTAAAGAGTTGTTTAAACATGGCTGAGAGCCTTTTTGAAAACGATGGAATCAAAAGCAATAAAGCACGAGACTTTTTCTATAACCATAGCTCACTTATTGTTTTTTTCCTTTTATTGCTTGGGTTTGGGTATTATTTAGGGAAATTGCTTTTTGGGGGCTCTTCGTTAGAAGTCTATTTGGATTTAAGAGACAAGCATGAACGCTTGCAACAAGAAATCACCGAATTGCAAAGCAAAAATGCACGCTTGCAAAAGCGTTTGTTTGAATTGAAAGAATTGCAGCCTAAAGATTAAGGAAAACAGCCGTGTTAAACAAAATGATAGGTTTGATCGCAGTTTTAAGCGTGTTGCTAGCTAGAGACAATCCTTTTGAACCTGAAGTCAATTCTAGGAATTTGCAAGGGGGGTTTAATGGGATTTATGATGATTATTTCAAAGAAATCAATGTGGATTTGCCCACGAGCGCTAGGATTTTAAAACAAATCACGCTCACTTACCAGGATATTGATGGCTCTATCCATTCTAAAGTCGTGGGCATTGATAAAAGCATTGATTGGCACTACCCCTTAAAACTCTCCCAACACACCCTTAATCAAGCCTCTTTTGAAAAACGCTACCGGATCCAAGATTTTGATTTTTCAATGGCAAACAACACGATGGTTTTACGCTCCCCTTATAAAGTTTTACGCTCTTTTGTGTTGGTTAAACCTTATAGGATCGTGTTAGACACGCAAAAAGGCCCTTTGGACATTTATCAAAGCGTGGGTTTAAACCAGAAGTTTTTTTCTCAAATTAAAGTTGGCACGCACAAAGATTATTACCGCATCACGCTCGTTTTAGATGGGAAATACCGCTATCTTTTGGAAGAAAAAAATGGGGCTTATGAATTAAAATTGAAATAAAAGCATGCAGCATTTAGTCTTAATTGGTTTTATGGGGAGCGGTAAAAGCTCTTTAGCACAAGAATTGGGGTTGGCTTTGAATTTGGAAGTGTTGGATACAGACATGATCATTAGCGAAAGGGTAGGCTTGAGCGTGAGGGGGATTTTTGAAGAGCTTGGCGAAGATAATTTCAGGATGTTTGAAAAAAACTTGATTGATGAATTAAAGATGCTAAAAAACCCCCATGTTATCTCTACGGGTGGGGGCATTATTATGCATGATAATTTTAAGGGTTTGGGCACGACCTTTTATTTAAAAATGGATTTTGAAACGATTATCAAGCGTTTGAGTAAAAAAGAAAGGGAAAAGCGCCCCCTTTTAAATAATTTAACTCAAGCCAAAGAGCTTTTTGAAAAACGGCAAGCTCTCTATGAAAAAAACGCTTCTTTTATCATCAATGCACAAGGCGGTTTGAAAAAATCTTTAAAACAAGCGCTACAATTCATCGCATAAATTTTTTTAAAGGCCTTTTGATGTTGAGTAGAGACATTGTCCAGTATTCCAAGATCCGCACTGAATTATACGCCTATCTTACTTATTTGTTTTCGCACAATATCCGCAACCATCTCCCTGAAATCACTTTAGAGTATTTGATCAAACAAATCAGCAAGATGCAAGCTGAAATCAAAATGGCAAAAAGTTTTTTTGTTTTAGACGCTAAAGGCATGCTTGCACTTAAGCCAAGCCATTTTAAAGAGCAGGGGCATAAGGAAGGGGCGTTAGAGCATGATTTAGTGGAAGGCATTGAATTGGAATCGCATGTGAGTTTTAGCGATAAATATTATTTTTATCAAGCCATCAACGAAAAGCGTTGCATTTTAACCGATCCTTACCCTTCTAAAAGAGGAAGCCATTTGGTGGTGAGTGCATCTTATCCGGTGTATGATCAAAATAATGATTTGGCGTTTGTGGTGTGCTTGCAGATTCCTTTAAGGGTGGCGATTGCGATTAGCTCGCCTTCAAAGTATTTTAGAGCCTTTAGCGAAGGGAGCATGGTCATGTATTTTATGATTTCTGTCATGCTCACTTTAGTGTCGTTGCTTTTATTCGTGAAATGCATTTCTAGTTTTTGGACAGCGATTATGTATTTTAGCAGTTTTGATATTAAAGAAGTGTTCCACCCCATCGTGCTTTTAACTTTAGCCTTAGCTACCTTTGATCTAGTCAAGGCGATTTTTGAAGAAGAAGTTTTGGGTAAAAATAGTGGGGATAACCACCATGCAATCCATCGCACGATGATCAGGTTTTTAGGCTCTATCATTATCGCCTTAGCCATTGAGGCTTTAATGTTAGTGTTTAAATTCAGCGTGAGCGAACCGGATAAAATCACTTATGCGGTGTATTTAGCGATTGGCGTGGCAGTGCTATTGATCAGTTTAGCGATTTATGTTAAATTCGCTTACAGCGTGTTGCCTAAACGAGAACGCTAAAAGCTTGAGAGTTTTTCTTTCAGGCGTTTGAAAATTCTATTCAATCTAAAAAAGACATATTCTAAAAGGGTTTTTGGATTGAGTAGGGGAGCTAAAAATTCAAAGGTTTTTTGCTTGTCTTTAAGGCTTAAAAAAGTTGTCATTTGTTTGAGGAATTTCACGGAGTATTCAGCATAAAAAGGGGTTTTTAAAAGAATCTCATGCCATTCTTTGGAATATAAGGCAGAGGGTAAAACCCAAGGTTTTCCTGTAAAATAAAAATGCAGCATGATAATTTCTTTTTTGTTGGGGATAAAGCGTTTTTGATTGACCATGAAAGGGTGGGTGTTATAAAGATAAGGCAAAATTAAAACCTTTTGATAGCATGCAAGCGTCAAAAGATCCTGTTCAGGGTAAAACACGCTTTGACCTTTTTGATGGGCTAGATTGAATAGTTGATCTTCTAAATGATCAGCACGCCATAATTTTAGATTTGCGATTAAAAATCCGGCGTTATAGTTGCTTTCATAAATGATTTGCATGTCGCTTTCATTAAGGTAATGCTCATAGAGAAAAAATTTTTGGCGAGGCTCCCTTTCTCTTTCAATTTGGAAATGTTTAGGGCTTTTAGAAGAGGCAAAATCTTTAGCCACTCCCAAATAATCATTATCTATGGGGATAAAAAAGCTCTCGCTAATATCATTTAAAAACAAAGTGTCCGCATCAAACATGATAATCTTGTCGTATTCTGGGAATAAAGAAGCCAAAAACAAGCGGCACATGACCATTTTAGAAAAGCGCGTTTTGGCATAATCGTTGAGCTGCAAAAAGGCTTCATTGATTTTATCAATCACAAAAGGTTCTATTGTGATAGTGGAATGGCTGGGCTCTGAAATATCCATAAAATCCACGCTAGAAAAAGCGCTAAAGGGGGCTAGAGTCTCTTTTAATTTGTGTTGGTTTTCTGCACTTAAATGATCCACCAAGCAATAGATTTTATAAAATAACTTTTTATTATAATTCTCTGTTTTAGCGTTCGCTAGCATGGAATATAAGCTCACGCCAGCTGGGATAGCGTAATTATTGTCAAAAGCGATAACAATAGGGATAGTGGCATTCATTTCAAATTATTTCCATAAACACTGATTTTAACCATAAAGATTTAAGCTAAATTTATTCTATTTTTTTAATATTATACTATAATAGCCTATTAGATTGGAGTTTTACTAATTTTTCTTTGAGTGAGCGTGGAGCGTTTGCTTATAGTTTTAAGGAACGAGATGATAAATAGTTGGACTAAAAAGTGGGCTTTTATTTTGTTTTTAATGGCAGGCTGTTTGGGTCATTTGATGGCTCGAACCGGTGAGGCGTACCTTAAAAAGGCTAATCAAGCCCTTAAGATGGGGCACCATCAAAAAGCGGTGGCGTTTTATAAGAGGAGTTGTAATTTGAGGGTGGGGGTGAGTTGCACGAGTTTGGGCTACATGTATGAAGATGGCGAAGGCGTGGATCAAGATATCACAAAAGCCGTTTTTTATTACAAAAGAGGGTGTAATTTGCACGATCGCCTCGCTTGCGCGAGTTTGGGCTCTATGTATGAAGATGGCGACAGTGTGCAAAAAGACCTTTCAAAAGCCCTTTATTATTACAAAAGAGGGTGCCATTTAAAAGAGGGAGTGAGTTGCGGGAGTTTAGGCTTTATGTATTTTAAGGGCGTTGGCGTGACACAGGATGATGTTAAGGCGCTTGCTTTAAGCAAACAGGCTTGCAATTTGAATTATGCGGTTAGCTGTAATTTAGCAGGCTATATGTATAGAAACGCCAAAGGCACAGAGCAGGATCTAAAAAAAGCCTTTATGAGTTTTAGAAGAGGTTGTCATCTAAAAAATGGGGCGAGTTGCACGAGTTTGGGCTACATGTATGAAACCGGTATTTATGTCAATCAAAGTGGGGAGCAGGCTTTGAGTCTTTATAAAAATGGTTGCTCTTTAAAAGAGGGGAGTGGTTGCCATAATGTCGCAGTGATGTATTTAAGCGGTAAGGGTGCTCCAAAAGATTTAGAGAAAGCCACTTCATTTTATGAAAAAGGGTGTTCTTTTGGCTTTAGCGGTAGCTGTAAAGCGTTAGAAATTATCCGCGACAACCCTGATATTTATTATAATGGGCATAAGTAAAGCTTCTGAGAATAGATAGGGATTAAGTCTCTATCTATAACCATTGAGAATGCGATAAAAATCTAGAATTTAGGATTTAGAACCGCTTTTATTGAGTCCTTTTTTGCCTTTAGTGGTTTAAAGATTAAACAAAAGAGCTTGATTTTAACAAGTCATAGCTTTACAAAAAGCGGTGGTTAGGGGGATTTTAAGAAAGATGGGTTGTAGGGAATCATTTCAAAACCCCCCCTTAAGAAAATAGCTTTTAAAATCTAAAACAAAGTAGCCAAAACCCTATTTCAAAAAACTAAGGCTTTAATTTTTAGTTTTAAAATCCAATAAAAGATTGAAAAGGGTTTTATCATAAGTTTTATCATAATATGATAGGGCTAAATTGTTTATGTTGGGATAAAATGATAAACTTCCAAGAAGTGGTTCCAAAAAGATCGCTTTTGGAGAAAGGATTATTAAAAAAGGTTGGGTTAGCGTGAAATTTGTTTAAAATACTTTTATATTTTCATCATTCTTTATAAGATTTTACAAAATTGTAGCAACAAAATGCCTTTGAGTGTTTTTACAAAAAGTTAATACCCTATACAAAAATGATAGCGTTTTATATGGTTTTATGGAGTTTTAGTTACTGTTTGTAGCCCTCTAGCTTTAGCTATGGGGAGTGTGTCAAATTTCACTCAATATTCGTATAAAGCGCGACCACATCATCATCGTCTTCAATTTTATCCAGTAATTTTTCGGTAAGCTCCATTTGTTCGTCATTCAATTCAATGGGCGTTGTGGCGATGCGTTGCAAACTCGCTTTTAGAATGGGTAATTTCAAGCTTTCAAACCCCTCATTTAAGAGTTTAAAGCTATTATAATCCCCCCTAATAATGATCTTATCTCCCACTTCTTCTAACTCTTCCAAGCCATAATCAATGAGAGCGAATTCCAAATCTTCTAAACTTAATTTTAAATTTTCCACTTCATTTTTTAAGCATTCAAACACGCTTTTTCTATTGAACATAAACTCCAAAGAGCCATTAGGCACGATGCTCGCCCCTTGCGTTTTATTGAAATAGCTTTTAAGGTTGGCAACGGTTCTTGTGGGGTTATCGGTCATGCATTCCATGATGATTAGCACGCCAAAATTCGCCTTACCCTCATAGGTGGTTTCACTCAAATTCCCCTCTTTACTGCTCGCTCTTTTAATCGCCGCATCAATATTATCTTTAGGCATGTTTTGCGCTTTAGCGTTTAAAATTGCTGTTCGTAGCTTGGCGTTCGTGTCCGGATCGCCCCCGCCATCTTTTGCCGCTAGAGTGATCGCTTTTGCGAGTTTGGGGAAAACCTTACTCATCTTATCCCATCGTTTTTCTTTAGCCGCTCTTCTGTATTCAAACGCTCGTCCCATTCAATTCCTTTGTAATAAGTTAGCCACTTCTTTAGCATGATAGCTAATAATCATATCCGCTCCCGCTCTTTTAAAGCAAGTCATCGTTTCTAACAGCACGCTTTCATAATTGATCAAGTTGTGTTTTTGAGCGAGTTTGAGCATGGCGTATTCCCCACTCACATTATAGAGCGCTAAAGGGAGTAAAGTGTGATTTCTAATCTCTTTAACAATATCCAAATACGCTAAAGCCGGTTTGACCATTAAAATATCCGCGCCCTGTTTTTCATCTTCTAAACTTTCTAAAAGCGCTTCTTTTTGATTGCCGTAATCCATTTGATAGCTCTTCCGATCGCCAAAACTTGGTGCGGAATTTGCCGCATCTCTAAAAGGCCCATAATAGCTGCTCGCAAATTTAGTGGAATAGCTCATAATAGGCGTGCAAAAATACCCAGCCTTATCCAGTGCGTTTCTTAAGCTTAAAACATTCCCATCCATCATGCTGCTTGGGGCTAAAATATCCACACCGCTTTCGGCTAAAATAAGCCCTTGAAGGTTTAAAATCTCTAGCGTTTTATCGTTAGACACAGAAGTGTTTTCTAAAATCCCGCAATGCCCATGGTCAGTGTATTCACAAAAACACAAATCCGCTATAACGATCAAATCCTTAAATCGTTTTTTAATCTCTCTCGTGGCTCTTGCGGCAATATGATCCTTATTTAACGCATGGCTTCCTGTGGCGTCCTTGTGTTTAGGGATACCAAACAATAGAACGGCTTTGATACCAAGACTCACCAACTCTTCGCATTCTTTCAAAAGAGGCTCGATACTCATTTGATAAACCCTAGGCATGGAGCTAATTTCATTTTTAATATTACCATCGCTTTCTATGACAAATAGGGGGGCGATGAAATCGTTAATATCTAAACGCGTTTCTCTTATCATAGCCCTTAAATTTTCGCTACTTCGTAGTCTTCTCAATCGTTTGAACATGTTTTCCCTCTATACATTGGCTTTCTTTAGCTTTGCAATCGGTCTTTTTTGTCTCTTTCATCTCTTTTATTTCTTTCAAATTTTCGGAGGGGGGGGTAGCTCTTCGCCATTTTTTAAATCGCAATAATTCAAAACGCAATCATGGATAGTGAAACAATTTTTCCCCTCGCTATAATGGTAGCTCAAATCCAACCCCATAGTCTCTAAAGCATTTTTAATGATATACATGCCTAACCCAAAGCCATGGGCTTGGCTTGGGTTAGGAGATTTAAAATAAGGTTGCAAATACTTTTCAAAATCTTCTTTTAAAGGCTCGCCTTTGTTTGAGATCACCAAATCATTGCCGATGAAGTCCAAAAACACTTGTTTGTCATCGCTGTATTTGATCGCATTGTCTATCATGTTTTTTAACGCTATGGAAAACAAGTCAAAATCCGCTTCAATGATATGATTTGAAGAGGGCACATGGATAGGGCTTTCTTTATCCATATCAATCAAAAGCATTTTTTCAATCTTATCAATCAAATCGCTGATTAAAAATTTTTCCTTACTGTGCCTATAATTTTTTGAAGCGAGCTGCTCAATGCGGGCAAATTGCTCAATCAGCATGTTCAAGCGTTCAAAAATAGAAATGAAGCGCTTTTGAGGCAGTTCTTCTTTGAGCATTTCGCTTAAGAGCCTGCCTTTTGTGATAGGGGTGCGCAATTCATGCATGATGGAGCGCAAGAATAAGATCCGTGATTCATCCAACGCGTTGATTTTTTGGATGCAATGATCAAATTCGTTAGCTAGATCCCCTATTTCATCTTTTTGCTTGCTCTTGCAACTCACGCTTTTATCCCCTTGAGCGAAGCGATTGACTTGAGTCCTTAACTCTCTTAAAGGCAATAAACTCTGCAAAACAAGTAAAAAGAGCGATAAAATCAACAACAAGCCTACCGTAATCGCAAAGAAATAATTCCTATAAGAAATGGAGTGTAAATCCTTATAAAGCACAAAACGCTCTTTCTTTTTCAAAAGGATAAAAATCATGTCGCTGAATTTAAACACTTCCGCATACCCCATATCTCTATGGTGCAACTGGTGGCGTCTTTTGACTAGAATTTTTTCTAAATTTTCTATCGTGGTTTCCCTAAAACCAATTTTATAGAGGTAAGCTTCTACGGCGTCATAATCAGAGTATTTGTTTAAAATTTCATTAATCGTGGTCACAAATTGATAGTGGCGCATTTCATTTTGATACTTTTCGTGATTGATTTGAGAAGACACGAAATAGTAAGCGAACGCCCCAAAACTAAAGAGCGTTATCGTAAACAAAACGAAAACTTTAAAAAAGATAGAAAAACGCAAAATCCTTTAGCTCCTTATTAGAATCAATATTCTAATTTATAGCCAATCCCCCTAACCGAAATGATATGCTCTGGCTGTTTGGGGTTTTTTTCAATTTTGGATCGCAAACGGCCAATGATCACATCAATGCTTTTATTGGAGCTTTCAGGGTTGATGCTCTCGCTCTCAATCGCAATGCTTTCACGGCTAAACACATAACCTTTTTTGCTGATGAGAAGCGAAAGGATTTCGTATTCAGCCTTAGTTAAGTCTAGCTTTTTTTCATGCATATACACTTCTCGGCTGTCTTTATCTATCCTAAACATATGCGTTTCGCTAGGCTCACTCACTTCTTCTTTTTTATGGGAGCGCCTGAGTAAAGACTGGATACGAGCTAACAATTCTTTAGGATCATAGGGTTTAGGGAGGTAATCATCCGCCCCATAATCTAGTGCTTTAATCTTGTCTTCCACATCGCTTCTTGCTGAAGAAATGATAATGGGGATGTGTTTTTGCTTGGAAATGCGTCTGCACACTTCAAGCCCATCCAAATTAGGCAAAGTCAAATCCAACAACAACAAATCGTAATGCTGCGTGTTGGCTGCACTAATGCCGGTATAGGGTTCATCGTAATTGGTGACATGGATGCCATGTTGGGATAAAAATTCGCTCAAAAATTCAGCCAATTCTATATCATCTTCAATCATCAAAACTTCTATCATTGATCTTGGTAACTCCTTAAACGATTTTTAAACGATTTTTAAACGATTTTTAAACGATTTTTAAACGATTTTTAAACGATTTTTAAACGATTTTTAAAAATCTAATTTCATTAGCAAAGAGTCTAATTATAGCATGTTATTGCTGAAATATAAATAAAAATCCCAAACATTATCATAGTGATCAATGGCGGTTTAAGGCTTTGTTTTTATGGATTAAAAAGTTAAAAATTTATTTTTATTTCCTTAAAAAATAGGGTTTTTTAACTTTATTTTTATAGTAAAACTCATTTCCTTAAGGGGATAGGGAGCATTTTGAAATAACTCTCCCCTTAACCCCCTTAAGAAACCTCCTAACCCAAGAAGACCGCTTAAGAAAATACCGCTCGCTCACGCAAGCTCTTTAGTGTTGATTGTAAAAATGCTAAAAGCATTTTTTATTCTGTGTATTCTTCCTCCAAAGACTCCAAGCGCTTTTCAAGCACGCTCAATTGGTATTGTAAGAAACGCGCCACTAAATCCAAGCGTTCTATCGCCTCCTTTTCTTCTAAAGCTTGCATGCCTTTAAAAAGCACTAAAGTTCTCTCTAGTAAATTTTTTAAAAAAACCCGCTCGCTTGAAATTTGCACTTGCTTTGGGGTTTCTGTTGTGATTTCTTTTATAATGATTTCTTGTGCATGGTTTTCTCCTACGATTTTTTCTTGCGTTTCTATTTTAGGGGTGTTTTTTGGCTCCGTGTTACTAATTGGTGGCGTTTCAGCGTTTTTGGTGTTTTGCAAATAAGGGGGCGTTTTAAAAAAAGAGGGCGTTTTTTGCGTCACATCAAAATCATCAATCGTTTTAGCCATTTTTTCAATCTCGTTAAGGGTTTCTGAAATAATATTTTTCAATTCCATTCTACCAGCCATTTTTCTAAATTCTCAACATTCAAAAAATCCCCTTTGATAAAATTTAAATAATGCCGTTCCAATAGTGCGTTGTGCTTGAAATGAGCGAGATTGTTTTGGATTTTTTCTAATCGTTTCATTTGTTTTAAGGCCTCTTGATGGTTAGGGGTTTTTTCTAAAATATTCGCATAAATTTGCAACGCTTCTTTTAAAAACCCTTGTTCTTCATAAATACGAGCGAGCGTGATGGTTTCTAATGGCATGATCTTCTCTTAATTGTTTTTAATACCACGATTTTTAGCGTCAATCAAATCCCATTTTAGACTCCACTTGGGTGCGTAAAAAACTAAACGCCGGTAAAAGCGTGGGCAGTCGCACTAAATTCACATTCCCGCTATGGATAGTTTCTAACTCGGTGTTATTTTCTAAAAGGATTTTATAAAGCACCAAATAATAGCGTTTTTCAAAGGTATAAATCTTGCCAATTTCATTGACTATGGGCGTGATAGCCGCATTTTTTGGGGTGATGATTTCATAGGCGATGTTAGTGGTGGTGGTGAATTTGCACGCAAAAAAACGCCCATCTTCGGTCACTTCGCCACTGACTTGAAAATCCCCTTCACTAATGGCTGTTTGGTGGTTTTGAGTGTCTAGCCTTTCAAAAGGCCTTCGCATCAAATAGCCATCGGTAAAACCCCTATTTTTAAGCGTGTTCAATTCGCTAGTATAAAAGTTGGGTCTAAAGGTGTTGTGATAAAAATCATCAATCGCTAAACGATAGATGCGCGTGGTTTGCGCGGCATAGTAACTGGACTTGGTGCGCCCTTCAATCTTAAGTGCACTGATGGCGTTTGAACTTAAAATTTCAGCGATATGGCTAGAGAGATTCAAATCTTTAGCGTTAAAAATATGCGTGCCTACGCCCTCTTCTTCAACTAATCGCATCATTACGCCATTATCAGGGTTTTTGACATAATATTCATAATCAAAACGGCAATCATTCGCACAACTCCCCCGATTGGGCACGCGCCCCTTTTGTAAAGCCGAAATCAAGCAACGCCCCGAAAAAGCAAAGCACATGCTCCCATGCACAAAAATTTCTAATTCTAAATTAGGTAAGGTTTTTTTAATTTCAATCGCATCATTCAAGCTCAATTCCCTGGCACACACAATGCGTTTAACCCCTAAATCATAAAACACTTGTGCATCTAACACATTTAAAACATTCGCTTGCGTGGATAAATGGATAGGGATGCGTGGGGCGATTTTTAAAGCGAGTTTGACGACACCAGGCGTAGCGATAATAAAAGCGTCCGGCTCTAGCTCTGCCATTTTAGAGATGTGTTCTTCTAAAAGTTTGAGCTGTGAATTGAAAGGGAAACCATTGATCGTGGCATAGACTTTTTTATTCAGTGCATGCGCGTAATCAATGCCTTCTTTAAAGGTCTCTAAAGTGAATTCTTTGCTCGCACGATTGCGTAAAGAAAAATGGCTCACTCCCCCATAAACCGCATCAGCCCCATAGTTGAGAGCGATTTTAAGCTTTTTTAAATTACCGGCTGGAGAGAGTAATTCTGCCACTTTTACTTGGCTCCAAAAGAAGCGATCAACGCTTCAATATCATCAGCACTAGCTAAATCTTTATCGTCATCGCCGGTGATATAAGTCGCTGAACCCACACGCTTGGAATCATCAATTTTGCCTTCAAAAAGCGAGTTCATGTATTGGCTGAGCGCTCGCATGACATTGACTACCCGTTCAATTTTTTGGCGGTGAATATCTTGAAATTGCATAATATCCATCGCTTGCATGGAGCTATCCGAGCAATTATTGGCTTCTTCTTCAATCGTTTTTAGGGCGTTTAGGATTTCTTGCTGTTCATTGAGCACGGTTTTAAAAGATTCAATGTTAGGGAAATGGGCATGCAAATTTTCAAAAATTTCTTGGTGTTTTTTTAGAGGTTCTTGGATTTTTTTAACCATTTTGGCGATTTTTTCAGCACTAGCCCCAATCAAATCCAATTGATCAAAAATTTGCGTGGCTTTCACTTCAGAATCTCTTGTAACATCGTCTAATTGATGCACGACCTTATGCTCTTCAGTGGGGGGAGGGGGAGGCCATTCGTTAGGACTAATCTTGCCGTATTTTTCAGCATCTTCTTTTTTGACAATCATTTTTTCGCTAGAGTTACAATTTTCTTTACTCTCTTTAGCGAGCTCTTCTTTAGCTTCTTCTTTAGTCTCAGCCTCTAAAGCTTCTAATTTTTCTAAATCGCCCCCACTCATTAAAGCGTCTAATTCTTCTTGTGTCATCGTTATTCCTTGTGCGTTTAAAAGCGTTTTTAACCATAATGCATTGCTGTTATTTTAGCGCACTTAAGCTTTAGCGATCAAAACACCCTCTAAAATGGCGTCAATATCGCCATCTAAAATCGCTTCCACATTGCTATAAGCGATATTGGAGCGAGCGTCTTTGACTTGCTGGTAGGGGGCTAGGACATAGCTTCTTATTTGATGCCCCCAACCGATCTCGCTTTTTTCTTCATTTTTGGCGGTGCTTTGTTGTTTTTCTAATTCCAATTCATAAAGCTTGGATTTAAGCATTTTTAAGGCGCTCGCTTTGTTTTTATGTTGGCTTCTGTCGTTTTGGCATTGCACCACAATACCGGTGGGAAAATGCGTGATCCTAACCGCGCTTTCTGTTTTATTGACATGCTGACCACCTGCCCCACTAGCCCTATAATAATCATAGCGGACATCTTTTTCATCAATTTCTATATCAATATCATCATCCAATTCAGGGCTAATTTGCACGCTCGCAAAACTCGTGTGCCGTTTGGCGTTTGCATCAAAGGGTGAGATCCTAACAAGCCTATGCACACCGCTTTCATTTTTCAAATAGCCATAAGCGTTTTCGCCCTTAATAATAAAGGCTACCCCTTTAATGCCTGCTTCTTCGCCATCTTGATAATCTAAAATCTCGCTTTTAAAACCCCTTCTTTCTGCCCACCTCAAATACATGCGATACAAAATACTCGCCCAATCCTGGCTTTCAGTCCCCCCCGCTCCAGGCTGAATGGTGATAATGGCGTTTGAAGCGTCATGTTCGCCGCTTAACATGATTTCAATTTCTACCTTTTGCACACCATGTTCTAAAATAGGAGCCTCTTCATAAAGTAAAGACAAAGTAACTTCATCGTTATCGTTTTGGGCGATCTCAAACAATTCTACGCTTTCATCTAAAGCGTTTTTGGTTTTTTGATAGGTTTCTAGCAAGCGGTTTAAGCGCACTTTTTCTTTATTGGTGTCTCTGGCTTTTAAGACATCTTGCCAAAAATTAGGGTCTTCTTGCTCTTTTTCAATGCGTTCTAATTTCTGTTTGACCTTTTCAGGCTTGATGATTAAGGCGATATTATCGCATTTGTTTTGCAAGCTTTTTAACAATTCGCTATAAGTGTAGTTATCCACAAATAGAACCTTTATAAGTGGGGTTTTAAAGTGGTCATTATAGCATTGTTAGAGGCTATTTTAAAAGATTTTACTAATCGTACTAAACGCCAAACTGATTTCATCTTTAAAACGCCCCATGATAGCCGAAACAATTAAAATAATGCCCACAAACCCAATCGCAATTTTAACTGGGAAACCAATAGCAAGCAAGTTGAATTGAGGGTGTGTTTTCATGATCATTCCAAAAATAATATCGCTCAATAGCACCAAGCACAAAATAGGGAACGCCATAGAAAACCCTATAATAAACAAGTGCGAAAAGGCTTTGACAATGTTTTTAGCTAGTGCCGGTTCAAAGACAAATTGCCCTAAAGGGACGGCTTTTAAGCTGTGATCCACAAACAAAATGATTTGATGATGGAAAGATAAATCCAGTAAAATTAAAATCGCTAGCAATAAAAGGGCTTGCCCCACAATGGGTTTTTGCGCTCCTGAAATAGGATCATAAACGCTCGCCATGGTAAGCCCCATAGAAAAGCTAATGCTATCGGTTGCAAACACTAAACTCGCAAAGACGATTTGCAAAAAGATAGACGCGCACACCCCTAAAAACAGCTCACATAAACATGCGATGATGAAACTCTCAGGCGTGTAAGTGGCGTTTGAAAATTCTAAAGTAGGGTAAAAAATCGCACTCACATACAAGCTCAAAGCCCCACGCACTGACAATGGCACCAAATGGTTTTCAAAAAAAGGGAAAAAAGATAGCACCCCACTAACCCTTAAAAATAATAAGAAAAAATCCCTTACATGCGGGGTGCTAAGCTCTTGAATAAAATCTAGCATTCTTTTTCTTTAAGGATAAAAAAGTAGTGCGTGAGCATGAGGGTTTGCAACAAGGTGGCAAAAAAATTAAAAAAAGGGATTAGAGAAAAAAGATAGCAAAAAAATGAAAAACGATAATGCTTCAAACGGTGTTGTTTGAGGAGGTTTTGATAACTTTGATGATTAAAAATTGCACTAGCTATATCCAAACTCATGGTGTTTTTAAAAAAGAGGAAATGCACGATTGTAGAAAAAAAGACCCCAAAAATCCCTATAAAAGGAATGGAATAAAAGGGCGTTAAAACCGCCATCAATAAAAGCATAAAAAGGAGCGATTTTAAAAAATATTTAATAGAAAAAAGGATAGAGCCAAATTCTTCTAAAACAACATGGGAATAATATTTTTGGTGCAAATAGGAAACCACTAAAGGGGTGTAAAAAATAGACACAAAAATATTGATGACTAAACTCAAAAAAATCACGATCCAAAAAATAAGAAAATACACTAACGCTTTAAAAACCCATGCAAACACGCTAGAAAAAAAGCCTTGAGCATGGGCATAATCATTTAAAGATTGCGGTAATAAGGTTTGGCAATATCTCACAATGCTCTCGCCATCGTAGTAAAAAACAATTCCAAAAAACGCCAAACTCAAAAGAATGGGACCAAGATTGATTAAAAGCATTCTAGTGCTTAAAAAATCTTCAAAGCTTTTTTTAAGGATAGATAAAGACAAAACCATAACCCAAAACCCTTCTTAAACTCACCTTTATAAGGGGTATTTAAGCACAAAGTCCCTTAATCTTATCCCATAGTCAAGCTTATAAAACACTAGAATAGTTAAAAGAGTATAGAATTTTGCTTTAAACTTGCTATAATGTAGTTTTAATGATGACATTTTAGTAAGGTGGAGAACACACAGATGAAAAAAGGTATTTTAAGTTTAGCGTTAATGGGTATGTTGAGTGCATCGTTTTTGGGGGCTAAGCCTGCTCACAACACGGCTAATAACAGCAAAAAAACGACTGATGCTTCAGCAGGCGTGTTAGCAACAGTGGATGGCAAGCCCATCACTAAAAGCGATTTTGATGCGATCAAGCAACGAAACCCTAATTTTGATTTTGACAAGCTTAAAGAAGAAGAAAAAAAGGCTTTGGTTGAGCAAGCCATTCGCACTGTGCTTGTGGAAAATGAAGCTAAAACCGAAAAATTGGATAGCACTCCAGAATTTAAGGCGATGATTGATGCGGTTAAAAAACAGGCTTTAGTGGAATTTTGGGCTAAAAAACAAGCCGAACAAGTGAAAAAAGTTAAAATTCCAGAAAAAGAAATGCAAGATTTTTATAACGCCAATAAAGAGCAAATTTTTGTGAAACAAGAAGCGCACGCCAGACATATTTTAGTGAAAAGCGAAGATGAGGCTAAAAGGATTATTTCTGAAATTGACAAACAGCCAAAGACTAAAAGAGAAGCTAAATTCATTGAGTTGGCTAATCGTGATACGATCGATCCTAACAGCAAAAACGCGCAAAATGGTGGCGATTTAGGGAAATTCCAAAAAAACCAAATGGCTCCGGATTTTTCTAAAGCCGCTTTTGCCTTAACTCCTGGGAATTACACTAAAACCCCTATTAAAACGGAGTTTGGTTATCATATTATCTATTTGATCTCCAAAGATAACCCTGTAACTTACACTTACGAGCAAGCTAAACCCACTATTAAAGGCATGTTGCAAGAAAAGCTTTTCCAAGAGCGCATGAATCAAAAAATTGAGCAACTAAGGAAGCAGGCTAAGATTGTTATCAACGATAAATTATGAGGTGTTGTCATGCTGGTTAGAGGTAATGAAATCTTATTGAAAGCCCATAAGGAAGGTTATGGGGTAGGGGCGTTTAACTTTGTGAATTTTGAAATGCTAAACGCCATTTTTGAAGCAGGAAACGAGGAAAATTCTCCGCTTTTCATTCAAGCGAGTGAAGGGGCGATCAAATACATGGGGATTGATATGACAGTAGGCATGGTGAAAATCATGTGCGAACGCTACCCACACATTCCTGTAGCTTTACACCTAGATCATGGCACGACTTTTGAAAGCTGTGAAAAAGCCGTGAAAGCGGGTTTCACTTCTGTGATGATTGATGCATCTCATCATGCTTTTGAAGAAAATTTGGAATTGACTTCTAAAGTGGTCAAAATGGCACATAACGCTGGAGTGAGCGTGGAAGCGGAGTTGGGGCGTTTAATGGGGATTGAAGACAATATTTCAGTAGATGAAAAAGACGCTGTGCTAGTGAATCCTAAAGAAGCAGAGCAGTTTGTCAAAGAATCTCAAGTGGATTATTTAGCCCCAGCCATTGGGACAAGCCATGGAGCGTTTAAGTTTAAGGGTGAGCCAAAATTGGATTTTGAACGCTTGCAAGAAGTCAAAAGACTCACTAATATCCCTTTAGTTTTGCATGGAGCGAGCGCGATACCGGATAATGTAAGAAAGTCTTATTTGGACGCTGGAGGCGATTTGAAAGGTTCTAGAGGCGTGCCTTTTGAATTTTTACAAGAATCCGTAAAAGGGGGGATCAATAAGGTCAATACCGACACGGACTTAAGGATCGCTTTTATTGCAGAAGTGCGCAAGGTGGCCAATGAAGATAAGAGCCAATTTGATTTGAGGAAGTTTTTCGCTCCGGCCCAATTAGCGCTTAAAAATGTGGTCAAAGGGCGCATGAAACTTTTGGGTAGCTCTAATAAAATTTAATTAACAGGGAAAGAGTGTAACATGGCAATTGGGATGAGTGAGCTCAAAAAGGGCTTAAAAATTGAATTAGGCGGTGTGCCTTATAGGATCGTAGAATACCAACATGTCAAGCCCGGTAAGGGTGCGGCTTTTGTGCGCGCGAAAATCAAGTCGTTTTTAGATGGTAAAGTGATTGAGAAAACTTTCCATGCGGGGGATAAGTGCGAAGAGCCTAACCTTGTGGAAAAAACGATGCAATACCTTTATCATGATGGCGATGCGTATCAATTCATGGATATAGAGAGCTATGAGCAAATCGCCTTAAGCGACTCTCAAGTAGGCGAGGCTTCTAAATGGATGTTGGATGGTATGCAAGTGCAAGTTTTATTGTATAATGACAAGGCGATTTCAGTAGATGTGCCTCAAGTTGTGGCTTTAAAGATTGTAGAAACGGCCCCTAATTTTAAGGGCGATACTTCAAGTGCGAGCAAAAAACCAGCGACTTTAGAGACCGGTGCGGTTGTGCAAGTGCCTTTCCATGTTTTAGAGGGTGAGATTATTAAGGTTAATACCGAAACAGAAGAGTATCTTGAAAAAGTGAAATAGTTTTTCATTGGGTATGGATAAAATACTCAAAAGCATTTTTAAAATCTAGCATGAAAGAGCTTGATTTTAAGCAAGCGATAATCTTCTAAAAAGCGATCTTTTGGGTTAGGGGGATTAAAAGATAGGATTTTTCGCTCCATTTAAAGGAGTGTGAGTTTGGGTGTAAGGAAAACTCACATCAAATTTTATTAAAATGGATACAAGAAAATTCTTTTAAGTTATTTTTTACCCTAATCTGTTTTGTTGCAATCACCTTAAAAGCAAAAGATAGTTGGCAGATAAAATGAAACAAAAAATAAAAAATCAAACAGACTTACAACACTACCAATGGTATTAAGAACTTGAATGAATAAATATAATTGCATAGATTTATTTAGTGGAGCTGGCGGTTTATCATTGGGTTTTGCAAATACAAATAGATTTAATATTTTAGCCCACATTGAGTGGGAAAAACCTATGGTTATGACATTGAGAAATGCTTTGATTAAACGCTTTAAAATTAGTGAAAAAAAACAAAAAAAAGAGTTATCAAATTTGATATTCAAAAAACTGATGAATTGATCAATGGCTCTTGGAGTGATGAAACTCTTAAAATTTATGGCTCTGATAACGACGAAAGCGTTAGTCAATTTGGATTAAATGGTGTGGTTAATGGTAGAAAAATAGATGTTATCTTTGGCGGTCCTCCTTGTCAAGCCTATTCTCTTGCAGGTAGGGCGCAAGATAAACACTCTATAAAATATGATTATAGGAATTATCTTTTTGAAAGTTTTGTTAGGATAGTTGATTGTTATCAACCAAAATGCTTTGTGTTTGAAAATGTTCCTGGCATGCTTAGTGCAAAACCTGGTGATCAGTTCGTGAAAGATAGGGTTTATGAAGCTTTTTTAAAAATAGGGTATGAAATTAAAAAACCAAATGGAATGAAAGATATAATCTATTCTAGCGGTGATTATGAAGTCCCACAAACTAGAAAACGAGTAATCATATTTGGCGTTCGTAAAAACAGCAAAGAATTACTATCTAAATTTTATCAAAACCTAGACGATCTCAAATCCAAAAACCCACCGCTTAGCGTTAAAGACGCTATTGGTCATCTACCCAAGTTTAGACCACTCAAAACACCTCTAAAAATCAACAATAAAAACATTTCTCACGAATTTATCGGCACAAATCATTTGACACAAAATTTTCCACGATATAATAATCTACGAGATTTAAAAGCGATGAAATTTTGGATTGAAAACAACATGAATAACGCTCCCACAAAAGAAAAGCTTGATTTTTATACTAGGATTACTGGAAAAGTTTCAAACCATAACAAATATAGAAATTTAGAATGGGATAAACCATCGCCAACATTAGTGGCACATTTACAAAAAGATGGTTTTATGTTTATACACCTAGAAGCCGATCAAAGCCGTTCAATCACTATAAGAGGAGCAGCGATTTTACAGACTTTCCCTAATGATTTTGAATTTATGGGATCACAAGCGGCTTGTTTTAAAATGATAGGCAATGCAGTGCTAGTCAATTTTGCCAAAAATATAGCTTTAGCAGTAGCAAAGGTTTTAGATGAAAAAACTAATATAAATGTTTTAATAGCTTGTGAAGAAAGCCAAAGAGTGTGTAATGAGTTTAGAAAGCTTGGTTTCAACGCTTATAGTTGTGATTTGTTAGAGTGTAGTGGTGGGCATCTAGAGTGGCATTTTAATTGCGATGTTTTTGAAGTGATTGAAAATAAAGGCGGTGTTTTGCAAAATGGCAAACATGCAAAAGTTTCGCAATGGGATATAATGATAGTGCACCCACCTTGCACTTTCTTAGCCGTTAGTGGAGCAAAGTGGTATTACCACCCTAAAGATAAAGATTTGCCCATAGAACAAAAAAGACCCCACCCAAAATTCCCAAACCGCACAAAAGACAGAGAGGAAGCTTTAAAATTTTTTATGGATTTAGTGGATGCAAAAATCCCTTATATCGCAATAGAAAACCCTATTGGTATAATGAATACAAGATACAAAAAACCTGAACAAATAGTCCAACCTTACCACTTTGGTGATAGCGCTTCAAAAAAGACTTGTTCGTGGCTTAAAAACTTACCGCCCTTAAAACATACAAATATCGTTGATCCTGGCGAGTTTATAGAGTTTAAAAGTGGTAAAAAAATAGCAAAATGGTATAGCGATGGACTGACTAAAACAAAATCAGCTAAAGAGCGTCAAATTTGGAGGAGCAAAACATTCCTAGGATTTGCAAAAGCGATGGCAGAGCAGTGGGGGGAGTTTGTAAAAAATGAGATGTTTAAAAAGGTAAAAAATGAAAATTTATTTAAGGAAAGTTGATAATCAATGTATTGTCAAACAAATCAGCATTACAAGAGGTATTTTAGAACATTTTTTTTGATAAAGCCAACAATCAAGATGAAGTAAATATGAAAGGTGTGCTATCTGGTTATAGTGATAAGGTTAGCATTCTTTTAGCAACAGATCCTAGACTTGGTGGAGGAATTAAGAAAATTATCAGTGCGGAAGTCAATCAGCTAAAAGAACACAGATTAGACCATGAATTAAAAACTGATGATATTCTACTTTTTACTTGCATATCTTCCAAAGAATACACATTAGAAATCATTTTACCAACTGATACAAAATATCATGTTTTAAATAGTTTAATAAATAATAGCAAACATTTATTGGTTTTTAGTGAGAATGAAACAAGATCTTTAGATGATAAAATAGACGAAAGCGTTAGAATAGATGGAGGAAAAAATATAATCCTTTATGGTGTTCCTGGTAGCGGCAAAAGCTACGCTTTGCAAAGAGATTATTGCAATGATAACAGCGTGGTAGAAAGGATAGTGTTCCATCCTGACTATTCTTACAGTGATTTTGTGGGACAAATTATACCGAGTATAGATGATAGCGGTATTGTAAGCTATAAATTTAATCCTGGACCATTTACAAACATTCTTAAAAAGGCGTATCATAACCCACAAACTAAGCATATTTTAGTGATTGATGAAATAAATCGTGGTAATGCACCTGCCATATTTGGGGAAATTTTTCAGCTTCTTGACAGACTTAAACATGACAAAGATGGTTTTAAAAAGGGCTCAAGTGGGTATGCTATCAATAATATGGATATTGCAAATGTTGTATATAATGATAAAGACGCAAAAATAAGGATCTCATCAAATTTATGGATAATAGCCACAATGAACACGAGCGATCAAAATGTATTCACGCTAGATACTGCCTTTCAGCGTAGATTTTCTATGCAACTTATTGAAAATTCCTTTGAAAATGTCAGTGATGATTTTAAAAATATGAAAATTTTAGATACTGATATCACTTGGCAAAAATTTTGCACCACTATGAATGAAAAAATAGCTTAAAATAACGAGGGGCTGAACTCTATGGAAGACAAGCGATTTGGCGTTTATTTTGTCAGTATTGATGATTTAAAGAATAAAGAAAATTTTGCACACAAAGTCATAAAATATCTTTTGGACGATGTGTTTAAATTTGATAGAAATATAATATTTAATACTATAAAGTTTAATACACTTGAAGCTGTTGTAAAGAATTTTACCAAAGAAAAAGGTAGAACCCAATTTGATATTTTTCATGATGAGATAAAAGAACTTTTATTCAATGTTTAATTTAAAAGCGTGTTGTTTTACAGACAATGAATTGAATGATGATTTTGTAGGTGTTAGAAGCGTCAATAATGACTTGCAAATTTGTTTCCCACTAGGATTTGATATAGGCGGTGATAAAAGCATCAGAGAAAATATAAAAAAACTCATTTCTGTTCTTTTGGAATATAACAAAACATTTGCATATGAAAATTTGTTAAATAATAAAAATGATATTATAATCTCAAATTTTCCACTTAAATCATATAAAAATATCATAGAATATTTTTTATCACATGGTTACTACACAGAAAATAAAAGCTATTATGAAAATAGTGCAAAAGGCAAGATAAATTTTTCTAAAATAATTAAGAAAAATAGACCCATTATTCAAAATCTTAATAATAAAAACTCTTTTGTCTATACTCGTTTTCAAGTTAAAAAGAAAATGATAAATGAAAATGAATTGATAACAGCTATAAACAAATATTGCGTGTATGAAGCGTTTTCTAAATTTGGCTTTGTTTTTAGCTCGTTTATGCCACCAAAATTCAAACTACCTACTGATAAAAATTATTGCATTTATCTGCTTGAAAATAAATTAAATCACACATTTAATGATAACAAAAAAACCCTTTTTCAATCCATGAAAAATATTCTTTTGCACGATGATGGTGTTCTAGATAAGACTGATTTTAAATTTGGAACATATAATTTTTATGTTATTTGGGAAAAAATGATAGACAAAGCATTTGGTATCAAAAATAAAGAAGTTTATTTCCCTAAAATAAAATGGAATTTGCACTATTCTAAGCAAAAATCTGATTGTGTATTACAACCAGATAGCATCATGTTGTTTGAAGATAAAATTTATATATTAGATGCAAAATACTATAAATATGGTGTAAGTGGTGTTGCAAACGATTTACCCAATAGTGCATCCATAATAAAACAGATTGTCTATGGCGAATATGTGGCAAAACTGGAAGCAAAAAAAGAGATTTACAGTATCTTTTTAATGCCATTTAACAGATTTAACAATCCTCTAAAATTAAATAATATTTTTGAAAATATAGGCTTTGCAAATGGAGAGTGGAGAGACAATCTAAAGCGATATGAAAACATACAAACAATTTTAATAGACACTAAATTTTTAATGCAAAATTACAATAAAAAATCCAATAATCTTTTAAAATTACTAGTAAAAAATGTGCAACAAAATAAAATATAATTTTTAAAAATTTTAATCAAAAATAAAATAAATCTAAAACGATAACAACAAAGTTTTAAAACCCCACTTTTTCATCAAAACAAACCTACAGCGATCGTTTTATGCCATCAGCGTTTAAAGGGGTGTTGGCTTTCAAGAATTTTGATGCTCTTTGACCTAAAATTTCTTTATAAAATTTAGGGTGTAGACCAAGATTGGGGCGTAAGGCTTTGATATTATCGCTAGTCAATGTTTCGCCTTTTTGAATATCCTTAATAACAAATAAAGAGCGGGCGAAAAATCTTTGCTTCTCTAAAGTCTTTGGATTGATTTTGGGCTCTTCTTCGCCTAAAGCTAAAACACTTTGTTTGATTGTTTTGACCATGTTTTTAAATTCGTTAAAATCCATGCTAAAAGCGCTGTCTAGGGTTTGTAAGGATTTGTTTAAAATGAAATGCTTTTCTATCATGCTCGCTCCCAAAGTGGTAGCTAAAATGGGACAAAGAGAGCCAATCGTATGATCGCTCAAGCCAAATTTGACGCCAAACTTTTCGCCCAATTTAACCATGCTCAACAAATTAGCGTCTTCTAATTGGCTAGGATAAGCGCTCACGCATTTTAAAAGGGTGATGTCAAAATTATTCACTTCTTTGCACAAATTTATAGCGTCTTGCAATTCAGTGTGTGTAGCGATACCGCTAGAAAGGATAATGGGCTTTTTTGTGTGTGCAACCTTTTCAATCAAATCTAAATCAACGATTTCAAAACTAGCGATTTTATACATAGGGCAATCCAAACTCTCTAAAAGCTCTAAAGCTTGTGAGCTAAAGGGCGAGCTAAAAATACCTAAATCAAGCTTTTTAGCTAACTCAAACAATTCAGCATGCCATTCTAGGGGGGTAGAAGCCTTTTGATACAACGCATACAAATTTTCTTTATCCCACAAAGTGCCTTGAATGATGAAAGGATCTTCTTTGGAGTTTAAAGTCATGCAACTTGGGGTGTAGGTTTGGAGCTTCACAAAATCCGCACCACTCTCCTTAATGGCATGAAGGCTTTCTTTAGCGAGATTTAAATCTTGGTTATGATTAGCGCTCAATTCAGCGACAATTTTAGGGTATTGTAACATTTTTATTTTTCCTTAATCAAAACTTCTTTTTCTAAGCGATAGACTTGAGAGCAAGTGAAAGCTAAATGTTCATCATGCGTGGCTAAAACTAACGCCCCTTCTTTTTCTACAATATAGCTTTGCAGCATGCTAATAACTTGATTAGCGCTCGTGGTGTCTAAATTCCCAGTAGGTTCATCAGCGATAATGATTTTGGGTTTTTTAGAAAGCACTCTAGCGATGCTTAATCGTTGTTGCTGGCCACCGCTTAATTCGCCCACGCCTTGCTTTAGGGTGTGGGCTATGCCTAATTTTTCTAAGATGGAATGATCTATTTCTTGCTTGGCTATGATTGAAGCGACTTGCAAGTTTTCTAAAGCGCTAAAACCCTTAAAAAGATAATGTGCTTGAAAGACTATACCCACTTTTAAGCGCCGTAATTCTAAAAGCTTTTTGGAATTTAAGGCATAAATATCTTGGTGTTCTAACAAGCTAATCGTTCCGCTATTTGGTTTTAGCATGGTGGCTAAATGGCTTAAAAGCGTGCTTTTTCCGCTCCCACTTACGCCTAAAATCGCTAGGCTTTCTTTGGGTTTAATGTGTAAATTCACGCCGCTATAAAGGGGCTTTTCAAAGGCATGAGAAATATTAACGGCTTTAATCATGATTGTTTCCTAAAAAGAATATCGCCCAATAAACTAGGGCTTAAAATGTAAGAAGGTGAAAGATTCGCGCTGTGTAAGATGGTTTTATCATAACGCCTTGCATAGTATTTTAAAAGCATTCTTTGTAAGGTGGGTTCAATGCTTGGGCTAAACCATGCGTTATTGCTCATCACTATAAAAATTTTTGAAGGGCTGTTCAAGTAAGCGGATTTTGAAGTACCTTCATAGCAAATCAGGGGGCGGAAAGTAAAATCATCTAATGTGAAATCGCTAAAATTGGAAGCGTTGCGGTATAAATAAGCGCTCTCGCCAAAAAAGAGTTTTTCAAGGGGTTTTTGAAGAAATTCTGGTAAGGGCATTGTTTCGCCAAAGGGGGCTAAGATCACTTTATCGGCGACTTGAACGCTTTCTTTAGAAAATAAAAACGAGCTGTTGTAGAGATTATAGCCTTGAGTTCGCAATGTCCCTATTAAAATGGAAATGTCATCGCTTAAATCTTCTAGTTTAGCTTTAAAAGGGGAGTTTTCTAGGGGGATAGGGTAGGCGGTCTCTGGAAAGACGATTAAGGTTTTTTTCTTATTTTGAGCGAGCTTGATTTCTTTAAGAATGTTGTTTTCAATGTCATTAAGGTAGCTTGAGTCAAATTTCAAATCTTGGGGCGTTCTTGTAGAGACTAATTCAATGTTTCCAACCTTGTTTAAATCGCTTGTTTTAAAGAAATTAAAATCTAACGCGCCAAGTAAAAATAAAACCCCTATGATTCTATATTTTTTAAATTGTTTAGCGCTCAAAAAAATGCAAGCCAAAAAAACAAGCCCTAGCGATAATTGATCCACCCTAAACACGCTGTAAGAAAAAAAGCTATCCAAGACTAACCAATCAAATCCAAAGGGGTGGATAAAACTAAGACCTAAAAAACTTAAAAGTCTGAAATAGGGGTTTTCAAAATAGAGCAACAAATAAAATAAAACCCCATAAACTAACGCTATTAAAATAACGATTAAAGGCAATAAATAAATAAAATCAGAGTAGCGAAAACTTAAAGCGCACCAATAAAACAACAACGCCCCCACAAAAAACCCTAAAGCAAACGCGCTGTTTTTAGGGGTTTTTAAAAACGCTAGCATGCTTAAAGGGGCTAGTAGGCTTGTGAGTATGATAGGAATATAGGGGTTTTCAATAGCAAAAGCGTCTAAAAAAACATTCGCATACACGCTTGAAACAAATACGCATGCCAATAAAAAAGCGTTTTGATTGAACAGAATAAGACGCATAATTAAATTTTGAAACCTTGAGATTGTTTTAGAATATTATAGCTATATTTTATTAAAGAATTTTAGCTTGATTTTAATTTTAAGGGTAGTCTTTTTTAAGTTATGTTATTATTTTAAAATTTCAAGTCTAAAGAGTGCGTCTTGATGGCGTTAAAATCATGGGCGTTTTAGCACTCACTATCTTTATGAGAGATAGAGATAATAGAAATAGAGATGCATGAAAGAAAGGTTTGGGTTTAGGGTTTGAATTATATTGATTTGGCGTTACTTGTGGTGGTGGTAGCCTTTGGGATTAGGGGATTTTATCATGGCTTGGTGAGTGAAGTAGCAGGGATTTTAGGGATTGTGCTTGGCGTGTATTTAGCGTCTCGCTATTCTGTGGCGATCGGTCAATTGTTTTCAGATCATCTGTATGATTTAAGAAATGAAACCATGACTAATCTCATTGGTTTTTTATTGGTGTTGGCATCTGTTTGGGTGTTTTTCTTGGCTTTAGGCGTGGTGCTAGGAAAGGTGTTGAAGTTCAGTGGGCTAGGCATTATAGACAAGGCGTTGGGGTTTATTTTTTCATGCTTAAAGACTTTTTTAGTGCTTTCTTTCATCCTTTATGCACTCTCTAAAATGGAATTGATGAAAGACGCCAATACCTACTTGCAAGAAAAAAGCGATATTTTTCCCACCATGAAAAGTATCGCTAGCAAGATCATGCACCTTGATGGCGTCAAACATGTGGAGCAAAACCTTAAAGAAAACCTTGAAGAAATGAGCGATGAAGTCAAAAATAAAGAATCTTTTAACAAAGCTAAAGAATCTTTTGATAAGGTCATGGATAAGGGCGTAGAAGTTCTAAAAGAAAAGGCTAAAGATTCGCCTAAAAACATGCTAGAGCTAAAAGATAACCTAATTAAGCCCAACCAAAACCCATCTAAAGAACCCCTATAAAGGCAAAACATGTTTTCTAACCAATACATCCAACAACGCATTCATAAAGCCAACAGCTTGAGAGAAGAAGGGAAAAACCCTTATAAAAATGGCTTGAAACGAAGCCTAACAAACGCCGCTTTTTTAGAAAAATACGCTTATGTTAAGGATTTAGAAGGGCCTAAAGACAAAGAAAAATGCGAGAGTATTGTAGGGAGGGTCAAGCTCTTGCGTTTAATGGGTAAGGCATGTTTTATTAAAATTGAAGATGAAAGTGCGATTTTACAAGCCTATGTTTCACAAAATGAATTGAACGATGAATTTAAAAGCCTAAAAAAGCATTTAGAAGTGGGCGATATTGTGTTGGTGAAAGGCTTTCCTTTTGCCACTAAAACCGGTGAATTAAGCATTCATGCCCTAGAATTCCACATTTTAAGCAAAACCATTGTCCCCTTACCTGAAAAGTTTCATGGATTAAGCGATATAGAATTGCGTTACCGCCAGCGTTACTTGGATTTGATAGTCAATCCTAGCGTTAAAGATGTGTTTAAAAAGCGCAGTTTGATTGTCTCTAGCGTGCGTAAATTCTTTGAAATGGAAGGCTTTTTGGAAGTAGAAACTCCGATGATGCACCCCATTCCTGGCGGGGCGAACGCAAGGCCTTTTATCACTTATCATAACGCTTTGGAAATTGAAAGGTATTTAAGGATTGCCCCAGAATTATACCTTAAACGCTTGATTGTAGGGGGTTTTGAAGCGGTGTTTGAAATCAATCGTAATTTTAGGAATGAAGGCATGGATCATAGCCATAACCCCGAATTTACGATGATTGAGTTTTATTGGGCGTATCACACTTATGAAGATTTGATTGAACTAAGCAAGAGGTTATTTGACTACTTGCTAAAGACTTTAAATTTAGATTCAAAAATCATTTATAACGACATGGAAGTGGATTTCAATCAAACGAGCGTGATTTCCTATTTAGACGCTTTAGAAACAATAGGGGGCATTAGCAAGGAGATTCTAGAAAAAGAAGACAAACTTTTAGCTTATTTGTTAGAGCAAGGTATCAAAGTAGAGCCTAATCTCACTCATGGTAAATTACTCGCTGAAGCGTTTGATCGTTTTGTAGAACACCAACTTATTCACCCCACTTTTGTAACCGAATACCCTATTGAGATTAGCCCGCTAGCCAGACGCAACGATAGTAACCCTAATATTGCTGACAGGTTTGAATTGTTTATTGCAGGAAAAGAAATCGCTAACGGCTTTAGCGAATTGAATGACCCCTTAGATCAATTAGAACGCTTTAAAAATCAAGTAGCCGAAAAAGAAAAAGGCGATGAAGAAGCCCAATACATGGACGAAGATTATGTGTGGGCGTTAGCTCATGGAATGCCCCCCACTGCAGGGCAAGGCATAGGCATTGACAGATTAGTGATGCTACTCACTGGGGCTAAAAGTATTAAAGATGTGATTTTATTCCCAGCGATGCGTCCTGTTAAAAACGATTTTAATATTGAGAGTGAAGAATAATGGCTTATTTTTTAGAACAAAGCGATAGTGAAATTTTTGAGTTGATCTTTGAAGAGTTTAAGCGCCAAAATGAGCATTTAGAAATGATAGCGAGCGAGAATTACACTTTTGCTAGCGTTATGGAAGCTATGGGAAGTATTTTAACGAATAAATACGCTGAAGGCTATCCTAATAAGCGCTATTATGGAGGCTGTGAAGTGGTGGATAAAGTAGAAAGCTTGGCCATAGAAAGGGCTAAAAAGCTTTTTAATTGCCAGTTTGCTAATGTGCAAGCGCATTCAGGCTCGCAAGCTAATAACGCTGTCTATCACGCCCTTTTAAAGCCTTATGACAAGATTTTAGGCATGGATTTAAGCTGTGGGGGGCATTTAACGCATGGCGCTAAAGTGAGTTTGACCGGTAAGCATTACCAGAGCTTTTCTTATGGCGTGGGTTTAGATGGCTATATTGATTATGGAGAAACGCTAAAAATCGCTCAAAGCGTTAAACCTCAAATCATTGTGTGTGGGTTTTCAGCCTATCCAAGGGAGATTGATTTTAAGAAATTTAGAGAAATCGCTGACGAAGTGGGGGCATTACTGTTAGGCGATATAGCCCATGTGGCAGGGCTTGTAGTCGCTAGTGAGCATGCCCATCCTTTCCCACATTGCCATGTGGTTTCAAGCACCACTCACAAGACTTTAAGAGGGCCTAGAGGGGGGCTTATTTTAACCAATGATGAAGAAATAGCGGCTAAGATTGATAAAGCGATCTTTCCAGGGACTCAAGGCGGACCTTTGATGCATGCGATTGCTGCAAAAGCGGTGGGGTTTAAAGAGAATTTAAAGCCAGAGTTTAAAACTTATGCAAAGTTGGTGAAATCTAACATGCAAGTTCTCGCTAAAGTGTTAAAAGAAAAAAACCATAAGTTAGTGAGCGATGGCACTTCCAACCATTTGCTTTTAATGGATTTTTTAAACAAGCCTTATAGCGGAAAAGATGCTGACATTGCATTAGGGAATGCCGGAATCACTGTGAATAAAAACACCATTCCTGGTGAAACGCGTAGCCCTTTTGTAACGAGCGGGATAAGGATTGGCTCAGCGGCATTGAGTGCAAGGGGCATGGGCACTAAGGAGTTTGAAATCATAGGGAACAAAATATCAGATATTTTGAATGATATCAATAATGTTAGTTTGCAATTGCATGTGAAAGAAGAATTGAAAGCGATGGCTAGTCAATTCCCTGTGTATCACCAACCTATTTTTTAAGGAAGTCAAGATGACAGAAATGGAATTAAAACTTATTAAAATAGACACAAGCCATTATTTTGAAAAAAAACCAGGCTTGGGGGAGAGGGTGGATTATGCAGGGCGTTGCTATTATAATAAATTCCAAAGAGTCAATGCCATGCTCACAAGCACACTTATTCAAAAACATTTAAAAAGAGAAGTAGAAATCGCACACAATCTCATCTTGCGTAACGATAAGGTGGAAAACATTGTGTTTGACTATAACGGAAGGAATCCGGAGCGGTTTTATCATAAGGCACAGTTATTGCTTCGTGAGGAAGGTTTTATGAATTTTACCGCTTATAACACCAAAACACCTGGGCATTTGCATTTGTATGTGCATAAAGGGCATACGGAATTAGGCGAGGGCGAAAGATTGGTTAAAACCTTATCTATGAAGTTGGCGCAAGGGCTGCCTAAAGAGTGGAAAGTCTTCCCTAGCAACGAATGGCCTAAGGAATTTAATATTTTAGCTTTACCTTATGAAGTGTTTGCAAAAGAGCGAGGAAGCTCTTGGGCGAAGCATTTATAACAATTTTTGAAAGGATTTTTGATGTCAGAAAAAGAAAGATTGGATGAAGTGGTTTTAGAAGAGGAAAATAATGGAGGTGGCACTAAAAAGGTGTTTTTGATTGTGGCGATAGCCATTATCATTTTAGCGGTGCTTTTAATGGTGTTTTGGAAAAGCACTAGAGTCGCTCCCAAAGAGACTTTTTTACAAACCGATAGCGGGATGCAAAAAATAGGCAACACGAAAGATGAGAAAAAAGACGATGGGTTTGAAAGCATGAATATGGAACCTTCCAAACAAGAATCCACGCTAGACAAAGTGGCAGATGATGTTAAAAAGCAAGAAGATAATGCGTTTAACATGCCTGTTCAAACCAATCAAGCTCAAACAGAGATGAAAGCCCTAGAAGACGCTAAAAAAGAGTTGGATTTTGTTGAGCACACTCCTATGGTGGCTCAAAAAGAATCTCAAGTTGCGGCTAAAAAAGAGGTCTCTAACAAGAAGCCTAAAGTAACGCCTAAAAATAAAGAAGCCAGTAAAGATAAAGCTAAACATATAGCTAAAAAAGAGTCTAAAGTCAAAAAAGAAGCCCATAAAGAAACTTCCAAAAAGACTAAAAAAGTTAATGCTACTAAAATGCATTATTTACAGGTGGGAGTTTTTGCACACACGCCCAACAAAGCGTTTTTGCAAGCGTTCAACCAGTTCTCTCATAAGATTGAAGACAGGGGGGCTACTAAACGCTATCTTATAGGTCCTTATAAGAGCAAGCAAGAAGCCTTAATGCATGCAGAGGAAGTCAGCAAGAAAGTGGCTAAACCTGTTGTCGTAGAATTGCGTTAAAGGCTTTTGCAAACTTAAAAGAGTTATCTCTCTTTTAAGTTTATTTTTTAAAAACTCCCTAGATTTTTTTACAAAGAAACTCCCCATTATTGTTGCAAACTCCCTAAAATAGGCATTCAAAACTTATACTATAGAAAACATGGGTGGGCTGACTGATGATGAATTGCTGAACATGGGCGCAGTCATAAGGAACGGTAGCGTGGCGTTAAACAGCTTTGAAAAGCTTGCAGATGGGTTTAGGTATGGCTACGAATGGGACAATAACGGCGTGAAGCTCGGGTTAGTGGTAGACGATTTAAACGATGGGAATAAGATTTTTGATTTTTATTCAAATAGAAATTTTGAAAAGTTTGATAGGAGCAATGGCGTTTATAGTCCTGAACTACCTAACGCCACAGATAAGGGAAGCAGACCACAGCCTACAACCCTTAAACCTAATCCTACACAAAAAACCCTTAACCAGTCAAGAGTCTTTATTAAAAAAACCAGAAAACCCTAACGAATTGACACCAGAAACTCCAAATTTATCCCCCCACAAACAAGCTAACGCCGAAAAGCTTGCGAAGTTAGAACGAGAAGCACAAGAAAGCGAACAGGAATTTTTAAAAGCCAAAGAACAAGAAGCTAAAAGGAAAGAAGCCTTAAAACGCAAATTAGAACACGAGCGCGGCAACGCCGGTAACCTTGAAAGCCAGACTAAGATAGAAGTGGGAGAGGATATCCCCACACAGATTTTAGCGAGCATCCCTAAGAGTCGGGTGCGCTTGAACGAAAGAGAGATTTACGACTTAGACTACGCGATCGTGAATGCAAAAGATCTAAAGCCCAGTTTCACTACAGGAGGCACGCAAAAGCGCACCGCCATGAACGAAGAACAGATCCAAAGCATCGCGCGGAATTTTGACCCTAAAAAGATATTCGGGAGCGGAGGGTTTGAAGACTTGCCCATCATCTTGCATGACGGGCAGGTGATCGCGCCCAACCACTGGGTAGAAGGCATGCTCAACTTCACGCCTAAAAGCCGATACGCTTACGATAAAGCGATCAAAGAATACTACCGCGTCCACCTGAAGCCGGATGAATTGTTAGTGAGAATCCCCCACAAACGCTTGAACCACACCGAGATCAACCATTTAGCGGCCGCGTCCAATCAAGGGCACTTTAACAGCGAAAGCGATCACGCGTTAGCGGTTTTGAGCCATTACGAAGCGAAATTAAAAGAATTAGAAAAGAAATTAGACGCTGATAGCATCTACTCATTAAAAAACATCGTAGCTAAAAACCTGAATTTTGATAAGGCCTCCCACCCTATCGTAACCGACAGCAATTTAGCGTTGCTGATGTTCAACATGCCAAGGACCAAAACCCAAGGCATAGAATTACTGAACCGATGGCAGAAAGAATTTTCTAACGACATTAAAAGCTATGAAAAGGTGAAAAAAATGTTTGCAGACAACGCTGGGAGTTTCCATAACCTCATTCATGACATGAACCTCCCTAAAGTGAGCCTGAACGCTTATTTGAGCGGCATCATGGATCGCGCTTTCGCGAACATGAAGAAATACCCGACCACGAGCGAGGGCTTGAAGGATTTGAGCGAGAGATTCTACCAAACAAGCTCCTTAGGGGTGTTTGAAAAATCCGATCAAGCCGTCAGCGATATCAGCGAGATCTTAGGCGCTGGGTTTGCCCGGTTTGCACGCTTGGATGATCCGAGCAAGGCGTTGTTTGAAGCCTTAAAGAGCGATAACATCAAGAAAGGCTTGAAAGAATTCAAGATCGCTGATGAGGCTAAGGACATGTTTGATCCCAACAGCAAGGAATTCAAGGACATTGACATTTACGACTTCACGCGTTACCTTTTGATGGTCAATAGGGAGCCGAATGAAAATAATCCCGTATTGAATCGTTTGATCCAAGCCGTTAAGGACATGCAAAAAGAAAGCGAGAAAGGGATAAAAAAACAAAAACTTGAAACGCCTAGCGAGTGGGGACACAATTATAGTGAGTTTAAGGGTGATGGCTTAGGCACGATCAACAAGCTATTAGAAACTAAAAAAGGTTTTGTAGCAGGAGCGTTTTATAAGGAAGGTTTAGGCGATATTGATTTAGTTTGGGGAAATTCTAAATACGGACTACAACATATATTCACTCGTAGGGAAAGCGATGCGATAGACAAAGGCATGAGCAAAGAAGAAGCTAAAAAATACGCATTAGAAATCATTAACAATATCCCTAATATCATAAGCAATGGAAAACTATCAAAAGATGATTTAGGGCGTTTAAGTATTGAATTCACAAATCAAAGAGTCGGTTTGAATGATAGTTGGAAAGGTGAAACTTTAAATAATAGATGGGTTATTACAAGCTATGAAGTGAATCAATCAAGGAACGGACTAATTGAGTCGCCTTTAGCACCAAATTACAAGGGGAAAGATACTAATCCCCTAAACCTTGATATACCTAATCCTACCACAAAAAAGTGAATAAGGAATAAAATGAATTATCCTAATCTACCTAACAGCGCTTTAGAAATCACAGAACAGCCTGAAGTGGAAGAAACCACTAACGAATTATTAAAGCAATTACAAAACGCTTTAAGAAGTAACGCGCTTTTTACGAATCAAGTGGGATTAAGCCTTAAAGGCATCGTTAGGATTTTAGAAGTGCTTTTGAGTTTGGATTTTTTCAAAAACGCCGACGCGATTGACGGCCGTTTGAGGGATTCCATTGAATGGCTCATTAACGCCGGTGAGAGCTTGAAAAGCAAAATGCACGAATATGAAAGCTTTTTTGAAAATTAGACAAGGTGGATGCTAGTGGAATCACTTGGCTAAAGCATACGGATTTTAACGCCTTAAAATTAAAGGTTTCCCTTTCCATTGTGGCTATTTCAGCGATTTTTTTACTCAAACGCTACATGAGTTTAGAATATGTTTTATCCGGCATCCCTAAAGATGCATTTCTATCGCATAACCCCATTTTTTGGCAAGTCGTGATCCATTTAGTATTTGTGTGTTCAGCGTTGTTGGCTACTGTTACGAATAATATCGCTTTTTCGCAAAACAAAGGGCATTAAAAGGGTTTAGAGTTCTTTTTCAGGAAGGACTTTAGACCATTCTTTAATCAAGCGTAAAAAAAAGGAAGTGTCAGGCGAATTTTTTTCGTGGATTAAGATGCCTTCTTCTGCGGTTTCCCAAATGACTTTATGCCGATACAAGACCAAATGCCATGATTGTTGGGCTTGAGCCTTAAGCACCAAACGCACCCTTTTGGCAAAAGATGGGTTGTCAAATAAGACTGCACTTTCGGTGTTGATGTATGCAGAGCGCGGATCAATATTAAAACTCCCCAAAAGCGTCAAAGCGTCATCAAAAACGATCGTTTTGCTGTGCAAGGAATGTTTGGTGCTAAAACGCCCTTTAATCTGGCGGTTGAAAAAATCGTTTCGTATTTCATAGACATTCGCTCCCATTCGCACCAACTGGTTGCGATACCTTTCCCACGCCCCATAGACGACGATAGCGTCCGTTGATGAAAGGGAATTGGTAAGAACGCTCAATTCCACCCCTTTAGAAACCTGATCCCTAAAGATTTTCATCATCTTTTTGCCTGGGATGAAATACGATGAAGCGATAAAAATGGAGTTTTTGGCGTCTTTAAGGGCTTTTTCAAAAGCGGTTTTGATGGGCGAATACGAGGGCGTGTCAATCTTTGTGGGCAAATCGGCTAAAAAATTTGCATTCCCATAATAAATAGGGTATTGGTATTTTTGAAAGCGCTCCATAAAATCATTGACTTTTTTTTCAAATTCGTTTGCATCTTCAGTGCTGATAGGGATTTTTTCATGGAGTTTGGCGATTTTTTTAGCGTTGTTTTTGAGTCTTTTATGGGTTCTTAATAATGAAATAGGAATAGAGCGGTGGAATTTCCAATAATTTTCAAAACTTTCTTTAGATTTTGAAGTGACCCCCCCCAAAAACAAAGCGTCTAAATCTAAAAAATTCGTCTCTAAATCGTTATCAAAATAATTATCCCCGATATTGCGCCCCCCTATAATGACAGCGAAGTTATCCACGATAAAAAGCTTGTTGTGCATGCGTTTTTTAATGCGTTCATAATCTGCGAGCATTTCAAAATAGCGCAAGCCTTTATTGCGGATATAGTAAGGGTTAAAAATTTTCACTTCGATGTTTTTGTGGAAATTTAAAAGCATAATATCTGAAAAGTCCGAATGTAATCCGTTATCGTCTAAAAGGATGCGTACTTTTACCCCACGATTAGCCGCACTTAAAAGCTCTTTGGCGATCAGTTGGGAGGAAAGATCGTTTTTATAGATATAAGTTTGCATATCAATGCTTTTTTGACTCATCCTAATAAGACCCACTCTATGCAATAAAGCGTCAAAGCCATCTTCTAAAAGAATGGCTGCACTATTATTGGGGTGCTCTTTTAGATTTTTGGCATATAAGCTTCCAATTGTGGTAGTGTAAGGGTTATAAGAGATAGGGGGGTTTGAAATGGGAGCCTCATAGACTAACCCAAAACACCCACTAAAAAAAAAGACGCTTAAAAGAACTAAAAAGACTTTCAAAAACAACCCACTAAAAGAAATTAGCGGCTTTTACCCACTTTCAACATTCGGTTGCGCAAAGTAGCGATACTGCTTTGTAAGGGTAATTCTTTAGGGCAAGTGTCATGGCAAGCGATCAAGCTCATGCACCCAAAAACGCCATCATCATCGCCGACTAATTCATAAAAATCATCATCGCTTCTTCCATCGTGGCTGTCAATCATAAAACGCATGACTCTATTCATGCCAGCAGCTCCAATGAAATTAGGGCGCATGAGTTTGGTCCCACAAGAGGCGATACAGCACCCACATTCAATACACCTGTCTAATTCAAAAACCTCTTGGGCTTCATCAGGCTCAATCCTTTTTTCCGGTTTAGTAATATCCACTTCTTCTTTAGAATGCGCCCAGCTCTCCACTCTTTTAGTCATGTCCAAAAACCAATCGCCGGTATTCACGCTCAAATCTTTAATGAGCGTAAAACTAGGCATGGGCATCAGCGTAATCACCCCACTTTCAAAACTAGAAGTTAGGGTTTTACAAGCTAGTCGTGGTCTCCCATTAACCATCATCGCACAAGAGCCACAAATCCCAGCACGGCACACAAAGTCAAAGCTCAAATCCGGATCTTGATGCTCTCTAATGAGATTTAAAGCGATAAAGAGCGTCATGGATGGCGTTTCTTTCAACTGATACTCTTTAAAATGCGGCTTACTCACCGTGCTTTGAGGGTCAAACTTTAGCACTCTAACTATAATCGTTCGTTCATTATCACCCATGGTGTTCTCCTTTTAGATTGGCGTTGTGTTTGTCTAATAAATCATGGACATTGAAAGAATACAAATGTTCCCCCCTAGCTCTCACCTCTTCATCTTCTAAACGCATATTCCTAGCTTTGTATTTTTCTTGCAATTCAAAAGGCATGAGTGCATGCTGGACTTCTACTCTGTCTTTTCCAAGCTTTTCTAATTCTAAAATCGTTTTTAAAATTTCAGCATCGCGCTCTTCTTTTTTGGGGTGGGGAATGAAATTACCTTTTTTGCCATAGCCCCTAAAATCAGGGCTAATTTCCATTTTCATCACATCTAATTCTTCATATTCAATCGTGGGCATGTCTTGTTCAGCATTAGGCCAACTCGCTAAAGTCCGATTAAGCCATTTTTCATCGTCTCTTTTAGGGTAATCAATCCTTGTGTGAGCCCCTCTGCTTTCAGTGCGTAATAACGCCCCTTGAGTGATACAAAGTGCGAGTTTGAGCATTTTTTTGGTGCGATAAGCGTCTTCTAATTCAGGGTTATTGTGTAAAACCTTGTTTTTCACGCAAATGTTTTTGGAGCGTGCATAAAGCTCTTGCAATTCTTTAAGAGCTTCTTCTAATCTTTTGCCTTCTCTAAAAACGCCCACTTTTTCATCCATGACTTCTTTCATGCGTTCTCTAATTTCATACACATCTTCATCGCCTTCATTGTGTAATAAAAAGTGCATGTAATTCTGGCTTTCTTTAATGAAAGCTTCAATTTTTTGCGTGTTGATTTCAATTTGCGCTTCCAAACAATGCGAGGCGAAATAATCCCCTATAATCATGCCAGCCACCACGGCTTCACTCACAGAATTACCCCCCAAGCGGTTAAACCCATGCAAATCCCAGCATGCCGCTTCGCCCGCACAAAACAGACCTTTCAAATGGGTTTCGCCTTTAGGGTTTGTCCTAACCCCACCCATAGAATAGTGTTGCATGGGTTTTATGGGGATCCAGCCTTTTTGTTTAGCCATCGCTTGTCCGTATTCGGACTCATTGGCGGGCATGCCTTGCATGTTGTCTTTAGTTTGCTCTTCGCTATCAGCCGGATCAATGCCGGCAAAAGTCATGGCAATATCGCGCACATCTCTTAAATTTTTTTCCACATGACTACGCCCTAAAATAGCAATATCCAACCACACATGGTCTCCATAAGGCGATTTAGCCCCATAACCTTTTTGGATATGCTCTAAAATCCGCCTTGAGACCACGTCTCTACTTGCAAGCTCTTTTTTCTCCGGCTCATAAGCGGGCATGAAGCGTCTTCCAAACTTGTCTCTCAAAACCCCTCCATCGCCCCTACAACCTTCGGTCATTAAAATCCCACTTGGCACTAAAGCGGTAGGGTGGAATTGCACCGCTTCCATATTCCCTAATTTAGCCACGCCGGTTTCTAAAGCGCTTGCAGCCCCAGCTCCATCGCAAATCACCGCGTTAGTGGTGTGTTTATACACGCGCCCATAACCCCCAGTAGCTAGAAGCGTGCCTTTAGAAACATACGCTGAAATTTCGCCGGTAATCAAATCCCTTACCACCGCCCCATAGCACTTATTATCATGATGGATGAAAGCGAGCATGTCTTTTCTGTCTTGAATATCCACCTTGTGGTGCAAGGCTTCATTGGCGACCGCATAAAGCATGGTATGCCCTGTGGCATCAGCGGTAAAGCATGTGCGCCATTTTTTAGTGCCTCCAAAATCACGGCTTAAAATATAGCCATGCCTATCGTCTCTTTCAGTGATAGTGACATGCTCACCATTAACGACTGCAGACCTATCGCCTTTTTTGATCCTAGTCCAAGGCACCCCCCAACTGGCTAATTCCCTAATGGCTTTAGGGGCAGTGGTTACAAACATTCTAGCCACTTGTTGATCGCACCCCCAATCGCTCCCCTTAACCGTATCTAAAAAGTGCAAATCTTCGTTATCGCCCTCGCTTTTTTTAGCGTTCGCTAGGCTTGCTTGCATGCCCCCTTGAGCGGCCGCAGAGTGCGAACGCCTAACAGGCACTAAACTCAAAACAATGGTGTTTAAACCCTTTTGTTTGCATGCAATACTAGCCCTTAAGCCGGCTAGTCCGCCTCCAATAATCAACGCATCACAATATGTTATTTTCATTTTCTACCCTTATTCTTTGTGGAATTTTCCATCAGTCTCTATGGCTTCTTGCATGGTTTTAATGCCATTATCTTTGTTTTCCAAACCTTTTTTGATATAAGCCCCATAGGTGCAAAGCCCTAAAACAATAAAAAACACGCTCATCGCCCATTTGATTTTCCTTAAGCCTTGAATACTGATGTTTTTAAACCACCCCCATTTAATCGCTAAACGATACAACCCAATAGAGCCATGCAACTCCACAGCAAACAATAAGAAAATATACAAAAGCCAAAAGTTTTGCGTGACAAAACGATAGCTTGAGCCATGAGGCCCAATGCTTTCAGGCTCTGTGAGCATGACAAACAAGTGGATACTCGCTAAGAAAAACATCGTAAACCCTGTGAAAGCTTGGATAAACCACAAACTCGTATCGCCATGCTTCATCAAATGCTTATGGGTTTTAAAAACCTTGTATTGCCTGTAATTGATAGGGAATTTTCTCAACGCCAAAAACGCATGCACTACTAAAATAAGAATGATCCCTGCTGCAACCACGCTCACAATCGCTGGCTCGCCCGCTTTTAAAAACAAGCTCCCTTCAAAAAATTTCGCTACTTTATACATGGCTTCATCGCTAATTAAGATACTTGAAACCAAAAACATGTGTGCTATCATAAAGAGTGCTAAAATCAAGCCCGTAGCGCTTTGTAAAAAATCTAGCTTAGCATAAATACCGCTCTTTTTAAGCCCTTTGCTAGCGCCATAATAACCCTCTATAATTTCTTCTTGTTGCATAAAAACTGCTCCTAAAAACTCAAATTTAACCTAAATCGCTTGACGCAAAAACACTGCTTTGATTTTACTACATTTGAAATAACTTTTCTTATAAATGGATCTTAAATTGAGAAAAAAATTAAATTCAAGGGGTCTATTGTTTAAAATTTACATTTTCTAAACGCTTTGGATATAATAAGAGCTAGTTACCACATATAAAAATAAGGATCTTTGATGACAAAAATTGCAATGGCTAATTTTAAATCCGCTATGCCTATTTTTAAAAGCCATGCGTATTTGAAAGAATTGGAAAAAACTTTAAAGCCGCAGCATTGTGATAGGGTGTTTGTATTCCCTGATTTTTTGGGGTTATTGCCTAATGCGTTTTTGCATTTCACTTTAGGAGTGCAAAACGCTTACCCTAAAGATTGTGGGGCTTTTACGGGTGAAATCACTTCAAAGCATTTAGAAGAATTGAAAATCAACACGCTTTTAATAGGGCATAGCGAGAGACGAGTGCTTTTAAAGGAAAGCCCTAACTTTTTGAAAGAAAAGTTTGATTTTTTTAAAGATAAAAAATTTAAAATCGTCTATTGTATTGGCGAAGATTTAAAAACTAGAGAAAAGGGTTTAGGAGCTGTAAAAGAATTTTTAAATGAACAATTAGAAAACATTGATCTTGATTATCAAAATTTAATCGTGGCTTATGAGCCTATTTGGGCGATTGGCACAGGAAAAAGCGCTTCTTTAGAAGATATTTATCTCACGCATGGTTTTTTAAAGCAACATTTAAATCAAAAAATGCCCTTATTGTATGGGGGGAGCGTGAATACACAAAACGCTAAAGAAATTTTAGGGATTGATAGCGTGGATGGCTTATTGATTGGGAGCACGTCTTTGGAATTAGAAAATTTTAAAACAATCATTTCATTTTTGTAAAGGAAAATTATGGGATTTTTAAAAGGTAAAAAAGGGCTTATTGTAGGGGTTGCGAATAATAAATCCATCGCTTGTGGGATCGCTCAATCTTGTTTTAATCAAGGGGCTGCTCTCGCTTTCACTTATTTGAATGAGAGTTTAGAAAAGCGCGTAAGGCCTATCGCACAGGAATTGAATAGCTCTTATGTGTATGAATTAGATGTGCGTAAAGAAGAGCATTTCAAGTCGCTGTATAATAGCATTAAGCAGGATTTAGGATCATTGGATTTTATCGTTCATAGCGTGGCTTTCGCCCCTAAGGAGGCTTTAGAGGGGAGTTTATTAGAAACTTCTAAAAGCGCGTTTAACACCGCTATGGAAATCTCTGTGTATTCTTTAATAGAGCTAACAAACACCCTAAAACCTTTATTGAATGATGGGGCGTCTGTTTTGACTTTGAGTTACTTGGGTAGCACTAAATACATGGCACATTACAATGTGATGGGGTTAGCTAAAGCGGCCCTAGAGAGTGCGGTGCGTTATTTAGCGGTGGATTTAGGCAAACACAATATTAGAGTGAATGCCTTATCAGCTGGGCCTATTAGAACACTCGCTTCTAGCGGAATAGCTGATTTTAGAATGATTTTAAAATGGAATGAAATCAACGCCCCTTTAAGAAAAAATGTGAGTTTAGAAGAAGTGGGTAATGCTGGGATGTATTTGCTCTCTCATCTCTCTAGTGGGGTGAGTGGGGAAGTGCATTTTGTGGATGCTGGCTATCATGTAATGGGCATGGGAGCTGTGGAAGAAAAAGATAATAAAGCTGTATTATCATGGGATTTGCATAAAGAAGGATAAAGGGGTATTGATGAAATTAAGCGAATTGTTAAACACCTACTCTATTGAAACAGAATTTTCGAACGATTTTGAAGTGCATGCTTTAGCGGAATTGGATAAAGCAACGCCTAATGATATTAGCTATATTGATCAAGCGCGTTACCTTAAATTTTTAAAGGATTCAAAAGCTGGGGCGGTGTTTATCCGTAAAAAAGAATCTTCTAAAGTGCCTAAACACATGCAAGCTTTAGTCGTGGATAACCCCCATTTGGCTTTCGCTAAAGTCTCGCATGCCTTTAAAGTCCCTTTTTTTAAAAACCCAGAAAGCGTTAGCGAGCCTAAACATTTTGAAAAAGTAACTATCATGCCAAATGTTACGATTGGAGAGAGCGTAGAAATTGGCGAAAACTCTTTGATTTATCCGGGCGTGGTGATCGCTGATGGGGTCAAAATCGGTAAAAATTGCGTTTTATATCCTCGGGTCATTTTGTATCAAAACACGATTTTAGAAGATAATGTCATTATCCATGCAGGCAGTGTGATTGGGGGCGATGGCTTTGGTTATGCACACACCGCTTTAGGAGAGCATGTCAAAATTGAGCATGTGGGGATTGTTAGGATTCAAAAAAATGTAGAAATTGGAGTTAACACGGCGATTGATAGGGCGGTGTTTGGGGAGACTTTGATTAAAGAGGGCGTTAAGATTGATAACTTGGTTCAAATTGGGCATAATTGTGTTTTGGGTGAACATAGCATTGTCGTTTCTCAAGTGGGTTTGAGTGGCTCTACGACCACAGGTCGTAATGTGGTTTTTGGCGGGCAAGTGGGCATTGGGGGGCATTTGCATGTGGGCGAATTCACTCAAATTGGAGGCAAAAGCGCGGTGGGTAAAGATTTGCCCCCTAACACTAATTTTGCCGGAGCAATCCCTGCTATGGAAATCCATGAATGGCACCATTTCTTAGCTCATTTAAGAACGAATTTTAGAAAACAGCAAAAAACGAGTTTGTTGCAAAAAGCTAAAGGGTTTTTTAAGTCTTAAAGAATGAAATAAGCTATAATAAGCCCATTTTGAATACAAACTTTATCACAAGGACAATCAATGAAAGATAGTTTTCTTTTTACTTCAGAATCAGTAACCGAAGGGCATCCTGATAAAATGGCCGATCAAATCAGCGATGCGGTTTTAGATTATATTATTGAGCGGGATAAAAAAGCTAAAGTCGCATGCGAGACTTTGGTTTCTAATGGTTTTTGCGTGATCACTGGCGAGTTAAAAACTTCTATCTATGCTCCTATGCAAGAGATTGCAAGAGAAGTGGTTAAAAAAATTGGTTATACAGACGCTCTTTATGGCTTTGATTATAGAAGCGCGGCGGTTTTAAATGGCATTGGTGAGCAAAGCCCTGATATTAATCAAGGCGTGGATAGAGAAGATGGCGAGATTGGGGCAGGGGATCAAGGGCTTGTGTTTGGTTATGCGTGCAAAGAGACTCAAATGCTCATGCCTTTACCCATTCATTTAGCGCACCAACTCACTTTCGCTCTAGCTCAAAAAAGAAAAGACAACACCTTGCCTTTTTTAAGGCCTGATGGCAAGTCTCAAGTGAGCGTTCGCTATGAGAATAACAAACCCATAAGCATTGATACGATCGTCATTTCTACCCAACATTCCCCAGAAGTTTCACAAAAACATTTAAAAGAAGCGGTGATTGAAGAGATCGTGTATAAGGTTTTACCCAAAGAATATTTGCATGACAATATCAAGTTTTTTGTCAATCCCACAGGAAAATTCGTTATCGGTGGACCACAAGGTGATGCGGGTTTGACAGGAAGAAAAATCATCGTGGATACTTATGGGGGGAGTTGTCCGCATGGGGGTGGAGCGTTTAGCGGGAAAGACCCTAGTAAGGTGGATAGGAGTGCAGCTTATGCGGCCCGCTATGTGGCTAAAAATTTGGTAGCGAGTGGGGTTTGCGATAGAGCGACCGTGCAGCTTGCTTATGCGATTGGGGTTGTAGAGCCGGTGTCCATTTATGTGAATACGCATAACACGAGCAAGTATTCAAGCGCGGAATTAGAAAAATGCGTGAAATTGGTTTTTAAACTCACGCCAAAAGGCATTATTGAAAGCTTGGATTTGTTAAGACCTATTTATTCGCTCACTTCATCTTATGGGCATTTTGGGCGCGAGTTGGAGGCATTCACTTGGGAAAAGACCAACAAGGCTGAAGAGATTAAAGCGTTCTTTAAGCATTAAAAAAATATTTTAAGGGTCATATTTTAAAAAATTTTTGTATAATCAACAATTCACAAGGAGTTTAAATTGAAACAAAGAACGCTGTCTATTATTAAACCGGATGCACTTAAGAAGAAAGTGGTAGGGAAGATTATTGATCGTTTTGAGAGCAACGGCTTGGAAGTCATTGCTATGAAACGCTTGCATTTAAGCGTTAAAGACGCTGAAAACTTTTATGCGATCCATAGAGAAAGACCTTTTTTTAAAGACTTGATAGAATTTATGGTCAGTGGTCCGGTGGTGGTTATGGTTTTAGAAGGTAAGGACGCTGTGGCTAAGAATAGAGATCTTATGGGAGCGACTGATCCAAAGCTCGCCCAAAAAGGCACTATAAGAGCGGATTTTGCTGAAAGCATTGACGCTAATGCGGTGCATGGGAGCGATAGCTTGGAAAACGCACACAATGAAATCGCTTTCTTTTTTGCCACTAGAGAGTTTTAAGATTAAGAGCGTTTAAGAATAAGCATGCAATTTGAAATGCGTAAAATCGCTTTTAATGTGCCTAGAGCGTTTTCTTTAGAGCATGAGGGAGTGGTTTTAGAGGGCGAAGTTGTGCGAGTGGGGGCGAAATTGTTTCGCTTGAAAGCGCAACTCAAGGGCGAGTTGGTGCTTATTTGTGATGCGAGCGGTAAAGAGTTTAAAAAAAGCCTTGATGAGTCGTTGGTTTTGCATATTTCAGATGGGTTGTGGGATACGCAAAGCCAAAGTTTAGATTTTGATAACTTAGATGTTATTGAATCTTTCAATGGTTTTATTGATTTGAGCGAAATTTTACGCTCTGAAGTGGAGTCCATTAAATTAGACTACCATTACGCAGATTGAATATAAGGAGAATTTATGGCAGTACCTGATAGAAGAGTGAGTAAGACAAGAGCGGCAAAGAGGCGCACGCATTATAGCGTTAAGTTGGCTAAGCCTATAAAAGCTAAAGACGGCACTTGGAAGCTCCCACACCATATCAATAAATTCACTAAAGAATACTAAAAGCTATCTTTAATGATAGGGAGTATTTTAAAGGATTGCAACAAGCCTTTAAAGGACGCATGATGAAAATTGTAATAGACTTAATGGGGGCTGACCATGGGGTTTTACCCATTATTGAGGGAGTTTCAAGGGCTTTAGAGAATAAGAGTTTTGGTGCTGTTTTAGTGGGGGATAAAGACAAGGCGACCCCTTTTATTTCTAAAGAGTTAGCTAGCAAAGTGGAAATGATCCACACGCAAGATTATATCAAAATGGAAGAAGCCGCCACAGAGGCTATTAAGCGTAAGGAATCTTCCATTTACTTGGGTATGGATATTTTGAAAAATGGGGCTGACGCTTTGATTTCAGCAGGGCATAGTGGGGCGACTATGGGTTTAGCGACCTTGCGTTTGGGGCGTATTAAGGGGGTTGAAAGACCTGCTATTTGCACTTTAATGCCCAGTGTTGGCAAACGCCCTAGCGTGCTATTAGATGCGGGAGCGAACACGGATTGCAAGCCTGAATATTTAATTGATTTTGCTCTTATGGGGTATGAATACGCTAAAAGCGTTTTAGGTTACGATAGCCCTAAAGTGGGTCTTTTGAGTAATGGCGAAGAGGATATTAAAGGGAACATGCTCGTTAAAGAAACGCATAAAATGTTAAAAGCTTATGATTTCTTTTATGGTAATGTGGAGGGGAGCGATATTTTCAAAGGGCTTGTGGATGTGGTGGTTTGCGATGGCTTCATGGGGAATGTGGTCTTAAAGACGACTGAAGGGGTCGCTAGTGCAATAGGTTCTATTTTTAAAGATGAAATTAAAAGTTGTCTTAAATCTAAAATAGGGGCTTTGATGCTTAAGAATGCGTTTGATACCTTAAGGCAAAAAACCGATTACGCTGAATATGGAGGAGCACCGCTTTTAGGCGTGAATAAAAGCGTGATCATTAGCCATGGCAAGAGCAACGCTAGAGCGATTGAATGTGCGATTTATCAGGCTATTAGTACCGTTAAAAGTCAGGTTTGTTTGAGGATTACAAAAGCGTTTGAGAGTTTGAAGCCTAGTGCTTCTACGCATCAAAGCGATCAACAAGACGCTTAAAGATGACTATGTTAAGGGGATTGAATGGAATTTTACGCTTCTCTTAAATCCATTGCTATGCACGCTCCAAGCGAATGCATAAAGAATGTAGCGTTTCAAGAATTTTTGGATACTAGCGATGAATGGATAGAAAAAAGGACCGGTATCAAAGAACGCCGTTTTGCTAGTGTTGGAGAAAAAAGCAGTGATTTAGGGGTGATAGCGGCTAAACAAGCCATAGAAAGGGCACATTTAACCCCACAAGACATTGACTTAGTGGTTGTAGCGACCTTAAGCCCTGATTTTTTAGCCATGCCTTCAACCGCTTGCGTGTTGAGCGCGAAACTAGGCATTGAAAACAAGCCGGCGTTTGATATTTCAGCCGCTTGCACCGGTTTTATTTATCTCTTGTCCGTGGCTAAAGCTTATGTGGAAAGCGGGATGTATGAAAATGTGCTGATCGTGGGGGCAGAAAAAACGAGTAGCGTGTTGGATTTTAAGGATAGGGGGACTTGTATTTTATTTGGTGATGGGGCTGGGGCGTGTGTGATAGGCAGGACAAAGCATTTAAAAGAAAGCATTTTGGATGTGCAGATTTCAGCGAATGGGAATTTTTCTAATTACCTCTATACGCCAAGGACTCTCAAACCCACGCCTTTTAACGCTAAAGAAGAGACTTCAGATCCTTTTTTGTGCATGAAAGGCAATGAAGTGTTTAAACTAGCGGTGAAAACGCTTTTAAAAGATGTGGAAATGATCTTAGAAAAAAATGCTCTCAAACCTGAAGATGTTCGTTTGTTTATCCCACATCAAGCTAATTTGAGAATCATTCAAGCCGTGCGAGAGCATTTGGATTTTAAAGATGAGCAAGTGGTTTTGACCGTGCATAAATACGGCAACACTTCAGCAGCTAGTATCCCTATGGCCATGGGTGAAGCTTATGAAGAAGGGCGTTTGAAAAAGGGCGATTTGATGCTTTTAGACGCTTTTGGTGGGGGATTGACTTGGGGTTCAGCATTGGTGTATTTTGGAGGCAGTTAGAAAAGGGTTAAAAGGAGCGTTAATGAAAAAGGTTGTTTTTTTATTGTTGGTTATGCTAGGGGGTTTGGGAGCACAAAGTACTTATTGCAGTGATCATTGCGAAGGCACGCCAGATAGCCGTAATCCGCCTATGGAGTTTCATTTTAGTTTTGTGCGATCGGTGAAGTATTATTTGCAAGATCCACAAGAGCGCGATTATAAGCTTAAGAAATGCCAAGAGGCTTTTGACTCTACGCTTAAAATCAATTACATCACAAAGTCGTTTAAAAAAGATTGCAAGCATGCACAAATGGCTTTGGAGCAAGCCCAAAAAGAAGAACCATAAAAACCATAAAATGGAATTTCTTTAACCAAAAAGCAACTCATTAAGCCACTTTTAAAAACGCTCTTTTAGGGTTAATTTAATTTGAGAGGTTGTAGGGGAGGGATTGTTTCAAAACCCCCTTTTCTCTTAAAAAATGGGTTGTACTAAAATTAAGACTTTAGTTGTCGGTATTCAATTGAAATAATCTTTACATTGATAAGTAAAAAAGCGAGTTTTAGAAATAGCATTAGAGCTATTATTTCTACTGAAATAACGAAATCGTGCTACCATGTTACTCCAACATGTCCAACAATTCAGGTGTCGTTTGGTATTGGTATTTATAGTCGTTACCTCTAAACTGATAAGCCCCATCAAAGATTTGAGAAGTCAATACATTTTTGATTTGTGGTAACTTCACATTCTTTAACGCTTCTCTTGGGACTTCAATCACTAATTCGCTTAATGCTTCGTCGCTTAAGGGGTTATCAATATCAAAAATGAAATTCAAGATATTGTGGAGCGAGTTATATGTAACCCTGTCAATTAAAGCATAGAGTAGTCCAACTCCCTCTGCTTGCTCTATGGCGGTTACAATGCTTTTAGATAGTCTAGGGCTGATGTTATCAAGTTGTGTCGCTAAATCTGTCGGTGAGATAAAGCAATAACCTGCATCGGTGTCTATGGTGTTAGCAAGAACGCTCGCTATAAGTGTCTTACTCGCTTTTTTGCCTTGTCGTAAAGCCTTGACAAGTTTATTGACCTTAATGTTGTGGTTATAACTTGCTTTAAAACTTTTACTTTTAGAGCATCTTTTAAATCTAGCCTTTTAATCGCTTGTAGCTCGTATTGTTGGACTTTGTTCATATCAAAAGTGCGACCAGGATAATTTCGTTCCCCTCCTAAACTGCTATGAATAGAAGTTTTAATGTGGCGTTCAATGTAGGCTTTACAAGGAATGTTAAACCCCTCAATGTCTTTAGGCATTCTCATCGCTTTTAATTTTGTCGTAGAAAGCTCCTCAAAACTAACGCCATAATTTTCCATATTTTTCTTTTCAAAGAATGTATAGACTTTATTGTGTAAGCGTGTGATAGATTGGGTTAAAGGGATAGTGAATGTGATGTCAGTGAATTTCGCCCACACATCGCCAAACTCATTAGGTAAAGCGCTCACCAATTCCACTTTATCAGTCTTTGCGTTGTCGCAATAACAAATCGCCGCTTGATTAAAGTGTCTCGCTAACAATAACAACTCCTTTGACAAATCAAATGTGTTACTAGGTTCGTTTTGGAATACAAAAAAGCTAGTCTCTTTATCAGGCAAAAGGTTGTCTTTTAAGCTTTCTTTCCAATAACCAATCACTTGAATATAACCTAAAAAGTGTCGCTTACTATCCAATAGTGATTTTAGCTTTCGTGTCCTTTTCATATTGTCTTTATAGGTGTAGCGGTATTTTTTGAGAAATTTAGGACTAGACATAAAGTCTCTCATTGTGGCTTTTTTCTTTAAGAATTTATCTACATAAAACTCACCTAATTTGTTAGCGATTGTCGTATAAATATTCTCAATCATATCCTTGTATTCTTTAAATTTCCCAGTCTCTTTCTCATTTTCAGGTTGTGGGTGAAAGAAATCTACAACTTTAATAGGATTGTATGGGTCTAAATCCACCGATTTACTTAACCAATATTGAGCTATTATGTCAGCATCTTTAGGGTCTGCTCCGCTCTTATAAGCATAGATTAGTGCGTTTCGCTCTTTTTCAGTAAAGTCTCTATAAAAAGCGTCTTTAAAAGGTCTAAATGCCGAGATAGTCCCAAAAGGTAGTCCGCTCGCAATCTTTTTATAAATACTGATAAGATTAGAGCTTTCAATCGTAGAACCTTTAATAGTCTTGTGGCTCATATCATATTTAAGTCGTGAGATTTCATCGCCAACAGCATCTAAAAACTTGCTTAAGGGCATACTCTTACCAAGCACCCTAACGCTAGGTTTATTTTGTCTAGCTAATTTCTTGTCCGCTAACGCCTTATCAATAGCTGATGTCAAGGAAATGTTTCTATGTGGCTCATCAACTAATTCTAAAAAGTCGTAATTCAATAACATTATCGTGTCCTTTCGCTTTAAATTGATTTTAACCGCTCTTTAATTAGAGAGCGATAATTTAAAACTAACTTTAGCTAAAGATTGATTGTAGCCCATTTTACGCCTTGTAGTTTATATAAGATTTTATCAATTCTTTAGCAAACGCTTTCAATTCGTTAAGAGAGTGATAGCCTCTATTTTGACAATACAAATTCACTTTAGCTTGGAGTGTGTATAGATCTGTCTTATCGTAAAAGAAACGATTATCAACCCACTTGTGGAATTTAAAGACTCTATATTGTTGTCCAATTAGAACAGAGTCTTTATTTTAAACTCTTTAGCAGAAGTCCCAATCGTTAGCGTTTAAGCGCTTTACAAAATACTAGGCGGTTACAATTTTTAGCGTTGTTTTACAAAAAATGATTTTGATGTCTCTCTCTTTAAAAAGAGAGAGTTTTAAATTTTAGCGGGTTTCAGTTGAACTTTTAATGATTACGGTGTTGTAGTCAGGCTGGACGGGGCGTTGGTTAGGCGAATTTTTCATGCGTTTTTTGATTTCAGCTAATTGCTTGGCAGAGATTTCCAAAGGCTCTTCTATCACAAACCATGCCACCCCTTCTGTGCAAGGCGGAGCGGTCAAAGAGCCGTTAAAATGGTAGTAATTGATTGTTTTAGGCAAGAAAGCGTCTAAAACTACCGCCTTAAAATCCTGTTTCTTTTGAATGCCTTCTAAAATAGGGTTAAGGTTTGGGTTTTCTTTCCCTTCTTCAAAGCCAATCGCTAACACTAACAAACGCCCTTTAGCGTCTTTATGCACGAAATGCGCACTCAAAGGCTTATTTTTACCATTGATTAAAAACTCCATAGGGGCGTGGAAATGCACATTATCCAACACATAGTCATGCCCTCTATAATTGATATGATTAGTCGGCTCAAACGAAGCCTTTAAAGTGTGGTGGGTGAAAGATACCGCTTTAGGTTTGGAAGCGGCGTATTTGAATTGCAAATCGGCTTTATCTTGCGTGTGGTAATAATGCTCAATATTGATAGGAGACTGGCTCTTACCGCTTTTGCACATTTCAAAATCTTTATGCAATTTGTCCCAATGGTGTGGGCCATTTTCTTTGTTTTTGTAATCCCAATGGGTTTTTTCAGCACCTATAAGAGAAGTTGCAAGTGCTAGAGCGATCAAAAAAGTTTTTTTCATTTCGTTATCCTTTATTTTAAATTTTTTAAACAACGACTCAATTCTAGCGCTCAAACCATAACGGATGGGGCTGTCAAAAATGAGCTTAAGGATAAGCCCCTAACGGCTTTAAATTTTATTTCAAATGGTAACAATTTTAGGGGGTTTAATCGCAAGCGGTTAAATTTTTTATCTTATAATGGGCGTTTCAAATGGGAGATTTAACCACCTTAATTTTAAGATTGAATGATGATAACCAAACAATCGTATAAAAAACTCGCCTTAATGCGGGTTTTTGTGTTTTCACTTTCGGCGTTTATTTTCAACACCACGGAGTTTGTCCCTATTGCACTTTTATCAGATATTGCAAAAAGTTTTGAAATGGAGAGCGCGAGCGTGGGGCTTATGATCACACTTTATGCGTGGATCGTGTCTCTTGGCTCATTGCCTTTGATGCTGCTTAGTGCTAAAATTGAAAGGAAACGCTTGCTGCTTTTTCTTTTTGGTCTTTTTATTGTCAGCCATATCCTTTCAGTGGTGGCGTGGGATTTTTGGGTGTTATTAATTTCGCGCATGGGCATCGCTTTGGCTCATTCTGTTTTTTGGTCTATCACGGCTTCTTTAGTCATTCGTGTCGCACCCATTGGCAGGAAACAACAAGCTTTAGGGTTATTAGCGTTAGGGAGTTCGCTAGCGATGATTTTAGGGTTACCGCTTGGGAGGATCATTGGGCAAATGTTAGATTGGCGCTCCACTTTTGGCATGATTGGGGGCGTTGCTTTGTTGGTAGCATTGCTTATGTATAGGCTGCTCCCATCTTTACCGAGTAGAAACGCCGGTACTTTATCTAGCCTTCCTGTGTTAATGAAACGCCCGCTTTTAGTGGGGATTTATTTGCTTGTGATTTTGGCTATTTCTGGGCATTTCACCACTTATAGTTATATTGAGCCTTTTATCATTCAAATCAGCCAATTTTCCCCTGAAGTGGCGACGCTGATGCTGTTTGTGTTTGGGCTAGCGGGTGTTATGGGGAGCTTTTTATTCGGTCGTTTTTATGAGAAAAACCCTAAAAAATTCATCGCTTGCGCCATTATTTTAGTCCTTTGCCCGCAACTTCTACTTTTTTCATTCAAGCATTTAGAGTGGGTAATTTTCTTGCAAATTTTCTTATGGGGGATTGGGATCACTTCGCTTGGGATTTCCTTGCAAATGAGGGTGTTGCAACTTGCACCCAATGCCACGGATGTTGCAAGCGCGATTTTTTCAGGGAGCTATAATGTGGGGATTGGATCAGGAGCGTTGTTTGGCAGTATTGTGATCCACCAATTGGGGTTAGGGTATATTGGCTTTGTGGGTGGGGCACTAGGTTTGTTGGCGCTATTTTGGTTTAATTTCATCACGATCAAATTTGGGGCAAAATAGATGAAAATCTCTCCTTAAATTGAGCGGTATTTAACTGATAAATTGTCTCTTTCTTTATGTTAAAATAACAAAATTTGTCACATTTTTTAAACAACAAGCGAGATGGCCATGCTCAAAAAAAAGATTGATTTGCATAAAGATTCTATTGGGAAGCTCTTTTTTTATTACTTTATCCCTTTAGCTTTTTCTATGATTTCACTTTCCACTTATTCTATGATAGACGGCATGTTTGTGGGCAAGAAACTGGGTAAAGAAGCTATTGCAGCGGTCAATATCGCATGGCCTATTTTTCCGGCTTTAATAGCGTATGAATTGCTTTTTGGTTTTGGGGCAGCGAGCATTGTGGGGTATTTTTTAGGTCAAAATAAAACCCATAGAGCTAGGCTTGTGTTTAGCAGCGTGTTTTATTTTGTCGCCATTAGCACCTTTATTTTGAGCATGATTTTACTGCCTTTTAGTGAAAATATCGCGCGCCTTTTTGGGAGTAGTGACGCTTTATTAAGCATGTCTAAACGCTATATTGAAATCATTTTAATGGGTGCGGTTTTTATGGTTTTGCACCCTTTGGCGGATGTTTTTGTGGTGAATGACAAACGACCGATTTTAGCGATGGTGGCGATGTTGATTGGCTCGTTAGTGAATGTTTTTTTCAACTACTTGTTTATTTTTGTTTTGGAAGTGGGGGTTCAAGGCAGTGCGATAGCCACGGTGATAGGGCATGCGATAGGCTTTTTAGTCTTAATGCAGCATTTTTGGTTTAAAAAAGGGCAGTTGTATTTTATCAAGCGTTTTTCTTTGTCTTCAATCATTTCTTCAACCAAAAGCGGTGTGCCTCAAAGCACGGCAGAATTTAGTGCCTCTATTATGATTTTATTGTTTAATACCGCTATCATACACACTGCAGGGGAGAGGTTTGTGAGTATGTATGGGATTATCATGTATAATGCGGTGATCTTTTTCACGACTTTGTTTGCGATTTCTCAAGGCATCCAACCTATTGCGAGTTTTAGTTATGGGGCTAAAAGTTTAAAGCGCGTCAAAGAGGTGTTTGTTTTTGGTTTGAAGGTGGCGTTTTGCGTGGGGATTCTTTTCTATGGCGTTTATTATTTCTTAGATGAATTTTTAATCAAGCTTTATTTGCAACCAAGCGATCAGGATGCACTTTTTATGCAAGAGACTAAAAGGGCGATGAATATTTATTATACCGGTTATGTTTTTTTAGGCATGACTTTGTTGTGCGCGGTGTTTTTCCAATCTATTCAGCGCACTAGAAGTTCGTTTATTATCACTATTTCGCACACGCTAGGGTTTATGGTGGTTTTACTACCGATTTTAAGCTATTTCTATGGGATTGATGGGATTTGGGCGACTTACCCTATCGCACAATTTTTGGCGTTTTTGACCGCGTTAGGGGTGACTTATTATGAAATCAAAAAAGGGGTTTTCACCACTTACAAAGAGAAAAACCCTATCGCTGTGAAAACTTAACCAATATTAGGGTAAAATTAAGCCATGCATGCAGAATTTTTCACTTTCGCGCTCATTATGCTTTTAATTGTGATAGCCCCTTATGTTTCTGGGTTCTTTCGTTTGCCTATCACGGTTGTAGAGATTTTATTTGGGTCCATTGGGGCGTATTTGGGCTTGATTGAGCCAACCAAAGGCTTTGAAGTCATGTCTGAAATTGGCTTTTTGTTTTTAATGTTTTTGTGCGGTTTGGAAGTGGAAATTTATTTGTTTAAAAAGTTAGGAGCTTCTCTTTTAAAACGCATTCTAGCTTATTTTTTGATTTTATACACGCTTTCATTTATCCTTACTTTTAGTTTTGGGTTAGAGCCTATTTTTATGGTGATTTTCCCCATTGTGAGTTTGGGGATGATTATGACTCTAATCAAGGATTACGGCAAAGAAACCTTATGGCTTGATCTAGTCTTAAAAGTGGGCGTTATTGGGGAGTTGTTAAGCATTGTTGGGTTAGTGGTCGTGGATGGGGTGTATTCGCATGGTTTGGGTGTGGATTTGGTGAAAGATTTAGGCATTCTTATTGTCTTTTTGATTCTAATCATCGTGGCGTTTCAAATCTTTAAGATCTTGTTTTGGTGGTTCCCGCATTTAAGGCTTTTTGTGATGCCTAAAACCAATCAATTCAACCAAGATGTGCGCTTTTCGCTGATGCTCTTTTTTTCGTTGGTTGCGATCGTGGTGTGGCTCAAAATAGAAATGGTTTTGGGGGCGTTTTTAGCTGGGTTAGTCGTTTCTACTTTTTTCCCCCATAAATCAGAGCTCATCCACAAGCTCAATGATGTGGGTTTTGGGTTTTTTGTGCCTTTGTTTTTCATCCATGTAGGCTCTACTTTAGACTTAAAATTAGTGTTCCTAAACCCGCATTTGATCCTTGAAGGGGCATTGATTGTGGCGGGCATGTTGGGTTTGCATTTAATCGCTTCAAGTTTGTTGTGGCACAAATATTTTAAAGAGACTAAAAACCTGTTTTCATTCGCTCTAGGGGTTTCTATGCCTTTAACCTTTTTAGTCACCACCGCTGCAGTGGGTTTAAAAGCGCAAGCGATCTTGCCAAACACTTACTATGCATTGCTTTTGGCAGCTATCTTTGAAGGGGTGCTATTCACAATCGTGATTAAAATGCTCAACAAAAAAGCTTAAAGAAAGCTTAAGCATCTAAATATTTAGCGTCGCTAAAGCTGTTCGCCTGAACATTATTGAATGCATTTTCTAGGCTGTCAAAGAAATGAGGGTGCAGGTTTTGCATTTCTTTTAAAAAATTTTTGGTGGCTAATCGTGCGATAGGGGGTTTATCAGAGGTGGGCTGTTTGGCTGGGCAATTGCAATCAGGGGCTATGGGGATATTTTGAGAAGTGACAAAATGAATACTACTAGCTTCTCGCACTTTAATCAAAGGGCGGATCACCAACAAGCCGTTTTCAGCCCTGTAAATAGGGGGCATGCTCCTTAAACTCCCATTATAAGTGAAATTCATAAAAAAGCTTTCCACCGCATCATCTAAATGGTGCGCGATAGCGACTTTATTATAGCCTTCCTCTAAAGCCTTAGAATACAAAGTCCCCCTTCTCAAACGAGAGCAAAACGAACAAAACGAGCTTTTTTCACGGCGTTTTTCATTGATAGTCGCAGCGATTTGGGTGTAAATAATCTCATGCTCAATGCCTTGATCTTTACACAAATCGCTCAACCATTTCAAATCTTCGCCCAAACCATAATGCACGGTAACCGCTTTAAAATCAAATTTGAAAGGGGCATGTTTTTGCATTCTGGCTAAAATACAAGCGAGCATGATAGAATCCTTGCCCCCACTCAATCCTAACAAGACTTTATCGCCTTCTTCTATGAGTTTGTAGGTGGCGTTTGTCTTGCCTACAATGTGCAAGACTTTTTTAGAAATTTCATAGGTCATTTTTGATCCTTGATTGGTTTATTTTCTGAAGTTTTGCGCTAAATGAATGATTTCTTCTTCGCTAATTTGATCGGAATTATATTTCACAATAATGATTTCTTCGCTAATATTGACATACCATTCAATAATTTTATCCCCTAAAGTTTCAAATTGTTCCCCATTATAAGCGTCTAAGGGGAAATAAACATTTTTTTGCTTAGAAGGGTTATTGAGAAAAAAGAGCGATAAGCCCCAAACAAGCCCCAAGATAACAACCACTAAGCTCGTGTTAGAAATGCCTAAATAATGGTAGCTCAACCCCCCACTCACGCCTCCAACAAAGCTCCCTAAATAGCCAAAAGTGGTGAATTGCCCTAAAACCTTGCCTTTTTCATGCACTCTAGCGAATTTAGACGCTAAAGATTGCATGATAGGCTCCAAGGTTGCAAAGCCAATAAAGAAAAACGCCACCCCAACAATAAAAAGCCATAAATATTTACCCAAAAAGCTAGAGTCTGCTAAAAACAAGCATAAATAACTCACAATAAATAAGAACACCCCCGAAAGCATCACCCCTTTAGGCTTATTGTATTTTTCAGCCATAACGCTCGCTATTCCCATGCTTAAAACCCCTAGCAGGGCTCCAGGCACATACACTAAAATTAAAAAACTCTCATCTTTATGGAATTCATTCACTAAAGCTAAAGGGATTAGCACAAAAATAAGCGTCATGAACGCTTTTTCAAAAAAAGAGCTTAGATACAAGAGATACAAGGCTTTGGAGTTGGGTTGGTAAGCTATTTTATTTTTGATTTGATAAGAAATTTTAGGGGCGTCTTTGACTTTTAAAAGCATCAATAAACTCAATAGAGTTAAGATCGCCGTGAGTAAAAAGAGCCATTTCGCACCCCCAAAAAACGCCACAACTCCTGGACCAATCGCCATGCTTATGGTAAAGCTAATGAAAATAAACACCCCCATGATGGTCATGGCTTTGGTGCGCTCTTCTTCTTTCACTTCATCAGCCACCATCGCACTAACGACCCCCCCTAAAGCCCCCATGCCTTGAATGAAGCGCCCAATAACGAGCAAAACAATATCATCCGCCACAAAGCACACTAACGAGCCCACTAAAAACAACAACAAGCACACCACTACCACCACTTTACGGCCTATCTTATCGCTAAGAATACCCATAGGGGTTTGAAAGATGATTTGCGTGAGATACGCTCCGCCCACCGCCAAACCTATAAGCAAAGGACTGCTTGAATGGAAACTATCTGCATACAAGCTAATGACAGGCAAAACAATAAAAAGCCCTAAAAACCGCAACGACGACACTAACGCCAATGGAAAAATTTTCTTAAACATGCGTAGTATTTTACAAGAAAATATCCAATTTACAAGAAAATATCCAATTTTTATCATTAATTTAGGAAAGTAGGATTGATAATAAAAGTTTAATGGATTTTTAAGAAATTTTTTTGTACAATCTCTTCTTTAATTTTTTATAATTTTAATATTTGCTTGTGTCAAGGTAGCTCAGCTGGTTTAGAGCGCTGGTCTCATAAGCCGGAGGTCGGGGGTTCAAGTCCCCCTCTTGACACCATGATTTTGATTTAATTTTCGTTTAAACTCCATTTAATCTTTTTTTTAGAAAATCTAAACTACAATAGTAGTGTTGCATCTTTTAAATTTCTTATAGGGATTTGACGATGATTTCTAGCTCTCTTTTTAGTGTTGTAGGGATGGCGGTGCTTTTTCTTATTGCTTGGGTTTTTTCTGGCGATAAAAGGGCTATTAATTATCGCACGATTATCAGTGCGTTTGTAATCCAGGTGGTTTTAGGGGCGTTTGCTTTGTATGTGCCTTTAGGCAGAGAAATGCTACAAGGTTTAGCGGGTGGCATACAAAGCGTGATTAGTTACGGCTATGAGGGGGTGCGCTTCTTGTTTGGCAATCTCGCTCCAAACGCTAAAGGCGATCAAGGGATAGGTGGGTTTATTTTTGCGATCAATGTTTTAGCGATAATCATCTTTTTTGCCAGCTTGATTTCGCTTTTATATTATTTAAAAATCATGCCTTTAGTGATCAATCTTATCGGTGGGGCGTTGCGAAAATGTTTAGGCACTTCTAAAGCAGAAAGCATGAGTGCAGCGGCTAATATTTTTGTCGCGCACACCGAAGCGCCCCTAGTCATTAAACCTTATTTGAAAAGCATGAGTGATTCAGAGATTTTTGCGGTCATGTGCGTGGGTATGGCGAGCGTTGCAGGGCCTGTGTTGGCTGGGTATGCGAGCATGGGTATTCCTTTGCCTTATTTGATCGCTGCATCGTTTATGTCCGCTCCTGGGGGTTTGTTGTTCGCTAAAATCATCTACCCACAAAGCGAAAAAATTTCTAACCATGCAGATATTTCTGTGGAAAAGCATGTCAATGTTATAGAAGCTATCGCTAATGGGGCAAGCACAGGGCTTCATTTGGCTTTGCATGTGGGGGCGATGCTTTTAGCTTTTGTGGGGATGCTTGCACTCATTAATGGGCTTTTAGGGGTTATAGGGGGATTTTTGGGCATGGAGCATTTGTCTTTAGGGGTGGTTTTAGGCACGCTTTTAAAACCTTTAGCCTTTATGTTAGGCATTCCTTGGAGTCAAGCTGGGATTGCCGGAGAAATCATAGGCATTAAAATCGCTCTCAATGAATTTGTGGGCTATATGCAATTATTGCCTTATTTGGGCGATAACCCTCCTTTAATCTTGAGCGAGAAAACTAAAGCCATCATCACTTTTGCGTTGTGTGGGTTTGCTAATTTAAGTTCAGTCGCTATGCTTATTGGAGGGCTTGGTAGTTTAGTGCCTAAAAAGAAAGATTTCATTGCAAGACTCGCTTTAAGAGCGGTGCTTGCAGGCACTCTTTCTAATTTCATGAGCGCGACTATCGCTGGGCTATTCATAGAGCTAAACAGCCATTAAAAGGACAAGACATGCAAAAAAGAGTGGTGGTTTTATTACTAGATTCTTTTGGTATAGGGGCTAGTGAAGACGCTAAAGATTTTGGCGATTTGGGGGCGAACACTTTAGGCAATATCGCTAAGGCTTGTTTTAACAACCTAGCTGATTCTAATGATCGCAATGGGGCTTTAAAACTGCCTAACTTAGAGAGTTTGGGTTTAGGCTTGAGCGCTTTAAAAGCCACGAATGAATTGCCTTTGGGTTTTGATTCTCATCCCAACTTAATAGGGGCTTACGCTTACGCTCAAGAACTCTCTAGTGCTAAGGATACGATTTCTGGGCATTGGGAGATGATGGGTGCACCCATTCTTTTTGAATGGGGGTATTTTAAAGATAAAAACAATTCTTTCCCTAAAGAAATTTTAGATGAAATTATGCATAAAACCAAGATTAAGGGTTATTTAGGGAATTGCCACGCATCAGGGACTGAAATCATTAAAGATTTAGGCGAAAAGCATTTAGAAACTTTGTACCCCATTTTTTACACTTCAGCGGATTCAGTGTTTCAAATCGCTGTGCATGAAGAAAAGTTTGGGCTTGATAAGTTATACGCCCTTTGTGAAGAAGTGTTTGAAATTTTAGAGCCTTTAAAAATCGCCAGAGTGATCGCAAGGCCTTTTATTGGCACAAATAAAGATAATTTCAAACGTACTTCCAACCGCAAAGACTATGCGATAAAGCCTCATAAAAAATTGCTTTTTGAAACATTCATTGAAGAAAAACAAGGCGAAGTCATTAGCATTGGAAAAATCGCTGACATTTACGCCCATGTGGGGATCACTCAAAAATTCAAAGCCGGTAGTTTGATGGAGCTGTGCGATGTAACTTTAGAGCAGGTCAAAAACGCCCAAAACAATAGCTTGATTTTTACGAATTTTGTGCATTTTGATAGCGATTATGGGCATAGGCGTGATGTGATTGGGTATGCTAACGCTTTAGAATATTTTGATGCGTACTTAAAAGAGATTTTAGAAAGTTTAAGAGAAAATGACTTGCTCATTCTTTGCGCTGATCATGGGTGTGATCCTAGTTTTAAGGGCACAGATCACACACGAGAATATATTCCTGTTTTGATGTATCACAAAGATTTACAACCGACCTTTTTAGGCAGGAGCGAGACTTTTGCGGATATTGGGCAGAGTATCGCTCATTTTTTGGGATTAAGCCCCCTAGATTATGGCAAAAATTTATTGAATTTTAAAGGACAACCATGACCCCTCACATTAACGCCAAAATCGGCGACTTTCATCCTCAATGCATTTTATGCGGCGATCCTTTAAGGGTGAGCTATATTGCAAAAAATTTTTTACAAGACGCTAGAGAGATCACGAATGTGCGTAACATGCTCGGTTTTAGCGGGAAGTATAAGGGGAAGGAAATTTCTTTAATGGGGCATGGCATGGGCATTGCGTCATGCACGATTTATGTTACAGAGTTGGTTAAAACCTATCAAGTTAAAGAGCTTTTAAGGATTGGCACTTGTGGGGCGATCAGCCCGAAGGTCGGCTTGAGAGACATTATCATGGTTACTGGAGCTTCAACGGACTCTAAAACCAATCGGATCCGTTTCTTGAACCATGATTTGAGTGCAACGCCTGATTTTGAATTGAGCTTAAGGGCGTATCAAACGGCAAAGCGTTTGGAAATTGACTTGAAAGTGGGTAATATTTTTACGAGCGATTTTTTCTATTCTTTTGAAACGCATGCCTTTGATTTGTTGGCCAAATACAACCACTTGGGTATTGAAATGGAAGCGGCAGGGTTATACGCCACGGCGATGGAATTAAGTGCTAAAGCTTTATGCTTATGCTCCGTGTCTGATCATTTGATCACTAAAGAAGCCTTAAGTCCTAAAGAAAGGATAGAAAGTTTTAACAACATGATCATTCTAGCTTTAGAGATGATGGGCTAACGATCTTTTTAAACTTTATTTTTTGCCCCCATAAGTTAAGGATAAACTTTTAAGGAAAACCCTTAAAGTTAAAAGCCTTAAGGGAGCTTTGGAAAAACTAAAGCTATCTTTCTAACGAAACAATCACTTTAAACCCTAAAAAAGAAATTTCAAGGCATAATGTTCTCTAGGAGTTTTTGCCATTTTTGTCGTTCATGGCAAACTCCTTATGTAAAGGTTATTCCCATAATTGCACTTATGGGGGTGTTTATTTTACAACAATCTTTCCAAAACCAATATGAAATCAAATTAAAAAATTAAAGTTAGCTTAAAAAGGTTTTTACCCGCTTCTTTCAATCTAAACAAAACAAGTAAATACCTTAAGGCAATTTTTAAAATAAAAGTGGTAATATAACCCCAAAGCCCCTTATTAAATTAATCTATACCAAATAGTAAGGAGTTATCTAACATGGGGTTTTTTAAGCTTAAAGAACACAACACTAACATTGCTACCGAGTTTAGAGCAGGTTTAACGACCTTTATCACCATGGTCTATATCGTGCCTTTAAACGCTCTTATCCTTTCTCACGCCAACATGCCTTATGAAGCCCTTTTAAGTGCGATCGCTATCATCACTATCTTATCAAGCGTGTTTAATGGGCTATGGGCAAACACCCCCATCGCTATGAGCGTGGGATTAGGGTTGTCAGCTTATTTTAGCTTTGGGCTAGTTCAAGGGTTAAAACTCCCTTGGCAGAGCGCTTTAGGCATCGTAGCGCTCTCTGGAGCGATTTTTGTGGTTTTGTCTTTCACCAAATTTAGAAGTTGGGTCATGCGAAGCATTCCTAGCGATTTAAGGCGTGCGGTGAGCGCGGGGATAGGTGCTTTTATCGCGTTTATTGGTCTTAAAGAAATGCATATTGTAGTCACCCATAAGACCACGCTTGTCACTCTAGGCGATTTTAGCGATCCGCATGTGCTATTAGGGGTTTTTGGGATCATTTTAACTTTTGCACTCTACACGCTAAAAGTTAGAGGCTCTTTTATCCTAGCGGTGCTGATAGTCTCTGTTTTCGCATGGGTTTTTAAGATAGATCCTTACCCCACCGAAATTTTTTCCATGCCCGCTAGTATTAGCCCTATCGCCTTGCAACTAGACATTAAAGGCGTTTTTTTTGATGCGAGCGGGGCTTTCACTTTGGCGTTAGTGCCGGTTATTATCACTTTTTTTGTAACCGATTTGTTTGATTCTTTAGGCACGCTTGCAGGGATTGGCCATAGGACTGGTTTCTTTAATGACAAAGAGACAAACAAGGATTTAGAAAAAACTTTAGAAGCGGACGCAGCGGTTTCTTTAGCGAGTGCGGTGGTGGGCGTTTCTACCACGACAGCTTTTATAGAGAGCGCGAGTGGGGTTGAAGAAGGGGGGCGCACAGGGCTTACCGCGGTTTTTACTGGGTTGTTTTTTGTCTCAACACTCTTTTGCTTACCTCTCTTAAAAGCCATTCCTAGCAACGCGATTTATCCGGTGCTTGTGATAGTAGGGGTTTTGATGTTTAGTGCATTAGAGGGCGTGAATTTCAAAGACATGGCCGTTAGCGTTTCCACTTTTTTAACCGTGGTGATGATGCCTTTAACCTTCTCTATCACCGACGGATTAGCCTTTGGTTTCTTGTCCTATGGCATCATTAAGTTAGTCCAAAAAGACTTTAAGGCTATCAATTTTGGCATCATCACTCTTTGTATCATTTCCTTTTCTGTATTCATTTTCCGTTAAGCTCTTTTTAAGGGGCTTTGCTTTTTTTACCCACTTCTTGGCTCTTTTTCTCATTTTAAATCGTTTATTATCCTAAAACACTCACAATAGCATTATGATTATAGTAACTCAATCATAAGGAGAAGGTATGCAAAAGACTTCTAACACTTTGGCGCTGACGAGCTTGACGGCGTTATTCTTTTTAATGGGTTTCATCACGGTTTTAAATGACATTTTAATTCCGCATTTAAAACCCATTTTTGACTTGACCTATTTTGAAGCCTCGCTCATCCAGTTTTGCTTTTTTGGGGCGTATTTTATCATGGGGGGAGTTTTTGGGAATGTGATCAGTAAAATCGGCTACCCTTTTGGCGTGGTGCTTGGCTTTGTGATCACGGCGAGTGGGTGTGCGTTGTTTTATCCGGCGGCGCATTTAGGTTCTTATAAGGTGTTTTTAGGGGCGTTGTTCATTTTAGCGAGTGGGATTGTGTGCTTGCAAACTGCCGGAAATCCTTTCGTAACCTTGCTTTCAAAGGGTAAAGAAGCCAGAAACTTGGTTTTAGTCCAGGCGTTCAACTCGCTTGGCACGACTTTAGGGCCTATTTTTGGGAGCTTGTTGATTTTTAGCACGACTAAAATGGGCGATAATTCAAGCTTGATAGACAAATTGGCGGACGCTAAAAGCGTTCAAATGCCTTACTTGGGCTTGGCGGCGTTTTCGCTCCTTTTAGCGCTCATCATGTATCTTTTAAAATTGCCTAATGTGGAAAAAGAAATGCCTAAAGAGACGACGCAAAAAAGCCTGTTCTCGCACAAACACTTTGTTTTTGGAGCTTTAGGGATCTTTTTTTATGTGGGAGGAGAGGTTACGATTGGCTCATTCTTGGTGTTGAGCTTTGAAAAGCTTTTAAATTTAGACGCTCAAACAAGTGCGCATTACTTGGTGTATTATTGGGGAGGTGCGATGGTAGGGCGCTTTTTAGGTAGTGTGCTGATGAATAAAATCGCTCCTAATAAATACCTAGCTTTCAACGCCTTAAGCTCTATTGTTCTTATCGCTTTAGCCATTCTCATTGGAGGTAAGATCGCTCTATTTGCTTTGACTTTTGTGGGTTTTTTTAACTCTATCATGTTCCCTACCATCTTTTCTTTGGCCACGCTCAATTTAGGGCATCTCACTTCTAAGGCTTCTGGAGTGATCAGCATGGCAATTGTGGGAGGGGCGTTAATCCCCCCCATTCAAGGCGTGGTTACAGATAAGCTAGCGGCAGCTGATTTGAATTTGCTCTACGCTTATAGCGTGCCGTTGTTATGCTATTTTTATATTTTGTTCTTTGCTCTTAAAGGATATCAACAACAAGAAAACTCCTAAAAAAAGGGGGTTTCTTTTTTATTTTTCTTTGCTTACTTTTGAAAGCTTAAAAAATACTAACAGCATTTTTAAAACAAAAACAAAAGAGCTTGACGCTAGTCAAGTAAAACCCCACAGAGTGGTTAAAATTTCATTTTAAAAAATATTAAGTTTTATTTGTTGGTAGTGCATGCAAATTTTTAAAATTTTAAGACGCACTCACAAACACCCCTAACGAATAAAAACCTCCTAGTCATCAAAAGACTAAGAGATTTTTAAGAATGAAGCTAAAAAGAAGACTAGTAAATGGGTTTAGCGTCTTTGAATTTGTATTCCGTAAGAAACCCAGTGCCATCAAAATTACCCACTAAAGAGAGCTTTGCAATATCTTCTAGTTGGCAATCCGTTTCTAAAATAAGATAGGGCACTTCATTTTGACCGATTAAGGTGACTACCCTGCCTTTTTTCTCACGGCTTTGTTTGGGGAATTCTTTAGGATCAAGGCTTGTAGTGTCGCCGGTTTGGAGCATTCTAAAAGCATAGCACATGCCTTCATTGATTTGAGCGCTATAAATTTTGCCTTTTTTAACTTCTTGATTAACCCCCGGTTTAAGCTTGATGCGTATTTCGGAATGGATTTGAACTTCTTCCATTTTGCCGTTATAGTTACGCACCTGCACTTTATGCACGCCATTAGGATCCCCCTTTTTAAGCAAAGAATCTTCATAGCTGAATTTTTGAATGTCTAAATCCCCATCAATAAAGCTCCTAGCGTTAAGTTGAGCACTCAAAAGCCCCACGCCTAGCAACCCAACTAACGAAGATTTTAAATAACGCTTATAACAAGAAAAATCATTCACAAATAATCCTTTTCAAATAAAATAAATCTTTCAAAAATACAGAGTTAAAGACCCATGATCCTAGCAACAAAAACGCACTCTGTCAAGCAAAGCCTAAAAATCATTCAAAAATAATTTCTTCCGGCTTGATTCCATCCCCATAAATGGGTGCTAAAGTCTCTTGATAAGCTTCTTTTAAAAAGCCGCTAGAAATGAGAGAATCAATTTCATTATTCAGCCATTCTAAAAGTTTAGGGTTGCCTTTTTTAATCGCTGGAGCGATCACATCCTTATCGCCAAGGTTTGTAATACCCAATTTAAATTCAGGGTGTTGTTTCGCCCAAGCGAGTAAGAGAGTGTTATCATGGGCTAATGCGATAGCCTTATCTTTTAAAAGGGCTAGAAAAGTCTCTGTGTTTTGCTCAAATTTTAAAAGTTTGATATGGGGGTAATTTTTAGTGAAATAAAAATCTGCTGTCGTGCCTTTATTCACAATAAGCTCTTTATCTTTCAACTCTTCTATATTTTTAATCGCCCCATCTTTAGAGATAACCCCTAAAGCGACTTTCATATACGGCTTAGCAAAATCTACGACCGCTTCTCTTTCTTTAGTGCGCGTGAAATTAGCCATGATAACATCCACTTTATTGGCCTTTAAAAATTCCACCCTAGCTGAGGCTTCTACGGGAATAAACTCTATCTTATTTTCATCGCCCAATAAATCAAGCACTATGCGTTTAGCGATAACTACATCATAACCTTGATATTTCCCTTTAGAATCCACAGAGCCAAAAGGAGGTTTATCGCTAAAAACCCCCACTTTTAAAACCCCCCTTTGTTTAATGACTTCTAAAGCGTCTTTCTTTTCTTTATGGCTATCAGAGCATGCATTAAAGACTAAAGCGATCAAAATTAAAAATAGTCCCCATGCCTTAAAAAGCTTATTGGTTTTCATGAAACCACCTTCTTTTGAAAATTAAAAGCATCTTTTTAGCAAACTTTATTTAACAACTCCCTAAAAAATGAAAAGTTTCTAAAAATTTTTGCGCTCTTTGAGATTTAGGGTGGTTAAAAAACTCTTTAGCGCTATTTTCTTCAGCGATCTTACCGCTATCAAAAAACACGATTTTACTAGCGATTTTTTGGGCGAATTTCATTTCATGCGTTACAATCACCATGCTCATGCCCGTTTTAGCTAATTCTAAAATCACTTCTAAAACTTCTTTAACCATTTCAGGGTCTAAAGAGGCGGTTACTTCATCAAAAAGCATGATTTTTGGCTGCATGCATAAAGAACGCACAATCGCTACTCGCTGTTTTTGCCCACCGCTCAACTCTTTAGGGTAAGCTTTTTGTTTATGCTCCAAACCCACTCGTTTTAAAAGCTCTATGGCTTGAGAAATGACCTCATCTTTGGAGCGTTTTTGCACTTTTAAAGGAGCGAGCAAGATATTATCCAGCACATTTAAATGCAAGAACAATTCATAATTTTGAAACACCATGCCTATTTTTTGGCGCATTTTATTCCAGTTAGTGCTTGGCGTATTAAGGTTAATGTTTTCAAAAAGAATTTCACCTTCATCAATCTTTTCAAGCCCATTCAAACACTTTAAAAAAGTACTTTTCCCACACCCACTAGGCCCTAAAATCACTGCCACTTCACCCTTATTTAAAGTGAAATTAATGCCGTCTAAAACCAAATGGTTTTGATAGGTTTTTTTTAACCCTTTGGTTTCTAAAATCACGCTCATTTTACCCTCTAATGTATTGGAATTTTTTTTCTAAATAGGAACTATATAGGCTCAAACTATAACATAAACTAAAATAAAACATTAAGATAACGCCATAAACCACAAAGCTCGCATTAGGCATGCGCAAGAGGTTAAGCTCTATGATTTGTTGGCCTACTTTTAATAAATCAATCGCTCCAATAAGAGAGACTAAAGCCGTGGTTTTAATCATGCGCGTGAATAAATTAAGAATTGAGGGCAATAAAGACAAAAAGCTTTGGGGGAAAATAATGTTAAAAATAACCCTTTTTGAATCCATGCCTAAAGCCAAAGCGCTTTCTACTTGGTGTTTGCTCACGGAAGTTAAAACCCCTCTGGTTAAATCCATCATTTCAGCGCTACCCCACAAACTAAAAACGACAATGCTCGCCAAAATTGCACTAATATGCAAATCAAACAAGCTCGCTAACCCAAAATACACGATAAACAGCCATGCTAAAAGTGGGATAATGCGAATGCTTTCCAAATACACACGGCATATAAAAATTAAAAATTGAGAGCCAAACGCCATCAAACTCCCCAAAAGCACCCCAAAAATGATTGAAACAATTGCAGAGCTAAGAGCGATTAAAAGAGTGATTTCAAACCCCTCTAACAAACGCTTAAGGTTATCTAACTCTAATAAAACCCCCATTTTAAGCCACTTTCTTTTTAAAAAAACGCTCTAAGATCACAAATAAAACGCTCAAAGGGAGCAAAACGATCAAATAAGTGATGCTTAACATTAAAAGGTTTTCAGTCGTTTTATAATAAATGCCAATAAAATCTTTTGCCACAAACATAATATCAGTTAAGGCTATCGCGCCTACCACAGAAGTTTCTTTGAGTAAAAAAATCACATTCGCCCCTATGGAAGGCATAGAAACGCTCAAGCTTTGAGGTAAAACAATGTAATACAAAAGCTTCAAAGGGCTAAACCCTAAACTCAAAGCGCTTTCTCTTTGAATGGAAGCCAAGCTCTTAAACCCAAGCAAAAAACTTTGACTCATATACCCCCCACCTAAAAACCCTAACGCTAAAATCGCACATTCTAAAGCGCTCAAACCGATTGCATTCAACCCATAATACAAAAAGAAAAGCTGGATGAGTAGGGGCGTGTTCCTAGCGATTTCACCATAAATATAAACTATAGGAGAGATAAAGCGCATTTTAAAATACAAAATAACCGCACACAAAAACCCCACGATAAGCGAGAGTAAAATCCCAAAGAAAGAAACATAAAGCGTGAGTTCTAATCCCTTAAGAAACGCAGGGATGGAGCGATACATAAAATCCCAGTCTAATGCCATTATTTTGCCTTAATGAATGCCCTAAAGTGTTTAAAAATAGCCCATGTTCTAATTGTTACTAAAAGGCGTTTGGATAAACTCAAGCCTTCAATAAAAAATCCATGAGCTATCTTTTGCTTCTACTCCAAAGAAAATCTGAATTATAATAAAAAAACGGCTGAAAGCAACAACAATCATTAAATGGAGAGGACATGCAAAAAAGTTTAGTTTCTTTGGCTTGGGTTTTTGTCGCTATTTTAGGGGCGATTTGTTTAGGGGTGCTAGCCCTACATAAGGGTGAGAGCATCAACACACTATGGCTTGTAGTAGCGAGCGCTTGTATTTATAGCATAGGCTATCGTTTTTATAGCCATTTTATTGCTTATAGGGTGTTAAAGCTAGATGACAACAGAGCCACGCCTGCATGCATAAGAAATGATGGCAAGGACTTTGTGCCTACGGATAAAGCGATCACTTTTGGGCATCATTTTGCCGCTATTGCTGGGGCTGGCCCTTTAGTAGGTCCGATACTAGCCGCTCAAATGGGTTACTTGCCCTCTATTTTATGGATTTTGATAGGCTCGGTTTTAGGGGGTTGTGTGCATGATTTTGTCGTGCTTTTTGCGTCCATTAGGCACGATGGCAAGTCTTTAGGCGAAATGATCAAGCTTGAAATGGGTAAATTCGTAGGAATGATCGCCAGTTTAGGCATTTTGGGGATCATGCTTATTATCATTGCGATTTTAGCGATGGTGGTCGTCAAGGCTTTAGCGCATTCGCCTTGGGGCTTTTTTACGATTGCAATGACTATTCCCATTGCGATTCTTATGGGGATTTACATGCGATTTTTCAGACCGCATAAGATTTTAGAAGTTTCTGTTATTGGCTTTGTGCTGTTGCTTATAGCGATTTATGCGGGTAAATATGTTTCTTTAGATCCTAAATTAGCGTCAATCTTCACTTTTGACGCTAGCTCTTTAGCGTGGATGATCATGGGTTATGGTTTTGTGGCTTCTATTTTGCCGGTATGGTTTTTACTCGCTCCACGAGATTATTTAAGCACTTTTTTAAAAATTGGCGTTATAGGGGTGTTGGTTGTAGCTATTATTTTTGTCGCTCCACCCTTACAAATCCCTAAAATCACGCCCTTTGTAGATGGCAGTGGACCTGTGTTTGCAGGAAGTGTGTTCCCTTTCTTGTTTATCACGGTGGCTTGCGGGACAATTAGTGGCTTTCATGCCTTAATTTCTTCAGGCACGACCCCTAAAATACTCGCTAAAGAAAGCGATGCAAGGCTAGTGGGCTATGGCTCTATGGTGATGGAGAGTATTGTGGCTCTTATGGCGTTAGTGTGTGCAGGGATTTTGCACCCAGGGCTTTATTTCGCTATCAATTCGCCAGAAGTGAGCATTGGTAAAGATATAGCTGATGCGGCTTCGGTGATTAGCTCATGGGGTTTTAGCATTAGTGCTGAAGAAATCAATGAAATGACCAAAAACATTGGCGAAAGCTCTATTTTGAGCCGCACCGGTGGGGCACCCACTTTTGCGATTGGTTTAGCGATGATCGTGTATCACATTTTAGGGGATCCAAGCGTGATGGCGTTTTGGTATCATTTTGCGATTTTGTTTGAAGCTTTATTTATTTTAACCGCCGTGGATGCAGGCACACGAACCGCTCGCTTTATGATTCAAGATTTGCTCGGTAATGTTTATAAGCCTTTGGGCGATCTTAGCTCTTATAAGGCTGGGATTTTTGCCACTCTTTTGTGCGTGGTAGGGTGGGGGTATTTCTTGTATCAAGGCACGATTGACCCTAAAGGGGGGATTTATACGCTATGGCCTTTATTTGGCGTGAGTAATCAGATGTTAGCGGGCATGGCGTTGTTGTTGGTTACGGTGGTGTTGTTTAAAATGGGGCGTTTTAAAGGGGCGATGATAAGCGTTTTGCCGGCAGTCTTGATTTTGGCTATCACTTTTTATAGCGGTATTTTAAAGGTGATGCCAAAGAGTGATGATAGCGTGCTTAATAATGTTTCGCATGTGGCTCAAATGCAAATCATTAAAGAAAAAATAGCGATCACTACCGATGAAAAAGCGCTCAAAACACTCCAAAAATCCTTTTTTAACCACATGATTGATGCAATTTTGTGCGTGTTTTTCATGTTTGTAGCGTTGTTGGTGTTAGTTGTAAGCGTTAGGATTTGTTCAAACGCGTATTTTAAAAATAAAATTTATCCACCGCTGGCTGAAACCCCTTATATTAAAGCCACTTGAATAAAGGGGGTTTAAACCCCCTTATTGCAAACCTATAAAATCTTATAAAGAGCTATAAAATCATTTAAACTTTTGCTATATTTGTAACCTTTTTATAACCTTTAAGGGGATAATAGGGGGGTTTTGAAATAATTCTTTCCTTAACGCCTTAAGATCTCCCTAACCAAAGAGCGCTTTTTGAAGAGGTTATCGCTTGATTAAAATCAAGTTCTTTACTATTCAATAAAAAATGCTAAAAACATTTTTTAGATTTTAAAGATTATGAATTTTTGCTTATGCGATTTACAAAAAGAGTTTTTGCTTGAGTTTTGCATTATTTTGCATTATAGAGATTAGAGAGATAGCACCGAAGATACCTAATTATAGGAGTAAGCATTTAAAAAAGGATGCTTACCATATTTTGTTATCGGCATCTAAAAAACACGCTACCATATCATAGAGTAGCGCTAGAAAGACGCATGCTATTATTTTGTTATTCGTAGCATCTAAAAAGACGCTACCAAGGCCGTGTATAACGCACTCCTATCAGAATAAAGAGCCGGAAAGTCTTTAGGCACAGGCCCATTTTCACCGGCTTTAAAGCCTTTATTGGTGTGTATGCCATAATACACAAGATCAATGCCACCGCTCAAGTATTCAGAGAATTTATACCCTAAAGAGAGCATCGCTCTCGCCTCCCAAGAAACCACAGAAGTGGAATATTGCGTAGCGAATTTCCATGTGAATTTTTTCACAAAATGAGCACCCCCACAAGACACTAAAATCGTAGAAGCGTTTCTTTTAAGAGCCGTGCCTGAAAAACCCGCATAGACGCTGTTATTCCCAGTCATCACACCGCTTGGATTCCCCATGTTGCCTATCCAACCATTAGCGTTTTGAAAGACTTGATAAAAGGCGATTGATACATTGTAATTGTTTATATCGAAGCGTTGGCGGATCATGAGATTTTGCCCATATCGAGTGGCTGGGGTGTCGTATCTATACACCGGACTCCCATTAGCCTTAACGATCATCCAAGGGTAGTAGATAGGGAAAAACCCTGTGATAGTCGTATCCGAGCGAAAGCCTGTGCCGCTAAAGTTAGGGTTAGAGTTCCAACCAACCTTAACGCCTGGAGCGTTGAAAATTTGAGGCGAAAGGTAATAAAAAGCCTCTACAACAAAACGCTGTGGATTATAAGTGAGCTGCACCGCATGCGTGCCATAAAGCACCTTCTCCCCATGCTTGTCATAACCCCCTTTATCGTTTTTGGTAAAGCCACCGCTATAAGTGGTCCTAGCGGCAAACCAATCCATCATAAACGAGCCATAAGCGAACGCCCTCCCAAAAGAGCTAAACCAAGTCAAGCGTGCTTTTTTGTATTGCCCAGAGACCTGAAAGCCTTGCGTTTGACCGCTCTTAAAAGGCATGGTGGAGAGATAGCGCCCACCTTTAAATTCAAAATAATCTTTATAGCTGTATTCTAAATACGCATCGCTAAAGACATAGTTGCGGACATTTTCGTTGTATTTTCTGTTTGCTGTCGCTAAATCATCGGTTTGTAAGATATTTGTATAACCCCCCATAAACCCATCATAATAACCAAAGAGATTATAAGCCACAGAGCCGTCTTCAAACTTCTTCGTGCCGTCATAGAAAATGGACCCTACCATGCCTCCTATTTTGCCTTTTAAGGCATGATCGGACACTTTTTTAGGTAGTAGGTTAAAACCAAGCCCTAAATAACCCGCAATCGTTGCAAATTGTTGCATAGGATAGATGCCTCTTGCTTTATTAATCTTGTGTTGGTTGAAACCAATCGTGCTAGATTGATCCACAAAGCCATTGAGTTTGGCTTCAAAACCTTGCAAAGAAGCGTTAAAAACCGCTCCACAGAATAGAAACGCCTGCCATGATTTTTTCATGAGCACCTCCTAAAATGAGATTGATAAACACAAACGCCCTTAATGATAAATCTATTCTTTGGTTTTTATTATTCTTAAATTTAGAGTATTGTAGTATGTAAAGTAATGCATAGGATGAGAAAAATGGATTTTAAACGCCAAAAAAATTTAATTTGTGAAAAATATACTCTTTTTTGAACTTTAATGGCTAACATGCAGCGCTAAACCCATTATGATGGTTTCCACATATAAGTGCTTTACAACGCTTTTTCATTTGGTGGTTGGGTAATATTGTTAAAGATTATGGTAATCAAACAAGTTTAAAGCAAGCTATCACAATAAGCGGTAAGTGAAAAACTAAAGTCGTGGTGCGGAAGAAAGGAATCGAACCTTCATGCCTTGCGGCGCTAGATCCTAAGTCTAGTGCGTCTACCAATTTCGCCACTTCCGCACACCATCGCGTATATATAATATAAGAATAGAAAATAAAGAAGCGACATTCTAGTTTTTTAATCCTTTAAAAATACTGAAAAAAATTGAAAAATTTGAGTTTTTGTTTGCTTTTAGGGGGTTTTAAATTCTTTTAAGGTATTCTAATAAGACTGTTAATAGATAGTTTTTAAGCAAAAATAAGGAACCAAATGGAAGTTTTACGCAAGAAAATTTACAACCCCGATTCTACAGAAAGTGTGAATGAAAGAAAGATTTTTGGGGGCAATCCTACAAGCATGTTTGATTTGAATAAAATCAAGTATCAATGGGCGGATCATTTATGGAAAACGATGCTCGCTAACACCTGGTTTGCTGAAGAAGTGAGCATGAATGATGATAAAAGAGATTATTTAAAATTAAGTGCAGAAGAAAAGATCGGCTATGACAGAGCTTTAGCGCAACTCATCTTTATGGATAGCTTGCAAACCAATAATTTAATTGATAATGTCAATCCCTTTATCACCAGTCCAGAGATTAATTTGTGCTTGGTGCGTCAAGCTTATGAAGAAGCCTTACACAGCCATGCGTATGCGGTGATGGTAGAAAGCATTAGCGCTAATACCGAAGAGATTTATGACATGTGGCGTAATGACATGCAATTAAAAAGCAAGAATGATTATATCGCGCAGGTGTATATGGAATTAGCCAAAAACCCCACAGAAGAAAACATCCTCAAAGCACTTTTTGCGAATCAAATTTTAGAGGGGATTTATTTTTATAGCGGGTTTAGCTATTTTTACACTTTGGCTAGGAGTGGTAAAATGCTCGGATCAGCGCAAATGATTCGTTTTATCCAAAGAGATGAGGTGACGCATTTGATCTTATTCCAAAACATGATCAACGCTTTAAGGAATGAAAGAGCGGATTTATTCACACCGCAATTGATTGATGAAGTCATAGAGATGTTTAAAAAAGCGGTAAAAATTGAAGCTTCGTGGGGGGATTATATCACGCAAGGTAAGATTTTAGGGCTTACCTCAAGCTTGATTGAGCAATACATCCAGTTTTTAGCGGATAGCCGTTTGAGTAAGGTGGGTATCGCTAAAATTTATGGCGTCCAACACCCCATTAAATGGGTAGAAAGCTTTTCAAGTTTCAATGAGCAACGCTCTAATTTCTTTGAAGCTAGGGTGAGCAATTACGCTAAAGGGAGCGTGAGTTTTGATGATTTTTAAGGGGTTTGTTTGAATAGTATCAAAAACCATTTGATGTGTGAAGAAATCCATAAGCGTTTTCATTTGCACCCTAAAGTGAGAAAGGCCATGGAGAGTATTGAAAGAGAGATCTTTGTGCCAGCCCCTTTCAAGCATTTTGCTTACACTTTGAACGCTCTTTCCATGCAGGCACAACAATATATTTCTTCGCCCCTAACCGTGGCTAAAATGACGCAATACCTAGAAATCGATCATGTGGATAGTGTGCTAGAAATTGGCTGCGGAAGTGGCTATCAAGCGGCGGTGCTGTCTCAAATTTTTAGGCGTGTTTTTAGCGTTGAAAGGATTGAAAGCCTGTATATAGAAGCGCGTTTGCGCCTTAAAAATTTGGGTTTAGAAAATGTTCATGTCAAATTTGCTGATGGGAATAAAGGCTGGGAGCAATACGCTCCTTATGATAGGATTTTATTCTCTGCTTGCGCGACTACTATCCCGCAAGCACTTATTGATCAGCTTGAAGAAGGTGGGATTTTAGTTGCACCCATTCAAGAAAATAACGAGCAAGTGATCAAACGATTCGTGAAGCAAAATAACACCTTGTGCGTCCAAAAAGTGCTAGAAAAATGCTCATTTGTGCCTGTTGTAGATGGGGTGCAATAAAAAGTGGAAAAAGATTAAAATGGTTAAACGCTACCTTTTTATGGCGGTTTCGCAAGTCTTTTTTTCTTTCTTTTTAGTACTGTTTTTTATCTCTTCTATCGTGCTATTAATTAGTATCGCAAGCGTAACACTTGTGATTAAAGTGAGCTTTTTGGATCTAGTGCAACTTTTTTTGTATTCCTTGCCTGGAACTATCTTTTTTATTTTGCCGATCACTTTTTTTGCGGCTTGTGCTTTGGGACTTTCAAGGCTTAGTTATGACCATGAACTATTAGTCTTTTTTTCTTTAGGGGTTTCGCCTAAAAAAATGACTAAAGCGTTTGTGCCATTAAGTATTTTAGTGAGTGCGATTTTATTGGTGTTTTCGCTTGTTTTAATCCCCACTTCCAAGAGCGCTTATTATGGGTTTTTGCATCAAAAAAAGGACAAGATTGACATTAATATAAGAGTGGGCGAGTTTGGGCAAAAATTAGGCGATTGGCTCGTGTATGTGGATAAGGCTGAAAACAATTCCTATGATAATTTGGTGCTTTTTTCTAATAAAAGTCTCTCTCAAGAAAGCTTTATTTTGGCTCAAAAAGGCAATATTAACAACCAAAATGGCGTGTTTGAATTGAATTTATACAAAGGGCATGCGTATTTCACTCAAGGCGATAAAATGCGTAAAATTGATTTTGAGGAATTGCATTTACGCAACAAGCTCAAGTCGTTTAACGCTAACGATGCGTCTTATTTGCAAGGCACGGATTATTTAGGTTATTGGAAAAGAGCTTTTGGTAAAAGCGCTAATAAAAGTCAAAAACGCCGTTTTTCTCAAGCGATTTTGGTTTCATTATTCCCTTTAGCGAGCGTGTTTTTAATCCCTTTATTTGGTATCGCCAACCCACGATTCAAAACGAATTGGAGTTATTTCTATGTCCTTGGGGCGGTTGGGATTTATTTTTTAATGGTGCATGTGATTTCTACCGATTTGTTTTTGATGACCTTTATCTTCCCCTTTATTTGGGCGTTTGCCTCTTATTTGTTGTTTAGAAAATTCATTTTAAAGCGTTATTAAAATGCGTTGTTTTAAGGCTACTATCGCTTATGATGGGGCGTATTTTTTAGGCTATGCCAAACAGCCTGACAAACTTGGCGTGCAAGATAAAATTGAAAGCGCTCTAAATTTGCTAGGGATTAAAAGCGTAGTGATTGCAGCCGGTCGCACCGATAAAGGCGTGCATGCAAACAATCAAGTGCTATCTTTTCATGCTCAAAAACACTGGAGTGCTGATAAGTTGTTTTATTATCTAGCCCCTAAACTCGCTCCGCATATTGTCTTAAAAAAATTAGAAGAAAAAAATTTCCATGCTCGTTTTGACGCTCAAAAAAGAGCGTATCGCTACCTTTTAACTAAAAGTTTAAAAACACCTTTTTTAGCACCTTATATCGCTTGTGGGGATTATGGATCATTAGATTCATTAAACACCGCTTTAAAGCAATTTATAGGCAAGCATGATTTTTCCATGTTTAAAAAAGAAGGCGGGGCGGCAACCAACCCCAAACGCATCATTTTTAACGCGTTTGCTTATAAGGCTTCTATCATGGGGCATGAGTGCGTAGTGTTTAAAATTATCGGCGATGCGTTTTTGCGCTCTAGCGTGCGTTTGATCATGCAAGCATGCGTTCAATACTCCTTAGAAAAAATCACGCTCGCTGAAATTAAAACACAAATCAATAACATCAAAGCCACCATAAGAACGCCCATAATGGCTAACGGATTGTATTTACATAGGGTGCATTATTGAAATCTTAAAAGGTGTTCTTCCCAAGCCAAAGCGCTTTTGATGATGGTGTCTAGGTTGTTATAAAGGGGTTTGAAAGAGGTGTTTTGTAAGATTTTAGCGTTATTGGCAATAAGGCTTGCTGGATCGCCTTGTCGTTTGTCTAAAATCTCTACTAAAAAATCGTTGTTTGAGATTTCTTTAACCTTATTAATCACTTCTTTCACGCTATGCCCTTGATTGTAGCCGACATTATAAATTTCGCTCTTATTTTGTTCTAAAAGAGCCCGATAGCTCGCTAAATGTGCATTAGCCAAATCATCTACATGGATATAATCCCTAATGCATGTGCCATCTCTTGTGGGGTAATCGGTGCCAAAAATCCCCATTTTTTTCCTTTTCCCCACCGCGCATTCGCATGCAATTTTGATTAAATGTGTGGCGTTTAGGGTGCGCTGACCCAAAGTGTAGGGCGTAGTATAATCATTTTGCATGCATGCCCCAGCCACATTGAAATAGCGCAAAATAACGCAGTTAAAATCCGCCACTTTAGAAGCGTCTAATAAAATTCTCTCACTCATCATTTTAGACGCTCCATAAGGATTGATGGGGTTTAAGGGGCTTTCTTCGTTCAAGCTTGAATTGGACTCGCCATAAACCACGGCTGTGGAAGAAAAAATAAAACGCTTGATGTGGTGTTTCAAGCAAAGTTTGACAAGCTCTAAAGTGTTAAGCGTGTTGTTGGTGTAGTATTCTAAAGGCAAGTGCATTGATTCTTCTACGGAGATTTTAGCCCCAAAGTGTAAGATAGTCTCAATAGGATCTTGTAATTGTTGCTTATTCAAAAATGCGTCTAATTTTTGCGTCTCATTCAAATTCGCTTGAATAAACATGACTCTATTAAGGTAGTAATGCTCCAATGCTTTGATATGCTCTAAAAAACCGGTGCTTAAATCATCTACAATAATGATGTTTTCTGTGGTATTTTCTAAAAACGCCCTTGCGGTATGCGAGCCTATGTATCCGCATGCCCCTGTGAATAGTAATGCCATAAAACCCCTTTAATAATGAAAAAATAACAAGTATTCAAGTATTATAGCATCATAATCTCATTTATTTTTTAAGGATTTTTTAAGGAAGTTTAATCTACAATTTCGTCTTTAGTTTTGATTAGTTTAAGGGCTTATAGCTCAGGTGGTTAGAGCGCACCCCTGATAAGGGTGAGGTCGGAGGTTCAACTCCTCCTAAGCCCACCATTCTTTCACAATCTTTGGGGAATTAGCTCAGTTGGGAGAGCGCCTGTTTTGCACGCAGGAGGTCAGCGGTTCGATTCCGCTATTCTCCACCATGTTTTTCTTTTGGAGTTTCTTTTTGTATAGTTCTTGCTAGAATGGATTGGATTTTGTATTGTTTAAAAAACAATATTTTATAGCGGAACTTATTTTCTTAAGAGAATAGGGGATTTTGGATAATTCTCTCCCTTATTTATTGTTTCAACACTTTTAAAAGCACTTCATAATTGGGCTCTTCTAAAAGGTTTTTAACGATTTCTTTATAAATAACCACCCCTTGAGTGTCAATCGCAAACACCGATCGAGCGAGTAAGCCTTGCAAAGAGCCCTTGCCTAACAGCACGCCGTAATTTTCCCCAAAAGCCTTATACCTAAAATCGCTCAAAATTTTCAAATCCTTGATGCCTTCAGTGCCACAAACTTGCCCTTGAGCGGAAGGCAAACCACAGAAACCACCCTAAAACTCACAGAAGCCAACTCGCTCGCTTGCTCATTAAAGCGTTTGGCTTGGAGCAAGCAAACTTACCCAACTAGAGTAGAGAGCGTGCTGATGACTTGAAAATGCACACCAAGATGGAGTAAATTAACTCCTTGCAAATCGTTGGTTACGAGTTTCACATCTGGAGCTTTATTGCCCACTTTTAGGGTTTTCCTCTCTAACTTGGTATGTTTCTTTTTTGAAAGTAACTTTTTCTATTGTTGATCCTTTTTGTTTGGTTGTGTTAGAATAGTAGTCAATTAAGATTAACTTTTAAAAATTTTAAAAGGTTTTGTTTGAAAAGGCTGTTTTCATTCCAAAAAAATCCCCTAAAATCCACAAAATTTGTATAACGATCAATTTTTAAGAAAAGATTTACCAAAAAGCCTTAAAAAATGATTATAATACGGTCATATAATCACAAGGAGAAAACATGTTTGTATTGAGAGAATTGCCTTTTGCTAAAGACAGCATGGGAGATTTTTTAAGCCCTGTAGCGTTTGATTTCCATCATGGGAAACACCACCAAACTTATGTGAATAATTTGAATAATTTAATTAAAGGCACGGAGTTTGAAGAAAGTTGCCTATACACCATTTTGACAAAGTCTAGCGGAGGCGTGTTCAATAACGCCGCTCAAATCTATAACCACGATTTTTATTGGGATTGCTTAAGCCCTAAAGCGACTGCTTTGAGCGATGAATTAAAAGAAGGTTTAGAAAAAGATTTTGGCTCACTAGAGAAATTTAAAGAAGAATTCATTAAGAGTGCGACCACTTTGTTTGGCTCTGGTTGGAATTGGGTGGCGTATAATTTAGACACTCAAAAAATTGAAATCATCCAAACTAGCAACGCTCAAACTCCAGTAACAGATAAGAAAGTGCCGCTTTTAGTGGTAGATGTGTGGGAGCATGCTTATTATATTGACCATAAAAACGCACGCCCTGTGTATTTGGAAAAATTCTATGGGCATATTAATTGGGATTTTGTCTCCAAATGCTATGAATGGGCGAAAAAAGAAGGTTTAGGATCAGTGGATCACTACATCAACGAATTGGTGCATAAACATAAAAAAGCTTAAGCACTATTTTAATAGGGTGGTTTAAAGCTTTATTAAACCACGCTTTTTGTTCGATGAAGGACACTCTTTTTAATGAAGCCCTAGGCAAACGCTTTTGTTTTGATGAAAGAGTCGCCCATGTTTTTGATGACATGCTAGAGCGCTCTATCCCTTATTACCATGAAATGTTAAATTTGGGGGCGTATTTTATCGCTCAAAATTTGAAAGAAAGCATTAATCCTAAACCCTTGATTTATGATTTGGGTTGTTCTACCGGAAACTTTTTTGTCGTGCTTAACAAACAAATCCAACAAGATATTGAGCTTATAGGGATTGACAATTCCATGCCCATGCTCAAAAAAGCGCAAGAAAAATTAAAAGATTTTAAAAATACCCATTTTGAATGCGTGGATTTTTTAGAGATTGACTTTAAAGAAGCGAGTGCATTTTCATTGCTTTTTGTGTTGCAATTTATCCGCCCTATGCAAAGAGAAGTGTTGCTCAAAAAGATTTATAACAGCCTTGCGTTAAATGGGGTTTTATTGGTGGGCGAAAAAATCATGAGTGAAGATAGGATATTAGACAAGCAAATGATAGAGTTATACTACCTTTATAAGCAAAATCAAGGTTATAGCCACAATGAAATCGCTTTCAAAAGAGAGGCGTTAGAAAATGTGCTTGTGCCTTATAGCTTGAAAGAAAATATCGCTCTTTTAGAAAGCGTGGGGTTTAAGCATGTGGAAGCGTTGTTTAAATGGGTGAATTTCACGCTGTTAGTCGCCAGAAAAACCTAAATTTTTTAAAAAATATCCATAGGATCCATATTCACGCTGCAAGGGATATTGGGGGTGGCTTTTAAAAACGCATGCACGCTTTTGACTAGGCTTAAAGGGTTTTTGGAGCGCAATAAAATAAGGTAGCGATAAGAGGAAGCGATTTTTTCAATGGGGGCTTTAAAGCTAGAGAGCGTTACGCCCTTTTCTAAACACAAAGAAAGGATTTGAGAAGCTTTTAGGCTTAATTGTTGGGCTTTTTCTTCGTTTTTATGCTTAAATTCCAACAAACATAGCCTTGAAAAAGGCGGGTAGAGTTCGCATCTTTCTTGCAATTCGTATTGTAGAAAATCTTCATAATCTTCTAAAAAGCTCTCTAACAAACCCCCTTCAATGCTTTGAATGAACACTTGGCCAGAAATTTGTCTCGCGCTCCTTCCGGCGATTTGATGCAACAGTGATACGCCTTCTTCTAAAGCCCTATAACTACTAGATTTAATAATATTGTCTATGCCTAAAATAACCGCTAAACTCACTTTAGCGTAATCATGCCCTTTGCTTATCATTTGCGTGCCGATTAAAATATTGGTTTTTTGGGCGTTGAAGTCATTCAAAATATTATGGAGTTTTTTTGGCGTGCTAGTGTGATCTTTATCTAAAATCGCTATTTTAACCCCCTCTAAAAGGCTTTCTAATTCCTTTAACACTTGCATGGTGCCTATCCTTTTACCCACTAAGACTTCGCTTTGACACGCGCTACAAATTTTAGGGATAGGGCTTGAATAATGGCAATAATGGCACATGAGTTTGTTAGTTCTCAAATGCAAACTCATATTCACGCTGCAAAAGGGGCATTGAACGCTTTTGTAACAATTTTGACACAACAAGGTTTTGAAATTAGCTCTTGTAGGCACAAAAATAATGGCTTGCTCGTTTTTGTCTATCACTTGTTTTAACGCTTCTAGGAGTTTTGGCGTGATAAAATTTGGGGTTTTTTCAAAAATAATGTTTTTTTGTGTGGGGATGTAGCGCCCCTTTAGGCGCACTAAAGCCTTATCTTTAAAGCGTTTGTAGCTACTCAAACTTGGCGTAGCAGAGCCTAAAACCACTTGAATAGGGAATTTATGGGATAAATACAAGCATAAATCCCTAGCGTTATACATAGGGCTTTGCTGGGATTTATAAGAAAAGTCATGCTCTTCATCTACAATAATCAAGCCTAGCTCTTTGAGGGGTAAGAATAACGCGCTTCGTGTGCCTACCACTAATTTTATTTCTTGTGAGTAAAGCTTTTCTAAAAATTGTTTTTTTTGAGTTAAAGAGAGTTTGCTATGCCACAAGCCTAAATTTTCTTTAAAGACTTTTTTAAGGCGCTGTTGTATTTGAGGGGTGAGAGCGATTTCTGGCACCAATAATAAAGCGCTTTTTTTTTGCTCTAACATTTGAGCGATTAAATGCATATAAATTTCGGTTTTCCCACTACCTGTATCACCAAAGAGTAAGCTTGCGGAATGTTTTTGCAATGCGTTTAAAGCATTGGTTTGCGTTTGGCTTAACCCATTAAGATTGGGCTTAATTTTTTCTAATTTTGCAACATCGCATTCTTTAAAGGGGGCAAAAAGGCTTAAGACTAAAGAGAGACTAGCAGAGTAATATTGAGCGATAAATTCAGCAAGTTCTATTTGAATGGGGAGTAAAAAATAAGGGGTTTTTTCTAGCTCCAAGCATTCAAAAGAGGGTTTTGAAACTTCTTCAAGAATGACGCCTAAAAGCGTTTTATTCCTTAAATTAATATTGACTAACACTCCTTTTTGGTGTTGTTCTTTAGAAAAATAGGTTAAAGGGGGGGTTTTATTTTTTAAGGGAGCGATTAAGTAGTAGAACATGATGAGATTTTTTCTAAAAGCTTTTGGAGTTCATTGTGCAAGTACTCGTTTTGACAACGTTCATGTAAATAATCCTTTAAAAGCTCTAATGCGTTTAATTCTTGGTTGTGGAAACGCTCTTTTAGGGTGTGTTTCATCTCATCGCTAAAGGTGTTATTGAGAGAGATTTTATAGCGTCTGCCTAAATAAGTGATTTCTAAGCTATTGTTTTCTAAAGACATGTTTTTAATGGTTTATGACAATAAATCAGAGATTTTGTCATAAAGACCTTGGATACCCTTATCTTTAGCGCTCAACTCATCGTATAAAATAGCGATTTGAATGTCTTTTTCTTCATTTTGCGTGTTTAGTGTGGTGTTTGCTTGGCGTAAAGCGTTTAATTCTTCTTCTTGTTTTTTGATTTTTTCAATCAGTTCATCAATTTTAGTGCCTAATTGGTTTAACAGACTTAGAGATTGCATAATAAACCTTTCATTGTTTTTAGAAGATATTATATCAAAGCTATTTGATTATCGCATAAACGAATAGCTAAGGAAGCGCTAGAGAAGCTCTTGCAAGAAAGGAACGGACAAGTTGCAGGTGTAGCGTATAGGGAGGATTTAGGAGGGATTGATTTGGTGTGGGGGAATAAAAAGACTAAAGACAGCAACGGATATGGTTTAGCTCATATATCAGAAAAGAGAGAAAAACAATACAAAAGGTTAGGATTGACACCAGAACAAGCCAAAGAAAGGACTAATGAATTATTAAAACAAATACCAGAAGTGATAGAGAAAGGTATTAAAGATGATGATTATATTGGGCATGCGACCATAAGATATAATGATATTGAAGTGGGTTTAAGTAGTCAAAAAGGAAATACGCCTTTAAAAAATCATCATATGATTACAAGTTTTGAAAGAGATGAAAAGGTTTTAAGGGAGTCAGAGACCATTGCGACACTCTCTAACGATTACAGAGATGGCATCAACTATAGCATCTCAAGCCTTGAACCCCATCCTAGCGCAAACGCGCTTAAAACGCAAGAGTCTTTATTAAAAAAACCAGAAAACCCTAACGAATTGACACCAGAAACTCCAAATTTATCCCCCCACAAACAAGCTAACGCCGAAAAGCTTGCGAAGTTAGAACGAGAAGCACAAGAAAGCGAACAGGAATTTTTAAAAGCCAAAGAACAAGAAGCTAAAAGGAAAGAAGCCTTAAAACGCAAATTAGAACACGAGCGCGGCAACGCCGGTAACCTTGAAAGCCAGACTAAGATAGAAGTGGGAGAGGATATCCCCACACAGATTTTAGCGAGCATCCCTAAGAGTCGGGTGCGCTTGAACGAAAGAGAGATTTACGACTTAGACTACGCGATCGTGAATGCAAAAGATCTAAAGCCCAGTTTCACTACAGGAGGCACGCAAAAGCGCACCGCCATGAACGAAGAACAGATCCAAAGCATCGCGCGGAATTTTGACCCTAAAAAGATATTCGGGAGCGGAGGGTTTGAAGACTTGCCCATCATCTTGCATGACGGGCAGGTGATCGCGCCCAACCACTGGGTAGAAGGCATGCTCAACTTCACGCCTAAAAGCCGATACGCTTACGATAAAGCGATCAAAGAATACTACCGCGTCCACCTGAAGCCGGATGAATTGTTAGTGAGAATCCCCCACAAACGCTTGAACCACACCGAGATCAACCATTTAGCGGCCGCGTCCAATCAAGGGCACTTTAACAGCGAAAGCGATCACGCGTTAGCGGTTTTGAGCCATTACGAAGCGAAATTAAAAGAATTAGAAAAGAAATTAGACGCTGATAGCATCTACTCATTAAAAAACATCGTAGCTAAAAACCTGAATTTTGATAAGGCCTCCCACCCTATCGTAACCGACAGCAATTTAGCGTTGCTGATGTTCAACATGCCAAGGACCAAAACCCAAGGCATAGAATTACTGAACCGATGGCAGAAAGAATTTTCTAACGACATTAAAAGCTATGAAAAGGTGAAAAAAATGTTTGCAGACAACGCTGGGAGTTTCCATAACCTCATTCATGACATGAACCTCCCTAAAGTGAGCCTGAACGCTTATTTGAGCGGCATCATGGATCGCGCTTTCGCGAACATGAAGAAATACCCGACCACGAGCGAGGGCTTGAAGGATTTGAGCGAGAGATTCTACCAAACAAGCTCCTTAGGGGTGTTTGAAAAATCCGATCAAGCCGTCAGCGATATCAGCGAGATCTTAGGCGCTGGGTTTGCCCGGTTTGCACGCTTGGATGATCCGAGCAAGGCGTTGTTTGAAGCCTTAAAGAGCGATAACATCAAGAAAGGCTTGAAAGAATTCAAGATCGCTGATGAGGCTAAGGACATGTTTGATCCCAACAGCAAGGAATTCAAGGACATTGACATTTACGACTTCACGCGTTACCTTTTGATGGTCAATAGGGAGCCGAATGAAAATAATCCCGCCTTAGAGCGCTTGCTGAAAGCCGTGAAAGCCTTGCAAGAAGAGTGCCATGAAGCCTTGAAAGAAACCAGCAAGAAAACGATAGAATAAGAAACTCAAAAACGATCGTTTGAAGTCATAGAAGACAAAGAAGCGTTTTTGAAATCCTTAAGTGCGATCAAACCCATGCCCTTACCCCAAAAGATCGATACGGATAGCTTTTTGAGTGCTTTGAACGGAGTCAAAAACAAAGAAAACTTCATCAAACACTTAAAAAGCAAGCCTGACAGCAAGCATAGATTAGCGGTTTTGCACTTAGTCGAACCCACCTTGAAAGAACCCAACATGACGCTCATTTTCAAACAGCAAGGCCAAGAAGTGAAGAAAGAGCATATCAAGGCGTTTCAAGGCGATCCTAAAACGATTTACTATTTTTTAGTCACGCAAGATAATGATAGTAAGATTATAACAGGATTGAAAGTTAAGATAAGTACGATTAAAGCAGAGATTGACAAGGCGGACATACCCACTCTTTCATTCCGTAGGCAAGAACGCTTAAAGAATAAGCCGACGGAGTGGGCTACCATTGAAATGTTACCACAAAAACTTTAACCAGTCAAGGAGGCATGCATGAACACCCTTAACTTACCTGACAGCGTGCTAGGAATAAGCGAACAACCGCGAGTCAAAGAACTCATGAACGCGTTGTTAAAAGAATTGCAAGACGCTTTAAAAGAAAACAGCCACTTTACCGATCAAGTCCGGCTCAGCCTTAAAGGCATCGTTAGGATTTTAGAAGTGCTTTTGAGTTTGGATTTTTTCAAAAACGCCAACGAGATTGATAGCAGTTTGAGGGATTCTATTGAGTGGCTCATTAACGCCGGTGAGCAGCTAAACAAACGATTGTTATCAAAACATTGATTTTTTTGAGTTTGAATAAGGCGTGTTAAAAACTACTATAATACCCCTAAAAAATGCGAGTTTAAAAGATGCCATTATTTGATTTAAAAAGCCCTTATTCACTAGCTGGTGATCAGCCCCAAGCCATAGATACCTTAACGAAGAGCTTAAAAAATAAAAACCATTACCAAACTCTCGTGGGCGTTACAGGGAGCGGTAAGACTTACACGATGGCTAATATCATCGCTCAAACCAACAAACCCACTTTGATCATGAGCCATAATAAAACCTTATGCGCACAGCTTTATAGCGAGTTTAAGGCGTTTTTCCCGCACAATAGAGTGGAGTATTTTATCTCCCACTTTGATTACTACCAGCCTGAGAGCTATATCCCTAGAAGGGATTTATTCATTGAAAAAGACAGCTCTATTAATGACGATTTGGAGCGTTTGAGATTGAGCGCGACCACCTCACTTTTAGGTTATGACGATGTGATTGTGATAGCGAGCGTATCGGCTAATTATGGTTTGGGTAACCCTGAAGAATATTTGAAAGTCATGGAAAAAATCAAAGTGGGTGAGAAGCGTGCTTACAAGAGCTTTTTACTCAAACTAGTGGAAATGGGGTATAGCCGTAATGAAGTGGTGTTTGATAGGGGGAGTTTTAGAGCGATGGGGGAATGCGTGGATATTTTCCCCGCTTATAATGATGCAGAATTTATTAGGATTGAATTTTTTGGCGATGAGATAGAAAGGATTGCGGTCTTTGACGCCTTAGAAAGAAATGAAATCAAGCGATTAGATTCTGTCATGCTTTATGCGGCTAGTCAATTTGCAGTAGGGAGTGAGAGGTTAAATTTAGCCATTAAAAGCATTGAAGATGAGCTTGCTTTAAGATTGAAATTTTTTAAAGAGCAGGATAAAATTCTTGAATACAACCGCCTTAAACAACGCACCGAGCATGATTTAGAAATGATTAGTGCAACCGGTGTGTGTAAGGGTATTGAAAATTACGCACGCCATTTTACAGGTAAAGCCCCTAACGAAACACCTTTTTGTTTGTTTGATTATTTAGGGATATTTGAGCGAGAGTTTTTAGTCATTGTAGATGAAAGCCATGTGAGTTTGCCGCAATTTGGGGGGATGTATGCAGGGGATATGAGCAGGAAAAGCGTTTTAGTGGAATATGGCTTTAGATTGCCTAGTGCTTTAGACAACCGCCCCCTAAAATTTGATGAATTTATCCATAAAAATTGCCAATTCCTTTTTGTGTCCGCTACGCCCAATAAACTAGAATTAGAGCTTTCTAAAAAGAATGTCGCTGAGCAAATCATTCGTCCTACTGGGCTTTTAGACCCTAAATTTGAAGTGCGAGACAGCGATAAACAAGTCCAAGATTTATTTGATGAAATCAAATTAGTGGTGGCTAGAGATGAAAGGGTTTTGATTACCACGCTCACTAAAAAAATGGCAGAAGAATTGTGTAAATACTATGCTGAATGGGGCTTGAAGGTGCGTTATATGCATAGCGAAATTGATGCGATTGAAAGAAATCACATTATCCGCTCTTTAAGGCTTAAAGAATTTGATGTTTTAATAGGGATCAATCTTTTAAGAGAAGGGTTGGATTTACCTGAAGTGTCTTTAGTAGCAATCATGGATGCGGATAAAGAAGGGTTTTTAAGGAGTGAAACAAGCCTCATTCAAACCATGGGGCGAGCCGCTAGAAACGCTAACGGAAAGGTTTTATTATACGCTAAAAAAATCACTCAAAGCATGCAAAAAGCCTTTGAGACCACTACCTACAGACGCGCCAAGCAAGAAGAATTTAACAAACTCCATAATATCACCCCTAAAACCGTTACACGCGCTTTAGAAGAGGAATTGAAATTAAGAGATGATGAGACTAAAATCGCTAAAGCTTTGAAAAAGGACAAAATACCTAAAAGTGAAAGAGAGAAAATCATTAAAGAGTTGGATAAAAAAATGCGAGAATGCGCGAAAAATTTGGATTTTGAAGAAGCGATGCACTTGAGAGATGAAATCGCTAAATTAAGAACGCTCTAAAAACTATAAGTGTAGTTGAAATAAATTGCATAATTGCGCCTGAAATCAACCCGATACAACAAGCTATTAATCCCATATTCCAAAAATCGCAAAACTTTTAGGACATATTCGTTGTTGTTACTGATATTATTCATAGAATAATAATGGTTAAAATAATAAGTAGGGATTTTAATCCCAAAGCCAAATTGGTTGTGTTTATTCCCTAAACGAACCCCTAAATTCACTAAAAACTGGAAGCCATTTGGATCCACTTTTCCGCCAAAAGTGTCTTGAAGAAGTGCTTGATATAATAATGCATCACTCACTTTATCATACACTCCGGCAAATGCAATCCCTAGATTAAACCCAGCAAAAAACTTATCCCCATTATAAGCGTTGAGCAATGCATCCATATAAGTGCCATAAGTGGAAATGATAATGGACTGCGATTCTTTGGAGCCATAAAGAGAGGCACTCAAGTCATAAAATAGCCCCCACCTAAAGCCAAACCACTTCGTTTCTTCATGCTTACCCACCCATTTATAGCCCACTTGGACGCCAAGACCATTAGACACATACGAATTTTTAAAAACAGGGCTTAGACTATCGCTAAAAATGATCTGACTCTTACTAAATTGTTGGAATAAATTCAAATTGCTAAAGTTGTGCTGAATGCTCCCTAATTGATACCCAAGCCCTAAATAAAACGCCGATTGATCCGCATAGCGTTTGATAGGCGAAACCACCTTTTTATTGGCAAAAGTATAATCCCCCTTAGTCAAAACATCTTTAAAACTATCCGCATGCAGGGCATAAGAAAGCCCCAAAATTAAACATAATACTCGCTTCAAAAATCCCCTTTGAGTGAAATTTTAATTTTTTAAAAAATGAAAACTTTATTTTATTATTTTAAACTTTATCACTCAATGAATAAAGCCAAAATTTTTTGTAAAATCGCGCCTTATTCAAACACCCTTTTAAAAATCGCATCTACATTTTTAGTGTAATAGCTATAATCAAAACACGCTTTGATTTCATCCTTGCTCAAATATTTTTTCAAGCGTTCATCATCAAGCAGGGCGTTCAAAAACAAATTTTCATCAGCGTTTTTAAAGGTGCCTTGTTGCAAAACTTCCCATATTTTCATCGCATTTTCTTGCACGATTTTATAGCTTTCTTCTCTGCTCAAACCTTTTTTAGGCAATTCTAATAATACTCGTTGCGAAAAGACTAACCCCCCACTCAAGGCTAAATTTTTAAGCATGTTCTTGGGATAGACCACTAAATTTTCAACCACGCCATTCAAGCGGCTGAGCATAAAATCGCTAGTGATAAATAGATCGGGTAAGGCAAAACGCTCCACAGAGCTATGGCTCATGTCTCTTTCATGCCATAGGGCAACATTTTCTAGCATAGGGGTCGTAAAAGAGCGAATCACCCTACAAAGCCCAGTGATATTTTCGCTCAATATGGGGTTTCTTTTATGGGGCATCGCAGAGCTTCCCTTTTGCCCTATTGAAAAGTATTCTTCCACTTCATAGACTTCACTGCGTTGCAAATGGCGGATATTGATAGCGATTTTTTCACAACTGCTCGCTAAAAGAGCCAAATCGCATGCAAGCCTAGCGTAGCGATCTCTTTGAATGACTTGATTGCTGATACTGGCTGTTTTTAAACCTAAAAATCCGCACGCTAATTCTTCTAATTCTAAGGGAGCGTGCGCGAAATTCCCCATAGCTCCACTAATCGCCCCCACGCTAATAAACTCCATCGTCAAATCCAAGGCTTTTAAATGCCGTTTGATTTCATCAGCAAAAAGGGCTAAAACTAAACCAAAAGTGATGGGTTCGCCAAACACCCCATGGCTTCTGCCTACCATTAGCGTGTCTTTATGCTCTAAAGCCCTATTTTTAAGTGTTTCATAGAGGTTTTTAACGCTTTTTTGAATGAGCTTTAAACTTTTTGTCATCAATAATGCCATAGCTGTGTCAATGCAATCACTAGAAGTGATGCCATAATGAAAAAAGCGAGACTCTTCGCCCAAGCTTTCAGCCACGCACATAGTGAAAGCGATTAAATCATGTTTAGTGGTCTTTTCAATTTCTTTGATGCGCTTCAGGTTAAACTTCGCTTGAGAGCAGATTTTTTCGCAATCGCTATCATTGATTTGTCCAAGCTTATTCCATGCCCTAACCACAGCTTTTTCCACTTCTAAATAGGTTTCAAACTTGGTTCGCTCGCTCCATAAGGCTTTCATTTCTTCATTCGCATAGCGTTCTAACACCAACAATCCTTAAAATCTAGAATTTATTCGAAAGGGGTAAAATCAAGGGGATAAAAGATGCACCCAAAAAGCCCCTTGATTTGATTGAAGAGTTATACTTTAGCTTCTTCTCTGCGTTGCAAGTATTCCCAACGCTCATTCACATCTTTTTGCAATTCTTCAATGACATGCTCGTTTTCCTTTTTGAAAAGGTGTTTGAAGCGTTTTTGTGCCCCTAAATAATCCCTTACAGGAATGATATTTCTTGGGCGGTAAGTGATTTTTAATTCTCTGCCATTAAAAATTTCAAATAAGGGGAACATCAAGCTATCCACAGCCATATCCGCTAATTCAATGGTTTTATTGGATTCAAATTTCCATTCAGTTGTGCATGGGCTAAGAGCGTTAATAAAGCAAGGCCCTTCAGTGTCTAGTGCAGTTTTAATCTTTTTGTTCATGTCTTTCCATTTGTTAGGAGAGAGTTGTGCCACATAAGGAATTCCGTGGCTTGCCATGATATTGACAATGTCTTTTTTCTTTTCTTTTTTGCCAAAGCTAACTGATCCCGCTGGCGTGGTGGAAGTGCTTGCCCCTAATGGCGTAGAACCGCTTCTTTGACCACCGGTATTGGCGTAGTTTTCATTATCTAAGCAAATATAAGTCATGTCATGCCCTCTCTCCATGCAACCGCTGATAAATTGAAAACCAATATCATAACTAGCCCCATCGCCTCCAAACGCCACGAATTTGGGCTTTTGACCATTATAACGACCCTTATTCACTAGTGCCTTATACATAGCCTCTACCCCTGAAATAGCCGTAGAGCCATTTTCAAAACCAATATGAATCCAAGGCACATCCCATGAAGTGTGCGGATACACAGCCGAGCATACTTCTAAACAACCGGTAGAATTACCTAAAACAATAGGCCCATCTACGGCGTTTAGAACTTCACGCACGATAATGCCATGCCCACAACCTGGACAAAGCAAGTGCGAGCCTTGGAATTTTTCAGCACTTTGGCTAAAACCTTTGAGTGTTTTGACTTCTTTTACCATGATATTTCCTTTTTAAAAAAAGCTTATTTTAGGACCGCGCAAGCCTACGAATTGTTGGGTAGGGTGCGTGAGCGTGCTTTTAAGAGCGTCTTCATTGATTTCTTCAAAAATCTCGCATAAATGCGCGATCGTCATATCCCTTTCGCCTAAACCATAGATATAGTTAGACACTACCGGATGTTTAGTCCCTTGGGTTTGATACACCGCACTCGTTACTTCATTAAACATCGCCCCCATAGCACCGGCTGGAGAGCTTTTATCCAAAATTGCTAAAGCTTTAAGATTTTTCAAATCCTGCCCCAATCTTTCATAAGGGAAGGGGCGTAAAGAATGGATGGTCGCCACGCCGGCCTTAATGCCTTTTTTACGCATTTCTTTAGCTGCTACGATAGCGGATTCATAAGTAGTCCCTAACGCAAAGATAGCGATTTCAGCGTCTTCTAGCTGGAAAGTTTTGGTTAAATGGTATTGCCTGCCTGTCAGTTTAGCGAAATCATTAAACACTTCTTCAATCACAGAAGGCGCGTTCATGATCGCATGGTGGAGTTGGGCTTTATGCTCATAATGCCATTCTTCTTCAGCTTGTGCTCCATAGCTTACCGGTTTATCAAAATCTAAAAGGGAATGTTTGGTTTGGTATTCGCCCACAAATTGATAAGCCACTGCATCGCTTAAGGGACGGACATTTTGCACGGTGTGTGAGCATAAAAAACCATCTTGATTGACAATAGTAGGCACGCGCACCTTTTGATGCTCTGCGATCCTAAACGCCATTAAAGTGAAATCATAGGCTTCTTGAGGGTTGCATGTGCATAAACTTATCCAGCCAGAATCCCTACTCAAATACATATCAGAATGATCGCCATGGATATTTAAAGGGGCTGCTAAAGCACGATTGACCAAGTTTAAAACAATAGGCAAACGCATGCCAGAGGCTTGGTATAAAACTTCTACCATTAGCGCTAAACCTTGAGAGCTAGTCGCAGTGCTCACCCTTCCTCCAGCAGCGGCCGCTCCTACGCATGCACTCATAGCAGCATGCTCAGATTCCACTAAAACAAATTCGCCATCAATATAGCCATTATCCTTAAATGAGCCATAATTTTGTACGATGGGCGTCGATGGGGTGATAGGGTAGGCTGCGATGACATCAATTTGAGCCTGTCTTAAAGCGTTAGAGCTAGCGGTATTGCCATCCCACACTTCTATTTCTTGCAATTCAATACTTTTTGCCATATTTTTTCCTTATGATTTTTTCTTTTCTTCTTTTTGCGGCCATTGAGTGAGTGCGGTGGCAGGCTCAATTTGTTCTTCAAACATCCATAGCGATTTAGGGTTGGTGGGGCAGACACTCACGCACACGCCACAGCCCTTACAATGAGAATAATCTACACCCTTTAACTTGCCCTCTCTTGAAAGAATGGCAGCGTCTGGGCAATAAACCCAACAATTAAAGCAATTGATGCAAATGTTATTATTATGCACAGGCTTAGCCACACGCCAATGAGCCACTGAAGTGGTGAAGTAACTTTGCTTTGTGTAATGGCGCTCATCGTTGTGTTTTTCTATTTCGCTTTGCGCGTTTTTTTCAAAAGGGAATAGCACCGCTCCCATTTCAAATTCATTCCAATCTTTCATCTTTTTTCCTTAATGTTATTGAACTTCTTCATAAGCTCTTTGGATAGCGAGCATGTTAGCGTCAATGACTTCTTGCGTGAGTTTTTTGCCTAAAACTTTCTTAAAAGCTTCTTTAAAAGCCCCAATTTCAAGCATGCCAGACACTTTCATCAACGCTCCCAACATAGGCGTGTTAGGGATAGGGCGCTTCAAGGTTTCCATAGAGATTTTTAAGCAATCCACCAAAAACACCTTACGGGTTTTTAATTCGGGTTTTTTTTCAAACAACTCTTCTTTGCTGAGGTAACTAGTGATAATATAGGTAGTGTCTTCTTTTTCGTCAGCGAAGATATTTTCAATGAAAACCAAACCCGGATCAATCACTAGCACATAATCAGGCTGCATGAAGTGCTCATGGTTTAAAATAGGCTCATCATCAACGCGGTTATAAGCCATCATAGCAGCCCCCCTTTTGGCTGAACCATAAGAAGCGAACGCTTGCACTTCTTTACCTGTTTTTGAAATCACATCAGCTAACCCTTTAGCGCCTGTGATAGCACCCTGACCAGCTCGTGCATGCCATCTAATTTGAAGCATGATAGTATGTCTCCTTAATATCGTATAAAAATAAACTGAATATATCCAAATTATACAAGAAAAACCACTAACATGTCTTATAACAGCACCTTTTTAGGAATTTTATAAAAAAATAGGGGGCATATTGCCAAAAATTAAGGTTGTTTTTACGGGTATTTGATAAAAACCGCTCATATTTATTTTAAACTTTGTTATTATTTAGGGTGCGATTTGATCTTAATGTGGGGCGAGTGTGGGGCAAGATAAAACAAAAGGGTTTGGTTATGGATAAAGCAACGATCAAAATATTGATTGGCATGGCGTTATTATCATCGCTTCAAGCCGCAGAGCTTGATGGAGCGAAAAAACCTAAATTAGCGGACAGGAATGCGTTTTATTTAGGGGTTGGGTATCAGCTTAGTGCGATCAACACATTTTTTAGCTCTAAAACGACAAATGAATCGTATTTTATGACAGGCAATGGCTTTGGCGTGGTGCTAGGGGGGAAATTTGTGGCTAAAACAAAAGATATAGAGCATGTGGGTTTGCGCTATGGGTTGTTTTATGATCAGACTTTTTCTTCGCACAAATCCTGTATTTCTACTTATGGTTTGGAATTTAGCGCTCTATGGGATGGTATCAATTCGCCAAAAAGGTTTTTGGGGGTAGAGTTTGGTTTGGGAATTGCAGGGGCGACTTACACACCAGGAAATGCTATGCATGGGGTTATCGCTCAAAATTTAGGCAAAGAAAATTCGCTCTTCCAACTGCTTGTGAATGTGGGCGTTCGTTTGGGATCTTTTCATAATGAAATCGCTTTTGGGTTGAAATTCCCTGTCATTCCTAACAAAAAAACGGAGATTATTGATGGCTTGAGCGCGACCACTTTATGGCACCGCTTGCCGGTCGCTTATGTGAATTATATTTATAATTTTTAAAGTTACTTATTAGGAATTTTAGATTTGACAAAATCAATTAGCTCTTGTGTGTCTATGGATAGGGTTAAAAATTGCTGATAAGTGGTGATCCACTTACCCCCTTTGCCATACAAATGATACCCATCGCCCCCACCTAAAAAGTTAAAAAACGCATCCGCTCGCACGCTCACCCATTTATTTTTATAAACATAATAAAGACCTATCATATCAAAATTAGGGGCTCTATACCATGGCAACCCAGTATAAAGGGATTGGCCATAAGTGGCATAAAAGTGCATTTGGGGTTTGTTGGAAAAATAATACCTGTTAAAAATCCCAAAGCCTTTGTATTGCACTTGGGCGTAAAATTCTCCCCCAAAGCTGTTATAAAATTGAGCGTTTTTACACTCACTAGCATAACGTACGCAATAATGAGTTTGAGACGATTGCGTGCCAAAGGTCATAAAGATATTATCCATATAAGGCATGAGGTTTTTAAAATCCGCTTTAAGATAAGCATGGTAATAAATCCTATCCAAAATGGTAGGGTTAGAGTATTTTCCTATTTCGCCACCTTGTGGATTATCTTTTTGACTGAAATAAGGGTAGCCATTAGGCCATTGTGGGGTTGCATCGCCTGGTTTAAAGTAGGAATTCCCACCATAAGGGTAGTTATCTCCCATGCTATGAGAGCTGGCGTTATGAAAGATCACAAGTTGTCCCCCTAAACCTAAATACCCTTTAAGAAATTGAAATTCTGAAGAAACAAAATACAAAAATTGGCTGAAGTCGTAATTTTTCTTTTTGGGCTGATTATTCCAATTACGCCCCCCATACCAATCAACAACGCTCTCAAACCACCCATTCCACCAACGATTAGGATCATAAGCCGGTTTGAATTGGAACGCCCCTCCCCTAAAAGTAGGATCGATAAACCAAAAAAGTTTTTTAAAAGCGCTCAAAGGGTAATGCCCTATTTGATAGCTTCGTGGCACAATCCCTAAAAAAAATCTCAAATTTTTCCCTATGTATTGATAATACATCGTAACCCCCCACGAATAGGGGAAATAGCTATAATGCGTGTGTAAATTTTGAATGAACCACGCTCCAAGCATTAAGGCTTGTCTTTTGTCTAATTGGACGCCAATTTGAGGTATGAGACGCACTTTCATGTTGGTTAGGCTATTCCAATAAGGGTTATTTGGAGGGGAAAGTAAATTGTAATTAAAGCTCATAAACTTCAAGTCATAGACAAAACTAGCCGCTTTCATTAAAGGTGCTATTAAAAAACTTGAAAACAACAACGCACAAAGAGATTTTTTCAAGAAAATCAAATTAAACACAGCCCCTTTCATCATCTTTTAAAATTGTAGCATTAAAGATAAAATGCAAGGGATATTTTTAGATTGTTTGCCATTAAGATATATAAAATGGATAGACGGAACCATTTCAAGTTTGGTTTTTTTTTTTTTTTTGGATAAAATAGCTTTAAAAAAGGGCGTTTAATTTTCTATGGCTTTAGTTTCAAACCATTCTCTCAAAGAGCAAGATTCTCATATTCCTATCGCTTTTGCATTTGATAAAAATTACCTCATTCCTGCGGGTGCGTGCATTTATTCTTTATTGGAAAGTATCGCTAAAGCTAGTAAAAAAGTGTGTTACACTCTATACGCTTTAGTGGTAGGTCTAAATGAGCAAGATATAGCGAAACTCCACCAAATTGCAGAGCCTTTTAAAGAATTTGCCGCTTTAGAAGTGAGAGATGTTGAGCTTTTTTTAGACACTATTCCTAACCCTTTTGATGAGGATTTTACCAAGCGTTTTTCTAAAATGGTGTTAGTGAAGTATTTTTTGGCGGATTTATTCCCTGAATATTCTAAAATGGTGTGGAGCGATGCGGATGTTATCTTTTGCAGAGAATTTAGCGCTGATTTTTTAAACATTAAAGAAGATGATGAAAATTATTTTCATGGGGTTTTGGAAGTTGAAAAGAACCACATGATGGAAGGGTTTTTGTTTTGTAATTTAGGTTACCAACGCGAGAAAAATTTTGCTTTAAAAATGCATGGGCTTTTAAAGAGGAATAAGGCTAAAGAGGAATTGGATTTTACAAAGTGGTGTTGGCCTAACATGAAAGCTTTAGGGATTGAGTATTGCGTTTTCCCTTGGCATTACACGGTTAAAGATTTTTCTAATGCATACTTAAACGAGAATTATAAAAAAACCATTTTAGAGGCACGAAAGAACCCTATCATTATCCACTATGACGCTTGGTGGGGTGCGGTGAAACCTTGGGATTACCCTTTTGGTTTGAAAGCGGATTTATGGCTAAACGCCTTGGCTAAAACCCCTTTTATGAGCGATTACACCAGACAAATACATCTTAATGAGAGCTTTTACACCACAAAAATGGCTCAACAACATTATTTTTCTTCAACAAAGTCTTCAAAAGACATTCTTTTTAAAACTCCGTATTTGTTTTTCAAGTCGTATTTGTTTGTTGTGTTTAAAGAAAGAAAAATCCATTCAAAAATTTTTGATATAACTTGTGCTTTAGTGAAAAGATTTTTCAATAAGCTTATTCATCTAGTGTTTTTTATGCCTAAATCATTAGCTATAAGGGCGGTTCGTAAGGTTCTTAGAATCCTAAAGAGACTTGTTTTTTTGGTGTTTTTTATACCTAAAAAGGTGGTCAGTAAGATCCTTAAAGTTCTAGGACTTCATGGGATTGTAAAAAAAATCTTAATCAAGCTCTTAAAAAAGAGCTAGAGTTAAAAGTCTTTAGTCAAACGATTTTTTCATATCAATCACATAGCGGAATTTTGCTTTCCCATGGGTTAGGTTATGGTAAGCCGTATCAATATCCTTGCCTAAAATCAAATCTATTTCAGGGTAAATATTGTGTTTAATGGAGAAATCCATCATCTCTTGGGTTTCTTTAATGCCCCCAATCAATGAGCCATAAACCTTGCGATTACCCAAACTGATAAAATCAAAAACATTAAGCGTTGGAGCCACTTCTATAGGGGGGAGTCCCACAAGGGCTAGATCGCCGTTATAAGTTAAGAGCTTGAGATAGTCCTTTAAATCATAGTGGGTGGGAATGGTTGAAATGATAAAATCCAATTCTTCTTTACAATTTTTAGGGTCAGTGTAGAAATGTTTAGCCCCCATGCTTAAAGCGTCTTGTTTTTTGTGTTCGTTTCTTGCAAAAACGCTCACTTCAGCCCCCATGACCACAGCGTATTTAACCGCCATGCTTCCTAGCCCACCAAACCCAGCGACGCCGACTTTTGTGCCTTTAGTAACCTTAGAAAATTTTAAGGGCGAATAAGTGGTGATGCCCGCACAAAGCAAGGGGGCTACTTTTTCTAAAGGAGCGTTTTTATCCACGCTAATCACATAATTTTCATCTACCACAATGTTATTAGAGTATCCGCCCATGTGGGGTTCATTGTCATGGAAATAATCCAAACAATCATAAGTGAATACCGTTTTGTGGTTAGCACAAAATTGCTCTTGGTGTTCTTTACATGGCTTACAAGTTTTGCATGAATTGACAAAACAGCCCACTCCCACCACATCACCCACTTTAAATTTCTTAACTTCCTTACCCACTTCTTTGATGACCCCAGCAATTTCATGCCCAGGAATCATAGGGTAGATGCCTTCTTTCCATTCGCTATAAGCGCTATGAATATCGCTATGACAAATCCCTGCATAATGAATGTCAATCAACACATCTTGAGGGCCTATAGCATGGCGGCTAAAATCATGGGGTTTGAAATGCCCGTCTTTAGAAAAAATAGCAAAACCTTTAGATTGGACTCTCATAAAAACTCCTTATTTCATAAAATACCGTTATTGTATCGTTTTTATGGTTTGCTTGTATTTTTATGGATTTAACTATTTTTACAATTATTGGTTATATGGTATCGTTGTTCAAATAAGACCGCTTTTTAAAGCTATCACTTGACTAGTGTCAAGCTCTTTATTGTTTTAGAATTGTAAAAAACGCTTTTTAGCATTTTTTAGATTTAATGATCAATGCACTATTGAAATAAAACCAAATCAAACACAGAGCTTGCGTTATTGCACTGGTTTTAAAAACGCTTTTTAATCGCTTCCATTTGAACGGCACTATATTTTATCATGCAGTAAATAATTCTCTAACGCAATGCCTACTCCGTCAAGTCCTGGAGTTTTTTTCAACACGACATGCACAGGGATAGAAGCGAGAAACGCTCCCATGCGCCCTTTTGTCTCAAAACGCGCTCTAAAAGGCGAGGTTTTAAAATAGTCAATAAATCGTGGGATAATCCCCCCACACAAATACACCCCACCTCTAGCACCCAAAGTGAGAGCCACATCAGCAGCGAGTGTGCCAAGCATGGAGCAAAAAGTATCCAAAGTCAATCTGCACAAAGGGTAATCCCCATTCAAAGCACGTTCGCTAATGATTTGTGGGGTCAATTCAGCCTTGCTCAATTTAGCCACCTTTTCCATGCTTTTTCGTTTAGATAGGGCTTCATAAATCAACACCAAGCCGCTCCCACTCAAAAACCTTTCTGCACTCACATGATTGAATTTAGAGCGGGCGTATTGCCACACTAAAATTTCCAAATCATCAAAAGGGGCAAAGCTCACATGCCCTCCTTCACCGGGTAAGACTTTCAAAGAACCATCGCTATTTTGAATAAGAGTGCTTACCCCAAGCCCAGTTCCTGGCCCTAAAACCGCTTTAGGGGCGTTAATTTCGCACTTGATTCCGCCTACTTGAGCCAGATCATTTTCTTGCATCGTGCTGATGGCAAAGGCTTGCGCGACAAAATCATTGACGACAAGCAATCTCTCTAATCCCAAACATTGCCGTGTCGTTTCAATAGAAAAAGTCCAGTGGTTGTTTGTCATTTGGACAAAATCCCCCATAATGGGCGTAGCCACAGCAAAAGAGCCATAAATAGGGCATAATTTAAGGCTTTCTTGGTGTTTAGAAAGATAAAAACGCACCGCATCGCTCAAGCTTTCAAAATCTTCGCATCGCAAGACTTCAATGCATTCAATTTGTCGTGAGGCGACTTCCAAACCAAAGCGTGCATTTGTGCCGCCAATATCGGCTAATAGTCTTGGGTAAGTTTCAGTTTTTGGCATAAAAAACCTCCGTGGTAACTTTTTTAGAGTGTAAAATCCGAGCAATTGGTAGAGAATAAGGGGCGTTTTCTTTTAAAGCCTTTTCTAAAACTCCCCTTTTTTCCGCTCCACTAATGCTTAAAAAAAGTTTTTCGCAATTTTCTAAGGCGTTAATAGACATGCTCAGGCGTTCATAAGGAGCGTTAGCTGGCTTAGTTAAGACGATATTTTCTTTTTCTTCGTTTAAAAAAGTGCTCGTTTCAGGAAAAAGGCTAGCCGTATGCCCATCTGTCCCCATGCCTAGAATGGCTAAATGTGGCTGTTTGAAGTGCTGGTTAGCAAAATTTAAAAGCGCGTTTTGATTGCAAGAAATCTCTTTGGGTAAAAGCGGAATGAAAGAAGCTTTTAGGGCGTTATTTTGCAACAAATAATCGTGTAATAACTTGGTATTACTATCCTTATGGCTTGTATCTATAATGCGTTCATCTACTAAACTGACTACACATTCATGCCACTTGAGATCTAAAACGCTCAATTTTTGCAACAAGCTAATGGGCGAACGGCCTCCAGAAAAAGCAATAGAAACTTGATGATGCTTTTTTAAGGTAGCGTTAAAAAATTCTTTAAAATGCTCTATTAAAGCCTTATTACAATCTTCTAAACTTTCAAATTCAAATAATTGATAACCCATGAAATTCCTTTTATTGATAGAGTGGTTTTAAAAATTCTAACTCGTTTAGGTTGTGGCTTTCATAGAAATGTAAGGGCGTGGCGTTATTGATAAAACCCTCTATAAGCGTGTCAATAAACACCCATGACGCTTCTAATTCTAGCTGGTGGGCGAAATTATTGTGGTTATTTTCTATCGCATCATAGAGCAATTTAGCGTAGGGTTGTAAAAATTCTTGCACATTGTGGCTTTCTAAAACAAGGGGGGCTTGATTGTCTTTTAGGGTGAGAGTGATTTTATCTTTTGAGAGAAAAAATTCTAGCGTGTTGATGGCATTAAAATGGATTTTCACACTCGCTTGATTGTGGGGCATTTTTTTAGCGGTTTTAAGGTAGAAAGGCACGCCTTTAAATTTAGGCGTATCTAAAAAGGCTTTAATAGCGACAAGAGTCTCTGTTTGGCTTTCTTTATGGACATTATTTTCATTTCTATAACCTTGATATTGGGCACGAATAACCTGTTTTTTAAAATCTTTAGGGGGTTGTAAGGTTTTTAAAACTTTGATTTTTTCTTGCCTTAAATCTTTTAAATCGTTGGGTAAATCTGTAGCGATAAGGGATAAAATTTGCAAAAGATGGTTTTGAACCATGTCCCTTAAAGCTCCGATTTTATCGTAAAATTCGCCCCTTTCTTCCACCCCCAAGGTCTCATACACGCAGATTTCAACCGAAGCGATTTGCTCCCATAAAGTGTTTAAAATAGGGTTATTTAAGCGTAATTCAAGGATATTTTGAACGCCTTTTTTCCCTAAATAATGATCGATTCTAAAAATTTGCTCTTCTTTAAAAAAAGTGCTAATGCTTTGAAAAATCTCTTTACAAGTCTTTAAATCATGCCCTAAGGGTTTTTCTAAAATCAAGCGGGTGTTGGCGTGATTGAGCGTGTTTTTGGCTAAATTTTGAGCGGTCGTTGCAAAAAAACTAGGGGAGATAGAAAAGTAGAAAATCAAGGGTTTATTTTTTGTAGCGATTTTACTCAATTCTTCAAAGTCTTTAGGGTTATCCAAACGAACGCAAAAATAACTAATATGGGCTAAAAATTTCTCGCCCTTTTCTCTTGAATGCAGTTGTGTCTTCTCGCAAAGAAGCGTTAAAAACCCTTCATTAGATAGTTCTTTACGCCCAGATGCGATAATTTTAGAACTCTCTTTAAAACCATAATGGATATAAATTTCATAGAGCGAAATGAAGAGCTTACGCATGGCTAAATCCCCAGTCGCGCCAAAAAGAACCAGATCAAAATCTAACATCAATAACCCTTTTAGAGTGTTTTTGAGTTATTATATATTAAATCTTAATTGAAGGGGTGTGTATGCCTAAACATTCTTTAGAACAAATCAAAGAAAAAATTACGGAGCGTAGCAAAAAAACCAGAGAGCTTTATTTAGAAAATATCTTTAACCCTAAAAACCAGCCCAAGATTGAGAATTTGGGTTGTGCAAATATCGCGCATGTTACAGCGAGCATGCCAAAGCATTTAAAAATGCCTTTAGGTTCGCATAAAAGAAAGCATTTTGCGATCATCACGGCTTATAATGACATGCTTTCAGCCCACCAGCCTTTTAAAGATTACCCTGACTTGATTAAAAAAGAACTGCAAGAGCATAACGCCTATGCGAGCGTCGCTAGTGGGGTGCCAGCGATGTGTGATGGTATCACGCAAGGTTATGAGGGCATGGAATTGAGCTTGTTTAGTAGAGATGTGATCGCGCTAAGCACCGTCGTAGGGTTAAGCCATAATGTTTTTGATGGGGCGTTTTTTTTAGGCGTGTGCGATAAAATCGTGCCAGGCTTACTCATAGGGGCGTTAAGCTTTGGGAATTTAGCGAGCGTGTTTGTGCCAAGCGGGCCTATGGTGAGTGGGATAGAAAACTTTAAAAAAGCCAAAGCGCGTCAAGATTTTGCAATGGGAAAGATCAACAGAGAAGAGCTTTTAAAAGTAGAAATGCAAAGCTACCATGATGTGGGGACTTGCACTTTTTATGGCACGGCTAATTCCAATCAAATGATGATGGAATTTATGGGATTGCATGCGGCTAATTCTAGTTTTATCAACCCTAACAACCCCTTACGAAAGGTTTTAGTAGAAGAGAGCGCGAAAAGATTAGCGAGCGGGAAAGTCCTGCCTTTAGCCAAACTCATTGATGAAAAAAGTATTCTCAACGCTCTTATAGGTTTAATGGCAACAGGGGGTTCTACTAACCATACTTTACATTTGATCGCTATCGCTAGATCTTGTGGGGTCATTCTCAATTGGGACGATTTTGACGCAATCTCTAATCTCATACCCCTTTTAGCTAAAGTCTATCCTAACGGATCAGCCGATGTGAATGCTTTTGAAGCGTGTGGGGGCTTAGCGTTTGTGATCAAAGAGTTGTTAAAAGAGGGGCTTTTATTTGAAGACACTCATACGATCATGGATACCGAAACGCAAAAAGGCATGCAAAATTACACCAAAACCCCCTTTTTAGAAAACAATCAATTGGTGTATAAAGATGCCATCAATCATAGCTTAAATACCGACATCCTACGATCCGTTAGCGAGCCTTTTGCCACTAATGGGGGGCTTAAAATCTTAAAGGGTAATTTGGGGCGAGCGGTGATTAAAATCTCAGCCATTAAAGATGAACATAGGAAAATTAAGGCTAGAGCGATTGTTTTTAAAACCCAAAGCGAATTTTTAGAGCGCTTTAAAAATAAAGAATTGGAGAGGGATTTTGTGGCTGTTTTACCTTTCCAAGGGCCGAAGTTTAATGGCATGCCAGAATTGCACAAACTCACCACGAATTTAGGGGCTTTGCAGGATATGGGCTACAAGGTCGCGCTTGTTACAGATGGGCGCATGAGTGGGGCGAGCGGGAAAGTACCTAGCGCGATCCATTTAAGTCCTGAGGGGGCGTTGAATGGGGCGATCATTAGGATTAAAGATGGCGATTTAATAGAATTAGACGCTCCTAATAACGCTTTAAATGTGCTTGAAAAGGATTTTGAAAATAGAGAAATCAACCCCTTGTTTTTAGAAATCTTAAAAGATCTAGAAAAGCCAAGTTTTGGGCTAGGTAGGGAATTATTTACGAGCTTAAGATTGAATGTCAATACGGCTGAAGAGGGTGCCATGAGTTTTGGCATAAAAATATAAAGGATATAAAATGCAAAATAAAATACAAGATAAAGTAATAGAGGTTTTACAAATTAGCCCCATTGTCCCTGTGGTGGTGATTGAAGATCTGAAAGACGCTGTGCCTTTAGCGCAAAGCCTAATAGAGGGGGGTATTCCAATCATAGAAGTTACTCTGCGTTCAAACTGCGCTTTGGAAGCCATAGAGCTTATCGCTAAAAATGTGCCAAAAATGCATGTGGGTGCTGGCACAATTTTAAATCTTAATCAATTAGAACAAGCTCAAAATAGGGGGGCTGAATTTTTGATTAGCCCAGGTCTTACGCCTAGCCTTTTAGAATACGCAAAGAAAAAAGACATGCCCCTAATACCTGGGGTTTCTAGCAGTAGTGAAGTCATGCAAGCTTTAGAGTTGGGCTATAACGCCTTAAAATTTTTCCCAGCAGAATATTGCGGAGGCGCTAAACTTTTAAACGCTTTTAATGGCCCTTTTAAGGGGGTGAAATTTTGCCCTACTGGGGGCATTAGCGTGGATAACATGCATGCTTATTTGAAATTAGAAAATGTTTTGTGCGTGGGAGGGAGTTGGCTTACCCATAGAAATTTAGTGCAAAATAAAGAGTGGGATAAAATCATAGAACTTTGCAAACAAGCGTTGGCTAACATTAAAACCTAATTGGCATTTAAAATAATGTTTAAAATAATGGGAGTGTGGTTTTGTATTTGCTTAATAACACTATAATAAGATTTTTAATAAAAAGGAGAATGATGATGTTAGGAAGCGTTAGAAAAACCGCTTTTAGGGTTTTATGTTTGGGTGCGTTGTGTTTAGGGAGCTTGATGGCAGAGCAAGATCCTAAAGAGCTTGTGAGTTTGGGGGCAAAGAGCTACAAGGAACAAGATTTTTCTCAAGCTAAGAAATATTTTGAAAAAGCTTGCGATTTAAAAGAAAATAGTGGGTGTTTTAATTTGGGGGTGCTTTATTATCAAGGGCAGGGCGTGGAAAAGGATTTGAAAAAAGCCGCTTCATTTTATACGAAAGCGTGTGATTTGGATTATAGCAATGGGTGTCATTTGCTAGGCAATTTGTATTATGGTGGGCAGGGCGTGTCTCAAAATACCAAAAAAGCCTTGCAATACTACTCTAAAGCGTGCGAATTGAAATACGCTGAAGGGTGTGCAAGTTTAGGGGGGATTTATCATGATGGTAAAGTGGTCACTAGGGATTTTACAAAATCTGTGGAATATTTCACGAAAGCGTGCGATTTAAACGATGGTGATGGTTGCACGATATTGGGGAGTTTGTATGATAACGGCAGGGGCACGCCTAAAGATTTGAAAAAAGCGCTCGCTTCGTATGATAAAGCGTGCGATTTAAAAGACAGCCCAGGGTGTTTTAACGCAGGGAATATGTATCATCATGGCGAAGGTGTAGCGAAAAATTTTAAAGAGGCTATCGCTCGTTATTCTAAAGCATGCGAGTTGAAAAATGGCGGAGGGTGTTTCAATCTAGGGGCTATGCAATACAATGGCGAAGGCATAGCAAGGAATGAAAAGCAAGCCATAGAAAACTTTAAAAAAGGTTGCAAATTAGGCGCTAAAGGGGCATGCGATATTCTCAAGCAACTCAAAATCAAAGTTTAGTTTTAATAAAGCTTGATTAAACGGCTTTCGTTTAATTGGCTTTAATCTTTCTTGTTACTCTATTTTAAAATGCACACTCCATGACTATTTCCTAAAAATAGGTTAAAAAAGCCCCTTAAGTCCTTTTTCAAGCTTTTCTTTGAGCTTATTATCTTTGAGCAAATGGTCTAAACCTTTTTTAAGAGTGTCGTTTTTTAGGATTTCTTTTAAACCTTGTTGCAGGTTTTGTTGGATGGCTTTTTCATTTAAAATGAGGGAAAATTTAGGTTGGTGCATGTTGCCTTGAAGTTTCATTTTAAAAATAAATTTAGAAATTTCTGCATCCATGAGCATGTCCATTTGCTTGGTGTCTAAATCCAATAAACCATTATTGATTTTTAATTGGGTTAAAGGGCTTTTTAAGTTCAAATTAGAGAGCAGGCGTTGTTGGTTGATTTGGCTTGTCAAACTGACATTGTTATAGATTTCTTTAGTAATATCAAATTTAGAAATGGCGTAGAGGAAATCGCTGAATGAATTTTTGAGGAATTTTGCATTTTTAAGGTGGGCTTTCAATACGCCTTGCTTGGTGCTAAGGTCATAATCCAAGTTAGCGTCTGCATTGGATTGGAAAAACTTAGGATAATAGAGTAAATCTAAGGCTTTTAAAGTGGAAATATTGGAAAAACGAGCCTTTAGATCTTTATTTAAAAGCGTGAAATCCAGCACGCCATCTAATAAATTTGAATGGCCACTGACTTTTAAAAGTTTAGGGCTTTGCTCTATATCGCCCTTTAAAGTCAAAGACCCTTTTAAGGGGTGGTTGGTAATGTTTTGGAGTTTGGCTAGATTGGGGATTTCCAAAGTGTAGGGGGCGTTGAGTTTTAAAGTGGGAAAAGAATATTCGCTTTTTAGGGCTTTGAAATGAGCTAAAGGGCTAGTAAGGGTGGTATCGCTGATGGCTTGTTGCCCTTTAAAATCGCTTGAGTGCGAGAGGTTGAAAACAAGCGTGTCTTTAAGGTTTAAATGAAAAATTTGATTGATTAGGGCGTTATTGATTAAAGCGTTGTTGGCTGTTAGCGTCAAATGCCCTTCTAAAGGCTTTAGAGAGTTGAAATCCGCTTGTAAGGACACTTTTGCGTTCGCATAAGCGGGGCGATTGAATAAATAAAGCAAATCTTTTAAATCAGCGTCTTGCGTATTCAAATTTAAGCGAGAGAGTTTGAAATCATTTAAAAGGGCGTTGTAGGAAGTGTTAGATTGAGCAGCATTAGAGACGCCTTGAATCACAAGGGCTTTTCTATACCCCTTAATGCTCCCAGAAGTAGCGATAGCCCCCCTTAAAGGGTAGTGCATCAAATCTTTAAAAGAGCGTAAATCCTTAATATCTATATGGTAATTCAAATCCACGCTTTGCTTTAGGAGTGAGAAATTCCCCTTAAGAATGAGCGTGGAATTGTCGTTTGCTTGGGCTTTAAAGTCTAAAGAGTTGAGTCTTAATGTGAAAGTTTTAACGCTCAAGTAGCGCTCGTTCGGGTTGATTTTTTTCTCTATGTATGAAGCGATGATTTTATTCCCCCATTCTGTAAAAAGAATAAGATAGGGCACTAAAAAAATGATTAAAAAAAGCGCGAGTAGGATAGAAAGAAGTTTTTTCATGTTTGTTTGTCCTTGAAGTGAATTGAATAGAATATATTAGCTTGTTTTGTAAGGGTTTCTAATATTTTTTGCTACATTCTAAGACTTGATTACCCTGAGTTTGCTTTAAGGCCTAAAGAAGCGTTAGAGAAACTCTTGCAAGAAAAGAACGGGCAAGTTGCAGGTGCAGCGTATAGGGACGATTTAGGGGGGATTGATTTCGTGTGGGGGACAGCTAAGACTAAAGACAGCAACGGATATGGTTTAGCTCATATATCAGAAAAGAGAGAAAAACAATACAAAAGGTTAGGATTGACACCAGAACAAGCCAAAGAAAGGACTAATGAATTATTAAAACAAATACCAGAAGTGATAGAGAAAGGTATTAAAGATGATGATTATATTGGGCATGCGACCATAAGATATAATGATATTGAAGTGGGTTTAAGTAGTCAAAAAGGAAATACGCCTTTAAAAAATCATCATATGATTACAAGTTTTGAAAGAGATGAAAAGGTTTTAAGGGAGTCAGAGACCATTGCGACACTCTCTAACGATTACAGAGATGGCATCAACTATAGCATCTCAAGCCTTGAACCCCATCCTAGCGCAAACGCGCTTAAAACGCAAGAGTCTTTATTAAAAAAACCAGAAAACCCTAACGAATTGACACCAGAAACTCCAAATTTATCCCCCCACAAACAAGCTAACGCCGAAAAGCTTGCGAAGTTAGAACGAGAAGCACAAGAAAGCGAACAGGAATTTTTAAAAGCCAAAGAACAAGAAGCTAAAAGGAAAGAAGCCTTAAAACGCAAATTAGAACACGAGCGCGGCAACGCCGGTAACCTTGAAAGCCAGACTAAGATAGAAGTGGGAGAGGATATCCCCACACAGATTTTAGCGAGCATCCCTAAGAGTCGGGTGCGCTTGAACGAAAGAGAGATTTACGACTTAGACTACGCGATCGTGAATGCAAAAGATCTAAAGCCCAGTTTCACTACAGGAGGCACGCAAAAGCGCACCGCCATGAACGAAGAACAGATCCAAAGCATCGCGCGGAATTTTGACCCTAAAAAGATATTCGGGAGCGGAGGGTTTGAAGACTTGCCCATCATCTTGCATGACGGGCAGGTGATCGCGCCCAACCACTGGGTAGAAGGCATGCTCAACTTCACGCCTAAAAGCCGATACGCTTACGATAAAGCGATCAAAGAATACTACCGCGTCCACCTGAAGCCTGACTATATATTCCATACCGATCTTATTTGACAAAAATAAAAGATGCAGAGTTTTTAAACTCCCTTAAGGAAAATATCCCTTAAGGAAGCGTTTTTTCTAAAAGAAAGTGTATCGTTGCGCTAAAGGCAATTCGCTCGCTGGCTTGGAAGTGCAAAGTTTGCCCTCCAAAAAGACTTCAAAGCTTTTAGGGTCAACGGTGAGTTTTCCTGTGGTGTTGTTGAACTTAAAGTCTTTTTTAGTGATATTGCGCACATTTTTGATGGGCAATACCTTTCTTTCCAATCCAAGCTTTTCTTTAATGCCCTTTTCATAAGCGAGCTTATTGACAAAAGTGATGCTCGTGTCAAATTTAGCCTTTCCATGATGACCAAACATTTCTCTGTAATAAACAGGTTGAGGGGTTGGCACAGATGCGTTGCTATCGCCCATTTCAGAGAATACGACCAAACCGCCTTTAATGATGATTTTAGGTTTCACCCCAAAAAAGGCCGGATTCCACACGACTAAATCAGCGATCTTTCCTGCTTCCACAGAGCCAATGTATTCGCTCACGCCATGCGTAATAGCAGGGTTAATGGTGTATTTAGAAATGTAGCGTTTGATGCGGAAATTGTCATTCCCATTTTGAGCGTCTTCTTTTAAAGGACCAAACTCTTTCTTGTTTTTATCAGCGGTTTGCCAAGTTCTTGGAACGACTTCGCCTGCTCTTCCCATCGCTTGAGAGTCAGAGCTTGTCATAGCAATCATGCCATTGTCATGCAAAACATCTTCAGCTGCAATACTGCCTGGGCGGATACGGCTTTGTGAAAATTGTAAATCCTCTCGGATCTTTTTGTCCAAATGGTGGCAGGTCATTAGCATATCTAAGTGTTCTGCAACCGTATTTATGGTATAAGGAATAGTTGGGGTGGTGGAACTGGGTAGGATGTTTTCTTCACCGGCCATAGTGATAACATCTGGGCTATGTCCTCCGCCTGCCCCTTCAATGTGGTATGCATGGATGGCACGCCCATTCATCGCATTGAGCGTGTTTTCCACATACCCAGCTTCATTCACGGTGTCTGTGTGGATGCACACTTGCACATCGTATTCATCAGCGACGCTTAAGCATGTGTTAATTGCGCTAGGAGTCGTGCCCCAATCCTCATGCAATTTAAAGCCTATAACCCCAGCTTCAATTTGTTCCACCAATTGGGTTTTGCTTGAAGAATTCCCTTTCCCTAAAAAGCCCACATTCATGGCGTATTCTTCAGCGGCTCTTAACATTCTGTGGATATTCCATTCCCCTGGAGTGATGGTGGTCGCATTCGTGCCATCTACCGGACCAGTTCCGCCACCAAACATAGTGGTTACGCCATTAGCTAGAGCTGTGGGGAATTGTTGAGGGCTTAAAAAATGCGTGTGGCTATCAATCCCACCAGCGGTAACTATCATGCCTTCTCCTGCTAAAGCTTCTGTGCCCACGCCTACGACTAAATTAGGGCTAACACCATCTTGCATGTCCTTATTGCCTGCTTTCCCAATGCCTGCAATCTTGCCGTTTTTAATCCCAATATCAGCCTTATAAATGCCGGTATAGTCAATAATAAGAGCGTTGGTGATCACTAAATCCAAAGTGTTTTCATCATGGCTGTTGCTTTGCCCCATGCCTTCTCTAATGGTCTTGCCTGCACCAAATTTCAACTCTTCGCCATAGATGGTATAATCATGCTCTACTTCTGCCCAAAGCTCTGTATCGCCCAATCTTACTTTATCCCCTTTAGTGGGTCCGTAAGTATTGACATAATCAAGTTTTTTCATTTTCATAACAAACTCCTTATTTTAAAAATCCATGTTTTTTAGCGTTTTCTATCGCAAAAGGTTTGTGGCGTTCATTGGCGATATTGTTTGTAAGCCCATTCATGCCTATCACTTTTTTAGAGCCTCCAATATCAATCAAAGTCACTTCTTTAGTTTCGCCCGCACCAATCCTTAAAGTGTTACCGCTAGGAATATCCAATCGTTTGCCATAAGCTTTTTCTCTGTCAAATTCTAAAGCTCTGTTCGCTTCAAAGAAATGGAAATGGCTACCTACATGCAACGATCTTGTGCCGTTGTTTTTCACTTTAAGCTTAATAGCGTTAGCTTGCTTGTGGGCGTTGATTTCAATGTCTTCATCGCTACCAAATTTGATTTCCCCTGCTTTATGGTTATCAGGCTCTACAGGCCAATTCACTGTGACAAGTTTAGTGCCATCAGGGAAACAAGCTTCTACGCCTAAATCAGGAATCATATTCCCCACGCCTTCCATGACCTCATCTTTTTTCAAAAAGTGCATGCACTCTTGCATCAAATCAGCCACCGTTTTTTTACCACGCCTTGCTTCATCCATGATGTGTGCACTAACATAGGCAATGGCTTCTGGGTGGTTGAGTTTCAAGCCTTCAGCTTTACGCTTTCTGGCAACTTCTCCTGCATAATACAACAAGAATTTTTCTTGCTCTTTGGGAGTTAATCTCATCTTTTCTCCTTGTGAATAAAATTTAAAGGCGAGGCAATCATAACACATTTTGTTATTAACTTTTTTAAGAAAGTAATACTTTTAAACAGAACAATAAGGGAAAAAAGGGAGTTATTGCCATCCAATAATCCTAAAGAAACCCCTAAAATAGGAGACTAATCGTTTTTAAATCAAAATTTTTGCAAAGTAAACAAGAAAATGCAAAAAAATGCAAAAAGTATGAAATTTTTTAAAAAAAGCAACACTAAATGGTAAGAAAAAAGAAAAAGAAACGATTGAGTGCAATCTTTTTTGATAATTTTTATTGGTCCTATCCCATCAAAACGCTTTAACTAATTTGCATGGGATTGTCAATTTTGATGAACGCTAGGATAATAGAGCAAGTGTTTAAAAGCCCATGATAGGGGCTTAAGCTAGAAGTTTTAAAAGTCTTTTTTTAGGATTTCTTCCACTCTTAAAATGGTTACCAATCGGTCGTTTTGCTTCCCAATACCATAAGTTAGATTGTTGTTATCGCTCAAAGTCTCTGGCACAGGGTCAATATCCGTTTGTTTGATGCGAATGGCTTCAGTCAAGCGATCAATGAAAAACCCAGCGATCTGGTCGTTATGGCGCACCACCAAGTAACGAGTGTCTTTATTTTGTTTTTCCGCTTTCAAGCCAAATTTCAAGCGCAAGTTAATCAAAGGGAAGACATTACCCCTTAAATTGAACACGCCAAGCACATAGTTTGGCGTTTCAGGAACTCGTGTGTAGCCGATGGGTTTGACAATCTCTAAAATATTCAAAATAGGAATGGCATACTCTTCATCGCCGATAATAAAGCCAATGAATTGCAAGACTTCTTCATTATCTTCTTGCTTGGGGTTGGTGTTGGCTTCTTTTTGTTTTTCAAATAAATCTTTCAATGGATCGCTCATGATTGGCCTCCTTCTAATTTAATGCTGCGCTTCACTACGCTCGCTAAATACTCACCGCTATAAGGTTTAGTGATGTATTCAGTCATGCCCGATTCAACGCCACGCATCCTGTCGGTTTTAGTCACCCGACTAGTGACCGCAATCAAAGGCAAGTTTTTGAATTTATTGTATTTGCGCACTTCAGAAGCGAAAGTGTAGCCATCCATTTTGGGCATCTCAATATCCACTAAAATAGCGTCCGGAATCTTATCGCCACTTTTAAGCATTTCTAATCCCTCTAACCCATTGGTGGCCTCTAAAAGCGTGATACCTAATGGTTTTAAACATTTGCGGATAATCGCTCTGTCCGTGCTGCTGTCATCAATCGCTAAGACGACATAGTCGCTAGGAGAATTTTTGTTTTTCGTGTTTTCTGATTCATTCATCAAATTAGTGATATTGACTTTGATGCTTTTTGCCATATCCATCATCGCCCCTACATCTACAATGAGAGTGATTTTCCCATCACCTCTCACCGTAGCACCGGCAATACCTTTGGTGTTTTTAAGATAATAGCCTAAAGATTTGATGACCACTTCTTCTTGACCGATCAAATAATCCACGATCACGCCAATTTTTTGATCAGCCAAGCCAATGATGACCACATACACATCAGCACTGGATTCAAAAATAGCATCCACTTTAAAAATATCAGAAAGGCGCACCAAAGAAAGCACCTCATTTCTTAAGCGCAACACACTCTTGCCATCAACGGTGTAAATTTCATCCTGAATGATGCGCACGGTTTCTAAAACTGAAGAAAGTGGGATAGCGTAATATTCTTCTTGAACGCCCACGAGTAAAGCTTGAATGATAGCTAGAGTGAGAGGGATTTTAAGCTTTTGAGTCGTGCCTACCCCCACTTCTGAATCAATTTCAATGATCCCATTAAGCTTTTCAATATTGGTTTTCACCACATCCATGCCCACGCCTCTGCCTGAAACATTAGAAACGGCTTTTGCGGTAGAAAAGCCTGGCTTGAAAATAAGGTTAAACGCTTCCCTATCGCTCATGCTTTCAGCATCTCTTTCGCTAATCACCCCTTTTTCAACCGCTTTTTCTTTAAGCATTGCAGGATCTAACCCCTTACCATCATCAGAGATTTTAATCACAATGTGGTTACCCTCATTATACGCGCTCAATTGCACTTTACCGGTTTCAGGTTTGTTAAGCCTTTTTCTTTCTTCCAAAGGCTCGATCCCATGATCGCATGAGTTGCGGATAATATGAATGAGCGGATCGCCAATTTCTTCCACAATAGATTTGTCCAATTCGGTTTCTTCGCCTTCAATGATTAATTCAATGCTCTTGCCTAACTCTCGGCTCAAATCCCTTACCATGCGAGGGAATTTGTTAAACACCTTACCCACCGGTTGCATTCGTGTTTTCATCACTGCAAGCTGCAAGTCTGTCGTTACTGCTGAAATAGAAGAAACCACCTGGTTTAATTCCTCTAAAAATTTCTCCCCATCATACCGCTCTTCCACATCGCTATAAATCCTAATCAAGCGGTTTTTACCTAAAACAAGCTCACCAATTAGATTCATCAAATGATCTAATCGGCGCACATCCACCCTAACGGTTTGCTCCACGCCAATAGAGGGGGCTTTATTTTCTTCTCTATCTGTTTTAACCTTGGCTTTAGTTTCTGTTTTAGGGGCTTTGGGAGTTTCTGTTTTTTGGGGTTCTTTTGCTGGTGTAACTTCTTGTTTGGGGTTAGCTTGTTTTTTTTGGGCTCTTCGTTCTTTATCGGCCTCTTGGCGTTTGTTAAGCAACCGTTCAATTTCGGCTTCCACTTCTTCAGCGCTCATGTTAGCGTAATCCAAATCCGGCTCATCCGCTAATGGGTTATCGCTTGTGGGGTTTTGTGTGGTAGGGGTTTTATTTTCTTTGGTTTCTTGTTGAGCTTCTTTTTTAATTTCTTCTTTATTTTCTTGTTGGGGGGCTTCTTTAGTTCCTAAAGTTTCCTGAGCGCTCTCTGCATTTTGGCTTGTAATGGCTTGAAGTTGTTTGACCACTTCTTCAATCTCATTTTCCTTGCCGTTATTGTTATCAGAGCCGGTATCTCTAATCGTTACGAGCAAAGTTTTCATCAAATCAATGGAGCGCAACACGACATCCATAATATCAGGCGTGATCTTGATCTCGCCTTTTCTGGCACGATTTAAGACATCTTCCATGTTGTGCGTGAGGTGCGTGAGAATGTTAAGATTCAAAAACGAGCTAGAGCCTTTAATGGTGTGGGCGACTCTAAAAATGCGATTGAGTAATTCCAAATCTTCAGGATTATGCTCTAATTCCACTAAATCCTGATCCAACTGCTCATTCATTTCAAAGGCTTCAATCAAGAAGTCTTCCATTATTTCTTGCAAATCATCCATTTAAAACCCCTTTTAGCGTTTGAGATAAGAGTATTCTACAATTTTATAAAAAGAATTACGCATTCTTGTCTAAAATCTTAGAAATTTCTTCGGTGAATTTTTCTGCGTCAAACTTGACTAAATACGCCACAGCCCCCATTTCTTTAGCCCTTTCAGCGCTATAATTATCGCAAATAGAAGAATTAAAAATCACTGGGATATAAGCAAACCTTGGGTCTTTTTGGAGCTTGAATAAGAAATGATAGCCATCCATTTTAGGCATTTCAACATCTGAAATAATGAATTTTAAATGATTTCTTAAATCGTCCCCATATTTTTTGAATAACATCTCTAATTTATTCAACCCATCTTCCCCATCCACGGCTTCAGTGATATTAAAACCCAATTTGCTCAAATGGTTTTTTAAGGTTTTTCTCGCCGTTTTGCTATCATCTAAAAACAACACTTCACCTTCAAAACGCTCTTTAGGGGTAAAATTCTCTGTTTTGTTAGCGTTTTCATTAAGCTTTAAATCGTCTAAAATGCTTTCTAAATCCAAAATGAGCAAGGTTTTATCGTTTTCAATGCGCGTGGTACCGGTGATATTTTCTTTATGGATACTATTGGATGCACTAAAGGTTGCAGGCTCTACATCTTTCCAACTAATGCGTCTGATACGCCTAGCTGAATGGACTAAAAAACCCAATTTAACATTATTAAACTCCGCAATAATGACAATTTTTTCATTTTCCTTGCTTTTATCTGGAACAATCCCTATCCATTTAGCCAAGTCAATAAGCGGAATGATCGTGGAGCGTAAGTCAAACACGCCGATAATATAATCCAAATTCGTGGGGTATTCAAAAAGGGTGGGCATGGGGATGATTTCTTGGACTTTGGCTACATTGATGCCATAAATCCCCTCATAAGGGACACCCTCTTGCATGCCATAAATACGAAAATCCACGAGCTCTATTTCGCTTAATTTTAAAGCGTTAGCCATTTTTTCTGCCATGATTTAGGCGTCCTTATTGTGAGATGATTCTAAAATGCTTGATGATACCTTAAAAAGGCTTTGTTTGTAATAAAAAGAGGGCAGTGGGCAATAAATAGGTGCACTCAAGGGGGTTTTTATATCGCTTTTGAGATGAAAATGCCCCTCTATAATCCCATCAATTCCGTTAATTCCTTTAAGATCTTTGATATAGTTTTGATAGGCTTTTAAGCGCTGATTAATAAAGGCTTGCAATGGTTGTGGCTCTAATTCCCAAAGGCGGATGGGTTTTTTATAGATGAGTTTTTTCAAAAAGGGGTATAAGGTTTTAAAACTCATTAAATTTAAAAAAGTTAGAAAAAATCTCGCCCAAGTGGAAGTGAGTTGCGTGATGTAAAATTCATACGCTTTAGTGATGAACAAATCCCCATGGGCTAGTAAAAAGCGTTTGTTGTGGTATTGGAATAATGCGGGCTGGTTGTGGCGCTCAAAAATAACCACTTTAGGGCTGAGAACAAAACGCATGGAAAAATCATGGTTGCCTTCAAAATAAAAAACTTGCACGATTTCGCTTAAAGCGTTAATCAAATCAATGATTGTTTGTTGCTCTTCATCTAGGGGTAAATAGCCCACAAGGACATGGAAAATATCGCCCATAAAAAAGACTTGTGGGGGTTTAATGCATAAAAGTTCTTTAAGCGTATTGATTAAATAAGGGCTTTTAGGTAAAAAATGTGCATCAGAGATAAAAACAGCCCCACTTTCAAGCGTAAAAATTTCTAGCACCTCACTCTTTAAACAAAAAAGAGCCAATCCTTAAAAGATTTGCTCCGCAAGCAATCGCTAATTCAAAATCATTACTCATGCCCATTGAAAGGATGCTCGCATTCTTTAGTTGATCAAAAAGTTTTTTGGTCATTATAAAGGATTTTTCAATTTTTGCTTCATCATCAGTGTGTGCTCCTATACACATAAGCCCCTTAAGCTTGATATGTTTGCAAGTTTTACTGATTTGAGAATAAAAATCTAGCGTTTCTTCAGGTCTTACCCCACTTTTACTTTTTTCATACGCGCTATTAACCTGTAAAAGGGCGTTTAAGGTTACACCTAGGGTTTTGCAACGCTTTTCTATTTTTAAAGCGAGTTCTAAAGAGTCTAAAGAATGCAAAAGGGCGGGTTTTAAACTTAAAAGCGTGTTGATCTTATTTTCTTGTAAAGAGCCTACCATGTGCCACTCAAGGGGCAAATGTTCTAAATAGTGCATTTTAGTTTTTAAATCTTGAACTTTATTTTCTCCAAAAGCCCTTTGAGAGCAATTGTAGTAATGCTGGATGGCTTCTAGGGGAGCGTTTTTTGAAATAGCCACGATTTTTACAATATGGTGTCTTGAATAGGCGATGCGTGCTTTTTCTATTTTTGCAATGAGAAAATCAATTTTTTGGCGATAATCTATCATAGATCTTCTTTATAGTTCTTCTTTATGGGTGCTAAAAGAATGCGTGAGATGGAATTTTTGATTCAACTTTTCAAAATCCTTTAAAAACCCTTTCTTTTTTAGATTCTCTATGACTTCCATAGAGCAATTCGTTTCTGTGGGCCATTCTCTAAAATGTTTGTCCATAATGCCCTTATTGGTAGCGTCTATAAAAAAGCAATGTTTAGAGGTGAGAATATCGTGCTGCGCGTCAATATTATTAACAACGCGCCACAATAACATGTAGGGGTTATTCAAATCGTTGCTTGTATGCTCTACAAACACCACAATGCGTAAATATTCTTCAAAACCTAACAAGTTTTTAGCCAATTCAATGATGCTTTTATCTTTCTTTTCCACGCTAATCACACAAATAGGGTTACGAGTGTGCGGATAGTATTGTTTCAAAAGAATGATATTTGGCATTTTATCTTGTAAAAGTGCCAATAGGGCATTGTCATCTAAAAGCGTGGGGTAGGGGGTATTGCTTTTAGAGGTCGCATCAATACCAAGTTTCCCCCCCATAGCGTATTCAGGGCTTGCATGATCTAATGCATCACACACGCCTTGAGAGATGAGCGCGTTTTCTTTAGAAAAATTTTCTAATACATACTCAATGATAGCGTTGGTGTCTCTTAAATTGGGAGCGTCTTCATTGACAAAAATCGCATGTTTGACAAAACTCATTTGCCCCACCCCCCAAAAAGCATGCATGACTTGTTTGGCATGGGCGTTGTAGTGCGTGTGTATTTGAGCTAAAATCAAATTATGAAACACCCCATTTTCTGGCATGTAATAGTCTATAAGATTGGGGGCGTTGGTTTTTAGCAAAGGCAAGAATAAGCGTTCAGTCAAATACCCCATGTATTTGTCTTCTAAAGGGGGCTTACCCACTACGGTGGCTAAATAAATGGAATCTTTTTTGCAACTAATGGTTTTGACTTCTAAAATAGGGTAAGGCTCAATGGGGGTATAATAGCCAGTGTGATCCCCAAAAGGCCCTTCAAGCTCTAGCTTTTCGCAATCCACAAACCCCTCTATCACAATGTCGCAATCTTTTGGCACGCTTAAAGGATTACTCAAACATGGCATCACTTGTGCTTTTTTCTCTCTAATAAACCCATAGAGCATGAGCTCATAAATACCATAAGGTAGGGGGGCAGTAGCACACCATGTATAGAGCAAATCCCCACCAATCGCAATGCTTACAGGCATTTTGACTTTAGCTTTAGCGTATTCGTGGAAAAAGAGTTGGGAGTCTTTATGGATTTGCCAATGCAAGCCTAAATGGTTTTTATCATAAACTTGCAAACGATACATGCCTAAATTCTTTTTTTTATTATCTAGGCTTTGGGTATAGACTTGCCCCATAGTGATGAAAGCCCCACCATCTTTTTCCCAAGTTTTTAAAACAGGTAGATCCCATAGATTAACCTCTTCGTTTTGTTTGGTGATGAGGTTTTTAGGGCGAGCGGTTTTTTTAGGGAAAATGTGTCTTAAAGCCCATAAATCCTTTAAGACTTTCAAACTTTCAGCGAAATTTTTAGGAGCACTAAAGTGCAAGAAAGCTTGCATGCGTTGTTGCAAATCCTCTATGGGGGTTTTTAATAAAAGCTCTAAGCGTTTGAATGAGCCAAAAGCGTTCATTAAAATAGGCATGTCAAAGGTTTTGATTTGATTACGCTCTTTTCTTATGGGGTGCGTGAATAAGAGAGCTTTGCCTCCATTAGGTTTTTTCGCTTCTATATAAGCCAAATGAGCGATTTCTAAATCCACTTCAAGGGGAGCGTCAATGATTTCTAATTCATTATGCTCTTTTAAAAGCTTTACAAAATCTCGCATGCTTAAATAACCACATAATGAACGCTTAAACACGCAGGAATGTTTTTAAGCTCTTCTAAAACTTCCAAAGAAACCTCTTCATCTACAATAATGAGCGCTAGGGCTTCTTTTTGCGTGTTGCGCCCCAAACGAAAGTCAGCGATATTAATGCCATGTCTAGCAAATACATTCCCCACGCTTCCGATAACGCCTGGAATATCCGTATTCCTAAATAAAAGCATTTTGCCCTTTGGCTCTATATCAATATGAAACCCATCAATCTCAGTGAGTTTTAAAATATCCTCTTCAAACACCGTGCCGCTCACGCTGATCGCACCATTAGTTGCATTTAGGGTTAAAGAGAGCATGTTTTTATAAGGTAAAGCACTTTCTTTAAGGCTAACCTTGATTTCAATGCCTCTTTCTTTGGCTACAAAGGGGGCGTTAATGTAATTGATTTTATCCCCTACAATGGGTTTTAATACCCCCACTAACATGAAAGCAACAAGAGCGTCTTTAAATTGATTGATCTCTCCACAAAGACTAAAATCAATCTTTTGGCACACGCTCTTATGGATTTGACTGGAAAAATAACCTAGTTTTTGAGCTAAATTCAAGTAGGCTTTAGTGCTGGCATCAAAAGCTTGCATGGGTAAATTTAGGGCATGCGGATGGCTTGAACCCCTTAAAGATTCCATAACCCCTTGGGCGGCTTGCTTGGAAATTTCTTCTTGGGATTCTAAAGTGTTTGCACCAATATGGGGGGTCGCATAAACATTAGGCAAGTCTAAAAGCTTGTTATGAATACCTGGCTCTTTAGAAAAAACATCAATGCCAAGCCAACGCACTTTTTTAGTTTCTAAAGCTTCATAAAGAGCGTCTTCACTATAAAGCCCACCCCTAGCGCAATTGATCAAGATAACCCCTTTTTTCATGCGTTCAATCTCTTTAGTGCCTATCATGTTAATGGTTTCTTTATTTTTAGGGGTGTGGATAGTGATCATGTCGCATTGTAAAATATCTTCAAAATTTTTTGTGTAAATGACTCCTAAATCAGTGGCTTTTGAAGAAGGGATATAAGGGTCATAGGCTAGAACTTCCATTTCAAACGCTTTTGCTCTAATGCCCACCCTAGAGCCAATATTCCCAAAACCAATAATGCCTAGCTTTTTATTTTTCAATTCCGTTCCATACCAATCTTCTCTCTTCCATAGCCTTTGGTGTTTGATTTGATCATTCGCACAAGGAAACAATCGCACCGCATTAATTAAATGCGCCATGGTCAATTCCACAGCGGCGATCGTGTTAGCGGTAGGGATATTCATCACTACAATGCCTTTTTGAGAGCAACTTTCTAAATCAATATTATCCACTCCTACACCCGCTCTTACAATGGATTTTAAATGGGTTAGAGGCTTTAAAAAATCGCTTGTGATAGGGGTCATGCTACGAGTGATGAGTGCATCCATAGGAATGAGTTTTTCTAAAAGCTCATTTTTAGAGCATTTGGAATAATCATGCAAAACAATATCTTTTTGAGCTTCTAAAATTTGAATGCCTTTGGCATGGATGGGGTCGCAAATGGCTACTTGATACATTTTTATCCTTTGAATTTAAAAAACAGCATGATAGCGTATTTTATAGTAGTCTAAATCAGCTAAAAAGCGTTCTTTTTTATTTTCATCTAAATAGACGATGAGATTAGATTGGTTGTTGGTGTTATCATAAGCGTAATCAATTTGTTCTTTTTTGAGGATTTCTTTCAAGCACAAGAATTGATAATCCTTTAAATCCTTAATGATAAGCTTTGAATATTCCCTTTTTCCCTCTTCAAAAGGGACTTCAAAATGATGTTCTATGACAGGGTAATTGATGGAATCTTGTGCATCAAGGTTTTGAGAAAGGGTGTTGTTATGGGTTTCTTCGTTATGGGGGTTATTAGCACTTTCATTAGGGTTATTAGGGGTTTCTTCTAGGTTAATGTCATGGCTTTTTTCTGTTTGAGATGGGTTTTTGTTTATAAAAGAGACGGTGGGGATTTCTTTTTTAACGCTCAAAAACAAATAGGCTAAAACGCCAAGAGCGGCAGCTAAAGAGATAAAAGCAACAACACTCTTAAATCTCATGCCATTCCCATGTTTTTAAATCAAGTCTCTAGAGTTTTTCTTTAAGAATATCCCCTAAAGTCATTTTATCATTGTTCGTGTTAAAGGCTTGCAATTCTTCTTTTTCTTTTTTACGCTCTAGCCTATGCACAGAAGCACGCACTTTGTTGTTAGACTTTTCAATCGCAACAACCACGCAAGTGATTTCTTGCCCCATTTTAATTTCATCTTTTTTCAAGGGGTTTAAATCTTCATTTTTAATCAACACATCAATGCCATCAGCATGGATAAAGACGCCAAAATCCTTGATACTCACCACTTTGCCTTGGATCACGCTATCCATTTTATGCTTTTGAGCGAATTTTTCCGTGGGGGAAGTGAGCAAGTGTTTCGCACTCAAAGAAACCTTTTTATCTTTTTTGTTGATTTTAAGGATTTTCACTTTGATCACATCGCCAATTTTATAGTGGTCTTTGCATTTTTTATCTTTATCCCAAAAAGCGTCGTGGTTGTGGAGCAAACCATCCACCCCACCCAAATTTAAAAACGCCCCAAAATCCGTTAGAGTCGCTACTTTGCCCTCTATAACATCTCCCACTTGATATTTAGTTTCAAAAACATCAAAGGGTCTGTTGGTGAGTTGTTTTAAAGAAACCCTTAAGCGACGGTTTTTAGGATCAATATCAATGATTTTTACATCAATCTCTTGCCCCAAACTCAAGTAGGTGTTAGGGTGGCTGACATTTTTATCCCAAGAGATTTCAGAAACATGCAAAAAGCCTTCAATATCATTCCCAATATCCACAAACACCCCATAATGTTCAATATTGCTCACCACCACCTTAATGGCGTATCCGGATTTTAATTTGCCTTGGATCTCTTCCCATGGGTCTTCTATGGTCGCTTTTATGGATAGCGAAAGACGCCTTTTTTCTTCATCATAAGCGATAGCTTTGACATAGACTTCGTCGCCCTCTTTGTAGTATTTCTCAGGATTTACCGGACCCTTATGGCTGATTTCAGAATAATGGACTAGACCTTCGATCCCTTTAGCTTCTACAAAAACGCCAAAAGGGGCGATCTGCCGCACAATCCCTAACACCGGCTCTGCAGATTCTAACAATTCTTTAGAAATTTCAAGCTGTCGTTTGTCATTAACCTCAAAGAATCGTTTGCGAGAAATATTGATAGAGTGGTTTTCTTTATCCACACGAATGATGCACGCTTTAATGCACTTACCGATATGGTTTGCGTCATTTTTTAAAGAAGAGTGCGAGCGGGAGAGAAAGTACTCCACGCCTTGAGACTCCACGATATAACCCCCTTTATTCTTGCCTACAATCTTGCCCTCAATAATGGCGTTTTCGTAATTTTCGCCTAATTCTTCAATTTTAGCTTGAACTTTCTGTTGGGAGATCGCTTTTTTGTAAGAAACGCTAGGGCGTTCGCCTCTTTCAGAGACATGCACGACAATGGGGTCATTTTTTTGATACAACAACTGCCCCTTTTCATCTTTGATCTCACTCAAAGCCAAACGACCTTCTGTCTTACCGCCCACGCTCACCATGGCATAACCATCATTCTCATTGATGGAAACGATTAACCCTTCTTTGATGGTGCCCTTTTCTAGGGCTTCTTCTTTTTCTAAAAGTTTTGCGAAGTCTTCCTCCTCGTCATTAAAATACTGATGATCTGCTAGCTTGCTCATTGACTGCCTTATGTACTAAATATAAAATCCTTAAGATCATTGTATCTTTTTTTGACTTACAAAATCGTTTAAAAACCAACAATTAGCTGTTTTTTTAAAGAAAAATTTCAAAATGTGTTAAATCGTGCTAATTTTTTGCTTGACATTTTCTATAATCCAATCCGGCGTGGAAGCCCCAGCGGTAATTCCGCACAATTTTTTATCCTTAAACCACGCCATTTCCAATTCGTTTTCATCTTCTACCAAGTAGCTGTCTTTACAATGCTGTTTGGCGATGCTTAAGAGCTGTTTGGTGTTTGAAGAAGTTTTACCGCCCACGACTATCATAATATCCACTTCTTTACTCAAATCCAAAGCGGCTTTTTGGTTGTAGGAAGTGGCGTTGCAGATCGTGTTAAAAATACGCACTTCAGTGCATTTTTCAACCAAATAAGAAGCGATTTGTAAGAGTTTTGGGGTTTGTTTGGTGGTTTGAGAGACTAGAGCCACTTTTCGTTGGAGCTTTTTTTCTTGCAATTTTTCTAAAGAATTGACTACTAAAGCTTGATTAGTGGCATAGCTAATCACGCCCTTGACTTCAGGGTGGTTAATATCCCCAAAAAGCACGATCTGATACCCCTCTTTACTCATGGATTCTACGATTTGTTGGGGTTTGATCACATACGGACAGGTCGCATCAGTGATTTTTACCCCCTTATTTTTCAAATATTCTAAATCTTGCTTGGGAATGCCATGGGTTCTTATGATCACGCTCTTGTCTTTAGGGATTTTTTTAGGATCTTCTTCAATTTTCACATTGAAGTTTTTTTCCAAACGATTGATTTCTTTAGCGTTATGGATGAGCGAGCCAAAAATCAGGCTATTTTGATTTTTTTCAGCGATCTGTATCGCTCTTTTGACACCAAAACAAAAACCATAATCCTTAGCCATTTTAATTTCCATGGAGACTCCCTTTTTTAAATAAATTGAGCAAACGCTTGAATTGCGGGAAAGAAATGTTTGCACATTCTAAATTATCAATTTCTAAAGGCAGCATTAAGGTTAAAATAGCAAAACTCATCGCGATCCTGTGGTCATTAAAGCTTTTAATAATAGGGGGTTTAATTTGAGAAAAGCGCTGCTTTAACTGGCTTATATCTTCTAATCCCTCTATATAAAATCCGTCTTCAAATTCTTCGCATTCAATTCCTAAAGCTTTGAGGTTAGAAATAAGTGCTTTGATCCTATCGCTTTCTTTAGATCGTAAATCTTTAGCGTTTTTGACCACGCTTTTACCTTTTGCAAAAAGCATAGCGATACCTAAAGCGGGGATTTCATCAATAAGACTAGCGATATTTTGATCAATAGTGATCGCTTTTAAAAGGGCATGTTCTATATAAATATCGCCTATAATTTCTAAATCTTTGGACTTGATAACACACTCTATATGAGTGCCCATTTTTTTCAAAACTTCAAAAGCTTCTATGCGAGTGGGATTGAGTAGGACATTTTTTAAAAGAAGGCGGCTTTTTGGCAGAATAGCGCAAGCGAGAGCGAAAAAAAATGCACTAGACGGATCATTGGCTATCTTAAAATCAAAAGCTTCTAGGGGTTTTTCTAGGGGCGAAATTTTTAAAACGCCGTCCTGATCTTTAATATTAGCTCCTAAACTTTTAAGCATGATTTCTGTGTGGTTACGGCTAAGCTCGCTTTCTCTATAGGTGCTTGTGCCTTGAGCTTGCAAGGCACTTAAAATAAAAGCGCTTTTGACTTGGGCTGAAGCGATAGGGCTTTCATAATCGCAAGCTTTTAAAGGACTCCCTAAGATCACTAAAGGGGCGAAATGGTTATCCTCTCTCCCCAAAATTTTTGTCCCAAAAGCCTTTAAAGGCTCAATGATTCTTTTCATGGGGCGTGAATTTAGGGAATTGTCCCCACTTAAAACAAAAAGCCCTTTTTGAGCGCTTAAAAGCCCACTGTATAAACGCATGCTAGTGCCAGAATTGTTACAATTTAAAATCTTTCTAGGCTCTTTTAAGGCCCATGGGGGCGTGATCTTAAAAGAATTTTTGGCGATATTCTCTACTCTAGCCCCTAAATTTTGAGCGATTTCTAAAGAACTTAAACAATCTCCTCCCATTAAAAAATTCCGCACAAAACAAGGCTTTTTGGCAAGCAGACTAAAAATGACGGCTCTGTGTGAGAGCGATTTGTCGCTAGCGTTAATATCAAGCTCTATCAAATACTATCCTTTATCTTATCCTTTGAGGCGGACGTTAAAATTTTTTTCTAAAATTTCTAGTACTCTTTGCACGGCTAAATTGACCTCTTCATCATTTAGGGTTTTTTCTAAAGAATGGATCATGCAACGCACGCTTAAAGCTATTGCGTTATTGTTTTCTTTAAAAATATCAAGGGGTAGAATTTCGCTTAAATTAGGGATTTGAGCGTCTTTTAGAGCTTTTTTAATTTTATTAAAAGCGGTATCCTCATCAATGATGAGAGTCAAATCCCTCACACTGCTAGGGTAAATGCTAAAGGGTTTTAATAACATGGTAGGGTGCTTGAGTTTAGAAGCGTCTATTTCAGCATAATAGCTTTCCAATAAATCCAATTCTTGGATAACTTTAGGGTGGATTTTGGCGATTACGCCTATTACTTCATTATTTTGAATGATTTTAGCGCTCTGGTAGGGGTGGTTAATGGGGGTTTTAGTGTCTAGTTTTTCCAAGCTAAAATCCCCTACAATTTTTGAAACGCATTCGGCAAAAGAGTAAAAATCCCACGCCTTGCCTTTGGCATAAGGGTAACTTTCTTTAGTTTGTAAGCCGCTCGCTAAAAAGCCTAGTTTTTGGATTTCTTCTCTTTTAGAATTATACACGCTTCCCTTTTCATACAAAGCTATGCTTTTAAACCCTAAATTTTTATTCCTTAAGCTTGCGTCTAAAAGCCCGCAAACAAGACTCGTTCTAAGAGTGTTTAACTCCGTTGTGATAGGGTTTTGTAATTCTAGGGGATCTTCTAAAATCTCAAAGCCCAATTTTTGTTGTTTTTCTTTAGAATAAAACACATAATGGATCACTTCTTTAAAACCGCAAGCAAGAGCCTTGTGTTTAAGGTTTTCAAAAAAGCGGTGCGTTTCATAATGGGGGTTTGAATTTTTACTGCTAACACAATGAAGGGGTTTAGAAATCAAATTATCAATCCCTAAAAAGCGTAAGATCTCTTCAGCAATATCTTGGATCGTTTTAATATCATGCCTAAAGTTGGGCGTTATAACTTCTATATTTGACCCTTTTATTTTGACTTCAAAGCCTAAATTTTTTAAAACGCTTTGAATTGTTTCTTCCTCTATAACAAGCCCTAAAATTTCAGCAATGTCTTCAACTTTGAATGTAAGGGCGTGGTTTTTTAAAGAATACTTGGTTTGTTTGCTTTCCAAAATAGCGGTTTTTAAATGGGTGCTTAAAAAATTCAAGCCATCTAATAAATTAGGGTTGCTCCCCCTAGTGCTTCTATAAATAAGGGCGTTGTCTTTTTGAAGCGTTTTGTTTTTTAGGGCGTGTAACCTTAAAGACAGGCTAATAGGATCGGTATAACTCGCTTCTAAAAGCAAATACTCGCTTAAATTGTCTTGATTTTGATGCTTGATAGCGATAGTGGAGAGTTTTTGATGATTAATATAAACGCTTTCAAGGTTGTTTTCATCGTTTTTGACGCTTAAATCAATAGGGGTATTTAGGCTATAAGCGTTCAAATAATAAATATTCATTATTACCCCACTAAAATGCATGCTAAATTCTATGAAATTTTTTAGATCATTCTCACTCAAGGCGTTATTATGAGCGAGTGAGAGTTTGATGTTTAAAGGGGTTTTTAAAGAATGGTTGTGGATCAAATAATAAGCCAAATGCGACTGGATATTTTCATCAATATCAAGCACGATTGAATCGCTTTTTTGCGTAAAATTTAAAGCCTTAATAGGTTTTAGGGGCGCGCGATAAAACGCGCTAATTTCTCTAGCAACGCCTAAAACACTCAAGCAATCCCCACGATTGGGGGTTAATGAAATTTCTAAAACATGCGTGTTGAAAGGGGCGTATTCACTCAATTCTTTCCCTACGACCAACTCCCCAACACTCTCATCTAATTCTAAAATACCATCATTGATTTTAGGAAAGCCTAATTCAGCGCTAGAACAAATCATTCCATGGCTTTCAACCCCCCTAATCTCAGTTGGAGCGATTGTTGTTGAGCTTATTATCGCCCCATTCAAAGCGACTGGCACGAATTGATCTTGTGCAACATTTTTAGCCCCACACACGATTTGCAACACTTCCTTGCCAATATCCACTTGACACACGCTGAGTTTTTCGGCGTTTTTATGAGAGGCTTTTTCTAAAACCTTACCCACAACCACATTTTTAGGAGCGACACAAGAAACACAGCCCTCCACTTCTAAACCTAAGCAACTCAAATTTTCACAGAGTTTGGTTATATTTTTAGGCGTATTGACAAAAACATTCAAATCATTAACGCTTAGTTTCATTAAAAACCCTCCAACACCCTTAAATCAGTTTCAAAGAAACTGCGTAAATCATTGATTTGACAAGTTAGCATGGCTAATCTTTCAATCCCCATGCCAAAGGCAAACCCACTCATGCCCTTATACCCTATGGCTTCAAACACCGCATTATTGACCATGCCACAGCCTAACACTTCTAGCCAGCCCATATGCGAGCAAACCCTACAGCCTTCTTGCTTGCAAAACACACAACTAATATCCACTTCAGCGCTTGGCTCTGTGAAAGGGAAAAAGCTAGAGCGCCACCTTAATTTCACGCCCCCAAAGAAATAATGCAAAAAGTCTTCTATCACGCCCTTTAAATGCGTGAAATGGATATTCCCTTTTTGATCCACGACAAGCCCTTCAATTTGATGGAACATGGGCGTGTGGGTCAAATCATAATCGCGTCTAAAGGTTTCGCCTAAACAAATCATTTTAATGGGGGGGGTTTGTTCTTGCATGGTGTGGATTTGCACAGGCGAAGTGTGGGTCCTTAAAAGTTTGTGATCTTTAAAGTAGAAAGTATCTTGCATATCTCTTGCCGGATGGTAAGGGGGCAAGTTTAAAGCGCTAAAATTATGAAAATCATCTTCCACTAAAGAGCCGATTTCAAGCTTGTATCCTAAAGGGGTAAAAAATTCAATGATTTTATTTTTAGTGTAATTTAAAGGGTGAGAAGAGCTTGTTTTGGTAGTGTTAAACAAACTCACATCAATTTTTTCTTTTTTCAAGCGTTCTTCTAACTCAAGCTCTATGATAGCCTTTTTTTTCAATTCAAAGGCTTTTTCAAACGCTTGTTTATAATGGTGGATTTCTTTAGCAAAGGCGTTTTTTTCTCCGCCGTTTAGATTTTTAAGTTGGTTGAATTTATCCGCAAAAACCCCTTTTTTACCCAAAGCATTCAAGCGCACTTCTTCTAATTCTTTGTTATTAGTAACCTTTTCTAATCGCTCTATTAAGGTGTGCAATCCCTATCCTTATATTTTATTTTAAAAAGCTATAATACAACTTTAATAAAAGAAAAACCTTAAAAGGGAGCAAAAAGCATATGAATGTGTTTGAAAAGATAATTAAGGGCGAACTTCCTTGTTCTAAAATTTTAGAAAACGAGCATTTTTTGTCCTTTTATGATATTAACCCTAAAGCTAAAGTGCATGCGTTAGTGATCCCTAAAAAAAGCATTCAAGATTTTAATGGCATCACTCCAGAGCTTATGGCGCAAATGACAAGTTTTATTTTTGAAGTGGTGGAAAAATTGGGCATTAAGGAGAATGGTTACAAGCTTTTAACCAATGTGGGTAAAAACGCAGGGCAGGAGGTGATGCATTTGCATTTTCATATTTTAAGTGGGGATAAACATTAAAAGCGTTGGTGGTGTTTTGTGCAAGCGTTTTTAAATAGGAGTTTCGCTCCCTTACTTAACCCTAACGAAAGCCCTTTAGAGCAGGTTAAATCTAGTATTATTTTAAAAAAAGGGGTGTCTTATTTTGACTGGGGGGCTTCAGGTTTAGCGAGTGCTTTAGTGGAAAAGCGCGTGAAATCTCTACTGCCTTATTATGCGAACCCTCATTCTATCGCTTCTAAACATGCGATTTTAATGGGTATGCTTTTAAATGAGTGTCAAGAGAGGTTAAAGTGCTCTTTAAATTTAAGCGAAGATCATTGCGTTTTGAGTGCAGGGTATGGGGCGAGCTCAGCGATTAAGAAATTTCAAGAAATTTTAGGGGTGTGTATCCCTTCAAAAACAAAGAAGAATTTAGAGCCGTATTTAAAGGATATGGCTTTAAAGCGTGTGATTGTAGGGCCTTATGAGCATCATTCCAATGAAATTAGCTGGCGTGAAGGCTTGTGTGAAGTGGTGCGTATCCCTTTAAATGGGCATGGCTTATTGGATTTAGAAATTTTAGAGCAACATTTAAAAAAATCCCCCAATAGTTTGGTTTCTATAAGTGCAGCTTCTAATGTAACTGGGTTGCTTACGCCCTTAAAAGAAGTTTCATTATTGTGTAAGAAATACCAAGCTACTTTAGCTTTGGATTTAGCGAATTTTAGCACGCATGCTAACCCTAAAGATTGCGAATATAAAACCGGTTTTTATGCCCCTCATAAGCTTTTAGGGGGTGTTGGGGGGTGTGGTCTTTTGGGTATTTCTAAAGATTTGATTGACACTCAAATCGCTCCGAGTTTTAGTGCAGGGGGTGTGATTAAATACGCTAACCATACAAGGCATGAATTTATTGATGAATTGCCTTTGAGAGAAGAGTTTGGCACGCCAGGGTTGTTGCAATTTTATAGGAGCGCTTTGGCGTATCAATTAAGAGATGAATGCGGTTTGGACTTTATCCATAAGAAAGAAAATAACCTTTTAAGAGTGCTTATGCATGGTTTAAAAGACTTGCCCGCCATCAATATTTATGGGAATTTAACAGCACATCGTGTGGGGGTGGTGGCTTTTAATATTGGAGGGATTTCGCCTTATGATTTAGCGAGAGTTTTAAGTTATGAATACGCTATTGAAACTCGGGCAGGTTGCTCTTGTGCAGGGCCTTATGGGCATGATTTATTGAATCTTAACGCCCAAAAGTCAAGCGATTTTAATACTAAACCTGGATGGCTTAGAGTGAGCTTACACTTCACGCATTCCATAAACGATATTGATTATTTGCTAGATAGCTTGAAAAAAGCGGTTAAAAAATTGCGTTAAGCTAAAACTATTTTTAAGGAAAAATTTGGATATTTTAGATTTAAACAAAGCACAAGTGGCACAACAAGATAAGCAAGAGGCAGAAATTAAAGAAAAAGAGTCTAAAGAGCCGGTGGTTTTAGAAGATTTGAGTGCTTTAGCGTGGCTTGAATTAGAGGAGTTTAGCCATCTTTCAGGGCTTCCTAAAGAAAGGATCTTAGAGTTAGTGAATATTGGTAAAATTAAAAGCAAAATAAGTAACAACAAGCTTTTAATTGATGCGAGCAGTGGGACAAACGCCTTGATTAAAAAAGTGGAAAACAATTTGATTTCTATGGATATGAATGGGCGTTCTTTAGAGCCTGTGTTTGTAGAAAAGACCATTAACACGATTTTAAATTTGCATGATAAAGTCATTAGCGCTAAAGATGAAACGATTTCAGCCTTTAAAAATGAAAACATGTTTTTAAAAGACGCTCTAATCTCTATGCAAGAAGTCTATGAAGAAGATAAAAAAACCATTGATGTCATGCGAGATGAACTCAATAAAGCGAGGGAAGAAATTGAATTTATGAAAAGGAAATACCGCTTGATGTGGGGGAAAGTCGCCGACATGAGCAGCGTGAATAAAAAGTAAAATTTATTCTTATATTAATCATAAAATTTAAAAAATGCTTTTGAGCATTTTTGCAACAAACATAATAAAAGAGCTTGCGAAAAGCAAGCGATAATCTCTTAAAAAAAAGCAGTATTCTCGGATTAGTAGGTTACTTAAGGGGGTTGTAGGGGAGAGTTATTTCAAAATACCCCCTATCCCCTTAAGAGAATGGGTTTTAAAATAAAGTAATCAAAATCCCATTTTTTAAGGAATTAAAAGCATAGATCAATCCTTTAGTTTTTATATTATAATACCCAACCAATGCCTTTAATTTCTGTTTTCAATATTAACGCTTAAAGGATTAAAAGATGAATATTTTTCAAGCGAGTTTGTGTGTGGGATTACTTTTTTTTGGAGGGGTTTTATTGGGGGGTTCGCCTAAAGTCTTTAAAGTTAAGGTGGATAAAAGTTGGGGCGTGCCTTTTTTAAATGTGCTTTCTATGGCTTTTAAACAAGACATGCAAAAAGAGATCATTTTTGTGATCACAAAAAACAACAAATTGAATAAAAAAGTGCTTTGTGATTTTGACGCCTTTTTATTGCCTGAGTCTGAAATGAGAGACATGCCCGCAAAAGCGCTTTTCGATAAAGAGTTTTTATTCCAGTCTAAAGAAAATAAAACACTCTATACATTTTCGCTCATTGATGCTCAATATTGCTCAAAAAGTAGGAATTATCAATACCAATTAGAAGCTTTGGAGCGTTGGTTTATGCAAAAAGTACCTGAATTAGCTGAAAGTTATAGGGTGAATTACAAAAACCAATACGACAAAAAAACAAAGCAATAAAGAATAAACGATGATTGTAGTATTAGATTTTGGGAGCCAATACACACAGCTGATTGCTAGAAGATTAAGAGAGAGCGGGATTTACGCTGAAATAGTCCCCTTTTTTGAAAGCACAGAAAACATCCAAAAAAAAGCCCCTAAAGGCTTGATTTTGAGTGGGGGGCCAGCGAGCGTGTATGCTAAAGACGCTTACACGCCCAGTGAAAAAATCTTTGATTTGAATCTACCGATTTTAGGGATTTGCTATGGCATGCAGTATTTGGTGGATTTTTTTGGGGGGGCAGTGGCTTGCGCGAATGAGCAAGAGTTTGGCAAGGCCGCTTTAGAGATCATTCAAGATTCTGTGATTTTTAAAGGCGTGAAAGCAAAAAGTCTCGTGTGGATGAGTCATATGGATAAGGTCATAACATTGCCTAAAGGTTTCACTACCATTGCAAAAAGCCCTAATTCGCTCCATTGTGCGATTGAAAGCGGCAAGGTTTTTGGCTTGCAATTCCACCCAGAAGTCATTCAAAGCGAAGAGGGGGGAAAAATTTTAGAAAATTTTGCCCTTTTAGTTTGTGGCTGTGAAAAAACTTGGGGGATGCAAAATTTCGCTCAAAAAGAAATGACGCGATTAAAAGAAAAAATTTCTGACGCTAGGGTTTTATGCGCGGTGAGTGGGGGCGTGGATTCTACAGTGGTCGCTACGCTATTACACAGAGCCATTAAGGATAATTTGATCGCTGTTTTTGTCGATCATGGCTTGTTGCGTAAAAATGAAAAAGAAAAAGTCCAAGCGATGTTTAAGGATTTGCAAATCCCTTTAAACACCATAGACGCTAAAGAAATCTTTTTGTCTAAATTAAAGGGCGTGAGTGAGCCTGAATTGAAGCGAAAAATCATCGGCGAGACTTTTATTGAAGTGTTTGAAAAAGAAGCCAAAAAGCACCATTTGAAAGGCAAAATTGAATTTTTAGCCCAAGGCACTTTATACCCTGATGTGATTGAATCCGTGAGCGTTAAAGGGCCTTCAAAAGTGATAAAATCCCACCATAATGTGGGCGGACTGCCTGAATGGATGGACTTTAAGCTCATAGAGCCTTTAAGGGAATTGTTTAAAGATGAGGTGCGTTTGTTGGGTAAAGAACTGGGCGTTAGCCAAGATTTTTTAATGCGCCACCCTTTTCCAGGGCCTGGACTTGCTGTAAGGATTTTGGGCGAGGTTAGTGAGAGTAAAATCAAATGCTTACAAGAAGCGGATTTTATTTTTATAGAAGAGCTTAAAAAAGCGAATTTGTATGACAAGGTTTGGCAAGCTTTTTGCGTGCTGTTGAACGCCCATTCTGTGGGGGTGATGGGGGATAATCGCACTTATGAAAACGCTATTTGTTTAAGGGCGGTGGATGCGAGCGATGGCATGACGGCGAGTTTTTCGCATTTAGGGCATTCTTTTTTAGAAAAGGTTTCTAACCGCATCACCAATGAAGTGAGCGGAATCAATAGGGTGGTGTATGATATTACTTCTAAACCACCAGGAACGATTGAATGGGAATGATTATCCGCAAAATTAGAGGTAAAAAGTGGGATTTTTTGGGTAAGATTAGAAACTGATTTTAAAAAAGAAAGGAAGTTAATGAAAAAAGGTAGTTTGGCGTTAGTTTTAGGATCGTTGTTAGTGAGTGGGGCGTTTTATACGGCTTTAGCTGAAGAAATGCCCACAAAGCACCAACATAATAATATGGGCGAGTCGGTAGAATTGCATTTTTACTATCCTATTAAAGGCAAGCAAGAACCTAAAAATAGCCATTTAGTCGTGTTGGTTGAACCTAACATAGAGGTTAATAAAGTTATCCCTGAAGATTATCAAAAAGAGTTTGAAAAGTCTTTAGTCTTTCAGTTGAGCAGTTTGTTAGAAAAAAAGGGTTATAGCGTTTCGTCATTCAAAGATGTTAGCGAGATCCCCCAAGACACAAAAGAAAAGGCGTTGCTCGTTTTACGCATGGATGGGAATATGGCGATTTTAGAAGATTTGGTGGAAGAAAACGATGCAACGAGAGAAGAAAAAGTGATTGACATGTCTTCAGGGTATTTGAATTTGAATTTTGTTGAACCCAAAAGTGAAGACATTATCCATAGTTTTGGCGTTGATATTTCAAAAATTAAAGCTGTGATTGAACGAGTGGTGTTGGATCGCATGAATTCTGGAGGTTTTGTCCCTAAAACTTTTATACATAAGATTAAGGAAACCGATCATGACAGAGCCATTAAAAAGATCATGAATCAAGCTTACCACAAAGTTATGGCACAAGTTTCTAAAGAGTTGAATAAAAAGAACATGGGGCGTTATGAAAAAATGGCGAGCGAGATGAAAAACCGCAAGTAGTTTTAAGAAAAAGTTTAAAATCATTTAGAGCCGCTTTTAAATGGCGGCTTTTTTAAAAGCGTGGGGGAGTTGGATTAGGGTATTTTTTGAGCGTTGTTTTTTAATTTTTAGCTGTATGTTGAAAAATTGCGTTCAAAAATCAAAAAATTCAGTTATAATAGCAATTTATGTGAAAAATCTCGGGGCGTAGCGCAGTCTGGTTAGCGCACTTGGTTTGGGACCAAGGGGTCGAAGGTTCGAATCCTTTCGCCCCGACCACTTTTTGCATAATGTGTTGTTTTGTTTAAAATTCTTTGGTAAAATATCGCTCTCTTTCAATGGTGGGAGTAGCTCAGTCGGTTAGAGCATCAGATTGTGGTCCTGAGGGTCGTGGGTTCGATTCCCATCTTCCACCCCATCTCATAAAATAAGCGTTTTTTACCAAGTTTATATTATTAGTCGTTTCTTTATTTAAATTGTAAGCGTTCGTAGCTCAATTGGATAGAGCACCAGACTTCGGATCTGGGGGTTAGGGGTTCGACTCCCTTCGGGCGCACCACCTAACGCCAATATCATGCGCTTGTAGCTCAGCTGGATAGAGCAACAGCCTTCTAAGCCGTAGGTCGCAGGTTCGAGTCCTGCCAAGCGCACCATTTTAACATTCTTTAAAGAGGAATTATGGATTCTTTAGAATGGGGATTGCTCATTTTTTTAATTCTTGTTTTTCTTGTAGGCATAGGATACTATGTTTTTATGGTTTTTTCTTCCAAAGATTGATTATAAAATCCCTTTAACACTTGTTTTAACCCTTTTGAAGCTTGAAAGCGTTTTTAAAAAATGATTAGTGAAATATAAACAAAGTGAGAATGGGTCACCATTTCCGCCCCATAGCCCAATTACAAGAGATAGGGTTGGAACTCTCTAAACTCACAGCGTAAATCCTACACAAAAAACATTAATAATAAGAGTGGTTATAAAAAGCTAAAGAATAAGAATAAGAGATATACAAATAAATGCACACATTATCCGTGACTTTATTGCACCGAGCAGAGAAAGTTTTTTGACTATGACCCATGCTTGAAGTCTTACTAAAAAAAGATAAATCAAGCAAGAGTTTGTTAAAAGAAAAGAATTGTTATATCAAATCTCATCGTTATTGATTGTTTTATGGCAGGATTGGTTAAATAGAGTTTAAAGAAGAAGCTAAACGCTCTCCATTTTTTTATAATCAAGGGTCTATCAACTTGGCTTGCCCTCTAAAATTCCTCACTTTTTTAAAATCCGCAATAATCTGTTTTTAATGGTTTGTTTCGTGGTGTGGTTGTGGTTTGAAAATTTTGGTTGGCTTTTATTTTCGTTCCTCGTGTGAGTTTTTGCTATCATTTTACTATGTATTGGCTTTACATGGGAATGATAAATGCAAAAGAATATATTAAAAATTACGCTGTTGTTGGTTTTTCTCTTTTTGAGAAACGCTGTTGGTTTAGAGGGCAAAAAGATAACCACCTAGCCTAAAAGCCCTCAAAATGCGCCTAAAAATTTACCCCCATCCAATCAAGGCTCAACCAAACCCTATGAAGATCTTATCAAAATGTTAGATAATATGGGAAAAAGCACGCGGTATGAGTTCCCTAAAATTAAAGAAATCCTAGAGCAAAGCGAAGAAGAATGGCTCAAAGTCGCCCATGAAGAATGCATAGCGTTAGTCATGTTAATAAGCCCCAAGGCTACTATTGAAAATAGTCCGATTTATAAGAATTGCTATGAAGCTTATGTGAAGCAAAGAATCCATGATTTATATGATTTTTGTATAGAGGGCAAAAAGGTGAAAAGAAAAATCAAAAAAGCCCATAAGCATGAGGTTGCTCTCAATCAATCCCAGCCCTTAAAAGAACCACCTAAAAATGAGCATCAAGAAAAACCTAGCTTAAAAGATGCGAGTATCCCTAAAGGGTATTATTTGCAAGTGGAGGCTTTTTTAAACACGCCCAGCAAGGATTTTTTACAAACGCTCAAAAATTTCCCTTACCAAATAGAGAAAAAAGACTCTCTCATGCATTATTTTTTGGCCCTTACAAAATCAAAGAAGAAGCCCTAAAACAGCTTGAAAATGCGGCTAAAAGCTTTAAAAATACCCATGTTGGTGGAAAAATGATTGTTTTAGTTTCAATTCTCAATAGCTTTTTCTAATGGCGTGTTGATTATGAAAACTAAAAAACTCAAAAGTATTTTTTAAATAACAATAAAAGAGCTTGCATTAAGCAAGGGATAGTTAAAAAAGCGGTCTTATGAGATTTTCATTTGATAAAGCCACCTGGCTATCAATGCGATAAACAAACTTGCGCTTAAAAACGCATAGCCTGCAATTTTATAAAGGGGGATAAAGGTTTTTTGGATCTCTTCTTCTGCGATAATGATTTTAGAGATCCCTAAGCGGTTATTTGGGGCGTTATCTATGAGGTAAAAACCCTGTTTTTTAAGCACAAAATAGGGGGTTTTGATGGGCGTTTCATTTTTAAAAGAGACCACAAACGCCCCAACATTAGAAAGCTTGACCTTATTGCCTGTATCCAGCAAGACAAAGGGGGTGTTTTTGAATCGCTCTTCTAAGATTTTTAAAGGCTCTAAAGAAGAGATATTATCCAATTCTAAAAGGCTTTTAGCGATAGCATCAGCAGTGTATTGCATGCGTATTTGGGTATTTTCTATGAGACTATTTTTCGCATAAAAGATGAATAACGCTAATAAAACCCCCACTAAAAGCAAGGTAGAAGAAATATAAACCATCAAAAAACGCTTTTTAAAAGAATGGGGCATGCAAGACCTTTTTATTTGTCGTGGGTTTAATCATACAACTTTTAACCTGTGGCGATAAAAATTTCAAAAATAGCCTTTTTTCTATCATGTTTATTTAATGCGATAGTAAATGTTTAAAAAACACTGTTACAATCATCACTTATTGCAGTTTTACTGATATTGCAGTTTTACTGATAAATTGATTAAAAAGGAGTTTAGAACATGCTTGATGTATGGATAGATATGATAATTTTTATTTTCTATTTGCTCTTTTTTACGGCTCCTCATATTCTAGGCGATGTTTTGCAAGTGTATTTTATCCGCCAAAAGCTTTGCGAGAAGCCTATTTTGCTCCCCAAAAAGGATTATGAAAAAGCGGGCTATTATGCCATTAGAAAAATGCAATTATCTATTGTTTCTCAATTTTTGGACGGCATCATCTTCGCTGGCTGGGTCTTTTTTGGTCTGACGCATTTAGAAGATTTAACGCATTATTTAAACCTTTCTGAAACGCTAGGTTATGTGGTGTTTGCATTGTCATTTTTAGCGATTCAAAGCCTTTTATCCTTACCGATTAGCTACTATACCACCATGCATTTGGATAAGGGATTTGGTTTTTCTAAAGTGAGTTTATCGTTGTTTTTTAAGGATTTTTTCAAAAGCTTGTTGCTCACTTTAGGCGTGGGGTTGTTATTGATTTACATTCTTGTTATGATCATTCAACATGTAGAGCATTGGGAGATTAGCTCGTTTGTCGTCGTGTTTGCTTTTATGATTTTGGCTAATCTTTTTTACCCTAAAATCACACAGCTTTTCAACCAATTCACCCCCTTAAACAATAGGAATTTGGAAAAGCAAATTGAAAGCATGATGGATAAAGTGGGTTTTAAATCCCAAGGCATTTTTGTGATGGATGCTAGTAAGAGAGATGGGTGCTTGAATGCGTATTTTGGAGAGTTGGGTAAAAATAAACGAGTGGTATTGTTTGACACTTTGTTTTCTAAGGTTGGGACAGATGGGCTTTTAGCGATTTTAGGGCATGAGTTGGGGCATTTCAAAAATAAGGATTTGCTGAAAGGTTTAGGGATTATGGGAAGTTTGCTCGCTTTGGCATTTGTGATCATTTCCTATTTGCCGCCAATCGTCTTTGAAGGCTTTAATGTTTCAGAGACGCCAGCGAGTTTGATCACCATTTTACTTTTGTTTTTGCCGGTATTTTCCTTTTACGCCATGCCTTTGATCGGATTTTTAGCCGCAAGTAATGAATACCATGCCGACAAATTTGGGGCGAGTTTAAGCTCTAAAGAAACTTTAGCCAAAGCTTTAGTGTCTATCGCCAATGAAAATAAGACTTTCCCTTATTCGCACCCCTTCTATGTTTTCTTGCATTTCACACACCCGCCACTTTTAGAGTGCTTGAAAGCTTTGGATTACAAAATTGAATGACCCTTTCACAAGCCCTAAACAAAGCCAAAAAAGGATTATCCCAAAAAGGTTTTAGGGGGGGGTTAGAGTCTGAAATTTTGTTAGGCTTTGTTTTGCAAAAAGAGAGGGTTTTTTTGCACACGCATGCACATTTAGAATTAAACCATAGAGAAGAAATGCGTTTTTTTGAATTGGTAAAAAAACGCTTGAACGACTACCCCATAGAGTATTTACTAGAAAGCTGCAGTTTTTATGGGCGCTCTTTTTTTGTGAATGAGCATGTTTTAATCCCACGGCCTGAAACGGAGATTTTAGTTCAAAAAGCGTTGGATATTATTTCTCAATACCATTTAAAAGAGGTGGGCGAAATAGGCATAGGGAGCGGTTGCATTTCGGTGAGTTTGGCTTTAGAAAACCCTAATCTCTCTATTTATGCGAGCGATATTTCACAAAACGCTTTAGAAGTGGCGTCAAAAAATATTGAACGCTTTGACTTGAAAAAGTGCCTTTTCTTAAAAAAAACGCATCTTTGGGATCATATGCCAACAACACCAATGCTTGTCTCTAACCCACCCTATATCGCTAAAGGTTATCCTTTGGATAAATCCGTTTTAAAAGAACCGCATGAAGCCCTTTTTGGTGGGATCAAAGGCGATGAAATCTTAAAAGAAATCATTTTTTTAGCCGCTGAATTGAAAATCCCTTTTTTGGTTTGTGAAATGGGGTATGATCAGTTGAAAAGCTTGAAAGAATGCTTGGAATTTTGCGGTTATGATGCAAAGTTTTACAAGGATTTGAGTGGCTTTGATAGAGGGTTTGTAGGTATTTTAAAAAGTTTTTTAAGATAAATGATAAAGAGCTTGATTTAATCAAGCGATAGCTGAGTTTGAAAAATTAAAAATAAAATTTTAACTATCCCTTTTGATGAGAAAAGCCAAAAGAATTAAAACTTAATTACCCTTTTAGTGTTACAATAAAAACCTAAAAACAATAAAGGAATGCCGCTCATGTATATTGAAAAAATCCTCCAATCTTTACAAAAAAAATACCCTTATCAAAAAGAGTTCCATCAAGCTGTCTATGAAGCTATCACTTCGTTAAAACCCCTTTTAGACAGCGATAAAAGTTACCAAAAGCATGCGATTTTAGAGCGTTTGATTGAGCCTGAAAGAGAGATTTTTTTTAGAGTGTGTTGGCTAGATGATAATAATCAAATCCAAGTCAATTGGGGGTGTAGGGTTGAATTCAATTCGGCTATTGGTCCTTATAAAGGGGGTTTGAGATTCCATCCTAGCGTGAATGAAAGCGTGATCAAATTCTTAGGCTTTGAGCAAGTGTTAAAAAATTCGCTTACTACTTTGGCTATGGGGGGTGCTAAGGGGGGGAGCGATTTTGACCCTAAGGGAAAGAGCGAGCATGAAATCATGCGTTTTTGTCAAGCGTTCATGAATGAATTATACCGCCATATTGGAGCCACAACTGATGTGCCAGCTGGGGATATTGGGGTGGGTGAAAGAGAGATTGGCTATTTGTTTGGGCAATACAAGAAATTAGTCAATCGTTTTGAGGGCGTATTGACCGGTAAGGGGCTTACTTATGGGGGGAGTTTATGCCGAAAAGAATCTACCGGTTATGGGTGCGTGTATTTTGCTGAAGAAATGTTACAGGAAAGAAACAGCTCTTTAGAGGGTAAGATTTGCAGCGTTTCTGGGAGCGGTAATGTCGCTATTTATACGATTGAAAAATTGCTTCAAATAGGTGCTAAACCGGTAACTGCAAGCGATTCTAATGGCATGATTTATGATAAAGAGGGCATTGATTTAGATCTTTTAAAAGAGATTAAAGAAGCGCGTCGTGGGAGGATTAAAGAATACGCTTTAGAAAAAACAAGCGCGAAATACACGCCTGTAGAAAACTACCCCAAAGGGGGGAATGCAATATGGCATGTGCCTTGTTTTGCAGCTTTTCCTAGCGCGACAGAGAATGAATTGAGCGTTTTAGACGCCAAAACCCTCCTTTCTAACGGATGTAAATGCGTGGTTGAAGGGGCAAACATGCCCTCAAGCAATGAAGCGGTTGAATTGTTTTTGCAGGCTAAGATTTCTTATGGTTTAGGCAAGGCGGCTAATGCTGGGGGGGTGAGCGTGAGCGGTTTGGAAATGGCACAAAATGCGAGCATGCACCCATGGAGTTTTGAAGTGGTGGATGCAAAATTACACCATATTATGAAAGAGATTTATAAAAATGTCTCTCAAACCGCTAAAGAGTTTAAAGACCCTACTAATTTTGTTTTAGGGGCTAATATCGCTGGTTTTAGAAAGGTAGCGTCTGCGATGATAGCCCAAGGGGTTTAAAGGGTTGTTTAAAAACCCTATTTTAAGAAAGTCTCTAGTAATCGCTTGAAAAAGCCTAAATTTAAAAAGACTAAAAGGCGTTTTTTAAAGGGTGTTTTACTATAAAACACCCCCTAAAAGGAGAGTTTTTAGTTGGCAGTGAAATCCTTAAAAAAGTATTGATCAACCATTCTTTCATTTCTTTTTATCAATCCCTTTTTATTGAAGTTTTTTGCATCAAAGAGTTTGTCAGATCTGTTAAAAGGGATTTTACTCTCCTTGTAGATTTCACACTTCCCATACAAATCTTTATTGCTTGCTTTGATATTGAGCGATTTCTCCAAGGAGATCAAATTACCATACGCGTCAATGTGTTTTCCAAGATCATCCTTGTTTTCAAATCCAAGGTTTTGGATCTCAACTTCATTTCCTTGTCTCAATAAATCAGTAGGAATAATATGCTCTTTTTCTTGAGCAAGTTGTTTCCCTTTGATTAAATTTTTTAGATCGTGAAACTCCATATCTTTGCATTTCTTTTCAAAGAATGCGTAGTGGAAGTAATCTGAATTGAATGCATTGCTTACAAAGTTTTGAGAAGCCAACTCTATATTAATCTTAGGATGAAATTTGCATTGGGCAATCATTTCATTTTTCAATCCCTCTTTGCCACTTTCAAGATACTTATAAATTAGATAATGAGCCGGTGCGTTCAATGTTGTGCCACTTTTAAAAAACAAAATACTGACTTTTGCAAAAAGTATTAGCATCTCATCGTCTAATTCCTCGTTGATTTTCAAGCGGATGAGCGAATTGTAAAAATGCTAATTAATGCTCATGAGCATGACTTTAAAGGTGGTTGGATTCTTACCAATTTCATCCAATAATTTCAAAAAAGCTTGGTAGAATTCTTTCAAATCGCTGACATAGTCTCTGATAAACTTTTCCAAGCTATTTTCTTTAACTTTTTTAGTTTACCCTTGAGTGTTATAGGCGTTTTCTTTGCTTGCTTCGTTGTGTCCAAAAATTTCTCCAAAATGATCGTTGATAAATTTGTCTAGCAAATGAAGAGGCACTCCCCTATCATTCACGCTTTGAAATGTTTTGATCGCTCTTTCAGAATCAGGTTCTTCTAGCCACACCACAACCATTTCTAAAAGGGCTTCCAAATGTTCATTGATCTCTTCTTCATTCAATGGACTGACCTTATCCAAAATAGTTCTTAAGACTTCTAAGAGATTTTTCTTACCCTCAGTGTCTATGTCTATAATTTCTGCACAATGGCTAATATTCCCTTTTTCTGCTTCTTCTAAAATCGTTTTAAAGAAATCTTGATTTTCTTCAGCGACTTCTAATTTCAATTTTTAAATCTTCAAAATTCTTTTCTTTCCAAGCATGATCCCTTTGATAATTGGGGATGCTGTATCCGTCCTCTAAAAAGACATTTTTTAGGGTGGTTTGACCATTTTGCATGCGGCTATCCTTTGTTTTGAGTTAATAACTGATGTTATAAAATAAATTATAAAATAAATTTACTTTTTAACTAACTTTCTTGCCATGCACAGTAAGGGTAAGGTTTTTTGGTAGATTTTGTGATAGATTTTAAAAGAGGTGGTTTGAGACAATTCCAATAAAGGTAAGGCGCTCTTGAAGAGATGGTCATAGTCTGTTTTCAAACCATCATAATTATCCTTTAGCAGCAATAAATCCGCTCTCAAATTATCAATTGACACTAATGGCTCATGCAAATCGCGATCAAAAACAAAAGGGTTATTGTGGTAAATCGTGTCATTTTCTAAAATCGTTTTAAAAAAATCTAAGATTTTTTTAAAACTCAAATCTTGGTAAAAACAAGCTTTCCCATCAATCACATTTAAAGGGTTTTCATAAAGCATGTCTAAATACGCGTTTTCGTGGGTGTGCAAGTATCTTATATAATCAATCGCTCCATCAAAATCTTTAAAATCATGCACATTCACAAAACTTTTAGGGTTAAAGTCTTGCGCCACGCTAGGACTCCCCCAATAAATAGGGATAGTGTGGCTAAAATAAGCGTCAATGATTTTTTCAGTCACATAGCCATAGCCTTGAGCGTTTTCAAAACAGAGATTAAACTTGTGTTGGCTTAAAAACTCGCTCTTGTTTGTGACATTATAGCCTAGAGTGTTTTTCACTGCTCCTCCCCCAGTAACTGGCTCAACAGAATTTAAAGCCTCACAGAAAGCGTTCCTTATAGGGGCGTTAGCGTTACTCGCTACAAAACTTGCAAACCCTCTTTTAAAAGGGTCACTCTCGCCTTTCACTACAGAGCATAAATGAGGGTGGTATTCTTTAAAACGATGGGTAGGCTTTTTTAAAGCATAAAGGCTATCAGATTTAAGAGTGTAGGGTGCAGTGGTGTCATTCACGCTTTGAGCCTTATCATGCAAACGGGCATAATACAAAGGCATCCTTAAATAACGCTCTTTAAAATCCAATCCATCAAAGCCTATGGCGTAATCAAAGAGGTTGAAATTGGGCGCTTCATTTTCGCCGGTGTAAAACACTCGTTTAGTGTTTTGATACGATAGGATTTTTCTAGCTTGTCCAAGGGGGTTACTAAAAACTAGGTCTGCAGGTTTGTTGGGGTTTTCATGAAGGGCGATTTTATAACGCCAACTTAAGATAAAATAAAGAACGCTCGCTTCAAATCCTTTAGTGCCTCCCCACCAATTCGCTATGGCTATATTTAAGGGGGGCTTGTGGTCTGATGCATCTGAATAAGCGCTGTCTGTATAAGCGTCTAGTAGGGGTTGGAACATTTGTATGCTTGTGTATCCTTGTATTATAAAAGCTTTATTTTAATGAAATATGGCTTAAAACAACTTTATCTTTAATTTTTAAAAACAAATTGTGGTTATTTGATTTTAAATTTTTTTTAAGAAACTATCGCTTGACTGAAATCAAGCCCTTTACTATTGTAAAAAATGCTTTTAACCTTTTCAAATCAAAGGCTTGATTAGCGCTAAATCAGGCTCATTGATGCAATGCGTGGCGTGTTGTTTTAAGATTTCTTTAGCGTTGAAAGCGATTTTTATGCGGGCATGTTGGAACATGCTCAAGTCATTCGCCCCATCGCCCACGACTAAAGTGCGATCTTTACTGATATTTAGTAAGCGTTGTAAAGCGAGCAACATTCCGCCTTTAGAGTGCGAAAACATCATATGCCCAGTTACTGAGCCGTTTAAGGCGTCATTTTCCACGATGAGCGTGTTGCTAAAAGCCGCATCTAAATTTAATAAATCCCTATAATAATTCGTCGCTAGATCAAAACCCCCACTAAAGCAAACCACTTTGTAGTTTTTCTCTTTTAAAGCGCTAATGAGCTCAAGCGCCCCTTCAGATAAAGGCAGACTTTCACAAACTTCTTTGGCCAGTTTTAAAGGCATGTTTTTGAGTTTGGAGACCCTTAAAATAAGACTCTTGTGAAAATCTGTCTCGCCATTCATGGCTTTCAAAGTGATTGTATTCACTTCATCAAAAACCCCCCACGCCCTCGCTAAAGACTCAATCGTCTCAGCATTGATAAGCGTGGAGTCAAAATCAAAAACGGCTAGTTTTTGCACCCAATGACCCTAAAATTAAGATTTCCTGCCTTTAGCGATCCCTTTGATATACTGATCAGCCAAATACAAGCCGTGGTTTTCATTACCAATCAACTCAATTTTATCCAAAATATCCTTGAAAAGCACTTCTTCGTCATGCTGTTCAGCCACATACCATTGCAAGAAATTGAAAGTCGCATAATCGTTGCTTTTTAAAGCGTGATCCACGATGTTAGCGATAGACTTGCTGATGTCTTGCTCATGCTTGTAAGCTTTTTGGAAAATTTGAGTCAAGCTTTCAAACTTATGCTCAGGCGCGCTGATGCTGTTGAAATGTGCAGGCACATTGTTTTCGTTCAAGAAGACAATAAGCTTTTTAGCATGCTCGTATTCTTCAGCCGCATGGTCAAACAAGAAAAGCCCTGCACCATCTAAGCTATGGGTATAGCACCAAGAACTCATGCTCATATACAAGTTAGAAGAGTTCATTTCTTTATTAACTTGTTCGTTCAATAATTTAATGGTATCGTGTGATAACATAAAATCTCCTTTGTGTTGAATTAAATTTGTCTCATAATTATAGCATAAATGATAATAAAAAAGTAAACGAGTGCATGAAAATTTTCAAAATTCAGTAAAAATGAGAAAAATACAAGCCAATGGCTCAATAAGGCTTGGATTTTATCACAAAATGTAATCACAAAATGTATATGATTAAGAATTAGTTTTAACTAAAAAAGGAGGTTTGAATTTTAATTTTTTCCTCAAAGCCTATGGCGTAATCAAAGAGGTTGAAGTTGGGTGCTTCATTTTCGCCGGTGTAATACACTCGTTTAGTGTTTTGATAAGACAGGATTTTTCTAGCTTGTCTAAGGGGGTTACTAAAAACTAGGTCTGCAGGCTTTTTAGGGTTTCGGTGATAAGTGATTTCGTAATATTGGCTTAAAATAAAATGCAAGATGAAACGCCTAAACCCTTTGGTTTCTTTTTTGCCTAAAGACCACCCATTCGCTATGGCTATATTTAAGGGGGGCTTGTGGTCTGATGCATCTGAATAAGTGCTGTCTGTATAAGCGTCTAGTAGGGGTTGGAACACTTTTATCCTTTAAACTAATTTAGGCAAACTCAAATGGCGTTTGAAATACGCTAAAACTACGAGCACAAAAGGTATCGCTACCAAAAAATACAAGAAAGTAGGGATCGGCAAGGGATCGCCTGCGGCATAGCTGTGCAAACCAGAAAGGTAGTAATTCACGCCAAAATAAGTCATTAAAACCGAATAAAACCCCAGCACGCTGCTGCTCGCTAAAATAAAGGGCCAATTTTTAGAGCCTAAAAAACGCAAATGCAAGATCAAAGCATAGACACAAATAGAAATCAACGCCCAGGTTTCTTTAGGATCCCACCCCCAATAACGCCCCCAAGATTCATTCGCCCACACCCCACCTAAGAAATTCCCAGCTGTGAGCATGAATAAGCCTAAAATCATGCTCATTTCATTGATAGCGCTAATGGAAAGAATGGTTTTGTCTAAATTGAAACGCCCTTGTTTGCGTAAAATAAACAAAACCAAGCTTAAAATCCCTAGCACAAAACACAAGCCCAAAAAACCATAACTAGCGGTAATGACAGAGACATGGATATTGAGCCAATAGGATTTTAACACCGGCACTAAATGGCCAATTTGAGGGTCCATAAAGCCTAAATGAGCCACAAAGAGTGCAATACCGGCTAGAAAGCTGGAAGCGGATAAGGCGAGTTTGGAGCGTAAAATAAACCCTGCAACAATAGAAGCCCATGCGATATAGAGCATGGATTCATAAGCGTTACTCCAAGGCGAATGCCCGCTCACATACCAACGCAAAAATAACCCCATAGAATGAGCGAGCGCGCAGAGTAAGATGGCGGTATAAAGGATTCTAGTGATCCAAATATTAGGGGGGGTGTTTTTAATAAGAGAGCTGATCACAACGATAAAAAGCAATAGCCCAAGAAAAATATAAGGTAAGGTTAGGCTGTTAAAAAAATTCGTGTGGTTTAAGAAAATTTCAGAATCAACTTTAGAAGGGGACAAATAGAGATTTTTAGCATGCTCTTGCTGATAGATGCTTAAATCTTGTAGGGTTTTTTCTACTTTATCCCATCGATTGGTTCTTAAAGCGTCATCAAACCCACTAAAAATATTTTTTAAAAAATCCGTTGCCACGCTTGAAATTTCTTTATTAGGGCTATTGATCGCTTCAATGGGCGAGAGCCAAGCACTAGTTTTATCGCTAGGGAAAATGCGTAAAAATTGAGCGCTAAAAAGCGTATAAACTAAATTGATACGCTCATCCACTTTTAAGACATCTTTATCTAGCTCATTGCGCTCATTAGGGGATTTTTGATTGACTTCTTCAACTAGATTTTTCAATTTATACCCACGGCTATCAAACACATCTCTAAAAGCGATACGGCTTTCATCTAAAGGCGTGCCAATAAGCTTTCTTAAGGCTTTAGTGGAAGTGTAAATCATTTTAATACTGCGCCAATCATCAGGAAAAAACATGATCCCTAAAAGCGCTTGCATGGCGTTTAGCCCTTGAAAATCATCTTTTCTTAAAATCTTATGGATATATTCAATGCTAATGGTATCAAGGGGTTTGATACGCCCATCAAAATCCTGAACTTGAAGCCTTTGAAAGGTTTTCAAATGGTCTTTGGAATACTCTCTTAAATGTTTCAAACGCTCTAAAATAGCGTTTTTAGAATCTTCTTTGTTAGCGGAGTTTTCTACATCTTGGCGCTCTATTTTAGGGCTTTTGCCCCCATGCGTATCAATTTTAGCCTCATCAGCGAACGAATGAGTTAAAGGGCTTATTAAAATGAAAGCGAGTAAGAAACTAGCCATTTGTTGGGATTTTAAAAAGCGTGAAAGCTTTAAAAAACGCCCATTTTTATCCAAAAGCAACCACAAAGCCCCTAAAATAAGTATCGCATACCCTAAATAAGTGGGGATTTTGCCTGGGTCTTTATTGACAGAAAGGATCGTGCCTTTTTCATCCATATCATAGGAAGATTGGAAAAAGCGATAGCCTTCATAATCTAAGACATGGTTCATAAAAATCCTATAAGGTTTGATTAAGGTGTTATCCAGTTTTAACACTTCCACTTCTGAAGCGTAAGATGAAGGGCTCATAGAGCCAGCGTAGCGCTCTAATTCAAAACGCTTCAATTTGATTTGGAAAGGCAATTCAATATAAGCCGATCCAAAACTTAAAGAAAGCTTGTCGTCTTTAAACATTTCGCTCTCTTCTATGCCTTCATTTCTGTTGGTTTTAATAAGGTTGAATTTGTGGCTCACGCCATTATAAGTCGCTTTTAGCACTAAAATAGTGGCGTCATCTTTTTTAATGGCGTTTTGTTTGTAAATCTCTAATGGTTCTAAAATTAAAGGCTTGTGATCTAAAGTGGCATGAATAGGTCTTAATCGTTTGGGATGATAAAAGGTTAAAGGAGTTTTTAAAGAAAGTTTAGTCGTGTCATTCAAACTGATGTTAAGGTAAGTGTCCGTGCTTTCAAAAGAGCTTTGAACACTATTTTCTCGCACATGCATAAGGCCTTCCACGCCAAAAAAACGCGTGATCGCTGCCCCTAAAATGATTAAAATCAACGAGCTATGGAAAAAAAGGCTCGCATACCTTTTGCGCTCCAAAGCTTTAGACTTAATGAAAGTGCCTATTAAAACCACCAACAAATACGCATGCAAGAAATTAAACCAAGGGGTGTTATACACAATAGCCTTACTCGCGCTTGTGCCGTAGTCGTTTTCTATAAAAGTGGCTATCGCGCATGCCAAAGCGTAAAGGATAATTAAAGGGATAGCGACCCAAAAAGAAGCTAGCAAAAGAGAAAGCAAGCTTTTGAGACTTTTCATTAGCATTTCCTAGCTAGACTTGTTTTTAGAAAGATCGGTTTTGTATTTGATGTAAGCTTTTAATTGCTTGATGAAATCCTTATCGCTTGCTGCTTTTTGGTATTCTCCATTGCCAATAAATTCCAACACGGCTAAAAATTGTGTAGAAGGCATGTAACCGGGCAATTCATAGATGGTTTTACCGGTTTTGTCAGATAAAACAATGCTAGGGGTGGATTGGACGGCATAAATTTGCGCCAATTCTTCTGTGGACATTTTGATTTCTTTTTCATCATTTTTATCTTTATCGCCGACTTTAAAATTATGCATTTTAGGGTAGCTGATATTGATATAGTAAGCGCTAAAATGATCCTTAACATAATCATGCAATTCCTTGACATTCTTGAGATCTTTTTTAAGCCTTTCACAATAGGAGCAACCATTACGCCCAAAAACTAAAAGCATGTATTTATCATTGGGGCTAATGAACTTGGTGTCTGAGAAAATATCCTCTAAACCGGCGTAACTCTTTTTGTCTATATTGTCTCGCTCATCGTCTAATTCTTTAGAGCTTTGAGAGCCTGAACTTAAAAGATTTTCGTCTAATTTGTCCTTATTGTTGGACTTGCAAGCGCTTAAAACTAATGAAATAAGCAGTAAAACGCTTAAAAATTTTTTGGAAAAAAAATAAGAAAATGAAAACATAAAATAACCTTTTTTGCAATAACTTTTTTGTCATAATTTGAAACTCAATATCTTACTACAATAATCGCTTTTTTATGCAAGTTTCACTCATCTTTAAGATTTTTCACTAATTCAATGATGAACTTTGCAAACTCTATGGAGTCGTTTAAACACGGACAAACTAAATATTCTTTAATCGCTAGGCGTGCTGCCATTAAGCGGTATTGTATCTCTAACTCATAGAGCGTTTCAGAATTGTCAATCGTAAAAGCCAAAGGGTAGATGATAATGTTAGATTTGCGGTGCTTTTCTATCAATCCTTCAGTGCTTGGCTCTAACCATTTCATGGGTCCTAGCTTGGATTGGTAAGAGAGTAAAACCTGTTTAAAATGGATATTTTTTTGTCGCATCAAATCTTTTAACAAATCCACATGGTGTTCGCATTCTTGCTGGTAAGTATCGCCTGCGTCAATAATGCTTTTAGGTAAGCCATGGACTGAAAAGATTAAGACAAAATCTTGGCTTTTGTGGTTGTTTAGGGTGCTTAAAATCGTGTTTAAAATGATTTCATTAAGTTTTTCGCTCGCATAAAAGCGCTCTATCACTCGCACTTTAGGGCGGAAAGTTTCTAAAGATTTTAGGGCGTTAAAAGCGTCATTGAAACTAGAAAGGGTGGTGGTGCTAGAATATTGAGGATACATAGAAAAAAACACTAGGCTTTCTACCTCTTTTAAAGCTAAATCTTGCAACACCATGGACGCATAAGGGGGGGTATAACGCATCGCATAAGTGTAAAAACGAGAAGGATCTAATTCATTCAAACGCTCCGTAAGGGCGAATGTGATAGGCGTTAAAGGGGATTTGCCTCCTAATTTTTCATAGATCTTTTTGGATTTTTCTATGCGGCTATTGACAATCATTTTACCCACCATTTTACGCATGAAATTATTTTTAATGGTAAGGATAAAGGGGTCATCAAACATGTTTTTTAAAAACACCCCCACTTCATAAAGGCTGTTAGGCCCTCCCATATTCAAAAGAATGACCGTTTCTTTAGGGGATTTTGTGGCGTTATTTCCTAGGTTGTTTGGGCTGTTAAGGTTTTCTTGGGCTAAATTCATTGTTGCATGATAGAATAAAAGGCTTAATCAAACATAAATCACTAAAAGGAAATTTATACTTAAAGATGAGTTTGCAAGCGCTAAACACACAAGATTCTGTAATGGCTCAACCCTTACTTATCCATGCCTTTTTTGCCGCCTTGCTCGCCCTAGCTTTTATCATCAATCTTTACACCCTTTTTAGAGAGAAGAATTTGATCCAATTAAACCGAAAAATCTATCTTGTCATGCCTGCGATTTATATCCTTTTAAGCATCGCTTTTTTGAGCGGGATTTTTGTTTGGGCGATGCAACAATTCGCTTTTTCTTTTAAGGTGATTGTCATGCTTTTGGGGTCATTGTCGGTGCTTATAGCAGAAATCAAACGCCATAAAAGCGCGAAATTCGCCATCACTAAAAAAGAACGGATGGAAGCTTATATTAAAAAAGCTAAAATCCTGTATTTTTTAGAAACGATTCTTATCATTGTGTTAATGGTAGTTTGAATGCGTTTTGTCTATCACCCTTTAGCCAAAGAGCCTACTTTAAAAATAGAGGGCGAAAGTTATACGCATTTATACCGTTCAAGGCGCATAAAAAGTGCGAGTGGTTTGGATTTAAGAAACTTAAAAGACAGCTTTTTATACACCTATGAGCATGTGGAAATTACCAAAAAACATGCCCTTTTAAGGTTAGTGGGTCAAAAAGAATTAGAGATCATGGCTAGCAAAAAAACGCATTTGATTTTAAGCGTGATTGAAGTTAAAAGCATTGAAAAAATATTGCCCTTTCTCAACCAATTAGGCGTGAATAAGTTAAGTTTATTTTATGCGGATTTTAGCCAGCGTAATGAAAAAATAGACAGCGCTAAATTAGAGCGGTTTCAAAAGATTTTGATCAATTCTTGTGAGCAATGCGGCCGTGGTGCTTTAATGGAATTGGAAGTGTTTTCAAACACTAAAGAAATGCTAAAAGCCTACCCTAAAGCGTGCGTTTTGGATTTTAATGGCAAAATGTTACAAACAAATTTTAGTGCTGAAAAGGGCGTTATCATAGGGCCTGAAGGGGGCTTTAGCAAACAAGAAAAAGGGCAATTTAAAGAGCGTGAAATTTATCGCATCCCATTAGATATGGTGCTAAAATCTGAGAGTGCATGCGTGTTTGTAGCGAGCATAACACAAGTTTAGGGGGATTATTATAGTGATGGATATAGAAAAGGATTAATCTTTGTATTTCTCATAAAAATTAATATTAGAGACAAGCAAACTCTATTCCTAAAAACATTATAATTTAATTAATCTTATCTAAAAATATTTATCTAACTCTAAAATTCCTTCTAACTCTTTGATGAGATTTACAATTTCTTTCAATTCTTTAAGATTGAGAGTGAGCTTATAATTGACTTGATTATCAGGATTCATTGGTACCAATTGCTTTTTAAATTCATTTTGTTTCATAAAGTATTTTCTTTCTTTATGAATGTAATTGATTTCATCTTTTTTAAAAACTCTATAAAGTAATTTGTCCTCGCACACTCCTAAGCAAATCAAAAAATGATAATTGTATCGTGGGTTTATGCCATTGAATTGAAAAGTGTTGTTAGTTCTACCTTTTCGTGCTGTTTTAACTTCAAAGGACGCACCGCTTTTTGTCATAATATCGTATTCATCATGGATGATGCCATCATTAATCACTTCATCTATAGCGTTAAGCACGCTTTTTAAAAATTCTTCGCCAATCTGCCCTATAGCGTTGGCTTCAAAATCTCTAATTTTTGAAAAAATAGCGTTGTAATCTTGCCCTAAATTCAATTCTTTATGTTTTTTTTCAATAATTTTTAAAAAAGTTTGTTCTAAGTCCATCAATTACCCTTTAAGCTATCAAAATGATCATGGAGGGCTTGAAAAATATGGCTTTTTCCTAAATGATAGCAAGAATTAGTCGCTAAACTTGCGTATTTTGTCCAATCAATTTCTTGGAATAGTTTTTTTAATTTAGTGTTTAAAACCTTGTCAGCACTAGTAAATACCACAGCAATACCAGATTTATACTTAACTTCCTCAAAGTTCTCTACAATTTGTGTGCTTTTATAAAAAGTTGATGAAATGTAAAAGGATGCTTTTTGATTAAAAATCCACTCTTTACCGCATTCTCTGTTTTTAGCCAATGAAACCGTGAAAACTTTGATATATTCGCTAAAGGGTTCTTTATAGCGATTCTTATACCAAGAAAATTCACTTTTTTTATTTTGATATTTTTTGCTCCAAATTTGAAACACACAATGCACATCCACTTCTTTATTTTTAAAATCTATAAATGCATTTTTTTCTAAGCGTTCGCTATGAAGCAGATTTAAACCTTTCACACGATACTTAATAGAGCCTTTTCCTTGACTTTCAAAAAACATGGGCAAGATAAAACACACAAAATCACAATTTCTAGCATGGTTGATAAATTCTAATGCCATAACCCCACGGTGCCCAAAAGGAGGGTTACCCAAGCAAATCACTTTTTGATGTGTGGGCAATTCATAATTTAAAAAATCGCATTGAATAAATCCATCTCTTTTAGGTTCAATATCTATACCAATGCGTCTATTTTTAGGGAACAAGTCATAAAACACCCCATCGCCTGCACTCGGCTCTAGAAAAATAAAGCCATCTAGCTTTTCGTATTTTTTAATAACTTCACAAGCTTTTTGAAAGCATTTTAAAGCCACGCTAGGTTTAGTGAAATATTGATCTAGAACATTGCTAGAATTTTCTTTCATTTCATTGCCATTGACATAGCGTTTAGGGGTAATTTCTTTAAACAAGGTTTGCATGAAAAAATTTTACTATAAAACGACAAAACCTAATGCTGATTTTTTCTTGTATTTGAATCTTTTAAACTCTACTTTTTCCTTACTTCAGAATCTTAGGTAAAGTGATACCCACTTGCCCTTGATACTTACCGCCTCTGTCTTTATAACTTTGCTCGCACACTTCATCGCCTTGTAAAAACACCACTTGCGCAATCCCTTCATTCGCATAGACTTTAGCGGGTAAATTGGTGGTGTTAGAAATTTCAATAGTGATATAGCCTTCAAATTCTGGCTCAAAAGGCGTGACATTCACAATAATCCCACACCTAGCGTAAGTGCTTTTCCCTAAACAAATCGCTAAAGTGTCTTTAGGCATTTTAAAATACTCTATCGTATGGGCTAGGGCGAACGCATTAGCCGGTAAGATAAAATAACCCTCTTTACTCGCATCAATTTTAGTCGCATTATTAGGATCAAAGTTTTTAGGGTCAATTAAAGCGTTTTTATTATCAAAGAGCATGAACTCACTCCCCACTCTAATATCATACCCATAACTGCTCAAACCATAGCTAATCACATTCTTACCGACTTGTTTTTCGCAAAAGGGACTAATCATACCATGCTCCAAACTCATTTTTTTAATCCAAGAATCCGCTTTCAATCCCATATGCATAAAGCCTTTAAAGTTTGTTAATAATTATGTTATTATAACAATAATTTTTTGCTAAAAACGCTTATAGCTATAAGATTATGTGTTTGTGGCGTATTTTAAAATAAGGAATAGATTGTTATGAACCTTTCTGAAATTGAAGAGCTGATCAAAGAATTTAAGGCTTCTGATTTGGGGCATTTGAAATTAAAGCACGAGCATTTTGAGTTGGTTTTGGATAGAGAATCCGCTTACGCGAAACATAAAAACGCGTTGAGTCCTACTCATTCTCCAGCCCCCATTATGGTAGAAGCGAGTATGCCTAGTGCTCAAGCCCCTGTGCCTATGGTATGCACCCCCATTATTGATAAAAAAGAAGATTTTGTGCTTTCGCCCATGGTAGGCACTTTTTATCATGCACCCTCCCCTGGGGCTGAGCCTTATGTCAAAGTAGGCGATACGCTCAAAAAAGGGCAGGTTGTGGGCATTGTAGAAGCGATGAAAATCATGAATGAAATTGAAGTGGAATACCCTTGCAAGGTCGTTTCTATTGAAGTGGGAGACGCTCAACCGGTAGAATACGGCACGAAACTCATCAAAGTGGAAAAGCTTTAAAATCCATGGCTAAAGAAAATAAAAAGGTGGAAAAAAAAGAGCTTTCGCGCATTTTGATCGCTAATAGGGGCGAGATCGCTTTAAGGGCGATCCAAACCATTCAAGAAATGGGGAAAGAATCCATAGCGATTTATTCAATTGCTGATAAGGACGCCCACTATCTCAATACAGCTAACGCTAAAGTGTGTATAGGGGGGGCAAAATCCAGCGAAAGTTATTTGAATATCCCAGCCATTATTAGCACGGCGGAGTTGTTTGAAGCGGATGCGATTTTCCCTGGGTATGGGTTTTTGAGTGAAAACCAGAATTTTGTAGAGATTTGCTCGCACCATTCTTTGGAATTTATTGGCCCAAGCGCAAAAGTGATGGCTTTAATGAGCGATAAATCTAAAGCCAAAAGCGTGATGAAAGAAGCCGGCATGCCTGTGATTGAGGGCAGTGATGGGTTGCTTAAAAGCTATCAAGAAGCAGAAGAAATTGCTGATAAAATCGGCTATCCTGTCATCATTAAAGCGGCTGCTGGTGGGGGTGGGAGAGGCATGCGTGTCGTAGAAGATAAATCCAAGTTAAAAAACCTCTATTTAGCTGCAGAAACGGAAGCTTTGAGCGCGTTTGGTGATGGGAGCGTGTATTTAGAAAAATTCATCAACAAGCCCAAACACATTGAAGTCCAAATTTTAGCCGATAAGCATGGCAATGTCATTCATGTGGGTGAAAGGGATTGCTCCGTGCAAAGACGCCAGCAAAAGCTCATTGAAGAAACCCCAGCGGTGGTTTTAGAAGAAAGTGTTCGTAAGCGTTTGTTAGAGACAGCGATTAAGGCTACTAAACACATCGGCTATGTGGGGGCTGGGACTTTTGAATTTTTGCTTGATTCTAACATGAAAGATTTTTATTTCATGGAGATGAACACTCGTTTGCAAGTGGAACACACTATTAGCGAAATGGTGAGTGGGTTAAACCTCATTGAATGGATGATAAGAATCGCTCAAGGTGAAGAATTACCCAAGCAAGAAAGCTTTTCTCTTAAAGGGCATGCGATAGAATGCCGCATCACTGCAGAAGATCCTAAAAAATTCTACCCAAGTCCGGGTAAAATCACTGAATGGATCGCTCCTGGTGGGGTGAATGTGCGCCTTGATTCGCACGCGCATGCCAATTATGTCGTGCCTACGCACTATGATTCCATGATAGGCAAGCTCATTGTGTGGGGTGAAAACAGAGAAAGGGCGATCGCTAAAATGAAAAGAGCTTTGAAAGAATTTAAAGTAGAGGGCATTAAAACGACCATTCCTTTCCATATTGAAATGCTTGAAAATGCACATTTCAGGCAAGCAAAAATCCACACGAAGTATTTAGAAGAAAATTTTTAAACTTAATTGCAAGGAGATTTAATGAAGCAAATGATTAAAAAAGTTCTTAAAGGTTTGTTACCCACTAGGGTTTTAAACGCATATCGTCATGTTGAAAACTTGGGAGCGATTAAAGATCAAGTTAATTTGATAGCCAATCAAGTCAATTCTATCCTTTGGCGAGCAGAAAGGGTCATGACCATCAATGAATTGTTTATTGAAACCCCTAAAGAAAAGATAGAAAGTTTTATTAAAAGCTTGCATCCCATTAAGACAGAGCATGAGTTAGTGCGTTTAGGGGCAAAACATGATGGAGGTTATTTGGTGCCTAAGGATTTTAAGGGGATTAAAGCGCTCTTTTCTCCAGGTGTGGGTCACACAAGTGCGTTTGAAGAAGATTTTTATCGTCAATGCAGGCTTGCAAACTCTAATGATATATATATATATATATGGCAGACAAATCGGTAAATGAACCGATATTAAATATCCCTAAAGAAAACTACTCCTTTATTAAAAAATTCATCGGTTGTTCTAATGATGAAGATTTTATTACTCTAGACACTTGGGTGGATAATTCTCAAGTGGGCGAAGGGGATTTGGTGTTGCAAATGGATATTGAGGGGGGCGAGTATCTTTCCCTTATCAATGCGAGCGATGGATTATTAAATCGTTTTAGAATTATTGCTTTAGAAATCCATTGGTTAAAATATTTATGGGATAAAAGCTATTTTGAAATGGTTCAAAGCGCTTTAAATAAAATTTTAAAAACGCATTATTGCGTGCATTTGCACCCCAATAATTGCACTAGTGCTTTTACCTATAAAGATTTGAATATTGTTGAAGTGCTAGAATGCACTTTTATTAGAAAGGATAGGGTAAACAATATTTTGGGCTATTGCACTGATTTTCCGCACCCATTAGACACGGATAATGTGGTTGAAAATCCTACACTAGTTTTACCTAGAAATTGGTATGGAGGCTAAAGCCTTTCCATATTGAAATGCTTGAAAATGCACATTTCAGGCAAGCAAACATCCACACGAAGTATTTGGTATTGTCTCTTAAAGCTCAAACCAACCCAATCTCTCATCAAGGAGCTTTACCCCCTTACCCAAACAACTCCCTTTATCAATCCAATAACCTTGATAAAAGGATAGTTGGTAGCAAATAACTTGCATCCAATTTTAAGCAATTCTAACTATAAAATTGAGCGCGTTAATGTTTGATAAGAATAGAGTTTTGTGTTGAGCGATCAAGCGCGTTAAGGGTTTGGCTCAATCAATCCAACTTTGCAAGATAAAGAGAAAAAATATCTTTCAAATTGCTAAAGAGATTAAGACTTTATTGATTTCGTTTTAATATCCCCCATAAACCCATGCCAAGCATGGGTTAGAGAAGCGATCAGAAACTATATCCCATTCCTCAACTGGAAGCGAAACGGCTCGCATTGGAAATCAAGTTGTCCAAATCAATGAAGCCCCAATTCAAAAACACTTCTTTAGCCAAATCCAATTCCCCACCCATCATCACTCTGGCATGCGTGTTTAAAGGGTTGCGAGCGGCATTTGCTTTGAAGGCGTTCAAAGACACAGCGTGGTTGGATTCAAAGTTGGCAAACTCTTGTAAAACTCCAGCATGCAAACAGAAGCATGAAGTGTCTCGGCAATAATAGCGGGCTTGTAGGTTGCCGTCAGCGTTGGATAAATGCTGACCGCTTGCACCATCGCTTAAAGCCGCTTTTGGGCGCTATTGCTTTCAAAGTTGGTTGAACCTAAATGATTATGAATCACTCCCACGCTTGGTTTTAGCGCTAAGGCGTTTTTGAAAAACCCAAAGCCATAACCATAGCTGGCGTTAGCCATAGCGCCACAAAGCGCCTTTGCAATTCAAGCTTGATTGATCGCTTTCCACAGCCCAGCTTGAAAGTCAAATTTTTGTTGGTCAGCCAAGATACGGTTATACACGCCAAAATGAGCGTTATTGCCATCAGAGTTAAGAGGGCTAGCGCGGTTACTGAAGGCGCTATAACCATCGCTTCCAAACCCGTCAACAAGAGCTTCCACTTCCCCGTTAATGCAAGTATCCACCCCTGCGCTTGTGCCCTATAATGAAGTGTTGCCACCACTATTCAAACTCGCTCCCTTGATAGCATTAGCCCAAAGATTTTTAAGTTTTTCATGGTTAGGAGCGAACTTATACAACACTTCTGCCGCGCTTTCTGTGGGGCTAAATTTTTGGTCTTTTAAAGCTTGCAAGCGTTTAGCGAATGAGCCAATATTGTTGGTGCGCTTCCTGGAGAGATTGGCTAAACGAGAATTCAAAACCATCGCATTGCTCAAACTCAAAGTTTGCAAACCACTTGTTTTGCGATCCAAACGGGCTATGCTGTTTCAAGTGTCAGTTGCCGCATCCAATTGCTTGGTGGTTTCGCTGGCACTTGTGTTATCAATCATTTCTCTGGCATAGCCTAATATCATGATGATCAACCAATAAGGTTTGCAAGAGATTCCTGCCTTGCGTGCCTGAATGGGCATAAAGCGCGTCAATATCTTTGGAGCGGTTAGCCAATTCAAACGCGCTCTCAAGGGTGCCAAAATGAGGCTCATGGATGTGGACTAAATTAGGAGTGGCGCTTTAGAAGAGGCGCTTGCGTTTGACCAAAGGAGCGTTTTTTATGAGAGCGTAGGAAACGCGCCTGTCTGTTGTTTGTGGGTCAATTTGCAGCATTGTTGTCATGCCCACTAGGCATAGAATTGTTACCCAAACGAACAGAGGTTTTAGCGTTGTTGGCTGTTTGACTAATGCCTGTATTTTTCCATGCCTTACCTTCAAGATACTTGTAATGGTTAGGGTTACTGTTCATGTCATGATTACCGATAGCCATTCCGCATGCTTTAATACCGTTGGTGTTGCCTTTTTGCGCCACACAAATACCCATACGGGTATTGTTGTTATAAAGGGCTAGGCGCTCTTTGAATTGCTCTTGCAGATTAGCATTGCTTGCAAAAACAGCATCATAACTAACGCCTTGCACTCCCGCTCAATGATCATCAATGTTTCGCGCTCCCACCAAAAACATGCTCTGTGCTTTTAGTGAGGTTTTGAGCGTTATTGATCTTAATGAGCGGTTTGTAAAATCCGGTTGTGTTGTCTGTCATGTTATTAAACAGCATGCTTGCTTGATGGCTTGCATTCAAGGTTGCTGCACGCCAGTTTTGAACAAAAAGATCCATCACGCCTTGATTGTTAATAAAATGCCCCTGAAGGGTTAAATCCAAATCTTTACCATAATCCATGCTTGCATGATGACCCAAGGTTAGGTTATTAAGCCCTATCTTGCCTGCAAGGTTTCCTAGGGCTCCAAAAAGAATTTTCTTGGTGGTTTCAACACCGGTAGTGTTTCTGGCGTCAAAATAATTCCAAGGAGCATGGCACATCCCATCTATAACGGGTTTTTTACCGCTTTTAAATTTAACCCCTCTAGCATAGAGCGGGCTATATCCCGTTTCTAAACGCACGGTAGTAATGCGCGATTTATCGCCTATATCCCCGCTAAATGGAGAGCATTTTCCCGCACTCATACCATGGGTTGTAACAACCAATTCCTTAATACTGAAGTTTTCAATGGCAGCATGAGTGGAAGCTGTGCTTGTTGGTATTGGCCATGCCTAATAACGTTCCTAAAATCCAAAGTGGTAGCGTTGATGCCATTACCACCCTTATTGGCATCAATATCTTTAAAACTAGCGGTATTGGCACCCCCTTTAAAATGCGTAAATTTTCCTCAATACGCATCACCATTAAAATTAACTGCATGCACACCCGCTTTTAAATCCACCGCTTTTCCCAAACGGGTATCGTTATTAAAAGCGGCTGCACCCTTTTGGGTATCCACACCAACTTTAAATTCAAAATTCGCGCTTGAACCTGGCAAAGCACCACCCACTTCTTTATTCACCCTTAATGCCCCATTAACGGTGGTATTCCCGGTTAGATTTCCCGCTAAAAGAGCGCGCCCACTCGTTGAATTGGATAGATGGATAGCGCCTTCGCCGACATTCAAATGAGCCGCACTGGCGCTAACAAAAGCTTTATGCCCTCCCGCTTTAATCGTCCCATCAGCGTCAGTGTTTCAGTGGAAAATATTCACGACCGTGCCCCTAGCGCCAGCAAAAGTCCCGTCAATGACTTTCATGGGTTCAACTTCTACTTTTTGCACGCTATTGGGCGGGTTAATGGCTTGAGCGCCATTCATGGTTTTGGCTATTCGTTTGGCTGCTATTTTGTTGGGTATTGTCAGCGTTATTTTGAGAAGTGGTCTTTTTATAGCCACCTTCTGGAGAAGCAATAAGGTTTAATCCTATGCTTTGTCACAAATCCAGCGCGCAATGTCAGTCTTTTCATTAGCAGCAATGCCTGCTTGAGCGGCGTTGTGATCACCCACAACGAGATGGCACCAATTCACATCCCCTTGCACCTTTGAAGTGTTTATCGGGCGCTAGAACAAATGCGAAATATTGTAGTGGGTATTTAAAATGCCAAGATGCTTCACCATGCTCCATGAAGGGGCTAAATACGCTCCCGCATATTGCAAACGGCCCATCCACACCTTACCCAATAAATTCACAGCGCGCGCTCCTTGCAAATTAAGGGTAGTGCCATCATAAAGAGAAATTTCAGCGTTTTCAGCGCTTGCAATCCCTTCTTGCACTTTGTAAAGTTAAAATCGCAGAGCTGGCTTTTCTCCTAGCCCCAGAACCCATGCGGTTATGGATCTCTAAAAAATTACCGATTATGACATTTTTAGCGTTGGAATTCACCCTTGTGGCGCGATTGGCAGCCTCTTTAAAGTTTGTGGAAGAGCTGCCATTGGATTGGCCCAAGCGCCAAGCGGCTTTTTGCATATTGGCATCTAAATCCCCACCGGTATAGTTTCTGAGCCCTGAAAGGTTATAAGCCCCTACGGCGTTTTTCATACCCGCTTCAAACTGATTGCGCTGCTAGCCTTTGACCCAATCATGCCTAGCAGCATTCCCCCAATCCTAACCTCTTTGAATGTTGCTAGACAATAGGGATTTGTATAAGCCGTATTGCTTGTTAGGGGAAGAATCAAAGCCTCTCCCTGCTTGAATGCGCCAAATTTTATTGGTTTGTTTGAGCGCCCCACCAAGAATCCCTCCGGCTGTTCTTGAAGCGACACCTGCGATCATACCACTAAGGATGGCTAGAATAATCACGCCTGATAAAAGGGCGCGATTTTCAACATGGATGGGAGCGGGTTGTATTTAGTGCTAATTAATGCTCCCGCTCAAGCGAGAGGAACCATAGGGCGCTTTATTTTGCGGTGTTTATGGTGTGTTTGTTGTGGTTCCATTTTCTTTCCTTTCTTCTTGTAAAACGATTATTGACACCAATTGCGCGGCTTTAAACTCGGCAATTTCTATTGCATCTATGCAAGTGGAGAGTATAGATATTGCAATCTATAACCATGAGTTAAATTTTATTAAATTAAAGTAAATGTGATATAAACTTATAAGGCTAAAACGCAAAGTTATTGAAAATTTTTGCTAGAGTGTGTCAATTATAAAATTTATAAGCTTAAAAAAGCTTCTCCCATGTGGTGCCTTGTGGGGTGTCCATTAAAGCGATTTTGTGGTTTAAAAGCTCTTCTCTAATGCTATCGGCTTTAATAAAATCCTTTTGTTCTTTGGCGCGTTTCCTTTCTTCTATCTTTTTTTCAATTTCTTGTTTTTCGCTTTCCTTCACGCCTAATTGAAAATATTCAGTAGGGTTTTTAAAACCAATGCCAAGCAATTCTTCTACGAATTTCAAATTCGCTAAAATTTCACCTTTCAAAGCCTTGTTTTTAGGATTCTGATCAAGTTTTTCATTCATAGAAGAAAGCATGCTTTCTAAAACGCTCAACGCTTTAGAAATGTTTAAATCATCTTGCATGCACTCTAAAATTTCTTTTTTAAAGTTTAAATCAATGTTTCCAAGAGATCCCAAAACACGCTGTTTTAGGCGATAGATTTTATCCAAGCGTTTTTTACTCACCAGTAGATCTTCTTCGTTAAAATTCAAAACAGAGCGATAATGCACCCCCAATAAATAATTACGCAAAATTTCGCCATCATAGTTTTTGAGTGCATCTTTAACAAAAAAGCTATTGCCTAAACTTTTAGACATTTTTTCATTATTGATATTCACAAAACCATTGTGCATCCAATATTTAGCGATCTCCACTCCAAAGGCGCAACGGGTTTGGCACGCTTCATTTTCATGGTGGGGGAATAATAGATCCACTCCGCCTGCATGAATATCAATTTGATAAGGGGTGTTAGCGAGCGCTAAAGTTTTAAAAACCATGCTAGAGCATTCTATATGCCAGCCAGGGCGCCCCTTGCCTAAAGGGCTATCAAAACCCACATCATTATCCCCCTTATAGCTTTTCCACAGTACAAAATCCTGTTCAAGCCGTTTTTCTTGCACTAAACCAATACGACCAAATTCAATACTACTATTATGCACGCTCAAAGAGCCGTAATCTTTATCCTTGCTCGTGTCTAAATAAATATCCCCATTAGAGACTTTATAAGCGATATTTTTTTCTAAAAGCGTTTCAATCATGCTAACCATAGCGTCTAAATACTCGCTCGCTTTAGGCTCTAGGCTAGGTTTTTTCACATTCAAAGCGTTTAAATCCCTCGTGTAAGATTCAATATAAATGCTGCTTAATTCTTGAATGCTTTTATTTTCTTTGAAGGCTTTATTGATAATCTTGTCATCAATATCCGTGAAATTCCTAACTAACACCACTTCATAGCCGCTCAATTCAAGCGTGCGTCTTAATAAATCAAAAGCGATCGCACTCCTAGCATGCCCTAAATGAGCGTCATCATACACCGTAGGCCCGCACACATAAATATTCGCCTTTTTTGGGGCTAAAGGCTCAAAAGGGACTTTTTGTTTTAATTTGGTATCATAAATCAACATTTAAAAACCTTGAAAATAATAAAATAAATATAAACGCGTTATTAACGACTTGAACACTAAGAGCAATAAGATTTCTGCACAAGCGAGAAAAAGAATTACAAGCCATAACTTTAAAGGTTTAATTATACCCAAGAATGATTGAAAGCCAAACGCTTTGATTGTTAAAACAAATAAAAATAACCCGCTCAAACTATTCGCTAACGCCAAACCTAAAACCCCTAAAAAGGGCATTAAACTTAAAGAAGCCACTAAACCTAAAAAAAGCGAAATTAAAGAGATTTTAGCCGCTTTTTTTTGTTCTAATTTCGCATAGAGCCATAAAGAAAAGAGTTTGGTTAGCCCAAAAGGGAGCAAGCCTAAAAGATAGAGCGAAAAGACTTGCGAAGTGATTAAAGTGTCTTTAGGGCTAAATTGCCCCCTTTCAAATAAAAGCTCTGTGATTTCTTTGCTTAACATAATCCCCCCAATGCTGCAAAATAGCAAAACCCCTACCAAAAAAAACCACGCCTTTTGCAAGCGTTGTAAGATTAAATCCTGATTGTTGTTTTTAAGTGCGATTGCAATGCTAGGGAAAAGGGCTGTGGATATAGCAATAGCAAATAAAGCCAAAGGGAGTTGGAACACCCTATTAGCGTAATACAAATAAGACACGCTCCCACTCGCTAAAAAAGAGGCGATCGTGGTGTCTAAAAAAGAAGCGATTTGTGCACTGGAATTGCCTAAAACGCTGGGGAAAAATTGTTTGAAAAACCCTTTCAAATCCTTTTTAACTTGATTGAAACGATATTCTTTTTTGAGTGCGTTTTTAGTTTTAAAGCTTAACAACCCTTTTGATAACAGATTGAATAAACCTAATCTCATTAAAGGATAAAAATGCAATAAAATTTGAGCCACGCCCCCTAAAAGCACGCCATAACTCAAATAATACAACGCTTCTAAGTGCGGTTTTTCTTTAGAAATAAAAAGGGCTAAAATCATGCACAAATTGAGTAAGCTTGTACTATAAGCGCTAGCAAAAAAGCTGTGTTTGTATTGTAAAAGCGTGCCTAAAAAAGTGGTGATAAACACCAATAAAAGATACCAAAAATTGATCGCTACAATAGGGGCACATAGTTTGAGCGTCTCTTCATCAAAGCCATAAGCGAGAAGTTTGGTTAGCCATAAGGGATTTAATGCCACTAATAAGCACCACACCAATAAAACATTGCAAAAAATAAGCCCCATTAAACTCGCAAAACTCCCTTTAACAGAGCTCCGTATAAAACTCGGTAAAAAGCTTTGCGAAAACGAGCCTTCCGCAAAAATACGCCTGAATAGATTGGGCAATTTGAAAGCCACAAAGAAAATATCGCTAAACACCCCAGCTCCTAGAATATTAGCCATCATCAAATCCCGTAAAAAGCCAAAAATCCTAGAGCATAAAATCCCTAAACTATTTGTTAAAAATATTTTTTTTAGCATACCAATCGCAGTTATTACCTAATTTTCAGTGTTTTTTTGTTAGCATTATGTTATTTTTCATCTTTTTATATTATACCATTTAAGGATTAAAAAATGAGCTTGGAGCGTTTTGCCCCTATAAAAGTCGAGCGGTGCAAAGACATTCAAAAAGAATTGAAAAAAGTGGCCGCTGAAAATAAATTGCAAATAGAAGATCTGTGGTTTGAGATTTTAAAAACTTCTATTTTTATCAAAAACAGCGCTAAAGATGAGTTTAGCGAGGCTTTTGGTGGGGAATTGCAACAATTAGAGGAAGAGGAATACTATGAAAAAAAAGAGCTCACCCTCTATCAAACCCACGATATTAAGATCAAATTAAACGCTTACAAACGCTTTTTTGAAGTGAAAGTGGATGCGGATTTGAGCAAGATAGAGATTATTTTAGACGAGTGTTTTATCATCCTAGACACTGAAGAGCATTACCAAGAAATGTTTGGGTATATTAAAGAGTGTTTAGCATTTGAGGGCGTGGTGTTTCGCCACCTTTCAATGATGTATGAAAACCTAAAAATAGAATTAAGAAATCATAAAAACAAAACCCAAACTAAGCACTTTATTTTATACGCTTCTTCAACCTTTATCCCTAACACAGAAGAAAAATCTCATTTTTTATTAGAAGAAGAATACATTCCAACGCATTCAATCCCTTTAATCGAACAAGAAGAGTCTTTTGTTAAAGAAAATTATTATATTGCTAAAGAAAATCAAAAAGTTGCTTGGGTGAGTTACCCTAAGCAGGGTAGAGAAGGCCGTAATCTTAAGGGCTTTTATGTTGAATTGCCTAAAGTCGCAAGCTCGCCCACCCCTATAGGGCATGATAAAAACGCTTTTGAAGAAAGAGAAGAATATAACGCCCTATCGTATTACTCCAAAGCCTTACAGGGGGTTAAAATGGAAAAAGGGCGTTTGGTTTCTAAGCAAGATTTTATCTTTAAAAATGGGATCAAATCCATTGAAACGCCCAATCTTTTAGGGGGAGTGGAAAGTGCAATGGTGTTAGAGATCCAAGCTAAAGATGAGCTTAATGATGCGATTGATTCTAACCTTATTTTAGAAGCGAGTGCGATTAACATTAAGGGCAATGTGGGTAAGAATGTGATCTTAGTGGCTAAAGAAATCACTATTGAAGGGCAAATCCATCCTGAAAGCTATGTGTATGCCAATAAGGTGCGTATCACTAACCATAAAGGCGTGTGCTACGCTAAAGAGTTTGAATGCAAGTATTTAGAGCGCGCTAAAGTGTATGCCAATAGCGTTAAAATAGAAGCGAGTGCAGGGAGCGTGGTCTATGCGAAAGAGATCGCTTTAGAAAAGCTTAAAAGCGATAACAAGCTGTATTTTTCCAAACAATGCTTGATTGATGAAGTGGATGGTAATGGCAATCGCTTTATTTTTTACGCCTTTGGGGGGCGAGAAAATCAAGAAGAATTAAAGATCGCTAAACAAAAGCTCAATGCATTAGGGGTAAAATCCAAAAAAATCATCGCTCAGCACCAGTCTTTAAACCACTTGGTCAAAAACAATCAAACGATTATGGAAAAGCTTAAAAACGCCACCGAAGAAATCAAACGCTCTTTAATGCAACAAGAAAGCGTGAAAGACGCTTATAGTGAGTTTATGTTCGCTTTGAAGCGTTTGAAAATCTTAAAAGCCCAAATGTTAGAATTGCAAAAAATTAATAACGAATGCTACGCTAAACTCATTAGCATAGAAAATAGTTTCCAACATGCAAGCATTATGACTAAGAACCCTTTCAAGCAAGAAAATATCGTGATCTATCATCGCAATTACCCTAAAGTGAGCAATTTAACCGCCATGTTAAGCCATAATGAAAGCGTGGATGTGATCTATGAAGACCATAAAATCAAAAAAATTCCTAAAAAGCGCTAAAAAAGGCTAAATGACAAGAAAGAGACAAAAATGATAGTGGGTTTAATAGGGGTCGTGGAAAAAATTTCCGCTTTAGAAGTGCATATAGAAGTGCAAGGCGTTGTTTATGGGGTGCAAGTTTCTATGCGAACGGCGAGTATGCTTCAAACGGGCCAAAAAGCGCGTTTGAAAATCTTGCAAGTGATTAAAGAAGACGCTCATCTTTTATATGGGTTTTTAGAAGAGAGCGAAAAAATCCTTTTTGAAAGGCTTTTAAAAATCAATGGGGTAGGGGGGCGTATCGCATTAGCCATTCTTTCAAGCTTTTCACCGAATGAATTTGAAAATATTATCGCTACTAAAGAAGTCAAAAGACTCCAGCAAGTTCCAGGCATTGGGAAAAAGCTCGCTGATAAGATCATGGTGGATTTGATTGGTTTTTTCATTCAAGATGAAACTAAACCTGTACATAATGAAGTCTTTTTAGCTTTAGAGAGTTTGGGCTTTAAAAGTGCAGAAATTAATCCCATTTTAAAAAAGCTCAAACCTAATCTCAGCGTAGAAGAAGCGATTAAAGAAGCCTTGCAACAACTACGCTCTTAAAAAAATGATAAAATGCGGAATGGATTTTTTTAAATCTTATAAAAATAAAAATAGGTTTTAGTGGCAGGGTTTTAAACCTAAAACACCCATCCGTAATTAAAAAACGCTTTAAAATGGCTCGCTCCTTCATTCAAAACGATAGAGTTTGTATAAGTACCGCTATTGGAAGCGATTTTAACGCTCCTTTGGATCAAAGGGATGCTAATGCCTATGGAATATTTAGAATGGTTGTGGCGGTAATTAAACCTAGTCACGGCATTAAAATTGCCATTCGCTTTAACTTGATTGAGCGTGCGGTACTCATTATACAAGCCCCTTAACCCTCCAAGCACTCCAAAAGAACTCGCATGGGTGGTGATAAGATCCAGTAGCAAATCTATCCCACCGCCATAGCTCAATTGTTGGACTTTTTCATTAACAGCTTTAGCGTAGTTGTATTTGATGATACCATAATAAGCTAGCCTTATAACATATTAAAATAGTGTTGGTAGCCTATTTTAACATTGACCCCTAAAATAGGGCTTCTAAAATTTTGCGAAGTTTTTGAGGCGCTGTAAGTGGTGGTAGTGGAAAAATTTTGCACGATCGCATTGACCATAGGAGTTGCAAAATTATGCGTGTTCAAACCGGCGTTTAGGTGGTTGTTTGGGCTGTTTAGATTAGCGAAATTAATATAGAGGGCGTTTTGGTTGATGGGCTTACTGCCAAACAGCGGTTGTAATGCCTATAAGCCCAATAGGGACATGCGTGCAATCTGTATAAATGGAACTGGGGTAATTGCCAGTTGTGTAGGCTTGGTGGTTGTCCTTATAAAAAGAGCATACATTATAAGTGTAACCATCCTTGTCTCGTGCTTCGTGTCCGTTGCTAAATTCTAGCTCTTCTTTCCCGTTTTTATCTACTTCCCTTCCGCCTTCACATTCTTGTATGGTCCCACCGTCTTTTTGGCATAAACGCACCCTTTGATAAGTCATATTCCCATTATGGGTATAGCCTTTAGTGTGGCTAAATTCATGGATAATATCTCTTAAGTTTACAACATCAACTTTGTCTAAATTCTCACCAAACAGCTTTTTGGGATCCAAAGAAGACGCTTCTATCCCTAGATTACCATCGCCATCGTCAAGCTCATACCCTAGCCCTATAAACCCTGATTTTAGGATATTCACTTCAAGATTGATCGTTCTTCTAAAAGCGTCTATAATGCTTTGTGGGGTTAGCACACATTTTTCATGAATGTGAGCGACACGCCCATTATTGAAAGGATTCACGCACTTAGGAAAGTCAATACCGCACTCTGATGAGCTGTTAGAAAATTGGAAAGGGGCGTTTAAAATGGCTTCTTTCCAAGCCGGGGAATCAAACACTGCAACCATATTGAGCATTAAATTAGTCAATTCTTCTGCGGTTTGTGGGGTGAAATCTGACACGCAATTGCTGCAATTACCCTTAAAATTGTTAGTATCGGCATTTTCATAACTCATTGTCACATTGGTTGTGATCTTACCGATCTTGTCAAACAAACTCTCTGTGCCTCTATCAGAAAAGGTGTGGCAATGGTTTGGAGTTGTTAGAAAATAAAAGGATTTTTTTGATAAGCTTTGGATCGTTAAGATCTGGGTCATTAAACAAGCTTAAGGGCAAAACAATTTGAGATTATTTGGGGATCGTTTCTATCACGCCCAAATTGATTATTTTGTCTTGCTTATCTTTAAAACTGATTTCAACATTGTGTAAATTGTAAGGCAGAAAGTTTTGTATGGTTACGCTCCTATTAACCGTGCTCGCATACGCAAGATTTTGAGAGTAAAAGGTTAAATTGGGGATATTTTTTGTGGTGAATAAAGCCGTCGTGTTTTTTGAAATGGTGCTTTTAGGGATGTAGTATTTCCCGTAGGCACTTAGGCACTTTGGGGGGGTGGCTATGGTGTGCTCTTTAGTTTGCGTGCCTTGTAATAGCCCAATTTCAAACCCAACTTCTACAGAAAAGCCGTCTTTTTGGTGGTAGGCTTCTAAAGGATTGAACAAACTCATTAAGGACAAACAAATCGTTTTGCTAGCATTCTTTAGCATGGTGTTTCCTTGATTTTTAAATCTTTACTTCTTTACTGAAAAGTAGAATATATATATAAGTCTTAACTTTCTTATTATACTCTCTTTTTAAAAATGCTTGGTGTTATTTTGGCTTTGTTTTGAAAAAATATGGACCATAAAAACGCTCAAAGGCATTTTTTAATTTTTATTACCAACAATGAGTGAGATAAATCGATATTTTTTAATATTTATCGTTTAATTTAAAGCCCAATTGGTTTTAGTGAGGTTTTCTCTGATGGAAAAAAGCTTGTCTTTGACTTCATTACTGCTTAACACTCTCACTTTATCCGAATTGTATTTCAAATCGTGGCTAAGGAGGGATAATCTATCCGATAAATCAGCAATATCCACCCTTAACCCTTCATTCCTTGCTATTTTGAGTGCAGGGAGCAAATCAGTGTCTTTGGAGAATACTAAAATCCTGTCGGCTATTTTTTTAAAAGCGATTCTTTGAATGTCAAGACCCATGAGCATATCAACCTGCTTTTGTTCCAATAACGCCCTATAACTTCTATCAAACTCCATTCTTATTGCATGCAATTTTGTTCTTCCTAATCGCAATTCCACATGATCCAATGACGCTAAATCGTGCTGGAAATTTTCCACATCCTTATAGATTTTATCCCATCTGATCGCTTCATTGCTTTGCAATATTTCTTTTATATCATTGCTAGTGAAGATTTTCATCTCTGTCCCAGGATTTTTTTCATTTAAGATGGCGTCATTCTTTTTATCCCATAACGCCTGTTCAAAATCAAAAGGTGGGGTGGTGTAGAAATAAATACGACTGATGCGTTCATCATCTAACAAAAAGGCTCTGATAGTTGCGATCACATCTAAAGCGATATTGTAATTAACGCATTTTGTTTGCTTAATATCGCGCCTAAAATTCTCCCAATCCACTAATATGATTGTGTTTGCTACCATTTATTGCTCCGTTATTTAATATATTAAATGTTTTAAAAGCTCTCAATATAATCTTGTATTTTACACCCACAAGAAACATGGATATAATAATAGCGTTTTTTAAACCTTGAGATAAATAATAGGAATGACTGCATGCATATTTTAGGAATAGATCCAGGCAGTAGGAAATGTGGGTATGCTATCATTTCTTATGCTTCTAACAAGCTTTCTTTAATCACGGCTGGGTTTATCAATATTACCACGACGCACTTGCAAGAACAAATCTTGGATTTGATAGAAGCCCTAGATTGTTTATTGGATCGTTATGAAGTGCATGAAGTGGCGATTGAAGATATTTTCTTTGGGTATAACCCAAAAAGCGTGATCAAACTCGCGCAATTTAGGGGAGCGTTGTCCTTAAAGATTTTAGAAAGGGTTGGTAATTTTAGTGAATACACGCCCTTGCAAGTTAAAAAAGCTCTCACCGGTAACGGCAAAGCCGCTAAAGAGCAAGTAGCCTTTATGGTCAAACGGCTACTTCATATCACAAGCGAGATCAAGCCTTTGGATATTAGCGATGCGATAGCCGTTGCCATCATGCATGCACAACGATTAAAACTTTATTGATTGAATGCAAAACGCTGCAATAAAAAGCTTTGTTTTTAAAAAGTGGGGTTTTAATTACTTTATTTAAAACTCATTCCCTTAAGGGGATAGGGGGTATTTTGCGATAACACCCCCCTTAACCCCCAACTAAATCCCCCTAACCCCAAGAAGACCGCTTTTTAAAGAGGCTATCGCTTGCTTTAGGTAAGCTCTTTTATATGTTTATTTTTAAAAAATGCTTTTCAGCATTTTATTGCCAACATCAATGAGAATAGAGCCATTAAATGCGATTACTTACCACTTATAAGCCACTTCAAAGCGCGCGTTAAAACCAGGCTCTGCAATCGCTCTTTTAACAGCGTCAGTGCCTGGCATGTCCGGGCTCATGACATAAGGGCTTGTTTGATCCACATAGAATTTATTAAAAACATTGTTAAACACCGCCGAAAGCAACAAACCATTCCAGCGACTTTTGGCTCTAGGACTCCAATTGACATAAAAATTACTCACGCCATAGCCTGGCTTATGCATATGCACTAACCCTAATTGAGATCCGCATTTGGCTAGATCTGTAGGGGTTTTGGGTTTCTCAGCCGTCCCATAATCAGGCAAGTAAATATCAAACCCACAATAATCTAAACCGGTCACAAAACGGCTAAGCCATGCAAGATTAATCCCTGTTTTAGGAATAGTGTAATCCAATTTGACGATAAAAACATTACCGGTGCTTGCAGCGAGTTCATAGCTATCCGCCATTAAATACCCCCTAGTGGTGGGCCAAGTGCGCGAGATCCCTATATTCAAACTCACGCCCTTATATTTGAAAGTCCCACCCACTTCATAGCCATAAATACGGATCGCTTGACTTAAATTAGTGACAACTAGATTTTGCGCATATTGGGAGATGAAATTATCTAAAGCTTGATAAAACGCCGCAGCCCTCCCGCTAAAATACTGGCTTGAATAATCAATATTAAATTCAGCGTTAGATCCCACTTCAGGCTTGATATTTTTAGCGTATCGCAAGTCGTTTTGGCGCATATACACGCCATCTCCTGGCATAACCCCCCTTGTCACTTGAGAATAAGTGATCTTTAAAGATAAAGGCTCAATAGGGCTAATCACAAGAGCCGCGCTAGGGCTAAAGCCTTGAGTGTAGCGGTGGTTCCAATCCTTATCATAAAGCGTGTATGCATCCCATCTTACCCCAGCTCCAAAAGTGATGATTTTATGAGGCGAGTAATTCGCTTGCACATAGCCTCCATAAATGTTTCCATTGGCTTTCCCTCTTTGGCATAGCGTGGGGTCATTGGGGTTATTATCCACAAGACTGCAAGCGACTTGTTTTTGCCCTTCATCATCAATATAAACTTGATTGGGTCTGTATAATTCTGATTTAGGGATGCGAGCGTCAAAAACGCTTAAATTTTGGTAGTTGAATCCGTATTCAAAAAGGCTGTCTGTGGCTTCATCAATCACATGCGCAACTTTGAGGTTTAATCCGGTGTTGTTTAAGAATAAATTCCTAGGCTGTGAGCTTGGTTTGTCAATATCTGAAAAACTTGGGGTGCAATACCCACCCTCAATGCATGGGTAATTTTCTCTTTCCCATTTTGTCGCTTGAGAAGTGGGGAATTTGGCATAAACGCCGTTAGGGTCAAATAGGGGATCAAATTGGGCGTTTCTAATGCTTGTATAAAGGGTAAAATCTAGCCGTGGGTCGCCAAAAGAATGACCCGCTTCCCTTTTGTATTGCAGTGAAAGATTGTTGGCGGTATTGGTAGAATGATACAAATACCTCGTAAAGCTATCCAACACATTAGGGCATCCCTGAGAACTATCAGGGCTAAAGGGGGCTTCACAAGGATAGGCTAACCCTATGGCGTTACTCCTTAAAGGGCGTGTGGCGTTATCTCGTGTCATGTTCCAGCTAAAAGTGAGAATATCTCTATCGCTCAAATAACCATTCATTTTAATCAAAGCGTTGTTTTGCTCGCTAGGAGTTCCTGGCTCTTTATCGGCTTGCGTGGGTTTGAAGAGGTTTTTAGTCGCCGTAGCACCGCTTCTATAATAAAAGATATTTTGGTGCGTGTAATAAGCGATAATATCAAAATGGGTGTTTTGATAAGCCGCTCTAAAAGTCTCTCTGTCCCCAAAATTGGTATAAAAACTCACCGCCCCACTAGCCGCATAACTTTTCCCCCTAGGGATAAAATCAGCTGCACCTTTAGTCTCCATTTTAATCACTCCTGCAATCGCTCCTGGCCCTGCACTTGCATTCGCTGATCCTTTAGTCACTTCTATGCTTTTGAGCATGCCAGGGTCAATCACGGTGTTGCCTTGGTGGTGGAAAATATTACCATTTTGTGCAGCCCCATCCACCGTAACCCTTAAAAGCCTGTCTTCAACGCCTCTCACATAGATTTTTTGCCCCATCACGCTCCCTCCACCCACATTCACATCAGGGTTAGTCCTAAACAAATCTTTGACTTCATTGCTTTGGCGTTGCTCCAATTCTTTAGAAGTAACCTCAAACTCATTGTTATAAGTGAAAATCCTTTTGGCTTCGGTGGTAACCTTGCCTAGAGTGTGATCCGCACTATAACAAGCATCAATTAACAATGGGAAACATAAAGCGTGTTTAATATTAGATCTTAAAGACATCCAACAACTCTCCTTAATTTAAAATTCAACAAAATAAAACAAAAAACCAACCAATGAATTGACTAGAATATTATAGTAACTATTATTAAAACCAGATTATAAAATTTGGAGTTTAATTTTTATTGTTTTCAATAATTGTTACGAATAGAAATATTTAAGGGGTTTTTTATTCTTAAAAAAGATCTTTTTTTAAGGAAATTGTGTATTGTTGGAGTTCGTATAACAAATTGTGCGATAATCACTCAAGTAATTGGCTAACGCTAAATTACGAAATTTTGAATTCAATACAAAGGAAGAAAGATGGTTAATAAAGACTTGAAACAAACTACTGCTTTTGGTGCTCCCGTTTGGGATGATAACAATGTGGTTACGGTTGGTCCTAGAGGTCCTGTTCTTTTACAAAGCACTTGGTTTTTGGAAAAGTTAGCGGCGTTTGACAGAGAAAGGATCCCTGAGAGGGTTGTGCACGCTAAAGGAAGTGGGGCTTATGGCACTTTCACAGTGACTAAAGACATCACTAAATACACTAAAGCGAAAATTTTCTCTAAAGTTGGCAAAAAAACGGAATGCTTTTTCAGATTTTCAACCGTTGCTGGTGAAAGAGGCTTTGCGGATGCAGTGAGAGACCCTAGGGGTTTTGCGATGAAGTATTACACTGAGGAGGGTAATTGGGATTTGGTAGGGAATAACACACCAATCTTTTTTATCCGTGATCCGATCAAATTCCCTGATTTTATCCACACTCAAAAAAGAGACCCTCAAACCAATTTGCATAGCCCTACTATGGTATGGGATTTTTGGAGCAATGTCCCTGAAAGCTTGCACCAGGTTACATGGGTTATGGGCGATAGGGGGATCCCTAAAACTTACCGTCATATGGATGGTTTTGGCAGCCACACTTTTAGCCTTATCAACGCTAAAGATGAGCGTGTTTGGGTAAAATTCCACTTCAAATGCATGCAAGGTTTGGCACACTTGACTAACGAAGAAGCCGCAGAAATCAGAAAAAATGATCCGGATTCACACCAAAGAGATCTATACGACGCGATCGCTAGAGGGGATTTTCCGAAATGGAAGATGTGCATTCAAGTGATGCCAGAAGAAGATGCTAAAAAGTATCGATTCCATCCGTTTGATGTCACTAAAGTTTGGAGTCAAAAAGATTATCCTTTAATGGAAGTGGGCATTGTAGAGTTGAATAAAAATCCGGAAAACTATTTCGCAGAAGTGGAGCAAGCGGCATTCACACCAGCCAATGTCGTTCCTGGAATTGGTTATAGCCCTGATAGGATGTTGCAAGGGCGCTTATTCTCTTATGGGGATACACACCGCTACCGATTAGGTGTTAACTACGCTCAAATACCGGTCAATAAACCAAGATGCCCATTCCACTCTTCTAGCAGAGATGGTCATATGCAAAATGGATACTATGGCGCTTTACAAAACTACACGCCTAGCTCATTGCCCGGCTATAAAGAAGACAAGAGTGCAAGGGATCCTAAACTCAATTTAACTCACATTGAAAAAGAATATGAAGTGTGGAATTGGGATTTTAGGGCTGACGATAGCGATTACTACACCCAACCAGGCGATCTATACCGCTTGATGAAACCGGATGAAAAAGAAAGGTTGTATGATACTATCGGAGGTTCTTTAGCGCATGTTGAGCATAAAGAAATCGTGGATAAGCAATTGGAACATTTCAGAAAAGCTGATCCCAAATACGCTGAGGGAGTTAAAAAAGCTCTTGAAAAACACCAAAAAATGATGAAAGACATGCATATGAAAGATATGTCTCACACAAAAAAGAAAAAGTAAGCTTTTTCTTTAGGCGTCTTTATTTCTAGGGGTGCTGTGTCTTTTTAAATTTAGGTTTTTGAGATAGCCACCAATCCTTAAAGGCTTGGTGGTTTGTCTTGCTTTTTCATTCATTCAATAAATTTAAAAATTACAATAAAGAGTTATGTGATGAAACGAAGAGATTTTATTAAAACAACTGCTTTAGGTACTATGGGCGTTGTTTTAGGAACACAGATTTTACAGGCAAAGGGAAGCGAAAAAAACGCTACAAAATATAAGATAGAGGCTGAGTATAGCATTGATTTTGATTCTGCAGAACGCACTTCATTGTTCATCCCCATGCCGAGCGTTGTAGCGAGCAATGTGCATTTACAAGGCAATCATGTTAATTATAAGAGCATGTTGAGTTTTGGCGTGCCTTATTTGCAAGTGGATTTTTTAAAAAGCGCTCAAAAAAAGCAAGTCCATTTGTCTTATGAAATCGCTAGCTATCAATTAAAGGATCGTTTGTTTGAAACGAGCGATTTTGTAGCGATCGGGCGTTATGAGAGGGATGATGCGAGTGTGGTGAGCATTGCAAACCAGCTTAAGGGAATGACCCCCAAAGAAAGCGTGCACAATTTTTATGCGTTCATTAAGCATGAGATGCCTAAAAGGCAAAAGGCTTTAGAGGGTAAAGAAAATTTACCGAAACGAGAGAGTTTGCCTTGGTTTGCAACCATCTCTAAAGAAAGCATGTTTGTGTCTCTATGCCATGCATGTGGGATTAAGAGTGCTGAAGTGCAAGGCTTGAAACTGGGTCAAAACAGCGTGGTGAAAAACGCCCCCATGGTGGAAGTGTATTTGAACGATTCTTTGTTGGCGTTTGATTTTCAAGGCGATCATGAGGAAGTCTTTATCCCATTGAACCGCCATAAAGACATGCAATTAGATTCTGCCTTATTACCGACTTTTGGCGAGGCTTTCGCTCTTGTGGATGGTAGGGATTTAGGCAATTATGAGAGCAAACTTTTTGAAAAAAGAATGTCTTATACGGCTGTTTAAGATTTTTGAGTTAATAGTGAGCTTTCCTTTTTAGGAGGGTTTGCAAAAAGATTTAAAGGGTTGTTTTGTGAGAGAAATTTTTGAGCAACTTTTCAAGGAATACAAGTCTAAGCTTTTTGTGATTTATTGGCTGAGGTGGATGTTGAGTGCGGTGGTAATGTTGCCTTTTATGGAGGTTTTCCATTATTTTAATTTCCCCTTATGGCTCAATCTTTTCTTGGGGCAAACCATTGGAGCGGTGATTTTTTTCAAATTGGATAAGTTGATTTTCTCTAAAAAATAACCTTTCAAAAGCTTAAAAATTCTTAAGCTTTTTTGCTTTTAAGCTTTCTTGAGGAATTCAGATTTTAAAGACAAGCTCTGCCTTTCTACCTTGCAATCTACACTGTGACCGCTATTGACAAGCTTGATATTTTTGATTTTGGTGCCTTTTTTAAGTACCAAAGATGAGCCTTTAACCTTTAAATCTTTAATGAGGATAACGGAGTCTCTGTTTTGTAAAATATTATTGTTACAATCTTTAACGATCAATTCTTCATTATTAGCCTTATGTAGCCTTATGAACCTTGTTTTCATCCCATTCATACAAACAGCTAGAGCAAACCAATTGCACGCCGTCATGATAGGTGTATGTGTCGTTGCATTTAGGGCATGGGGGTAAATCTTGCATGGTAATTATCCTTATTTGATTTGATATTTTCATGTTAATGTTATCTAAAGCAAGGTTATAAAACGCTTTATTTTGATAGGTTTTGATTTAATTGAAGTTTTTAAAACAAGTTACCAAATTCCACCAATAAGTTAAATTCCATTAAAATAATCACAACAATTAAAACTTTTAAGCAACTATTGTAGAAAAATAACAGGAGAGTTTGCAAAAACTCTCATCAAAAAACAAGGAGTAAAAAGATGAAAAAAATGGGCTTTCTTTTTTGGGCGATGACAGCTATCGTTGTTATGACTAATAGCTTAAGCGCTAAAGATCCGAACATATTGCGTAAGATTGTTTTTGAAAAATGTTTGCCTAATTATGAGAAAAACCAAAATCCTTCGCCATGCATAGAAGTCAAACCTAATACCGGCTATGTGGTTTTAAAAGATATTAACGGTCCGTTGCAATATTTGTTGATGCCAATAAATCGTATTGACGGCATTGAAAGCCCTTTGTTGCTTGATCCTTCTACACCTAATTTTTTTTGGTTATCTTGGCAGGCACGCGAATTTATGAGTCAAAAATACGGCCAACCGATTCCTGATCGCGCGATCTCTTTGACGATAAACTCTAGCAAAGGACGCTCGCAAAACCATTTGCATATCCACATTTCTTGCATCCGCTCTGATGTGCGCAAACACTTGGATAATAATCTAAAAAACATCAATAGCCGTTGGTCGCCATTACTGGGTGGTTTGCAAGGGCATAAATACTTGGCGCGTCGGGTAACAGAGAGCGAGTTAGCGCAAAAAAGCCCATTTGTCATGCTTGCTAAAGAAGTGCTAGGAGCGCATAAACGCATGGGAGATTATGGGTTAGCGGTGGTGTTGCAAAATGATAACTCATTTGTCTTGTTGGCGACGCAATTTGACCCACTGACTTCCAATCGCGCTTCAGCCGAAGAAATTCAAGATCATGAATGCGAAATTTTAAATTGAAGCGAGTCAAATTTTAGGGCTTGAGCGATAGCTTTTAAAAGCGTTGTTAGGGGGTAGTGTTACAAAACCCCCTATCCCCTTATGAGTTTGACTAACCTTTTTACAAACAAAACTTCCAAAAAACCTTAAAATCCGCAATCAATCGTTTTAAAAAGCCATTTGGGAACGACTTTTGCTTTATTTGGCATAGATTGAATTTCTTTAAATTAAAGGATAACCATGCTTAGGTCTTTATGGTCTGGTGTTAATGGGATGCAAGCCCACCAAATCGCTTTGGATATTGAAAGTAATAATATTGCGAATGTGAATACCACCGGTTTTAAATATTCTAGAGCTTCTTTTGTGGATATGCTCTCTCAAGTCAAACTCATCGCTACTGCACCTTATAAAAACGGGTTAGCAGGGCAGAATGACTTTTCAGTGGGGCTTGGGGTAGGCGTGGATGCGACGACTAAAATCTTTTCACAAGGCAATATCCAAAACACGGATGTCAAAACCGATCTAGCGATTCAAGGCGATGGCTTTTTTATCATTAGCCCTGATAGGGGGATCACTCGTAATTTCACTAGAGATGGGGAGTTCCTTTTTGACTCGCAAGGGAGTTTGGTTACCACCGGAGGGCTTGTGGTGCAAGGGTGGGTGAGAAATGGTAATGATACCGGTAACAAAGGGAGTGATACAGACGCTTTAAAAGTGGATAATACTGGTCCATTAGAAAATATTAGAATTGATCCAGGAATGGTGATGCCAGCTAGAGCGAGTAACCGCATTTCTATGAGAGCGAATTTAAACGCTGGAAGGCATGCGGATCAAACAGCGGCGATATTTGCTTTGGATTCTTCAGCCAAAACCCCATCAGATGGCATTAACCCTGTGTATGATTCAAGCACAAATCTAGCTCAAGTCGCCGAAGACATGGGCTCTTTATACAATGAAGATGGCGACGCTCTTTTATTGAATGAAAATCAGGGGATTTGGGTGAGTTATAAGAGTGCCAAAATGGTCAAAGACATCCTCCCTTCTGCAGAAAACAGCACGCTTGAATTGAATGGAGTTAAGATTTCTTTCACTAACGATTCAGCGGTGAGTAGGACTTCAAGTTTAGTGGCGGCTAAAAATGCGATCAATGCGGTTAAAAGCCAAACAGGGATTGAAGCTTATTTGGACGGCAAGCAATTGCGTTTGGAAAACACCAATGAATTAGACGGCGATGAAAAGCTTAAAAACATTGTGGTTACTCAAGCTGGGACTGGGGCGTTCGCTAACTTTTTAGATGGCGATAAAGATGTAACGGCTTTCAAATACAGTTACACACATTCTATTAGCCCTAACGCCAATAGCGGGCAATTTAGGACCACTGAAGACTTGCGCGCTTTAATTCAGCATGACGCCAATATCGTTAAAGATCCTAGCTTAGCGGATAATTACCAAGACTCAGCCGCTTCTGTGGGGGTTAGCATCAACCAATACGGCATGTTTGAGATCAACAACAAAGACAACAAAAACACTATTAAAGAAAACCTTAATATCTTTGTGAGTGGGTATTCTTCAGATAGCGTCACGAATAATGTTTTGTTTAAAAATGCGATGAAAGGGCTCAACACCGCTTCTTTGATTGAAGGAGGGGCGCCAGCGAGCAGCTCTAAATTCACCCATGCTACGCATGCAACAAGCATTGATGTGATAGATAGTTTAGGCACCAAGCACACCATGCGCATTGAGTTTTATAGGAGTGGGGGGGCGGAATGGAATTTCAGGGTGATCGTGCCTGAGCCTGCGGAATTAGTGGGGGGTTCAGCGGCTAGGCCGAATGTGTTTGAAGGAGGTCGTTTGCATTTCAATAATGACGGATCGCTCGCTGGCATGAACCCGCCTCTTTTGCAATTTGACCCTAAAAATGGTGCTGATGCCCCCCAACGCATCAATTTAGCCTTTGGTTCATCAGGGAGTTTTGATGGATTAACAAGCGTGGATAAGATTTCTGAAACTTATGCGATTGAACAAAACGGCTATCAAGCAGGCGATTTAATGGATGTCCGTTTTGATTCTGATGGGGTGCTTTTAGGGGCGTTTAGTAATGGCAGGACTTTGGCGCTTGCCCAAGTGGCTTTAGCGAATTTCGCTAACGATGCGGGCTTGCAAGCTTTGGGAGGGAATGTCTTTTCTCAAACCGGAAACTCTGGGCAAGCCTTAATTGGTGCGGCTAATACGGGGCGTAGAGGCTCTATTTCAGGATCTAAATTGGAGTCTAGTAATGTGGATTTAAGCCGGAGTTTAACGAATTTGATTGTGGTCCAAAGGGGCTTCCAAGCGAACTCTAAAGCGGTAACCACATCCGATCAAATCCTTAACACTTTGTTAAACCTTAAGCAATAAGGATCAAAAATTACTCTAATACAATATAATGGAGGCATATTTTAAAGATTAAGGTTTAGTATGCATGAATACTCGGTCGTTTCTTCTTTAATCGCTCTTTGCGAAGAGCATGCGAAGAAAAATCAAGCCCATAAGATTGAAAGAGTCGTGGTCGGTATTGGCGAAAGAAGTGCCATGGATAAGAGCTTGTTTGTGAGCGCGTTTGAGACTTTTAGAGAAGAATCTTTGGTATGTAAAGACGCTGTTTTAGACATTGTGGATGAAAAGGTTGAGTTAGAATGCAAGGATTGTTCGCATGTTTTTAAGCCTAACGCTTTGGATTATGGGGTGTGTGAAAAATGCCACAGCAAAAATGTAGTCATCACTCAAGGCAATGAAATGCGTTTGTTGTCTTTGGAAATGTTAGCGGAATAAGATTGATGCAAGAAGCCGAGTTGAACGCCTACCAGCAAGAAATTAAAGACACTAGAGAAGTTTTAAAAAAAATCCGTTTGGAATTGAAACAAGTCCAAGAGATATTGCGTAAGAAAAAAAATAACTTAAAAGGTTTGAAGCAACAAATCTATCAAAAAAAATTAGAAGAAGAAAATTTGAACCAAAAATTGCCCCACATAGAAGAAGAATGGATTTTCCCTAAAGCCCTTGAAGAAGTGGAGATTTGCACTGATGATAATCAAGTAATGATGGCTAAACCAAGCAAGCGCGTGTTTAATGAAGAGCTTTACTTGCAATACCGCAGTGTTTTGCGCGAAAACAGGCTCCTTAAAAACCATCTCTCTAAAAAAGATTTTGAAATTGCGTTGCTCAAAATTGAATTAAGGGATTTGCATAAAGAAATCAAGCTCTATCAAGTCCAAAACCTTTTGGAAGACAAATAATGCCCACAATTTTAGTGAGCGCTTTAGAAACGAGCTCCAATGTGCATTTGGAGGAATTACGCCGTAATTTGCCTAAAGATTATCGTTTCATTGGCGTGTTTGAAGGTAGTGGTGCGCTTTATAGCCCAAGGGAATTTTCTGTCATGGGTTTTAGAGATGTGATAGGCCGTTTAGGGTTTTTATTCAAAGTGTATAAAGAAATGATCCAATTAGCCAAGCAAGCGGACATGGTGCTTTTAATGGATTCTTCTTCTTTTAATATCCCCCTAGCCAAAAAGATCAAAAAGCAAGACTCTCATAAAAAAATCATGTATTATATTTTACCACAAGTTTGGGCATGGAAGAAATGGCGCGCTAAAACCCTTGAAAAATATTGCGATTTTTTGGGCGCGATTTTGCCTTTTGAAGTGAGTTATTACCAAAAAAAAGCCCAATATGTAGGACACCCCTTACTAGATGAAATTAAATATTATAAAAAAGATATTAAGGGCGAAACTTTAGTTTTTATGCCGGGGAGTAGAAAAAGTGAAATCGCTAAAATATTCCCTTTGTTTGTTGAAGTGGCTCGCATTTTAGAACAAAACGAAGGGTTTAAAAGGCGTGTGTTGGTAGTGCCAAGTTTCTTTAAGGGGTTGGATTTAAAAGCTCTTTATGGAGAAGGCATTGAATGGTTTGAAATTTCTTATGATGCACATAAGAGTTTATTTGAAGCGGAGTTTGCATTCATTTGCAGCGGCACAGCGACTTTAGAAGCCGCTCTTATTGGCACGCCTTTTGTGTTAGCGTATAGGGCTAAAACGATGGATTTTTTGATCGCTAGAATGTTTGTCAATTTGCATTACATAGGATTAGCCAATATCTTTTATAACGCCTTAAATGATGAGACTCCAGGGCTTGGGGAGAGCCAGTTACACCCAGAGTTGATCCAGCATTTTTTGAGCGTGGAGAGTTTGATTAGGGCTTATAAGGACATGGATAGAGAGCGTTATTTTAAAGAAAGCTTGAAATTGAGAGAATATTTAATGCATGGGAGCGCGAGAAAAATCGCTAGTGAAATAGCTTTTTTGCTGAATTTAACTTAATTTTTACTATAATCTCTACTGAGTAGGATTAGGAGATTGAATGAATAGAGAACCTATGAGTATGCATGGATACAATAAAATCTGTGCGGAATTGAAGCAATTAAAAGAGGTGGAACGGCCTAATATTGTGAAAGAAATTGATATTGCTAGAGGGCATGGGGATTTGAAAGAAAACGCTGAATACCATGCCGCTAAAGAAAAACAACGCTTCATTGAGGCAAGAATCGTGGATTTGAGCGAGATCATTTCTAACGCTCAAGTGATTGACCCAGGTGCTTTGATGCATAATAAAGTGAGTTTTGGAAGCACGATTAAAATCCTTAATTTAGATAACGATAAAGAGTTTTCTTATACGATAGTAGGGAGCGTAGAGAGTGATCCGGCTAAAGGGTTGATTTCTTTTGGTTCGCCGATCGCTAAGAGTTTGATCGGTAAGAGCAAGGGTGATGTGGCAAGCATTCAATTACCTAATGGGGAGAGCGATTTTGAAATTTTAGACATTTATTATAAAGAGATTTGTTTTGATGAAAATTAAAATCCAAAAAATCCACCCAAACGCCCTTATCCCTAAATACCAAACTGAAGGTTCTTCAGGCTTTGATTTGCATGCGGTAGAAAATGCAGTGATCAAACCTCATAGCGTGGGGTTAGTGAGGATAGGGATTTGTTTGTCTTTAGAGGTGGGGTATGAATTGCAGGTGCGTACCCGTAGCGGTCTAGCGTTGAACCATCAAGTGATGGTGTTGAATTCTCCTGGCACGGTGGATAATGATTATAGGGGCGAAATTAAGGTCATTTTAGCGAATTTGAGCGATAAAGATTTTACAATCCAAGTAGGGGATAGGATCGCTCAAGGGGTGGTTCAAAAAACTTATAAAGCCGAATTTATAGAATGCGAACAATTAGATGAAACTTCAAGGGGGAGTGGGGGGTTTGGCAGCACAGGAGTGAGCAAGGCATGAGTATTAAAGAAAATTTAGAGCAGGTTAAGAGTGAATTTAAAAGCGATGAAAAGCTTTTAGAGGGGGCGTTTAGATTAGAAAAATTTTTCAAACGCTATAAGTGGGTTTTATTGTTTATTGTGGTGGCTTTTATCGCTTATTTGGGGGATACAAAATTGCAAGATTATAAGCACCAACAAACTAAAGAGCGGATCACTCAAATTTATAATGAAGTGCTAGAAAGCCCTGATAATCTCGCTTTGCAAAACAAACTCAAAGAAGTCGGTCCAGAGTTGTATGATTTGTATCAATTCGCTAGAGCGAGCGAGAGAAACGATATAAACGCGTTTAAAAAACTTTCGCAATCGTCTAACGAGATCGTCAAAACTTTTGCAGAGTATTCTTACGCATCGCTCTCTAGAGATAAAAATTTGCTTGAAAAAAGCCCCATTCTTAAAGAAATGAGTGCTTTGCAAACGGTGGATTTATTGTATGAAGAAAATTCTAAAGATGCGATCACAAACGCGCATAAAATTTTATCAACGATCCCTTTAAGTTCTTCACTCTATGCTATGATTTCTATGTTAAAACATTATGGCGTGTTAGAAAATATTGAAAAAAATTCTTCCAAACCAAAAAAATAAACGATTTAAGGGATGCATTGATTTGATGAACAAACCATTTTTAATCTTACTGACAGCCTTGATTGTCTTTAGTGGCTGTAATACGAGGAAATATTTCAAACCCGCCAAATACCAGATTAGAGGCGAAGCACCTTTTTCTAACCACTTGCAAGAGAGTATTGTGTCGTCCAATCGTAATGGAGCGATTTTAAAAAATGGGGCGGTGATAGGTCGTGATGGTTTGACGCAGTTAAGAATCGGTAAGAATTTCAATTATGAAAGCAGTTTTTTAAATGAGAGTCAAGGGTTTTTTATTCTCGCGCAAGATTGTTTGAATAAGATTGATAAAAAAACAAGAAAAGGCAAGGTGGCTAAAAGTAAAGAAACGGAGCTAAAATTAAAGGGCGTTGAATCAGAAGTTCAAGATAAAGCCTGCCACCAGGTGGAATTGATTAGCTCTAACCCTAACGCTAGCCAAAAATCCATCATTATCCCTTTGGAGACTTTTGCTTTGAGCGCGAGCGTTAAGGGGAATCTTTTGGGGGTGGTGTTAGCGGATAATTCAGCGAATTTATACGATCTAAATTCTCAAAAACTGCTTTTTAGCGAGAAAGGTTCTCCAAGCACTGCGATCAATTCCTTGACGGCGATGCCTATTTTTATGGACACGGTCGTGGTGTTCCCTATGTTAGATGGGCGCTTATTGGTCGTGGATTATGTGCATGGAAACCCTACACCTATCAGGAATATCGTGATCAATAGCGAGAAATTTTTCAACAATATCACTTACCTTATTGTAGATGGCAATAATATGATCGCTTCTACGGGAAAACGCATCCTCTCGGTGGTGAGCGGTCAAGAGTTCAACTACGATGGGGATATTGTGGATTTGCTCTATGATAAGGGGACTCTATACGTGCTCACGCTGGATGGGCAGATCTTGCAAATGGATAAGAGTTTGAGGGAATTAAACAGCGTGAAATTACCCTTTGCTTCGCTCAATACGATTGTATTAAACCACAATAAATTGTATTCTTTAGAAAAGCGTGGCTATGTGATAGAAGTGGATTTGAATGATTTTAACTCGTATAATATATATAAAATCCCATCTATCGGCAGTTTTAAGCTTTTTTCATCCAATCGTTTGGATAAAGGGGTGTTTTATGGTAAAAATCGGGTGTATTATGACCGCTATTTTTTAGATTATAACGAGTTTAACCCCAAGCTTTACTCCGTTGTGGCAAAACCTTTACCTAAAAAAGGAAAAGAAAATTCTCCGATTTATTTGCAAGAAAGGCATAAAACTAGAGAAGTGAAACAGCCTTTAAAAGAGGAAAAAATCAAACCAACTCAAGGGAATAGCGGTTTTGAAGAAGAAGAGATTAAGGCTAAAAGGCGCGATATAGATCAAGAACCCAACAAGGATCAAAATAACGCCAACAATGAAAGCAATCAAAATAAAGAGGGCAACGAAAACGACGCCACTAAAAAAGACGCAACAAAAAGCACTGAAAATGAAAACGCCCCTATTTCAAAAGAGAATGCTATTAAAAAAGAAGAGCCAAAACTCAGCCCTAGAGAAGAAAAACGCCGTTTGAAGGGAGAAAGGAAAAAAGCCAAAGCCGAACAAAGGGGTAGGGAATTTGAACAAAGAGCGAGGGAGCAACAAGAAAGAGATGAAAAAGAGCTTGAAGAAAAAAGAAAGGCTTTAAAAGCGAAGTGATCCCATGCCAGAATGTTTTAAAGAAGCAAAAGATTTGATTTTATGCGATATAGGTAATACATGCATCCATTTTGCACAAGGCTATCAGCTCTTTTCAAGCGCTAAAGAAGATTTAAAGCGTTTGGATATTCAAAAAGAAATTTTTTACATTAGCGTGAACGAAGAAAATGAAAAAGCCCTTTTAGATTGTTACCCTAACGCTAAAAATATTGCAGGATTTTTTCATTTAGAAACCGATTATATAGGGCTTGGGATAGACCGGCAAATGGCGTGTTTAGCGGTGGCAAATGGCGTGGTGGTGGATGCGGGGAGTGCAATTACGATAGATTTAATCAAAGATAGTAAGCATTTAGGGGGGTGTATTTTACCTGGGTTAGCCCAATATACCCATGCGTATAGAAAAAGCGCGAAAATTTTAGAGCAACCTTTCAAAGCCTTAGATTCTTTAGAAATTTTACCCAAAAATACTAGAGACGCTGTGAATTATGGCATGATTTTGAGCGTGATTGCTTGTATCCAACATTTAGCCAAAGATCAAAAAATCTATCTTTGTGGGGGCGATGCGAAATTTTTGAGCGCGTTTTTAGTGCATTCTGTTTGTAAGGAGCGCTTGGTTTTTGATGGGATGGAGATCGCTCTTAAAAAAGCGGGGATATTGGAATGCAAATGATGCAAAATCTGAGTTTTTTAGGCATGTTTTTAGCCGCCTTGAGCATGTCTTTAGGGCATTGTGTGGGCATGTGTGGGGGGATTGTGAGCGCGTTTAGTCAAATAAGATTTTCTAAAACTACAAATTTTTCTTACCAGCTCACTTGCCATGCCCTTTATAATTTAGGGAGGATCAGCACCTACATGCTATTAGGGGTTATGGCGGCAGGTTTGGGGCATAGTATTAGTGTGGGCATGGGTTTTAGGGGTGCTTTATTGATGAGCATGGGGATTGTTTTAATCCTTTTAGCGCTTTTAGGTTCTAAAGTAGAAAAATTAAGCTTTGAAATCCCTTTCATTTCTCTCTTGATGAAAAAAACTTTGCAATTTCAAAGCGTTTTGGGGTTGTATTTTTTAGGTGTGTTGAACGGGTTTTTACCTTGCATGATGGTGTATTCGTTTTTAGCGAGCGTGATTCTTAGTCATAGCGCGTTCACAGGAGCGATGCTAGGCCTTTCTTTTGGGCTTGGCACTAGCGTGCCGTTGTTTTTAATGGGGATTTTTTTGAGTAAAATTTCTACTTCTTATAGGAAATTTTTTAATCTTTTGTCTAAAAGTTTGATGGGGGTTTTTGGGCTTTATGTCCTTTATATGGGGATCATGCTCATTAACCACCAAACACCCCATGTGATGCATCATCAAAACGGTGCAATGCACCACCAAAACGACACCACACCACACCAAGAAAGCCACCATGACCACTAACAAAGCCCTTTTTTTAGACAGAGACGGCATTATTAACATTGATAAAGGCTATGTGAGCCAAAAAGAAGATTTTGAATTCCAAAAAGGGATTTTTGAATTGTTAAGGCATGCGAAATCTTTAGGCTATAAACTGCTTTTAATCACCAATCAATCTGGGATCAACCGAGGTTATTACACCCTTAAAGACTTTGAAAACCTTACCGCATATCTCCAAGAAAGCTTGCTTGAAGAATTAGGTTTTAATTTAGATGGTATTTATTTTTGCAGACACGCTCCAGAAGAAAATTGCACTTGCAGAAAGCCAAAACCTTATTTGATTTTACAGGCCGCTAAAGAGCATCAAATTTGTTTGGAAAAATCTTTTATGATAGGCGATAAAGAAAGCGATATGTTAGCCGGCTTGAACGCTAAAGTTAAAAATAATCTCTTATTGAGTGCAAATTTTTTAAAAACTTCTCATTCTTGGATACAATGTAAAAATCTTAAAGAGATGATTAATTGGATTAAATAAGGATAATAATGCGTTATATTGATGATGAATTAGAAAATCAAACTATTTTAATTACCGGTGGGGCTGGTTTTGTGGGCAGTAATCTGGCCTTTTATTTTCAAGATAACCACCCTAAAGCTAAAGTGATCGTTTTAGATAAATTCCGCAACAACACGCTTTTAAGTAATGGTTGCCCGAGTTCTTTGGGGCATTTTAAAAATTTAATCGGTTTTAAGGGTGAAGTGATCACAGCTGATATTAATAACCCTTTAGATTTAAGGCGTTTAGAAAAATTGCATTTTGATTATTTGTTCCACCAAGCCGCTATCTCTGATACAACCATGCTAGATCAAGAATTAGTGATGAAAACCAACTATCAGGCTTTTTTAAGGCTTTTAGAAATCGCCCAACCAAAAAAGGCTAAAGTGATTTACGCTTCTTCAGCAGGCGTTTATGGTAACACAAAAGCCCCCAATGTTGTAGGCTCAAACGAAAGCCCTGAAAATGTTTATGGCTTTTCCAAGCTTTGCATGGACGAATTTGTCCGATCCTATTTAAGCGATAACATTCAAGTGGGCTTGCGATATTTTAATGTCTATGGGCCTAGGGAATTTTATAAGGAAAAAACCGCCTCGATGATCTTACAGCTTGCTTTACAGGCGATGGCGTTCAAGGAAGTTAAGCTTTTTGAATTTGGCGAGCAATTAAGGGATTTTGTCTATATTGAAGATGTGATCCAAGCGAATGTGAAAGCGATGAAAGCTCAACAAAGCGGGGTTTATAATGTGGGCTATTCACAAGCTAGGAGCTATAATGAGATTGTTAGCATTTTAAAAGAGCATTTAGGGGATTTTGAAGTGAGTTATATTAAAAACCCTTATCCTTTTTTCCAAGAGCACACGCAAGCGCATCTTGAACCTACTATTTTGGATTTAGATTACACCCCCTTATACGATTTAGAAAGCGGTATTAAGGATTATTTACCCCATATCTATACAATTTTTGAAGGAGGGAACGCATGAGAAAAATCTTAGTCATAGGGGATTTGATCGCTGATTATTATTTATGGGGGAAGAGCGAACGCCTTTCGCCTGAAGCCCCTGTGCCTATTTTAGAAGTCAAAAAAGAGAGCAAGAGTTTAGGCGGAGCGGCTAATGTGGCCAATAACCTCATCTCTTTAGGGGCTCAAGTCTTTTTATGTGGGGTAGTGGGCGATGATCTAGAGGGCAAGCATTTCATTAACGCTTTAAAAATAAGAGAGGTTGACACTTCAGGCGTTTTAATAGATAAAACCCGTTGCACCACACTCAAAACGCGCATTATCGTGCAAAACCAGCAAATCGTGCGCGTGGATAAGGAAATCAAAGATCCCTTAAACGCCGATTTAAGAAAGAACCTTTTAGACTTTGTCGCAGAAAAAATCCAAGAAATGGATGGGATTATTCTTTCAGATTACAATAAGGGCGTTTTAGATTTTAAGATCACTCAAACTATCATCGCATTAGCCAACAAACACTACAAGCTCATTTTATGCGACCCTAAAGGGAAAGATTATAGCAAATATTCCCATGCGAGTTTGATCACGCCTAATCGTTTTGAATTGGAGCAAGCGCTTCATTTGAAATTAGACGGCGATGCCAATTTATTGAAAGCGCTTCAAATCTTACAAGAAACTTACCATATTGCCATGCCTTTAGTTACTTTGAGCGAGCAAGGCATCGCTTTTTTAGAAAAAAACGAGCTAATCAATTGCCCCACCATCGCTAAAGAAGTTTATGATGTAACTGGGGCTGGCGATACAGTGATCGCATCTTTAACGCTCTCTTTATTGGAATCAAAAAATCTTAAAGAAGCTTGTGAGTTTGCCAATGCAGCAGCAGCTGTGGTGGTGGGTAAAATGGGGAGTGCGTTAGCGAGTTTGGAAGAAATCGCTTTGATTTTAAACCAAACGCACCCTAAAATCCTTTCTTTAGAAAAGCTTTTAAACATTTTAGAGTATAATAAGCAAAAAGTCGTTTTCACCAATGGTTGTTTTGATATTCTCCATAAAGGGCATGCGAGTTATTTGCAAAAGGCTAAAGCTTTAGGGGATATTCTCATTGTAGGGTTAAATAGCGATGCTTCCATTAAAAGGCTTAAGGGGGATAAACGCCCCATAGTGGGCGAAAAAGACAGAGCGTTTCTTTTAGCGAGTTTGTCTTGCGTGGATTATATCGTGGTGTTTGAAGAAGACACGCCCATAGGATTGATTCAAGCCCTAAAGCCTGATATTTTAGTTAAGGGGGCGGACTATCTTGATAAAGAAGTCATAGGGAGCGAGTTTGCTAAAGAAACTTGTTTGATGGCATTTGAAGAAGGGTATTCTACAAGTGCTATTATAGAAAAAATTAAAAGGGCATACAATGATTAATGATTTGATTAAAAAAGAATTTTTAGCCCATAAGGAAGCGTTAGAAAAAAGTTTAGAAAGTTTGGAAGAATCTTTGATCCAAAGCGTCCAACTTTTGATAGAAACTTTAGAAAATGAAGGAAAAATCCTTATTTGCGGTAATGGGGGGAGTGCTAGCGATGCACAGCATTTTGCCGCTGAATTGACTGGGCGCTATAAGTTGGAAAGGAAAGGTTTGAGTGCAATAAGTTTAAGCACGGATACCTCAGTCCTTACTGCCATTGCGAATGATTATGGTTATGAAGAAGTGTTTGCTAGGCAAGTAGAAGCGCTAGGGAATCCACAAGATATTTTGATAGGGATTTCTACAAGCGGTAATTCCAAAAATGTCCTAAAAGCTTATGAAAAAGCTAAAGATTTAGGGATTAAAACGATTAGTTTGGTAGGGCGTGATGGAGGGAAAATGAAGCCTTTAAGCGATATAGCCTTAATTGTCCCAAGTGGTGATACGCCACGAATCCAAGAAATCCATATTCTTATAATCCACATTTTATGCGATTGTATTGAAAGGCATTTCGCTCATCAAAATTAGCCCTAATTTTGGATTTCTTTAGGGATTTGATAGTTTTCTATCATTTGGATGAGTTTTTGATTAAATGCATCAATGTTGTTTTGATTGAGTAGGTATTTCTTGCTTGCTATGGCTTGCAAGACTTCTTTGGAGCCTATGGGATCATAATGTCCTATATCTTTATAACGCTCTATCTCTTTAGTGAAAGGCATGGTGCGTAGGTCATGAATTTCTACATTAGGATACTTTAAAAGCGTTTTTAAGGCGTTATGGATGATGTTTAAATTATTTATCAATATGGTATGGCTAGGAACTTTGTATTTTAAGAGTGAGTCTGTTCTTGTCCATAAAATAAAATGTTTATCTCTGTGTTGTTGGATAAAATCTTCTAGCTGTTTGGTAACTTTATGAGTACCTTCTTCATCCCAAACCAATTCATTAGGATTCTTTAACGCTGATAGGTAGGATTTTTTCACATTATGCAGTGTATAATCGTAGGGGTTATTATGGTTAAACATGAAATCAAAATCATAACGATTTAAAACACTGTTGCAAAAATCATATACTTGCAACCAAGAATCAAGCTTGCAAAAAGATTTTTCCTTGATTTTGAGATAATTTGTAGAGAAGTAGAAAAACGCGTTTTCAAAGACTCTAAAGTTATACAAATACACAAAACTCCCAATAAAATAGGGGTATTCAAAAAAATATTTTGAACGCTTGTGTGAAGAACCCCATCTAAGCAAGGCTAAATCCATAGCGATGGTATCTACTGGTTGGTGTTTAAAAGCAAAAGAAAGGAGTGGCAATACTTCTTTGATATTTATACCAGAAGCAGTGAGTTTGATAGGTTTTTTCAACCCTAGTAAGTTGTGAATATCTTTAAGGTTAAAATTCAAGCTTATGCTTGATCCTATTAATAAGCTGTCATAAGAATAATGTTTAACAACCCCCTCAAAAGGCAATAAACTTCCCCCAACTCTTTCGTGCCAATCTATAGGGTATTTTGCTTTTCTAAAATATAAAAAAGGGTCTATTGCGTAATTAAACAATCCAACACCTATAAAAAGAGAGAGGCAAAAAGAAACAATAATTAAAGTTTGTTTTTTATAAAACTCCATAGTAGTGTCCTAAAAATTAAAATACAAAAAGACAGACTGAGAATTGGCAAAAATAGATAAAAAACCTATAGCGAGCAAAAAACAAGTGCTTATTGTTTTAGCCAAACCCATTTGATTGGATTGGTATAAATGGGAACTATTTTTTAAACAAAAAGAGATGATTATGATAAAAACACACATTTTGAATGTAGGGGATGCATACATCATGGTGTGCCCCCACATGTCATCATTGACACGATTTAAAAAGTCTGATTTCTCTTCTAAAAAACGAGAAAAGACAACACCATTCAAACCAACCATCCCCTTTAAAACTTTCAAAGCGCTCTCTAAATCTTTTGCCCTAAAAAACACCCATCCAAGATTGACAAAATTAAAAGTGATTAACCAGGCTAAAATCTTTGGCGTAACAAAATGAAATTTTTTAGCGAGATGAGAATACATTCTATGAACGCTTAAAGCAATCCCATGCAACAGCCCCCAAATAATAAAAGTTAAACCAGCCCCATGCCAAAACCCTCCAATCAAAAACACTAAAATTAAATTCCTATACACGACTGATTCTCTCACTCTGTTCCCCCCTAAAGGGATATAAAGATACTCTTTTAAGAAGCGGCTCAAAGTGATATGCCACCTCCTCCAAAAATCTTGGATATTTAAAGCTTTATAGGGGCTATTAAAATTGATAGGGAGTTTGATATTAAAAAAGAGAGCGATGCCTATAGCCATATCGCAATAACCACTAAAATCAAAATATAATTGGAATGAATAAGATAAAGACGCCATCCATGCTTGAATAAAGCTTAAGCTAGCCGCCTTATCAAATCCAAAATCAGCAAAATGAGCGATATTATCCGCAATAACAACCTTTTTAAACAAGCCTATAGAAAAAATAAACAACCCCACAGCGATATTTCTGTAATTTAAAAATTGATTATTTTTATCTTTAAATTGAGGCATCATCTCGCTATGATGCACAATGGGTCCTGCAATGAGTTGAGGGAAAAAACTCACAAATAAAGCGTAATCTAAAAAATGCGAAAAAGAAGAAAATGGAGGGTTAGGGTTTAATGAAGCGTTAGCGTTCTCTCTCGTATAGTTGTTTGCATTGGTTTTATTATGTTTGTAAGTGTCCATCAGGTAAGCGATTTGTTGCAAAGTAAAAAAGCTAATCGCTAAAGGCAAGATTAAATGCAACAACTCAAAATGGCTCTTAAATAATAGATTGAAATTGGTTAAGAAAAAATCAGTGTATTTGAAAAAGCCTAAAAGCAAAACATTAGCGCTCAAACCCAAAATAAGCCATATTTTTTTATGCATTGCGTAAGGGGTTTGATGGATTTTTAAAGCTATAAAATAATTAAACACAATAGATCCAACCAATAAAGGCAAATACTTCACATTCCAAAAAGCATAAAAGAACAAACTAGCCAATACAAGCCATAGTTTAGGGAATAGAGTATTTTTAGCATAGGCTTGCAAGATAAAATACACTGCAAAAACACTAGGCAAAAAAGCAAAAATGAATAACGGCGTGTTGAATAACAGAAGCGACCCTTAATTGAAAGAATAAACTGACTAATTTTATACAAAAAAAAAACAATACAAGCTATGCTACAATAAACTTTCTATAAAATCCAAGGGAATAAGGAATCATAAGATGCTGCAAACCATCAACTTAACGCAACGCTATGCGACTAAAAAATTGTTTGAAAATGTGAATATCAAGTTGGATAAAAACAAGCGTTACGGGCTTATTGGGGCTAATGGGGCAGGGAAATCCACTTTTTTAAAGATTTTAAGCAAGAGCATTGATTGTAGCAGTGGGGAAGTCATCATCACAAGTGGCATGAGAATGGGGGTTTTAGGGCAGGATCAATACGCTTTTGAAGACTTGAGCCTTAAAGATGCGGTTTTAATAGGCAATAAGCGTTTGTATGACGCCATCAAAGAAAAAGAGCGTTTATACACAGAGAGTGATTTGAGCGATGATAAAGTGAATGCCAAATTAGGGGAGTTAGAAACCATTTGCGTAGAAGAAGATCCCATGTATGAATGCGAAGTGGTGATTGAAAAAATTTTAGAAGATTTAGGTATTCCTAGCTCTAGGCATAATGATTTGATGAAAACCCTGCCAAGCAGCGATAAATTTAAAATCCTTTTAGCTCAAGTGTTATTCCCTAAACCGGATATTTTGCTTTTAGATGAGCCTACAAACAATTTGGATTTAAACGCCATTGAATGGCTAGAAAACAACCTCAAACGCCATGAAGGCACGATGGTCGTCATTAGCCATGACAGGCATTTTTTGAATGCGGTATGCACGCATATTTTAGATTTGGATTTTCACAGCGTGCGCGAATTTAGTGGGAATTATGACGATTGGTATATCGCCTCTACTCTGATCGCTAAACAGCAAGAGGCTGAACGCAATAAAAAACTCAAAGAAAAAGAAGAGCTAGAAAAATTTATCGCTCGTTTTAGCGCTAACGCCTCTAAAGCCAAGCAAGCGACTAGCCGTCAAAAACAATTGGATAAATTAGACATTCAAAGCCTAGCGGTATCCAGCCGAAGAGATCCTAGCATTATTTTTAAACCCAAACGCACCATTGGTAACGAAGCTTTAGAATGCGAAAATATCTCTAAAAGTTATGATGGGCAAGTTATTTTAAATCAAGTGAGCTTGAAAGTGATGCCTAAAGATAAAATCGCTCTCATAGGGCCAAATGGCGTGGGTAAATCCACGCTTTGTAAAATTTTAGTAGAAGAGTTAAAGCCTGATAAGGGTGTGGTGAAATGGGGGGCTACCGTTTCAAAAGGCTATTTCCCCCAAAATGTGAGCGAAGAAATTAGCGGCGAAGAGACCTTGTATCAATGGCTCTTTAATTTTAATAAAAAGATTGAAAGCGCTGAGGTGAGAAACGCTTTAGGGAGAATGCTTTTTAATGGCGAAGAGCAAGAAAAGTGCGTGAACGCTTTAAGTGGGGGCGAAAAACACCGAATGGTTTTATCCAAGCTCATGCTAGAAGGGGGGAATTTCTTAGTCTTAGATGAGCCGACTAACCATTTGGATTTAGAAGCGATTATTGCTTTAGGCGAAGCGCTTTTTAAATTTGATGGGGCAGTGATTTGTATAAGCCATGACAGAGAACTGATTGATGCGTATGCAAACCGGATCATTGAATTAGTCCCAAGCCCTAAAGGCGCTCAAATCATTGATTTTAAAGGCAACTATGAAGAATATTTAGCGAGCAAGAAATAAAATGAAGCCACGAGACATTGAAATCATTCAAAGCGTTTTAGAGATTACAGGGCCTATTAGCCCTACTGAAGTTTATGGTAAAGCCAAAGAGCTTTTTGAAAAAGGCGAGATTACAAACATGTTTGATTATGGGGGCAACACTCCACACCAGAGCGTTAGCGCCCCTATTTATACAGCCTTAAAAGGGGGCGAAGAGGTGCCTTTTTTTAAAGTGCAAGAAAAACCAAACATTTTAATCGCTTTAAAAAGCAAAGAGTTGGATTTAAATGCTGAAAAATCAAGCGTCCCAATCGCGCATGAAAGGGATTTGCACCCTTTTTTAACCTTTATGGCTTTTCATAATGAAAATTTGAAATGCTACACGAAAACCATCTTCCATGAAGAAAGTTCAAAATCGCAAAAAGGCATGGACAGATGGCTTTATCCGGACATGGTGGGGGTTAGGTTTTTGCACGCAGAGCTGTCCAATGAAAATTTAATCGCTTTTTCTAAGAAGTTTGATACCTTGCCCATTAAATTGGTGAGCTTTGAATTAAAAAAAGAAATCAGCGTAACTAATTGTAGGGAGTATTACTTTCAAGCGATTTCTAATAGCTCTTGGGCTAATGAGGGGTATTTAGTGGGTTGTAATATTGATACACAAAACACTATTCTGATGAATTTATTGAAGCGTTTGCATGCGAGTTTTGGGATTAGCGTGATTGATTTAAGGACGGATGAATATAAAAGCATCATTTTATTAAACGCTAAATATAAAGAAAAAATTGACTATACCATGGCTCAAGAGCTTAGCGAAAAAAATAAAAAATTCCGTGATTTTTTAAAGAGCGTTGTGGATTATGACCCAAATTTCCCAAGCCGCTATAAGGACGAGTTTGATGAGATCAAAAAGAAAGATGAGTTATACCCCAATTCATAACTTTCTTTTTAAAAAAATGAATTATAAAAAATGCTAAAAAGCATTTTTACAACAAATAGCCAAGAGCTTGATGATAATCAAGCGATAGTCTCTTAAAAAAGCGGTCTTCTTGGGTTAGGGGGTTAAGGGGGAGAGTTATTTCAAAATACCCCCCATCCCCTTAAGAGAATGGGTTTTATCAAAAAATAGAATTTTAAAAAATTAAAATTTTAGTTATCAGTGTTTGGTTAAAACAAAGCCTTTATTGATTATAGGGGTTATAGAGGCGTTTCAAAAACCCTAAATAAAGCGCTAAAGAACAACACGACCAAGCGATCCCTAATAAAAACCCACCTAACACATCGCTAGGGTAATGCACCCCTAAAAAAACCCTATCATACGCCATTAAAAAAATCCAAAAAAATAAAACCACAGCGATAATCATTTTAAGGCGAGCGTCTGTATTAGAAAAGCACAACAACAACGCTAAAGAGCCATAAAAAAGCGCTGAAGCTAAAGCATGACCGCTAGGGAAGCTAAAGCCATGCGCTAAGGCTAATTCGCCATTAGTTACAGGCCGTGGGCGCGCTACTAAATGTTTAAGGAGTTTTAGGGTGATTCCACCTAATAAGATGCTAGAGAAAAACCACACTCCCAAAGCGATGCGTTTTTGAAACCCAAACCACAAGCTAATGAGTAAAGCGATAGAAGTGGTGAGCTTGCTTTTTGCAAACCATGTGCTAAAAAACACGAAAGAAAGCCACGCACTATTTTGAATAAAGACCGGATTGCGGATCAAATCTATAAAAAATAAATCCAGTTTTTGTACCCATTCTTGACGAAAAGCCACTCCTGTTATCACTAAACCAAACAAAATAAAAAAAACGACCCCCACCACCCCAAGCATCTTAGCCGCTTTTTTCTCTCTCACGCTTATTGTCCTGTCAAACACCATTCAAACCCCTTTTAATGCCTTTAAAAATGCGATTATAGCTTATTTGATCAAAAAATAAGTTTTACAACAAACATAAAATGGAGTAACCAAAAACTTATTTTTAAAAATTAACAATAAGCTTTGAATATCAATATTTGATGAAAGCGAGATCAAAATTTCTTGTCTAAAACTCTGTTATAAAGACTGCAACACTCACAGGAATTGCAAGCAATTTAATATCAAATTTCAAGCTTGGTTCTACTTTAGAGCTTGCATTATGGATGCGTAATGAAAATGACCACCCTTCATTTAAAATAAGTTCTAATGTGTTGAAACTTTTAGGTTTAAAATCAAAATGAATCATTCTGGTAGGCAATTTGCTTAAGGGGATAATTCTTTTTGGCTTATTTTTCACACTACGATTAAGAGTGTTATAAAGTGGTATGCCTCTAATTTAGTTTTTTGTTCTCTTTCTAACAAAATCGCTTTGTAAAAATCATATTTACCCAACAAATACCCCACCATTTTTTGCGGGATTTTATTTTTCTTATTTTCATCAATTTTTAAAATCTCTGTTTTAAAAGCTTGTAATAATGGGGCATAAATTTCTTGTTCTTTATTGGGAAAATCCCTCCATAACATGCCTTCTTTTTTAGCGTTTTCCAACCTTTCAAAGAGTGGTTTTATAGTGTCTTTGTAATTTTGAGACACTCCAACACCTAGCCATTTTTCTCCAAAATCCAAGTCCCTAGAAAGTCTAGAATGCTTTACGGCATCATGGTTATGTTTAATGCTTAATCCTATGCAAAATCTATCAAAATAAATTAAAATATCTCGGACATCACCTATTTCACCGAGTTTGTCTTTTTGTAAAGATAGTGTGATTTCATTTTGCGAATTATCTATTATTTCGCTTAACAATGGCTCACAATCCAACAAAAGCCCCACGCCTTGTTTAGCGCTTTCTAAATAACGCCTTTGTAAGGATTTTTCTAAACTTTCATAAGCTCTATAACATGCATTAAACCCATTTTGTTTATCCACTATGACTTTTTTAAAAGCGTTTAATTTCTGCTCTAAAGCTAAAAACCATGCGTATTCATACGCCCTACCTTGATTATTACTCTTATCGCTCAATGCAATACCTTATAAATGCTTGTAGCAATTTCTTTAGCCAAACTTATAGGCACAGCATTACCTATCATTTTATAAGCATCGTTAAGATTTTTATAAACAAAATGAAAACTATCATCAAAACCTTGAATCCTTGCACACTCTCGAACGCTCAAACGACGATATAAATGTTGGTGATTTTCTATGAATCTGCAATCATTTTTGCCAAACCTAACCATTTTAGGGGCTTGTGGGTGTAGTTGGCATTGTCTTCCTGATGCTTGTATAGTAAAAGCTTGTTCATCCCAATTCTTTACACGATTTCTGCTCATAAAAATCGGTGAATAAGAACCAATAAAATATTCATGGTTGTTAATGGCATTAGGGTTATGTTTGTTCTTTGCTAAAGCACACACCACGCTATCTTTTAAATCCCAAATAACATCTTTTAAGGTGAGTCTTTTTAAATGCGTTGATCCTTTAGGAAGAGTGTAATTGATTTTTAAATCTCTTCTAAAACCAATATAAAAAACCCTAAGCCTTTCTTGCGCTACCCCATAGTCTTTAGCATTCACTAAATGCGTATTGACTTCATAACCACACTCCTTAAAAGCATTAAGGATATTTTTTACGCTCTTTTCGTGGCGTTGAGCGAGCATGCCTCTTACATTTTCAGCTAAGAAAAATTTGGGCTTAAGCTCTTTTAAAAGGCGTAGGTATTCATAAAATAATTGCCCCCTAGCATCATCAATGCCTTTTAAATTCCCTGCCTCTGACCAACTTTGGCATGGTGGACCGCCAATAATCCCATCAACAGAAAAGTTAATTTCATTGGTTTGTAAATTTTTAATATCTTTTTCTAGCAGTTGTGTATTTTTATGGTTTAGCCTATAAGTAGGTGTAATATTTTTATCATATTCATTTGCAATTACTATCTTAAATCCTGCTTGCTCAAAGCCTAAATCTAGTCCTCCGGCTCCAGCAAATAATGAAAGTAAATTCAAAAAATTATCCTTATCGTTCCATTAAAGCTTAATATTTTATAGTTGAAAGAATTTTACAATAAAATTGGGTTATTTTAAAGAATAGGTTAGTATTGGTTAAGTTTTTAGTTATTGATATTTAGAACGGATTAAAAAAACTAGCCTATCGTATCCAATAAACGCTCTTCAAACGCAAAAAGCATGGGGGTTTTTTCGCACACGATTTCCACACAAGAAAAGCCTAAAAGGGTGTTTTGAGACTCTTTTAAAACCTCTTTAGTCCTTTGGAGGGTGGTTTTTAAAAAAAGTTGTTTTTCTTTTTCTTTCAAGTAGATAACGCCACCAATTTCGCCTAAATTAGGATAGAGAGCGTAAAAATCAATGCTTTGTTTTTTGGCTTTCATTTGCAAAAAGGCTTTTTTTTGTTCGTTTTGAATCACAAAACTTAAAACTTGCGATTGCAAGCTTAAAAGCATGTTGGCTATATTCAAAAACTCTTGCGAATTTTTAGCATGGACTAATTTTTCGCTTAAAAGTTCTTTATATTCTTTTAAAGGGGTGGTGTCTTTAGCGCTTAAGATTTCTTTTATTTTTTTCATTTCAAGGGTGGGTAAATCGTTTAATTCGTCTAAGATTTTTGGGGCAGGCACTAAGTTTTTAAGCACAATATCGCCCAACTGATTTCTTTGCATGGTTGCAAAATAAGGCTGATTGATTTTTAATTCCTGTTCGCTTTTAGTGGGGATAATCCTATTACCCACTTGCAAAAGAAAAAGGTCTTTATCTTGTTTTTCTAGCACCTTTAAAAGAATGGGTAAAGTGGCGTTAAAGTTATGTGCGGCGTTTTTGGAATTAAGGGCGTTAAGCTGATTGAGAGCGTTTAGGGCTTCTAGCATTAAAGGGAATTGTCTTTGATAAAATCAAGGATTTTAAAACTCGCTTCTAGTTTATTCATAGAAGGGATTTTTTGGGTTTTGTTATGACTAAAGAGCCATAATTCATTGTCCAATGAGCCAAAAGGGCGTGAATCTTTAATGAGATTCAAAGCGACCACAGAGCAATTTTTGCCGTTATTTTGAAAGGGTTTTAAAAGATTTTGCGCATTTTGTATGGCGTTTTGTTGATCGTCTTCAGCTTTAAAACCAATTTTAATAAATTGATTAGGATCAACAGAGGCTAACAAATCCTTATTTTGAACACATTCAATATTTAGAATTTCACCGATCTCGCTTTTTTTAAGTTTATGGTTAAAAGAAGTTTTAGGCACATAATCGCTAATGGCGGCTAGATTAAAGAGTAGGGGTTTTAAAGCATGGTTTTGTAAGTTTTTAGCGGCTTTATCTAAGGCGTTTTCATAAGACTTGGTATCACTGACTAGAATATTTGTGATTTCTTTAGGCAAAGGGGTAGGGAAGTTTGATGCAATGAAAGTAACTTTCGCTCCCTTAAAATATAATGCTAAAGCCAACGCACTCGCTTGAATCCCGCTAGAAAGATTGCTGATCGTTCGAACGCTGTCAATCTTTTCCACACTCGCTCCGCCCATAACTATCACTTCTCTATTTTCAAAATAAGCGTCTTTTAAGAGCGTTTGAGTAGCTTTAAAAAGGATTTCTAAAGGCTCAGCCATCGCCCCATCGCCTTTAGTATCGCATGCTAAAAGGGCGTTTTGGGTGTCTAAAATGATGTGATTAAAATCTTTTAAGCGTTGTAAATTGCTTTGAGTGATAGGGGATTTAAGCATGTTAGTGTTCATGCTAGGGGCTAGGATTTTAGGGGAAGTGCAAGCTAAAAAAGTCGCGCTAACGATATTATCCGCTAAAGCGTGAGTGATTTTAGACAAGCTGTTAGCGCTTAAAGGGGCAAAGATGAGTAAATCAGCGTTAGCAGCACATGCGATATGGTTATGGTGTAAGGCGTTTTTGTGGTTGTAATGCCATTTTTCATTATGATCATGTAAGACTTTATAATGGCTTAAGGCTTCAAAGCTTAAGGGTTTGATAAATTTTTTTGCGCTCTTGCTCATCACTACTTGAATATTAGCCCCACTTTTAAACAACAAGCGCACTAATTCTAGGGATTTATACACCGCAATAGAGCCGCTCACGAGCAATAAAATGCGTTTGTTTTCTAATAACCTTAAGGGGTAAAATAAATCTTCTAAAAAATTCATAATAATCTTAATAAATCATCAGGCTCTAGCCATTGGCTATTATTATGGCTGCTGTATTCAAAGTCAGGGGCGACTTTTTGGCCTTTTTCATGGAGTTTGGTGAGCGTGTAATCTTTGGGTGTTTGAAAGCTTATGGTAGGCTGAATGATGAAAAAGTCTTCAAATTCTAGGGCTAAATGGCTTTCATCTTTAGGGATCATCACTTCATGGAGTTTTTCACCTGGGCGAATCCCTATGATTTTAGTAGGAATACTAGGGGCCAAGGCTTTAGCGAGATCAGTCATTTTCATGCTAGGGATTTTTGGCACAAAAATTTCACCCCCATGCATTCTTTTCAGGCTTTTGAGCACAAAATCTACCCCCTCATCTAAAGTGATCCAAAATCTTGTCATGCGAATATCAGTAATAGGGATTTCACTCGCCTTGTTTTGGACTAATTTTTTAAAAAACGGCACTACGCTCCCACGACTCCCCACCACATTACCATAACGCACCACGCTAAATTGCGTTTGAGAAGCGCCTTTAAAGTTGTTCGCGCTCACAAAAAGTTTATCGCTGCACAATTTAGTCGCACCATAAAGATTAATGGGGTTAGCGGCTTTATCGGTGCTTAAAGCGACAACTTGGCTGATTGCATTTTTTAAGCATGCGTTAATCACATTGCTCGCCCCCATGATATTGGTTTTAATGCATTCTAGAGGGTTGTATTCTGCAATTGGCACGTGCTTGAGTGCGGCCGCATGGATACAAATATCCACGCTCTCTAAAGCGTAATTCAAGCGCTCTAAATCCCTCACATCGCCGATAAAAAAACGCATCCTACTATCATTAAATTCCATTGCCATTTCGCTTTGTTTTAATTCGTCTCGGCTATAAACGATGATTTTTTTTGCTTTTGTGGTGTTTAAGACTTTATGAACAAAGCGTTTGCCAAAACTCCCAGTGCCTCCGGTGATTAAAATCGTTTTGTTATCCAACATGTTTTGATTGTTTGGCATGTTTTACCAGCGATAGCCTAAAGAAGCGCTAAAGATTCTTAATTGCCCAATGGTTGGGGATTGATACAAACTGGACCGGTTACTCTTAAAGGTAAAACTCCCTGCTAAACCCAAATCAAAGCCCCTAAAATTGTATTTCGTCCCAAGAGCCACGGTATAGCCATTAGAGTCCGGAATACCTATCGCATCTTGGGGGCTTGGGGCTTGATCGTAATTGAAAGCACCCATTAAACGCAAACTTTTACCCATGTAAGTGATACCTAATCTAAAGGTGTTCGTATCCCTCCAGCCAGCCCCCATGTTCATCACGCTTTTAAAATTCGCTAAACCCACCATTTTTTTAAGCGTTTCAGCGTCCAAGGAAGCGACCGTCCCACTCAAGCCCTTGTAAGTGGCGTTTGCAAAATCAGGGGTGACTAAGAATTTATTCCCTTGACTCCAAAAAGTACGCTCAAACACTCCCTCAATTCTTAAGTGATCTTTAAAAAATTGATGGGCGTATGCTAGGCTCAAAGTTTTGGGGAGTGAAACATTGATATTTAAATTGCCTTTAGTCAATACGCTCCCTAAAGAAGGGCCAAGCTCTGTGATCGCGACCAAACCGCCTTTCATGTTAAAGGTGACCGAAGAATTATACACCACCGAAAACATCCCATGATCAAACACACGCAAACTCCCTCCCACTCTATACCCCCCTGATAAGCCTTTCCCATTGGATTTTTGCACCACTTTCGTCGTGCCATAGAGATTCGCACTCGCTTCCACTAAACCGCTATAACCCATGATTTTTTTCAAGCCGTTGTAAAACTCTTGACAGCTTTGATTGTTCATATCTCCGCCAGCTTTTTGGCAATTTAGAGCCGGCTGATAGCCAATATTACCCAATAAAGTCATCATATTGCTTGGCACTTGATCGGCAAAAACATCGTTAGGCAAGTTTAAAATTTGATTGGCTGTTAGCACTGAAGCACCTTCTAAAGGCACATAAACGGTGTTATTAAAGCTCCCGGTCGCATAAAGCCCTCTTAAACCCACCCCCACAGAAAAGCGGTTTTTAATGGTATAACTCATGCTAGGGGCAAGCTCTACCATCATGATAAAAACATCATGCAAAAATTCCCCCCCTTTACCATTCCATTTCATGCCCAACCCACTAGGAGCAGTGAAACTCCCCCCAAAAGTGAAGCCATTGTGCGTGCGCGTTTTATAAAAGAATTTGGGTAAAACAAAATTAGTCGTGTCTGTCCAGCCATTCACGATTTGAGTGTCAGGATTTGAAGCGAGCGTGACGACTTTTTGATTGGTTAGATTCATTAGCCCTTGAACGCGATTGATCGCTTCTTTCAAGCCATCGTCCTTAAGGGCTGCGTTGCCAAGCGTTTTAATGATATTATCAAGCCCTATTGTTTTTAAGATGGCTAAAGTGTTTTGCTGGTTTTTATCAATTTGCAAGCTCGTTACCGAATACAGACCTTGATTAGTCGTGGGGACTTGAAACTTAAAGGCCGGGATATTGATCACGGTGGTGGTCATTTCAAATTCGCTCTTATTTTCGCCCCAATCGTTTGTAAAGCCCATGTTTGCCGGGTTGTAAAAAGAGGCGTCAGCACCTCTAGCCCCAGCGACATAAGCCGAGCCTAAAGCCGTGCCATTCAGGCTTTGCTCTTGGATTTTAAAGCCATTCGCATAAGAGAGTAAGGGTAAGCTTAAAGCGAGTAAATAGCGTTTTTTAAATTTTTTAAAAAAATAGAGTGGAGGAATCTTTTTCATTGGAGCTCGCTATCGGCGTTTTCATTGTCTTCTAAATCTTGCAAAGAAGGTTCATAAGGTTCAATCCTAATGGCAATTTTTTGCGTCAAATTTTGGAAAGAAATCAAACCATTTTTCCTTTCATAAAGGATAATTTCCCCACTTTTTTGAAACCTTTGGATCACATATCCAGGAGTTAGGTGGCGTTTTCCCAAACCTTTAAAAATATCCCTCCCTAAAACAATATCATCCAACAAATCCCCATAACTCACTTTGCCAAACAAATCCCTTGCCACAATCCATTTAGCCGAACATTTTTGGCTAAAACAAACGCTCCGTTTGGTCATATAAATATCGCCCACTTTTTGGCTGAGTTTGTAGAGAGTCACTGCGATATTACGGCTTCTATCGGTTTTAATCGTGCCGTAATCATAGAAGCGAAAAACCGGCGTGTTGATATAAATGAGCTTGAATTGGCGCAAGGCATTTAAAGTCTCTTCTCTTTTTTTACGGGCCTCTTCTTGTCTGATTTGCTCTCTAGTTTTAGGGGTTTGTTTAGAAAAAGGGTGCTTGGAGCAAGAGATTAAAAAGAGTGCCATCAAAAATAATGAAAAAGTGCTTCTAAAATACCGCATGGCTTATGGGGTGGAGAGTTTATCCTCTCGCTCCACTCAAAATACGATACCAAATTCTGCCGTCTAATTTAAGCTCCATGCTCACTTGACACAAGCCGTCTTTATAGATAGTCTCAGTGATTTCAGCGTTACGGATGAGAGCATTAACTTTGGTTTTAATCACGGAATTTTGTAAAACCATGTCCTTGACGGTGTCTTGGGCATTCACTCTAATGCCATACATTTTCTCACCTAATTGGCGGTAGCCATCAACGATAGCGGCTCGCTTAGCTAAAGCTAGAGCTTGAGAGGGCGAAATGGTGGATTCTGGAGCCACACCCATGCCGACTGCATTCAACTCAATGATATTATTGGGCGTGAGAATGGGGGTGTTAGGAATGCCGTTAATGGGGTTAGAGCTAATGACGGACTGTCCGTTATTCTCAAGACGAGGGCTTGGAAGGGGCTGAACGCTCTTTCTAGGGGTGAAGTTGGTTGGGGGGTAAATAGGGGCTTGCAAACCATTGGCTGAAGGGGGGATGAGCTTGGCGTCGGTGTTACGCTTTTTGAAAAGGGCACAACCACTCATTAAAAGGGTGGCAACAAGCAATGAATTGATACCAAAAAAGGCAGAGTGCAAACGCATGGGTTTTCCTTAATATGAGTTCGTTGGGGGTATTATATCATTTTTGAATGGATTTGTCATGTTGATGTTTTTAAATTGATAAGGTTGGTAAGATTTAAAGTCTAGGGGATTTGTTTTGAGATTTGTTGATTAAATAGGGATGACCAAAACCTTTTAATTTTTAAAAATGGGATTTTGTCACTTTATTTTTAAAGGCATTTTTGTGTTTTTATGATTAACGCCCAATGAAAATAAATCCAAAAAATACATTTTTGAAACGCTTTTTTAAAAATGGAGTTAAGTTTTTTAAAAAGAGTTTTTAAATAGTGCAAGTGGTGTCCTTGGCGGGATTCGAACCCACGACCTTACGATTAGGAATCGTACGCTCTATCCAGCTGAGCTACAAGGACATTTTACGTAAATTTGTATAGTAAAGCAAGAAACTTAATTCATAAGCCCCTTGCTGAGCGAATAAAACCTACTTGCCTTTTTCAACTTTTTGTTTAAGGATTTTGCCGGCTTTGAACTTAGGCACTCGCTTGTCTTTGGTTTTATAAGTTTTACCGCTTCCTGGCACTTTACCCTCTTTACCTTTTTGCTCTGCGGTTTCAAATTTGCCAAAACCGATCAACTCAACGCTCTCGCCCTTGCTTAAAGCTGTCTCTACCGCTAGAGTAAAGGCATTGATCACTTCTTCTGCTTCTCTTTTGCTGTTGAATTCACCGACTTCTTTGACCAAATCAATAAACTCCGCTTTGTTCATGTGGATAACCTCTTTTCTAATGGATGCCAAACCCAAGTGGCTTATCGCCTAGCTTGACTGATTGAGCAATGATTATAATCAAATCCTAAAGATAAATCAAGCAAAAACGCTTTTTTAAGGGGGTTTAACATTAAAAATTGTTAATTTTGTTGGACGCTCTTTTTATCTTTGGCGTTAATGATTAAAGGCGTGCCTAAAAAATTAAATTCTTTCCTTAAAGTGTTAATCAAATAGCGTTTGTAACTGAAGTGCAAGGCTTTAGGGCGATTCATTACAAGCGAGATTTGAGGGGGTTTGGTGGCAAATTGCGTGGCGTAATACACTTTCACTAATTTCCCACCATCGCTTGGTAAGGGGTGTTTTTGAGTGGCTTGAGAAATCACGCTATTGAGCAAGCTTGTAGGGATGCGTTTGGAAAAACACTCATAGACTTCTATAATCTTATGTTTGATCTCTTCAATATGGCGCGTTTTTAAGCAACTGGTTGTGATCACAGGGGCGTATTCTAAAAAGCGGAATTTCCTTTTTAAAGTCGCCATGATCTCTTCATAAGGGGCGTAGCGGATGTCCCATTTGTTTAAAATAAGAATGATCCCCAAAGAGTGTTTATCTGCTAAAGAGCTAATCTTTTCGTCTAATTCCACAAAAGGAGCGCTCACATCTAAAACTAAAAGTGCAATATGGGATTTTTCTAAGGCTTTTTGAGTGCGTTCTAGTGCGTATTTTTCAATGCCTAAAATTTTGCCCTTATGTCTGATGCCAGCGGTATCCACAAAGCAAATTTTTTGATTTTTGACTAAAATGGTTTCGTCTATGGGATCAATAGTAGTGCCAGCCACACTAGAGACGATGCTCCTTTCTTTTTGCGTGAGTACATTTAAAAGCGAGCTTTTGCCCACATTTACCCTACCGATGATACCCACTTGAATGATTTCTTCTTCATTATTTCCATCTTCTGTGTTGTTGGGGGTTTCTAAGCTTTCTAAAATATCTATATCTAAATCTTGCTCTATGATTTTGGTCAAGCCTAACGCATCCAATATTGCATCAATTAACGCACTAATGCCCCTATTGTGCGAAACGGAGATATTAAAACTCTTTGGCATGCCAAAAGAAGAAAACGCATAAGATCGCTCTTTTTCTTTGTCGTTATCAATTTTATTGATCACTAAAAAGCAATTAGGGTTGATTTTAAAAATCTCTCTAAAAAGCTTGATGTCTTCATCGCTAGGGATAGATTTGCCATCTACAACATATAAAATCAAATCGCTCATTTGAGCAGCTTTTAAATTAAAGGCTTTGATTTCTTTAGACAAAAAAGCGTCTTTAGCCATGCCCCCTGTATCCAATAGCTCTACTTCATGACCATTTAGTGTGATTTTTCGTTTGTTAATGTCTCGTGTAGTGCCCACAAAATCTGAAGTGATAGCGATCCTTTCTTTAGCCAAGCGGTTAAACAACGAGCTTTTCCCCACATTAGGCTGACCTAAGATCGCAATGGTTTTTAAGGTTCTAGGGCTTGTATTCATCTTTCTTATTGCTTCATTTCAATCAAAATTAGATTACAATATTATAGTTATTTAAAGCTTAAATAAGGGTTTGGCATTGTTTTTAGTCAAAAAAATGGTTATAGCAATCGTGGTTTTGTACTTTTTGGCTTGCTCGCAAGAGGGTTTTATCAAATTGCAAAAAAAAGCCCAAGAGCAAGAAAATGACGGTTCTAAACGCCCTAGCTATGTGGATTCTGATTATGAAGTCTTTAGCGAAACGATTTTTTTAAAAAACATGGTGTATCACCCTATAAATGAGACAAACACTCTCACCCAATTAATAAGCGATGGAGACAATGACCCTGAAGAAACTCCTTTGATTTTATTGAATGAACCCAATGATAATGAAAAAAACCCACCCCTTTACCAAAACGATCCCAGTAACAGCGCTAACAACGATAATAATGAAAAAAACCCGTTCCTTTACAAGTCTAAAAAAGAAGCAAAAGGGGCAAGACTCATTGAATATTCCCAACAAAATTTCTACCCCCTAAAGAATGGGGATATTGCTCTAAATAGAGATGGGGATCAATTTTTGATAGAAATCAAATCCAAAGCCTTGAAGCGTTTTTTAAGAGATCAAAACGATAAAGAACTCCAAATCCAAACTTTCGCTTTTAATGACACTAAAACGCAAATCGCTCAATTTAAGGGTAAAATTTCTTCGTATGTTTATACCACCAATAACAGCGATTTGAGTTTAAGACCTTTTTATGAATCCTTTTTATTAGAAAAAAAGAGCGATAATCTTTATATGACAGATAAGGCTTTAGATACGATTGAGATTTCAAAGTGTCAAATGGTATTAAAAAAGCATTCAACCGATAAATTAGACAGCCAGCATAAAGCCATTAGCATTGATTTGGATTTTAAAAAAGAACGATTTAAGAGCGATACACAACTCTTTTTAGAATGTCTTAAGGAAAGTTAGGGCTTTTGTTGATTTAGATTTTTTGGGTAGCATATAAATTAAAGAGATAAGTATTACAAAGCAATGAAGGATTTTAATGTGGATCACCCAAGAAATCACGCCGTATTTGCGTAAAGAATACACGATAGAAGCGAAATTATTAGATGTTAGAAGCGATCATAATATCTTAGAGATTTTTAAATCTAATGATTTTGGCGAGATTGCGATGCTTAATTCCCAGTTGTTATTCAAGAACTTTTTGCATATTGAAAGCGAATTGCTCGCTCATATGGGAGGTTGCACTAAAAAAGAGCTTAAAGAAGTTTTGATTGTAGATGGGTTTGATTTGGAATTAGCCCACCAGCTTTTTAAATACGACACGCATGTGGATTTTGTGCAAGCAGATGAAAAGATCTTGGATAGTTTTATTAGTTTTTTTCCCCATTTCCATGGAGTGAAAAATAATAAGAATTTCACGCATGCTAAACAATTTTTAGATTTAGACATTAAAAAATACGATTTAATTGTTTGTTTGCAAGAGCCGGACAAGCATAAAATTGATGGTTTAAAAAGAACGCTTAAAGAAGATGGCGTGTTTATTTCGGTAGCCAAACACCCACTATTAGAGCATGTGAGCATGCAAAACGCCCTTAAAAACATGGGCGAGTTTTTTTCTATTGTCATGCCTTTTGTAGCACCTTTAAGGATTTTGAGCAATAAGGGTTATATTTATGCGTCTTTAAAAACCCACCCCTTAAAAGATTTGATCGCACAAAAAATAGAAGCACTAAAAAATGTGGGATACTATAACGAAGACATTCATAGGGCCGCATTCGCTCTCCCTAAAAATTTACAAGAAATCCTTAAAGAAAATATCAAATCTTAAAATGGTTTTAAAAAACGCTATTGCTCTCACAGGGGGGATAGGCACCGGTAAAAGCACCACCATTAAATTACTAGAATCGCAAGGCTATCAAATCTTAGATGCGGATAAAATCGCCCATCAATTATTACAAGAGCATCGGCTAGAGATCGCCCAACATTTTGGATCAAGTATTTTAGAAAAGGATATTCTTAACAGAAAAAAACTTGGCACGATCGTGTTTAAAGACTCTAATGAGTTAAAATGGCTAGAAAATTTTTTGCACCCCTTGATCCGTGAATGCATGCTAAAAAAAGCGCACGAATTAGAAAAAAACCATCAAGCGTATTTTTTAGACATTCCTTTGTTTTTTGAAGTGGGGGGTAAAGAACGCTATCCTGTGAGTAAAGTGGTCTTAATCTATGCACCTAGGGCTTTACAAATTGAGCGCCTTTTAGAGCGAGACAAACTCAAAGAAACTGAAATCTTGCAACGCCTAAATTGTCAAATGGATATAGAGCAAAAACGCTTGATGAGCGATTATGTTATAGACAATAGTTTTAGTTTAAAAGATTTAGCTAAGCAGGTTGAATGTTTTTTAAAAAATCTTGGTTTTGTTTCCAATTAAATGTTGAAAATTTAAAAAATGCTCAAAGGTATTTTTTACAACCAATATCAAAGAGCTTGATTTTAATCAAGCGATAACCCCTTGAAAAAAGCGGTCTTCTTGGGTCAGGGGGATCTTAAGGGGGTTAAGGGGGGTATTAATTGCAAAATGTCCCCCTATCCCCTTAAGGGAATGAGTTTTAAAAAAATGATGAAAACAAAATTTAAAAGTCCGATTTTCTAAGAGACTTTCATTGTCAACCAATGCTTATAAGCTCGTTTTGTATTGAAGCATGTTAAACTATCATTAAATTTTTTGTAAGGCTAAAACATGATCACTTTAAAACAAGCCCTTTCTTTATCCCAAGATGAATTAGAAACCCTTAAAAACGGAATTGACGCTAATGTTAGAGCTTCAGATTTGAACGCTTACATTAAAGCCCCTAGTCTTAATGGTGCTAGTGCTAAGGGTGTGCCTATCCTTATTAAAGACAATATCAGCGTTAAGGGGTGGGAGATCACTTGCTCTAGTAAGATTTTAGAGGGCTATGTGGCTCCTTATCATGCGAGCGTGATTGAAAACTTGCACCAAAACAGCATGGCAGGGTTTGGGCTTTCTAACATGGACGAGTTTGCGATGGGGAGCACCACAGAGTCTAGTTGCTATGGGATCACTAAAAACCCACGAGATAAAAACAGAGTGCCTGGAGGGAGTAGCGGGGGGAGTGCCGCAGCGGTGGCAGGTGGCTTGGCTGTGGCAGCTTTAGGGAGCGATACGGGTGGGTCTATCAGACAGCCAGCGAGCTATTGTGGGTGCGTGGGGTTAAAGCCCACTTATGGGAGGGTGAGCCGTTATGGTTTGATTGCGTATTGTTCTAGTTTTGATCAAATTGGGCCTATCACACAAAATGTAGAGGACGCTTCTATTTTATTTGACGCTATTAGTGGGCATGATAGTAAGGACTCTACGAGTGCGAATCTCAAACCCACGCAAACTTTCAAAAATCTTAATAGAGAAAGACGCTTTAAAATCGCTGTTTTAAGAGATCACATTAAAGATGCGAGTAATGAAGTGCAACTCGCTTATGAAAACACCCTTAAGGCTTTGAAAGAAATAGGGCATGAGATTGTAGAAAAAAAGATATTGGATTCGCATTATCAAATCTCTATCTATTATATTATTAGCATGGCTGAAGCGAGCTCCAATCTGGCTAGATTTGATGGGGTGCGTTATGGGAGAAGGGCTCAAAATATTAAAGATTTAAAAGAATTGTATCTTAAAAGCCGTAGTGAAGGTTTTGGCGACGAGGTGAAACGCCGTATCATGCTAGGGAATTTTGTCTTAAGCAGTGGGTATTATGACGCTTATTATTTGAAAGCCCAACAAATGCGTTTGATGATCAAAGAGCAATACAACAAGATTTTTGAAGAAGTGGATTTGATTTTCACTCCTGTGGCTCCCACGACCGCCCCCTTATTCAACTACCATGCAAGCCCTTTAGAAATGTATTTGAGCGATATTTACACGATCGGAGCGAATTTGAGCGGTTTGCCGGCCCTTTCTTTGCCGGTCGCTAAAGATCCTTTAGGCTTGCCCATAGGGATGCAATTCATTGCTAAGGCTTTTGATGAGCAAAGCCTTTTAGATGTTTCCTACGCTTTAGAGCAGGAATTAAAATTAAAACTAGATTAAGGATAGAAAATGAGAATTTTACAAAGGGCTTTGACTTTTGAAGATGTGTTGATGGTGCCTAGAAAATCTAGCGTTTTACCTAAAGATGTGAGTTTAAAATCTCGCTTGACTAAAAACATTAGCTTGAATATCCCCTTTATTAGCGCGGCTATGGATACGGTTACGGAGCATAAAACCGCTATTGCTATGGCGCGCCTTGGGGGTATTGGCATTGTGCATAAAAACATGGATATTGAAACGCAAGTTAAAGAAATCGCTAAGGTTAAAAAAAGTGAGAGTGGGGTGATTAATGATCCTATTTTTATCCACGCGCACAAAACTCTAGCGGACGCTAAAGCTATAACGGATAATTACAAGATTTCAGGCGTGCCTGTGGTGGATGATAAGGGGCTGTTGATTGGGATTTTAACCAATAGAGATGTGCGTTTTGAAACGGATTTGAGTAAAAAAGTGGGCGATGTGATGACTAAAATGCCTTTAGTTACCGCTCATGTGAGCATTAGTTTAGATGAAGCGAGCGATTTGATGCACAAGCACAAGATTGAAAAATTGCCTATTGTAGATAAAAACAATATCTTAAAAGGCTTGATTACGATTAAGGACATCCAAAAACGCATTGAATACCCTGATGCGAATAAAGATGATTTTGGGAGACTAAGAGTAGGGGCGGCTATTGGAGTGGGGCAATTAGATAGGGCTGAAATGCTAGTTAAGGCTGGGGTTGATGCGTTGGTGTTAGATAGTGCGCATGGGCATTCGGCGAATATTTTACACACTTTAGAAGAGATTAAAAAAAGCTTGGTGGTAGATGTCATTGTAGGGAATGTGGTAACTAAAGAGGCTACAAGCGATTTAATTAGTGTGGGAGCGGATGCTATTAAAGTGGGTATTGGGCCAGGAAGCATTTGCACCACTAGGATTGTAGCTGGAGTGGGAATGCCCCAAGTGAGTGCGATTGATAATTGCGTAGAAGTGGCGTCTAAATTTGATATTCCCGTGATTGCAGATGGAGGGATACGTTATTCAGGAGATGTGGCTAAGGCTCTAGCTTTAGGGGCATCAAGCGTGATGATAGGTTCTTTACTCGCTGGTACAGAAGAATCTCCTGGGGATTTTATAATTTATCAAGGGAGACAATATAAAAGTTATAGGGGCATGGGCAGTATTGGGGCTATGACTAAAGGGAGCTCTGATAGGTATTTTCAAGAGGGCGTTGCGAGTGAAAAATTAGTCCCTGAAGGTATTGAGGGGCGTGTGCCTTATCGTGGTAAGGTTTCAGATATGATTTTCCAATTAGTAGGGGGCGTGCGCTCTTCTATGGGGTATCAGGGGGCGAAAAATATTTTGGAATTGTATCAAAACGCTGAATTTGTAGAAATCACTAGCGCTGGGTTGAAAGAAAGCCATGTGCATGGCGTAGATATTACTAAAGAAGCCCCTAATTATTATGGGTGAATTTTAAAAGAAAACAAGACAAATCATTAAAAAACTCGTTAAAAAGCTTGGTTTAATGAGTTTTTAAAACTTAATTGCTACAATGAAGAAAATTTTCAATAAGGCTTAGAGAAACTTTTTCATGGAACACAGAGTATTTACTGTTGCTAATTTTTTTAGCTCTAATCATGATTTTATCACCGGTTTTTTCGTTGTTTTGACAGCGGTTTTGATGTTTTTAATTTCTCTTGGTGCATCGCGTAAAATGCAGATGGTACCTATGGGTTTGCAAAATGTGTATGAGAGTATTATTAGTGCCATTTTAAGCGTGGCTAAGGATATTATAGGCGAAGAATTGGCCCGCAAATACTTCCCACTAGCCGGCACGATCGCTTTGTATGTCTTTTTTTCTAACATGATAGGCATCATTCCTAGTTTTGAATCCCCCACGGCTAGTTGGAGTTTTACGCTAGTTTTAGCGCTGATTGTGTTTTTTTATTACCACTTTGAAGGCATTAGAGTGCAGGGTTTTTTTAAGTATTTCGCCCATTTTGCAGGTCCCGTGAAGTGGCTCGCACCTTTCATGTTCCCTATTGAAATTATCTCGCATTTTTCTAGGATTGTGTCTTTATCGTTTCGTTTGTTTGGGAATATCAAGGGCGATGACATGTTTTTACTCATCATGCTCTTATTAGTGCCTTGGGTTATTCCTGTAGCACCCTTTATGGTCTTGTTTTTCATGGGGATTTTGCAAGCTTTTGTTTTTATGATCCTTACTTATGTGTATTTGGCAGGGGCTGTTTTAACCGATGAGGGGCATTGATTAAAACAAAGTTAAGCAATCATTAGATAAAATTTGTTATGCTTTCGTGTCGGATGTGTTGGGTTTTTAAGAGTGTTACTTTTTGATAACTTTTTCATATTCTTGTAAGTAGTTTTTATTTTTTCTAGCGGAGAATTTCACTTTGAGAAACATTTATGTAGGGAATTTGGTTTATAGTGCTACCAGCGAGGAAGTCAAGGAGCTTTTCAGTCAATTTGGCAAGGTGTTTAATGTCAAGCTTATTTATGACAGAGAAACGAAAAAACCCAAAGGGTTTGGTTTTGTGGAAATGCAAGAAGAGGGCATCAATGAAGCGATCGCTAAATTGAACAATACGGATTTTATGGGGAGAATCATCAGAGTAACCGAGGCTAATCCTAAAAAATCTTAATCTCATATGGCATTTAGGAAATGATAAGATCATTTTCTGATGCGTTTTGATCTTTTTGCGTTTTTGGTTTTAAATATACCTTTCATTGTGTGAAGTTTATTACAGATTAAATTTTAACTATAGGAATTAAAAAAAATGTTAAAAGCATTTTTATAATCAATAGCGACAACTTCTTAAAGCGTTCTTGTAGGATTAAAGAGAGAATGATTTCAAAATACACTCCTATCCCTTTAAAAAATGAGTTCTACCATAAATCAAGTTTAATGCTATCAATTTAAGTATCTCTCTAGTTAGTGTTTGAAAGTTTTTTGGGTCAATCTAACTCAAGCGGATTTTTTATCTCTCAACCCACGCTCTTTAAAGGGAGTAACAAGTTCTCTCTTCTAGCTTCTTGATTAAGATAAGCCCAAAACCCTCTATTTTAGAGATTGGGTTAAATTGATTCTCTAATCAATTGCCTATCGTTACTCCCATAGCTTGGTTGCAATTTGCGAGGATAGTCTTTGTTTTTTAACAGCTTCTTTGCGACGCTCTTCTTCTTTTTCACTCTCTTCTAACGCCTCTGTATCTTGCATCCCATATTCTTCCTCTATAAAAGGTTCATTCCAACAAACTTTACCTGCTCTCTTATCATTCCAACATTTTTCTTTTGAAAAAAGCATATTGGCTACACCCTTTAACAAAGTTCTAGTCAATTTTAACGCCCCAACAGCTAGTATCCCACTCCGTTTTTTTGCACTTCTGCCACCGTGTTTGCAACACATTGTTGAAAAGGTGAAAACGCAGAAAACCTGTAAATTTCGTTTGAATACTCACTGCAAGACCCAACGGCTTTAATGCAAATGTCTTTGAGGGTGGGTTTGTTGTCCTCTGCATTGATGGTATTGGCTAAAAAACAAGCCAGACTGATCGCAAGGAGTGCCTTTTTGCCCCATTTTTCCATGGATTTCAAAGATGCCATGACCTTTCATTTAAAAATTTTATCGCTCTTTAAACTTTGGAAGTAATATATATATAAGAACTAGCTTAATGCCCACTTTTTCTTAAAATGTTTAACACCGCTCGCTTTCTTTAGGCTTTTTATATTACAATTACTCAAAAAATCTTATTAAAGGCACGCTGTGAAATTGTGGTTTCCTTATTTTTTGGCGATTGTGTTTTTACACATCTTGGGTTTAGTTTTGCTCTTTATGGCCAACAACGCCTCTTTTTATGCAGCGGCTTCTATGGCTTACATGCTAGGGGCAAAGCATGCGTTTGATGCGGATCATATCGCTTGTATAGACAACACGATTAGAAAGCTCACCCAACAAGGTAAAAACGCCTATGGTGTGGGGTTTTACTTTTCTATGGGGCATTCAAGCGTGGTGATTTTAATGACCATTGTCAGCGCGTTTGCGATCGCTTGGGCTAAAGAGCATACGCCGATGCTAGAAGAAGTAGGGGGAGTAGTGGGGACTTTGGTTTCCGGGCTTTTTTTACTCATCATAGGGCTATTAAATGCAATTATTTTGGTGGATTTGTTAAAGATTTTCAAGCAATCGCATTCTAATGAACGCTTGAGCCAGCAACAAAACGAAGAGATCGAACGGCTTTTAACGAGTAGGGGCTTACTCAATCGCTTTTTTAAACCCTTGTTTAATTTCGTTTCTAAATCGTGGCATATTTATCCTGTGGGTTTTCTTTTTGGACTCGGTTTTGATACCGCTAGTGAAATCGCGCTTTTGGCCCTTTCTAGCAGTGCGATTAAAGTGAGTGTGGTGGGCATGCTCTCTTTACCCATTCTTTTTGCCGCTGGCATGAGTTTGTTTGACACGCTAGATGGGGCGTTCATGCTTAAAGCGTATGATTGGGCGTTCAAAACCCCTTTAAGAAAAATCTATTACAATATCTCTATCACCGCCTTGAGCGTGTTTATCGCTCTTTTTATTGGGTTGATTGAGCTTTTTCAAGTCGTTAGCGAGAAGCTCCATTTAAAATTTGAAAACCGCCTTTTAAGCACCCTACAAAGTCTAGAATTTACAGACTTAGGCTATTACTTGGTGGGCTTATTTGTGGTAGCGTTTTTAGGCTCGTTCTTTTTATGGAAAATCAAATTTTCTAAATTAGAGAGCTCGATTTAAGCTCTCAAATTATCATTCAACAAATCTTTAAGGCTTTTGTTTGAAAAACTTTGTTTTGGCATAAAGACTTTAGGGTTTGAAAGGCTTTCACTCAAATAAGCTAATAATTCCTTAATTTCGTTTAATTTTTCTTCCAAATAAGCTTGAAACTCGCTCGCATTTTCTAATAAATGTAAAGGACTATCCACGATAATAGAAAAAATTTCATCGTTAATTGCAATGTTGAGCTGGGTGTCAAACAAAGGGGAGGCTAAAAACTGGCAATTTTCTACAATTTCTTGCAATTCTTGTTTAGTCATAGAGACTTGTAGGGCGTCTTTATCTTCTAAACCCATGCTCTTATTGAAGAGTTTTTTACAAGCGATTTGCAAGACCTGTAATGCCCCAACGCTCTCATTTATATTTTTCATGTCTCTGCTGAACTTGGCGATTTGTTGGGATTTGTTTATCGCATTGGTTTTAAAATCGCCCACTTCAATACCGCCCAAATGCTTTTGAAGAGTTTTTAAAATATCCATAAAAAACCTTTTAAATAGAATTAAACACTCACAAGCATTTTTCGTTCCTTTTTATAAAACTTAAAAAACACCCTTAAAAAAGGTTTTTTAGGTATAATTAACGATCTTTTAGTTTCAAATAGTAGAGAGATTGGATGAAAAAAATATGGCTTTTATGGGGTTTGTGTTCTTTGGTGTTTTTGAATGCGATAGAGGCGATAGCAAAAGTCCCTAAAAATGTAGAGGATAGAGACAAAGCCCCCCATTTATTGCTTTTAGCGGGGATTCAGGGCGATGAGCCTGGAGGGTTTAATGCGGCTAATTTGTTTTTAATGCACTATAGCGTTTTAAAAGGATCTGTTGAAGTGATTCCGGTATTGAACAAGCCTTCCATGTTAAGAAATCATAGGGGCTTGTATGGGGATATGAACCGCAAATTTGCCGCTTTAGACAAGAATGACCCAGAATACACTACTATCCAAGAAATTAAATCCTTGATTGCAAAACCCAATATAGACGCTATTTTACACTTGCATGATGGCAGTGGGTATTATCGCCCTAATTACATTGATGCGATGCTTAACCCTAAGCGGTGGGGGAATTGCTTTATTATTGACCAAGATGAGGTTAAGGGGGCGAAATTCCCTAATTTGCTTATTTTTGCAAACAATACGATTAATAGCATTAACGACCATTTATTGCACCCCATTGAAAAATACCATTTAAAAAACACGCATACTGCACAAGGCGATACAGAAATGCAAAAAGCCCTAACTTTTTATGCCATCAACCACAAAAAGAGCGCTTTTGCCAATGAAGCTAGTAAAGAACTCCCTTTAGCATCAAGAGTGTTTTACCATTTGCAAGCCATTGAGGGCTTACTCAATCAGCTCAATATCCCTTTTGAGCGCGATTTTGAGCTTAATCCTAGTAGCGTGCATGCCTTAATCAACGATAAAAGTTTGTGGGCAAAAATCAGCTCTCTACCCAAAATGCCCCTTTTTAACTTACGCCCTAAACTCAATCATTTCCCTTTACCCAACAACACTAAGATTGCACAAATTCCCATAGAGAGCAACGCTTACATTGTAGGGCTAGTCAAAAACCAGCAAGAAGTGTTTTTAAAATACGGCAACAAGCTCATGACACGATTATCGCCTTTTTACATAGAGTTTGACTATTCTTTAGAAGAAGTGAAAATGCGGCTTGACAATAACGATCAAATGGTTAAAATGGGGAGCGTGGTTGAAGTGAAAGAGAGTTTTTATATCCATGCTATGGATAATATCCGCGCGAATGCGATCGGCTTTAGTGTTTCTAGCGCGAGTAAGCCTAATGAAGTGGGTTATACAATTAAGCTTAAAGATTTTCAAAAACGCTTTTCATTGGACAAGCAAGAAAAAATCTATCGCATAGAATTTTATAAAAATAATGCGTTTAGCGGAATGATTTTAGTGAAATTTGTGTGAATATGGATAAATCTCATTGCATTTTAATATTCTCTAATGATTTTGGTATTTTTCGCTTTAAATAAATAGGTGTTTTTAGCTTGATTTATTTCTAGCGTGTTGTCTTTGATTTTCAAATTAAAATTAGAATTTTAATCAAGTCAAAAAGCAGTTTTTGATAGTAGAGGGTGATGGTGTAGGTTTTATCATCAAGCGTTAGCTCAATAATATCGCTTGCATGGTTATAGTTTGTGATTAAGGCGTATTTTCGCCCTCTTTTATCTTTTATCCGTTATTTCTATGGATAGGGTCTCGGTGAAAAGATCCTTTTTAATAAAGCGTTTGATGGTTTCTTTTTTCAACCATTTAAAAACAACGACATGTTTTGTTTTTAAGCGTAGGGTGATTTGATAGGGGTAAATTTTAGTTTTAAAATCATTTGCTTTGATTAATTTAAAAGTGTCTTTAGCCGCTAATAATCTTTCTTGAAAATTTTCATGCTCGGTTTTAGCGGTATAGGTATTTCTTTTTGTTTTCAAAAATATTAAATCATCTTGCAACTCAAACACAAACCTCTTTTTGAATTTCGTGCCATTTTCTAAAGATTCGTTTTCTGTTTTTGTCTCTTTGGATTTCATCGCTCAAATCCATGGCTCTGCCCACCTTGTCAGTGAGCTTCTCTCTCAAATAGTTGTTTTGCTCCGTGAAAACGAACCGGTAAAACTCGCTTTTGTTTGAGAAAAACAAATCTTCTACTTTCTCATCGGTCTTGTCCACCATGTGCTTGATGAAATTCTGCTCTAAGCTCGCTTCGGCTTGTGCGATTTCACGCTTCAAGGTTTCAAGCTCGATCTCTTTTTCTTTGATACCCATGCTCATCCTTTCTTATTTGATGGTGGAACCATACAAAAAAATTACAATGATTTTTAGGGTTAGGTTTTTGTCAAAAAATAACCCTATTTTTTTACTAGTTCTTTTTTAGAGCTTCAAAATGTAAAAAACCTACAAGATTAAACCCAACGCATTTATTTATAATCAAACCACCTTTATAATCAAACCACCTCTTGCCCGGCATCCAATAAGGCTTCTTTAATCAAATCCTGTGTCGCTGGAGCGTCAAATTCTACGATCACGCTCTTGTTTTCCACGCTCACATCAATAAAATTCACGCCTTCAATTTCGCCCACAAATTTTTCAATTTTATCCACGCAATGACCACAAGTAATGCTTGGCACTTGAAAAGTTACTTTCATTTAATGATCCTTAATTTTAAAATTCCTTATCCTTTGGGAGTTTAAGACCACACTTACAGAGCTTAAGCTCATCGCTAAACCTGCAATCGCTGGGCTTAACATGATATTAGCCTTATAAAGAACCCCACAAGCTAAAGGGATAAACACGCTATTATAACAAAAAGCCCAAAACAAATTTTCTTTGATATTTTTGATGGTCGCCTGGCTTAATTGAATCGCACTATAAACCGATTTAATGTCATTGTTAAAGCTTACAATATCCGCTGCTTGCACGCTCACATCGCTCCCCTTAGCCATCACCACCGCTACATCGCTCATGGCAAGGCTTGGGGCGTCATTCAAGCCATCGCCTACCATCATAACGATCTGCCCTTTTTCTTTAAGCTCTTTGATCTTGTTGAGCTTGTCTTGTGGTTTAGCGTTGCTGATATAATCATCTATCCCTAATTCAAGTGCACATTTTTGGACATTCTTTAGATTATCCCCGCTTAAAAGAAAAGTATTAATGCCTAAATTTTTGATTTGAGCAATATGCTCTTTCACGCCTTTTTTAGGCAAATCTTCTAAAACAAACACCCCTAAAAGCTCATCTTCTTTTTCATTAATAGCTCTAGCTACAAACACTAAAATCCCATTTTCTTTAATTTCTAGGGGGTTAATAAGGTTAAAAAATTCGCTATTGCCGACTTTGATGATTTCTTTAGTACCTTGATAATCTATTTTAGCGCTAATACCAAAACCTGTTTTTACTTTAACTTCACTGATTCCCTTTAAGGGGGCGTTGTATTCTTTAGCGTATTCCACGATCCCCTTAGCAATGACATGTTCGCTATTATGTTCAATACTGCTCGCTAAACTCAATAGCTCTAATGATTCTATATTAGAATGGACGCTTTTAACGACAGGCTTACCGTTAGTGAGTGTGCCGGTTTTATCAAAAACGATCGTATTGACTAGCCTTGCTTTTTCTAAACTTTTAGCGTCTTTAAAAAATAAACCTAAAGAACCCGCTTTTTGATTTGCTACTAAGATACTCATAGGCGTAGCTAGCCCTAAAGCACAAGGGCAAGAAATCACTAAAACTGATACAAACACTTCTAAAGCGATGCCAAAATTCCACCAAAAATCAGGCTTAGGCGCGATGATGAGCCACACTATAAACGCTAAAGAAGCGATAGCGATCACGCTTGGCACAAACACGCTTGAAACCTTATCCGCTAAGCGAGAAATCTCTGCCTTTGAGCTTTGGGCGTTATGTATCATTTCTATAATTTGAGACAAGGTGCTGTTTTTGTTATTTTGTGTGGCTTTCATTAAAAAACTCGTATTGCTATTAAGCGTCCCTGAAAAAACCTTATCGCCGACTTTTTTATAAACCGGTAACGCTTCGCCGTTTAACATGCTCTCATCTAATTCCCCTTCGCCCTCTATAATTTCACCATCTACCGCAATCGCGCTTCCAGGGAGGACTTTTAAAATATCCCCCACGACGATACTATCCACCAAAACTTCAATTTTTTGGTTATCTTGCATTTTAAGGGCGGTTTTTGGGGCGTTTTTCATCAAGGTTTGCATAGCGTCTAAGGCTTTGTCTTTAGAAATATTTTCAATGCGTTTGCCCACCATCACAAACATTAAAATCACGCACACGCTTTCAAAATAATAATGCCCATAAGACCATTGGTCTGTATAAACGAGATACAATTGCCACAAGCTTGAATCTAAAGCGGCGGTTGTGCTTATGGCGATAAGGCTGCTCATGTTGGGCTGTCTGTGCCATAAAGCCTTAAACCCTTGAATGTAAAAATCCCTCCCCAAATGCATGACAATGAGCGTGCCTATAAGCTGTAAGCATGCGTTTAAAAAATTACTATGATTATTTATTGTAAGCAAGCTTTTAGGTAAAAGGCTAGGGCTAAGCATCGCCCCCATAGAAAGATACACCACAAAAAGCGTGAAAATGACCGCTAGAATTAATTTAACATTAGGGCTAAAAAATTCTTTTTTTTCTTTAGTGAGAGTTTTTTTAGGGCTATAACCCAATTTTTCAATGAGTTTGAAAATTTCATCTAAATTGGTTTCATTTTCGTTAAATTCAATGTTAGCGCTCTTATTTAAAAGGCTCACTTCTATTTTTTTCACAAAACTCCTACGCCCTAAAGAGCGTTCAATCCCACTAGAGCAAGCCGTGCAAGTCATTCCCTCTATATAAAAAGACGCTTTCATGCACTCTTATTTTTATTAAAAATAATTTTTACCATTAAAAAAAGCCAACGAATGATGCCATAAATCAAATACAGCCCCGTAAACACGCTTAAGGCTTCTAAAGGGCGCACAACCACTAACGATAAAAAAAGCAACACTAAAGTAAAAAGTTTGAGATTCCACTTCACTTTTTTGAAATTAGGGTAGCGGATATTGCTCACCATAAGCACCCCTAATAAAACAATAAAGCTTAAAAATAACTTTTCGGTATTTCCTTCTAGAAAATGGTATTTATTATCCAATAATACACAAAGCACCACTAATACCGCCGCAGCAGGAATGGGGATACCGATGAAAGAATAGGGATCGCTTGTGTTCGTGCTGATATTGAATCGTGCCAACCGTATCGCTCCAAAAATCACAAACAACGCACTCACCACCATGCCTATGCGTCCGAAATTATACCCCACATAAAAGTAAGTGATAAGGCTTGGAGCCACCCCAAAAGCGACTACATCAGCTAAGGAGTCAAATTCTATACCAAATTTGCTAGTGGTGTTAGTAAGCCTTGCGACGCGCCCATCAAGCCCATCTAAAATAAGACTCGCTACCACCAACCAACATGCCATGACAAATTGATAGCTTGAAGCGTAAAAAATACTCATCATGCCTAAAAAAATACTGCTAGCTGTGAAAAGATTAGGGAATAGATAGAGAGGGTTAATGGGCATTAGAGACTCTTTGTAATGGGTTTGATGAGATGTTTTGGAATAAGAATAATCTTAAAATCAATTATGAGAATTAAAACCTTACAAGCGTTAAAAAATGCATAAAAAATGAGCGTTAGAAACGCTCTGCAACGCTGTTTGTAGATATCAAATTTGAGAAAACAAAATCTAAGGAAAGATTTCAAACAAACAGAATGCCGATAATAGGGTTTAAAAACCTCATTAAAGATCTGTTTGAAAATCCGCACTTTTAACTCGCTTGCTCTTCTAAAGGGATCAAACGGCTTTCTAAATTGTTAGCGACTTCATATTCGCTGATAATTTCGCGCACCCTTTCGCCTGAAATGACTTCTTTGTCAAACAACTCCTTGACCATGATTTCAATCGCTTCTTTATAATCGCTTAAGGTTTGTTTGACATGATTATAGCGTTCTTCTAGCAGGTTTTTAATGAAAAGATCCATTTCTTCTGCGGTTTTTTCGCTAAATTCCCTATTGCTTCCATAACCACCTCCTAAAAAGGCGTTCCGTTGCTTTTCTAACACCATAAGCCCACTGACACTACTCATGCCATAGTAACTCACCATGCCTTTAATAATATCAGTCGCTCTTTCTAAATCATTGCTCGCACCGGTAGAAATTTCTTCCAAAAAGACCTCTTCAGCCGCTCTTCCGCCTAAAAGCACATCAATTTCCGCGATGAGTTCGTGTTTCTGCATCAAGTATTTGTTTTCTTCAGGCGTGTTAAGGGTGTAGCCTAAAGCCGCCATGCCCCTTGGAATGATAGAGACTTTATTCACCCTAGCACTCCCTTTAGTCATTTCAGAGATCACAGCATGCCCGCTTTCATGATAGGCGACAATTTTCTTTTCTTTAGGACTGATGCGTCGGCTTTTCTTTTCTAACCCTGCAATCCCTCTTTCAATCGCTTCTTTCAAATGCTGTTGTTTGACTTCTTTGTGGTTGCTTCGTCCTGCTAAAAGTGCGGCTTCATTGATGATATTCGCTAAATCCGCCCCCGCAAGCCCTGCGGTGAGTTTGGCGACTTCTTGCAAATTCACATCATTAGCGAGTTTCACGCCTTTAATATGCACTTTTAAAATCTCCACTCTGCCATTAAAATCAGGTTTATCCACTAAAACCTGCCTGTCAAAGCGTCCTGGACGCATTAAGGCTGGGTCTAAAATTTCAGGGCGATTCGTTGCGGCTAAGACAATCACGGGTGCGTTTTCGCTCCCAAAACCATCCATTTCAGCTAAGAGCTGGTTTAAGGTTTGCTCTCGTTCATCATTCCCACTTATCATGCCTCCAGCCGCTCTGCTCTTACCTATGGCATCAATTTCATCAATAAAAATGATGCTAGGGGCTTGTTTTTTAGCGGTTTCAAATAAATCCCTAACTCTGCTTGCCCCTAAGCCTACAAACATTTCAATGAAACTGCTCCCCCCCATAGAGAAAAATGGCACATGTGCTTCGCCGGCTACCGCTTTTGCTAAAAGGGTTTTACCCGTTCCTGGAGGGCCTACTAATAACACTCCTTTAGGGATTTTGGCCCCTAAATTGGCGTAGCGATCAGGGTATTTTAAGAAATCTACGATTTCTACCACTTCTTCTTTAGCTTCTTCATTGCCTGCCATGTCATTAAAACGCACATTGGGTTTTTCTGCGTTAATGAGTTTTTTCGCACTCCCCATGCCAAAAATACCCCCACCCATATTCTTTTGCATGCGGTTTGCCATAAACATCCATAGCCCTAAAATCACTAAAATAGGCATGAGCCACCCTAACATGTCCGTAAAAAAGTTAGATTCGCTAAAACCAGAATAATTGATTTTTTTCTCATCTAACAAAGGCACTAAGGTTAAATCAGGCACTCGTTTAGCGATATAAATCACACGATTATTGCCCTCTTTGTGGCTAGCTTTAATCAAAGTCTGACCAATACTCACATTTTCTACTTCATTATTGCTGATGAGCTGTTTGATTTCATGGTAGCTCACATTTTTAGTGCTAGAGGACAAGAAATTGTCCGAAAAACCGCCATCAGAACCATCAGAATTGAAAGAGCGTAGAAAAAAGATGAGCAAAATCCCCCCAAGAACTGCAAGGATAAGGGGACTTTGAAAAAAAGGTTTTTTAGGTTCGTTCGTTGGTTTCATTGTAATCCTTAATTTATTGATTGTTTTTTAAGCAATTTTAGAGCGACCCATTCGTTACGCTGTTGTTGCTCTAAAATCTCAAATCCATTATAATAGATCTGTAAAACAGAGTTTAAATGGGTTTCTAAAATCCCTGATAAAATAAGAGTGTGGTTACAAAGCCGCACAAATTCGCTATACAAACTCTTGATCACATCCGCAACAATGTTCGCCACAATTATATCAAAATGCCCTTGAATTTTTTGCGTAGAGCCACAAATGATTTCATCTTGCGTGGATAGGGAAATTTGATTCAAGCTAAAATTTTTTAGGGTTTCTTCAATGGCTAAACTATCCGTATCGCAAGCAACTAATGTACTAACGCCTTGTTTTTTTAAAGCGATGCTTAAAATCCCACTCCCACAGCCCACATCTAAAGCGTTTTTATGCTTTAAATCAAGATTAGAGAGCAATTCCAAACACATAGAAGTGCTTTCATGATGGCCTGAGCCAAAGGCCAAAGCTGGGTCAATCATTATGCTAAAATCCGTAGCGATATGGCTTGGTTTTTGATGCCAGCTAGGGTGTATGTAAAATTTGCCGCATTGCACCGGTAAAATAGCTTGTTTGTAGGCTTCTAGCCAGTCTTTTGAAGCAAGGTTGCGTGAAAGATAGAAAAAATCAAACTCGTTTTGTAAGTTTTCTTGCAAGCTCAAACAAAACGATTCTAATGCCGGAATGAGCGAGCTATTCAAATCCTTTTCAGAGCGTAAAATAACGAAATGATCAAGGTGTGGGAGTTTTTCTTTTAAATCTTCTTTTAGGGGGCCATGAGTGGCGAAATAACGCCAACTAGATTGGCTTATAAATCCAATGGTTTCTTTATCATCAAACGCTTTTAAATCCTCTAAGCTTGATTCTTCTAAGGCTAGATCCGTGGCGTCTAAAAGAAAACTTTCAAAAAGCTCTCGCTCCTTAGGGAAGATAAAGAAAAACTCATAATACATTGATTCTAACACTCAATCATTCGTCCCTAAAACAATCTCTAATTTTTCTTTCAAAACTTGGGGGGTAAAAGGTTTCACAATGTAATTATTCACACCGGCTTTTAAAGCGGTAATAACCTCAGCCTTACCGCCCTCTGTGGTGATCATAATAATGGGGATTTCTTTAAAACGGCTATCCGCACGCACTTTCTTAACGAGATCCAAGCCGTTCATTTCAGGCATGTTCCAATCTGTAATCAGCACTTTAGTGTCCGCGTTAGCGTCTAGTTTTTCCCAAGCTTCTATCCCATGCTCAGCTTCTAAAATATCTTCATAGCCTAAGCGTGAAAGTGTGTTTTTAATAATTCTTCTCATAGTTGAGCTATCATCTACTACTAGTAGTTTCAAAGTGCGTCTCCTTTTAAGATTGTTTCAATTAGATTCTTTTCAATAGCCAAAGCGTTCTTAACGCCTTATAATGATAAATTTTTCTCCGAATCATAGCATGTTTTGATTAAATTTATCTTGACTAACATTATATTTATTTATTATTGACTAATATAAGGCATTTAATTAGTATTCTCAATTTGTAAAAGGATTTGGATTGTTTATTATGATAAGTCTTAAAAGTTAGATAATACCCCTAATTTTTGAGTGTCATAAAAGGTATTGGATGGTTTTAAAGAAGGAAAAACAAAAATTTCACCAATGGGTGTGTTATGCAAAATTTTTAATATTTTGTGTGGGCTTTTTAAGTCTTGCAAATCATTTAGGCGCTAAAAATTTGGGTTATATGTCTTCATCTTATCAAGTAGGCATGGTGTTTATGCGTCCTTTAAGCGCCAACAAGCTTTTGCAAGGGGCTTCAATCGTGCAAGGCTATGAAGTGAATCCTAAAAACGATTGGGCGTATTCTAGGTATTATATTTTTGTAGATTATGGGAATGTGCTTTTTAATGAGAATTCCACTTTGCAAGCGAACATGTTCACTTATGGGGTGGGAGGGGATTTTATGGTCGCTTACGCTAAAAACCCCATCAACCGTTGGGCTTTTTTCTTTGGCTTGCAACTAGCGGCTAACACATGGCTGCTCAATAATAAAGTCAAAGATTTGGTGGTGAATACTTGGAATTCGTTAAAAGATTTTAATTTCCGCAACACTTATTTCAGGGCTATCGGAGTGTTTGGGGTGCAGTTTCGCACGATCGTTTTGTATCATAATGTGGATGTAGAAATTGGCATGAAAATCTTTCTAACCCCTGAAAGGCATAGCTTGTTTGAAAGGAGCTTTTTGTTTTTTGTCTCGCATTCGTGGCATTTTTAAATGGCGGAGAGAGAGGGATTCGAACCCTCGAAGGCTTGCACCTTACACGCGTTCCAGGCGTGCTCCTTCAACCACTCGGACATCTCCCCTTTTTTTAAAGGGGCTTATTATAACTAGTTTTTGTTTAAAAAGGGCTTATTTTAAAAGAATCAAATCTTTTGAAATAACGCCATCAATTTGATTTTTCGCGCAAATTTCCCATAATTCTGTATCATTTAAATCCATAGAAAATAAAATTTTACTATCCAACAAATAATTAGTGGCGTGCGATTGGGCGGTAATGGCTTGCTTAATGTCCTTAAAAATATAATAGTGTGGCTTAAAGGCGTTGAATAAAAAAAAGATATCCGTTTCTGTCTTGTGCAACAAAAAAACGACGCTAAAATTGACGCTATTTTCAAAGCAATATTTGGCTAATTCCAAATTTTTTGGGTGCGCTTCAAAATACACTATATCGTTATTGGTGCTAGAATGAATGTCATCGGTGTTTTTAATGAAAATAAAACGAGGACTAGGGATTAAAGGGTGTCCTAAAATAAGCATTTTTACCCCTTATCATTCAAGCAAGTTTCACTGCAATACGCCACAGCCCCACTATAAATGGCGTCTTTGCTAGAGACATAGGTTTGGCATTTAGAGCATACAATCATGTGATCTTCTAATTCTTTAGGGGTTTGTTGTGTGTAAGAGTGGTTGTCTTTATTGGGTTTTTGCTTTAAAAACAAACGCCATAAAATCCACGCAATAATGAGTAAGGGGATTAAAATTCTTAACATAGACTTTCCTTTGGTTTGTAAAAATAAATGCGCTTTTTGCATATAAAGCATTCAGTGTCTTTATAAGCGATTTCATCTTTTAACTGCTCGCCTTTATAGAATAAAAAATACCCCTTATCGTTTAGGAAGCGTTGGCTTTTTTCTATCAAAAAAGAAGAGTTAGCGACCGCTCTAGAGGTGATTAAATCCACTTGTAAGGGATTTTGATACTCTTCCAAACGCTTTTTAACAATTTCAATGTTTTTTAAAGGCAAAACACTTTTAAGGTAGTTTAAAAAAGCCGCTCTTTTCATTCTAGGCTCTAAAAGAATGAATTTTACTTCAGGCTTTTCAAGGGCTAAAGGGATAGCCGGAAGACCTGCTCCGCTCCCAATATCCAAGCAACTTTTAAAATCTTTGATAAATTCTAAGGGTTTTAGAGCGTCTGTGATCTGGGGCTCTAACTCGCTTAAATGTTTCGCACCGCTTAAATTGTGCGTTTGGTTCCATTCTAAAAGGATGCGTGCATAGTCTTGCAATAAGGGGTTCATAAAATCAACATCCCATCGCCATAAGAATAAAAACGATACTTTTTTTCTATGGCTATTTGATAGATTTCTTTGGTTTTTTCTAATCCTATCATCGCACTCACAAGCATTAAAAGGCTTGATTTGGGCAAGTGGAAATTAGTGAGTAAATAATTAGCATGTTGGATTGGGTTAGCAAGATGCAAGAAAATATCGCATTCAAACGCCTCTTGCTTAGGGGTTTTTAAACGCTTGAAATATTCCACGCTCCTTAAAGCGGTCGTGCCGATGCATAAAATTTCTTGGGATTTTTGTAAAATTTCTTGGCTCTTTTTAGGAATGTGTAAAACCTCTGTATGGATTTGATGCTCTCTAATATCTTTAGTTTCTACGCTAGCAAAAGTCCCAGCTCCCACATGCAAGGTTAAAAAAGTGTGTTTAAAATCTTTCAATAAATTTTCTAAAGTATTTTGAGAAAAATGCAACGACGCTGTAGGAGCAGCCACCGCACCGATATGTTTAGCAAACACGCTCTGGTATTCAAGCGTATCCAAACTTTCATCGGCTCTTTTAATGTAGGGGGGCAAGGGCATGTGTCCGTATTGTTCTAAAAGTTTTAAAATACTTGCTTGATCTAATGGGGTTTTATTGTCATAAAAAGCGATCAAGCGTTGGCCGTTATTCAATAATTCCAAGACTTCAGCGTAATGATTTTCATCAAAAAAGATTTTATCCCCCACTTTAATTTTACCCTTGATTTGAGTTAAAGCGGTATTGTTTTTAAGGAAGCGGTGGAAAAACACTTCGGTCGTTTTTGATGGCAAAAAGGCATATTTAGATCCAAAAAGCCTAGCCTTTATCACTTTAGTGTCATTCAACACCACAAGGGTGTTTTTAGGGAAAAAGTCTAAAACATGCTCAAAAGTGGTGTGCGTGATTTTTTGTGAATGCCTTTCATATATGAGTAATTTAGCCTTTTCTTTAGGTAAAATGGGGTAGTTTGCGATCAATTCTTTAGGCAAATGATAATCATAGCTTTCTAAATCAAATTCTTTCAACTACGACTCGCTTTTTCATTTTCTTTACTGCTTTCTTCGTCGTCTTTAAGAGCCGGATTGACAAATTTTGCAATCAAAATAGAAAGCCCATAAAGCCCTACTAAAGGCAATGCCATAAAGATTTGACTCACCACATCAGGGGGAGTGATAATCGCCGCTACAATAAAAATCACTACAATAGCGTATTTAAAATACGCTTTCAAGCTCGCATCGGTAATCAAGCCCACTTTAGCTAAAAAATACGCCAAAACGGGCAATTCAAACGCCACGCCAAAGCCTAAAATCAAGCGCATGAAAAAGCTCACATAACTGGATGCAGAAATATTAGCCGCAAACACATCGCTCCCAAAAGTGGCTAAATATTCAATGATAAAAGGAAACACCACATAGTAAGAAAATGCCGCCCCAATCAAAAACATCCCACTCCCAAAAAACACAAAAGGCAAAATCACCTTTTTTTCATTTTTATAAAGCCCTGGAGCGATAAAGAGCCATAATTGCCAAAAAATAATAGGCATGGAAATGACAATAGCGGCTGAAAAACTAATTTTAACCGCCACCATGACCCCTTCAATAGGGGAGAGTTGGATGAGCGTGCCTTTATAGGAGTTTTTAACAAATTCAAAAATATTTTTCCAAAAATGGAAACACCCCAAAAACGCCACTAAAATCGTTCCTACAGAAACCATCAAACGCTTTCTTAATTCCTGTAAATGCGGTTTTAAATCTTCAAACATGCTCTTTTTCTTTGTCGTGTTTTGTTGTGTTGTTATTAGCGATTAATTCTATTTCTTTAGGAGGCTCATTATGGAAAACTTCTCTGTTGGAAACTTCTTTATTTAAATGTTTAGGGGGTGCGTTGTTCTCTAGGCTTTGTTTATAATCTTGCATCAAATCCTGAACGCTTTTAATCTCTTTTTCTGCCACTATTTTAGCGTCTTCTAGTTCTTCAATCCTAACACCCTTAAGACCTTCAATCTTGTCTTCAAAGAGTTTTTGATACTCTAAGGTTTCTTTTTTTATTTCTTCAATATTGATTTCTTTGTCCAAAGTGTCCTTAGCGTCATTGAGCGTTTTTTTAACGGCACGAAAAAATTTCACCACATCCACGACAGCCTGGGGGAATTTTTCTGGCCCTAAAAAAATAATCGCTACAACCAACACCACAAGGATTTCAAAAAAGCCCATGCCAAACATAATGATTTACTCTTATGCCCTTTAAAATTTTATCGTTATTGTAGTGTAATTTTCTTTCTAAACAAGCTTAAAATAAACTTTGAGACTTTAGAGTGGGGATTTTTAAAAGCGCGTGGGTTTTAGGCGTGGCGATCCTGCCTTTAGCCGTGCGCTCTAAATAACCATTAGCGAGTAAAAAAGGCTCAATCACATCTTCAATCGTGCTTTCATCTTCTCTCATAGACGCTGCAATCGTGTTCAAGCCAACCGGTTTTCCTTGGGCGTTAGCCAACAAAGATAAATACGCTAAATCCGCTTCATCAAAGCCCAATTCATTCACGCCTAATTCATTCAAAGCATGCAAAGTGATATTTAAATCCATCAAGCTTGAATTTTTAACGAGTGCAAAATCGCGCACCCTTTTTAAAAGTCTTAAAGCGATCCTTGGCGTGCCTCTACTCCTTTTAGCGATTTCATCAGCGCTTTCTTCTTTGATGTCTTGATTAAGTTTTGTGGCGGCTTTTTTGATAATGAGAGCTAGTTCGCTAGGGCTATAAAATTGCATTCTAAAACTCATGCCAAATCTGTCTCTCAAAGGGTTAGAGAGCATTCCCACTCTAGTGGTAGCACCAATAAGGGTGAAAGGGGGTAAATCAATTTTAATGGTTTGAGCGGCCGGGCCTGAACCTATAATAATATCCAACCTAAAGTCTTCCATAGCTGGGTATAAAACCTCTTCAATTGCTGGGCTAAGCCGGTGGATTTCATCAATAAAAAGAATGTCTTTGGCTTGCAAATTAGTGAGAATGGCAGCCAAATCACCGCTTTTTTCTATCATGGGAGCGGCGGTGATTTTGATATTGGTTTCCATTTCTTTAGCGATGATATGACTAATAGAGGTTTTACCCAAACCCGGTGGGCCAAAAAAGAGCATGTGATCCAAACTCTCTTGGCGTTTTTTAGCCGCACAAATAGAAATTTGCAAGTTGTTCTTAATCTTTTCTTGACCGATATAATTTTCCCAAAGATCAGGGCGCAAACTCACTTCTTGGGAAGTTTCAAAGTCCAAAGTTTCTAAATTGACTATCCGTTCTTTCATTAATGATAACTTTCTAATTCGTTAGGGAAAAACCCTTTTTTCACATCATCAGCGTATTGTTCAATCGCTTTTTGAACCAATTCTTTCCCTTTAAGATATTCTCGCACAAATTTGGGCTTAAAACTATCAAAAAAACCTAGCATATCGCTCCACACCAAAATCTGTCCGTCGCAATCCTTGCCACTCCCTATACCGATCGTGGGGATCTTGATTTTTTGAGTGATCACTTGAGCGATAGGGGTGGTTATGCCTTCTAAAACCAACAAACCCACCCCAGCTTCTTCTAAACTCAACGCATCTTCTAAAAGCTTCTTTTGTTGCTCTTCATTTTTACCCTTAATCTTATAGCCTCCATCAAGTCGCACAAATTGGGGCATCAAGCCGATATGCCCCACCACAATAACGCCTTCATTAGTGAGCGTTTTAACTAGCTTTGCTTTTTCTTTACCGCCTTCTAGTTTGATCGCGCTCGCTTGGGTTTCTTTATAAACTTTAATGGCGTTTTTTAGGGCTGTTTTTTCATCTTTATAGCTTCCAAAGGGCATGTCTGTGATGATAAAAGGGGTTTTAGCACCCATACAAACCGCTTTAGTGTGATAAAGCATCATCTCTAAACTTGCGCTTAAAGTGTCGTTTTGATTGAAAAAACTCATATTCAAACTATCGCCCACTAAGATCACATCTACTATGGGGTCAAACATTTGAGCGAATAGGGCATCATAAGCGGTAATGGCAATGATTTTTTCGTGATTTTTTTTAGCTTGGAGATGGTTGAGGGTGATTTTTTTGGTTTTAGCGGTTTGCATGCTCATTGGAAAATCCTATGGTTAAATATGGTGGCATTGTAGCATGACTTTAAGGGTGGGTAAAAATTTTACTCCATTTTTAATTGGGGATTTTGATTATTTTAGTATAATTGAAAGAAACTTTTAACAAACAATTCAAGGGATTTGGCGATTTTGGGTTTTAACAAACAAGCTGTTTTATTGTCTTTAATGGGGTTTTATACGGGGTTGAATGCACTTGATTATGACACCCTAGATCCGAAATATTACAAATACATCAAGTATTATAAAGCCTATGAAGACAAAGAAGTGGAAGAATTAATTAAAAACTTAAAGAGAGCGAACGCTAAAAGTGGGCTTATTTTAGGGATCAATACTGGGTTTTTTTATAACCACGAAATCATGGTCAAAACCAATAGTTCTAGCATTACTGGGAATATTTTAAATTATTTGTTTGCTTATGGCTTGCGTTTTGGCTATCAAACCTTTAGGCCGTCGTTTTTTGCACGTTTGGTTAGACCCAATATTATTGGTAGGCGCATTTATATCCAATATTATGGAGGGGTTCCTAAAAAAGCGGACTTTGGGAGCGTTGGGTTTCAATCGGTCATGTTGAATGGGGATTTTTTATTGGATTTTCCTTTGCCTTTTGTGGGGAAATACCTTTACATGGGAGGGTATATGGGTTTAGGTTTAGGGGTTGTGTCGCATGGGATCAATTATACGGCGGAATGGGGGATGTCTTTTAACGCAGGATTAGCGCTAACCATATTGGAAAAAAACCGCATTGAATTTGGATTAAAAATTTTGAATAATTTCCCTTTTTTACAATCCAGCTCTTCAAAAGAGACTTGGTGGGGAGCTATAGCAAACATTGGGTATCAATATGTGTTCTAAAAAAATAAAAAATCTTATTTTATGTTTGAGCTTTGTATTCAATTTGCATGCTGAAGAGAATATAACCAAAGATAGAGGTGCCCCTATTCTTTCGGAAGAAAAACACCCCCAAACGCTAGAGCTTAATGAAGAGAAAAAAGAAGTTGCAAAGAGCGTTGATGAAAAAAGCCTGCTTGAAGAAATCCATAAGAAAAAACGCCAACTTTACATGCTCAAAGGGGAATTGCATGAAAAAAATGAGGCCATCTTATTCCAGCAAATGGCTAAAACTAAGAGCGGTTTTTTTGTAGGGGCTATCCTTGGCGGTATGAGGATTAACGCTCATCCTAACGCCCATTCTTATGATAATTTTAATATTACAGGAGGCATTCAAGCTTATCCTTTGCTGTATGGTTTAAGGAGTGGGTATCAAAAGTATTTTACTAGTGGGATTAGTGGGTTACGCTTATATGGGGAGTATTTAGGGGGGGCAATGAAAGGGTTTCAAAGCGATTCTTTAGCCTCTTATCAAACGGCGAGCTTGAATATTGATCTGTTGATGGATAAGCCTATTGATAAAGAAAAAAGGTTTGCGTTAGGGATATTTGGAGGCGTTGGAGTGGGGTGGAATGGGATGTATCAAAATTTAAAAGAAATCAAAGAGTATTCGCAGCCCAATGCGTTTGGGTTAGTGTTAAATCTAGGGGTGAGCATGACGCTCAACCTCAAACACCGCTTTGAATTAGCCCTAAAAATGCCCCCTTTAAAAGAAACTTCGCAAACCTTTTTATATTATTTTAAAAGCACTAATATTTATTATATTAGTTACAACTATTTATTGTAAGGGCTAAAATGTTGAAACTTAAATATTGTTTGATTTATCTAGTGCTCATTATGGGACTTCAAGCGACAGATTATGACAATTTAGAAGAAGAAAACCAACAATTAGATGAAAAAATAAAAAATTTAAAGCAACAGCTCACAGAAAAAGGGGTTTCGCCCAAAGAGATGGATAAGGATAAGTTTGAAGAAGAGTATTTAGATCGGACTTACCCTAAACTCTCTTCCAAGAAAAAAGAAAAATTACTCAAGGCTTATTCCATAGCCGACGATAAGAGTGGGGTGTTTTTTGGGGGTGGGTATGCTTATGGGGTGTTCAATTTGTCTTATCAAGGGGAGATGGATGATAAATACGGCGTGAATAGCCCTAGCGCGTTTAAAAACAATATCAACATTAACGCTCCTGTTTCTATGATTAGCGTTAAATTCGGATATCAAAAATACTTTGTGCCTTATTTTGGGACACGATTTTATGGGGATTTATTGCTTGGGGGAGGGGTGTTAAAAGAGAGCGCTCTTAAGCAATCTGTTGGCTCGTTTATCTATGTTTTAGGGGCTGTCAATACGGATTTATTGTTTGATATGCCTTTAGATTTTAAGACTAAAAAGCATTTTTTAGGCGTTTATGCGGGTTTTGGGATAGGGCTTATGCTTTATCAAGATAAACCTAATCAAAATGGGAGGGATTTGGTTGTAGGGGGTTATTCAAGCCCTAATTTTTTATGGAAATCCTTGATTGAAGTGGATTACACTTTTAATGTGGGCGTGAGTTTGACGCTTTATAGGAAACACCGCTTAGAGATTGGCACAAAATTCCCCATTAGCTATTTGAGAATGGGGGTAGAAGAGGGGGCGATTTATCAAAATAAAGAAGATGATAAGCGTTTGTTGATTTCGGCTAACAACCAATTCAAACGCTCTAGTTTTTTATTAGTGAATTATGCGTTCATTTTTTAAGGTTTGGTGTTGGGACTAGGGTTTAGGGTTTTAATTTTAAGCGTTTTAATTTTAGGAGGCTATCTTATTTTTAACGCTTTTATCACAAAACCTGGAGCGTTAAATTTTAGTTTAAATAGCGAAGAGGATGCGAGTAATGACAATCATGAAACGCTTTTTTGGGATTTAAAAAAACCCATTAAGATTAAAATAACAGCCCCAAAGGGCATCAAACGATACGCGCTCAAAGTAACCACAAAAGATAATTTGATCTTATATGAAAAAGAAAACCTAGTCCTAGATAAGCCCAAGTCTTTAGAAGTGCTTTTAATCAAGCCTGAAATCATGGGGCTAGAAGACAAGTGCCTTTCGTATGAAATTCATGCTAATGATTGGAGCTATGCACATTTTTTTAATGGCAATAAGGCGTCTTTCAAACAAGAAGTGTGTGTGGATACGATAAAACCTTCAATTAAAGTTTTATCCCGCTCCCCAAGTATCGCTTATGGGGGGAGTGCGATAGTGATCTTTGAAGCTTTGGATAAAAATTTGTCTCAAGCGTTTGTGCATGTCAAAAAAAAGGATTTTAAAGCCTTTAGGCTTTTAGAATTCAAGCAACGCAATATTTTTATCGCTCTAGTGCCATGGTCTTATGAAAATAAGGATTTTAAGGCGTCTATTGTCGCTAAAGATAAAGCCAACAACTCTAATATCACCCCTTTATTGTTCAAGCGAAAAACCCATCGTTTAAGGGAAAGAGATATAGATTTAAGTGCTTTAAAAGATAAGATTCTAAAGCAAGAAATTTTTCAAAATAAGATAGCTATTGAGCAAACTTTATTGGAAATGCTTTCTCATGCACGCTTAAAAGATTTAGAAAAAATCCAAGAAATCGCTTTAAAGCAAGGGGATTTTTATAAGGATTTTTCCCATTTTCAAGCACTAAAACCCTTGAATGGGTCTTTTAAAATAGTGGGTAATTTTTTAGAGAATCGGCGTTTTTTAAAGGATCATCAGATGTTGTTCCAATTCCCGCATTTAGGGGTGGATTTAAGGCCTAGCAAGGATCTATCTTTAGCGTTTGATCCAATCATGAAAAGGGTTTTTGAAGGGGAGTTGGATTTTTATGGTAATAGTTTAATAGATTGCTATGGTTTGGGTTTGTGCGCTTTTTTCGCTCATTTAAAAGATGATAAAAGCGTGGGGAGTAGTGGTTTAAAATTAGAGAGCGGGTTGCATTTAGGAATGCTTTTGCAAGGGGTTTTTGTCCGGCCTAATGAATGGCTTGATGAGCAATGGATAAAAACCAATATCATTGCCCCCATAGAGCAAGCCAAACGGCTTTTAATGAAAGGATAGTCATGTTAAAAACGAATCAAAAAAATGTGCATGCGTTTGAAATTGAAAAACAAGATCCCAAAGCTGTCATAGAATTTTTAGAAAAAAACCATGCCCTTTTGCAATATTTTCTCATTATATTTAAATACGATATTGAATTGGAAGTCAAAGCCATTTTACATAAACACCAACTGTTGTTTTTAGAGACAAATCGCGCTCTAAACGGACGCCATATCAAAGCCATGCCTTTAGAAAAAGAAACCAACCATTCAAAACCAAGTAACCCTACGATAGAGCCTAAAACAATGATCTATGAGCGCAATATTAGGAGCGGGGAAGAGATTTATAGCGCTAACCATCTTATTTTTTTAGGCAATATCCACAATGGAGCGAAGATCGTTTCAGAGGGCTGTGTGTCCGTTTATGGGGTGTGCGAAGGGGCGATTATGTGTTTTGGAGAGTGTTTGATTTTAAAGGAAGTCAAGAGTGCTCAAATTGTTTTTCAAAATAAAATTTTATCTTTAAAAGAGATTGAACGGCTTTTAGTTAATAAAAATATTAAAATAATCACTAAAAATGACGATATAATGGAGATAAAGGAAATACTATGAAACAAACGACCATTAACCACTCCGTAGAATTAGTAGGAATAGGCTTGCACAAGGGCGTTCCTGTGAAGCTTGTTTTAGAGCCTTTGGAAGAAAATCAAGGCATTGTTTTTTACCGCTCTGACTTGGGCGTGAAACTCCCCTTAAGACCTGAAAACATCGTGGATACCAAAATGGCAACCGTGTTGGGTAAGGATAATGCGAGGATTTCTACGATTGAACATTTGCTTTCAGTTATCCATGCTTATGGCATTGACAATATTAAAATCTCTGTGGATAATGAAGAAATCCCTATCATGGATGGGAGTGCTTTGGCTTATTGCATGCTTTTAGATGAAGTGGGGATTAAAGAATTAGACGCTCCTAAAAAAGTGATGGAAATCAAGCAAGCCATTGAGGTGAGAGAAGGCGATAAGTTTGTCAAAATTGAGCCAGATAACCAGCTTTCTTTGAATTTTACGATTGATTTTAACCATCCGGTTATTTCTAAACAAAACCACCATTTTGTTTTTAGTAAAAGTGCTTACAAAGAGCAAGTCGCTAAAGCTCGTACCTTTGGGTTTTTGCAGGAAGTGAATTATTTGCGCTCCATTGGTTTGGCTAAAGGGGGGAGCTTGAATAATTGTATCGTGTTGGATGAAAACAGCATTTTGAATAAAGAGGGTTTGAGGTGCGAAAAGGAATTTGTGCACCACAAAATTTTAGACGCCATGGGGGATTTAATGGTCTTAGGCATGTCTGTAATGGGCAAATACACTTCTTTTTCAGGGAGCCATAAACTCAATTCCATGTTAGTTAAAGCCGTTTTAGCAGACGCTAAAAATTATGAAGTTTTAGTGGCCCTAGATCCAGTTAAAGAACTTGCGTTGCAAAAGGCTTTCGCTTAATTTTAAACTAGGGTTTATTTTTTGGAATTGGATTTAGTGCTTATCTCTTTAGGCGAGGGGGTTTTGCTTGGGGTGTATCAAGAGAATTTTTTACAAACTTCTTACACTTCCAAAGCAAAAACAAGCGAAGCTTTAGTGGAAGTTTTTTCGCAATTATTCAAAGATTTTAAGAACCTTTATCCTACTTCACCAATGGTTAAAGGGGTTTATTACGCTAAAGGGCCAGGGAGTTTCACGAGCCTAAAACTCACGCACATTTTCCTACACACTCTATCTTCAATTTATGACTTTGAACTTTATTCAACCACAGGCTTTGATTTTAACGACAACACGCCCATTTTAGCGTATGCCAATAAATACTTTGTTTCAAAAGAAATGGAGAGCTTGAGGGATTTTAAGGATTTAAAGGTTTTGCCCAAAGATTTCATGCTACCCCCTTATTTAGAAAAAGATAAATTCACCCAATCCAACACGCCGTTTTACATTTTACCTCCTATTTAGTGTATAATACGGACTTAAAAAAAGAATAGGGTATCAAAAATAGGGGTTTAGAATTTGGTAGTGAGTGTTCCTGCAACAAGTGCGAATTTAGGCCCCGGTTTTGATTGCTTGGGTTTGAGCTTGAATTTACGCAATCGTTTTTTTATTGAACCTAGCAGTTTTCATGCCGTGAAATTGGTTGGGGAGGGCGAAGGGATCCCTAAATTTTTAACCAACAATATTTTTACTAAAGTGTTTTATGAGATTTTAAAAAAGCATGGGCATGACGGCTCGTTTAAGTTTTTATTGCATAATAAAGTCCCTATTACAAGGGGCATGGGGTCTAGCTCAGCGATGATTGTAGGTGCGGTCGCTTCGGCGTTTGCGTTTTTAGGCTTTCCTTTTGACAGAGAAAATATTGTCAATACCGCTTTAATTTATGAAAACCATCCAGATAATATCACCCCAGCGGTGTTTGGGGGGTATAATGCAGCGTTTGTGGAAAAAAAGAAAGTGATAAGTTTGAAAACCAAAATCCCTTCTTTTTTAAAAGCGGTGATGGTGATCCCTAATAGAGTCGTTTCTACCAAGCAATCGCGCCACCTTTTGCCCAAGCGTTACAGCGTGCAAGAGAGCGTTTTTAATCTTTCGCATGCGAGCTTGATGACCATGGCGATTGTGCAAGGCAAGTGGGATTTATTGCGTTGTTGCGCAAAAGATAGGATGCATCAAAACAAGCGCATGCAAACTTATCCTGTGTTGTTTGCGATCCAAAAGCTTGCTTTAGAAAATAATGCCTTAATGAGCACGCTTTCAGGGAGCGGTTCGTCGTTTTTTAACATGTGTTATGAAGAAGACGCCCCTAAGTTGAAGCAGGTTTTGAGTAAGAAATTCCCTAAATTTAGGGTGGCGGTTTTAGATTTTGATAATGATGGAGTCCTTATTGAGAAAGACTGAAATTAAAACCCGCATGTGTGTGGCGTGCAGAATGTGCCAATCTCAAAAGGATTTATTGCGTTTGAAAAGTTTTGAAAATCAAATCATGGAGTTTGACGGCAAGGGTCGTAGTTTTTATGTGTGTGAAAATTGTTTGAAGAATGGAGAAAAAAAGTTGTTGAAAGCGATTTTAAAAATAAAGAATGCCCCAAAAGATACCAAAAATATCATCAATTGGATTAAGGAGAGAAGCATAGCATGAGTGGTATGGTTGATCTAAAAGAGTTTCTAGCCGAGCTTGGCAAGACTCAAAAAGAGCTTAAAAATGTGATCGAGCAAGCTAAAGATATTGGTTTGGAGCTTAGAACAAATTCTAAAATGACCCCAGAGGAAGCGGAAAAGCTATACAAATACATTGTAGATGGCATTAAAGAACAAATACAATCCAATAGGCCCATTAAAAAAGACAAAGAGGGAGCCGCAACGCCTAAAGCTTCTAACAAAAAGACTTCCAAAACGCCTAAAAAAGAAGAGGCAAAAAGCCAACTAAAGCCAAAGAACACTAAAAAAAAGAAAAAAGAAGCTCCCACGCCCATTCTCAAAAAGAAAGGAATAGAGATTGTTGATACTTTTGAGAATAAAACGCCCCCTGTGGAAAACGCTCCTAAAGTGGTGACCCCCTCTCAATCTCAAATAGAAAAAGCCAAACAAAAGCTCCAAGAAATCCAAAAAAGCCGAGAAGCCCTAAACAAACTCACCCAAAGCAACACTAATAATGCGAATAATGCTAATAGTGCTAAAAAGGAAATCAGCGAAGTTGCAAAGCAAGAGCGAGAGCAAGAGCATTTAGACAACAAACGCCGTGAAAATATTAAAAGATACACAGGCTTTAGGGTGATCAAACGCAATGATGATGAAAACGAAACGCAAAACAGCGTAACCGAAAACAAAAAACCCACTCAAAGTGCGGTGGCTATTTTTGAAGACATTAAAAAAGAATGGCAAGAAAAAGACAAAGAGACTAAAAAAGCTAAAAAATCCAATAAGCCCAAAGCCATCCCCGCAGCCAAAAACAACAAATCCCATAAAATTGATTTTAGCGATGCGAGAGATTTTAAGGGTAATAATGATATTTATGACGATGAAACCGATGAAATCTTATTGTTTGATCTGCATGAACAAGACAATTTAAACGAAGAAGAAGAAAAAGAAATCCGCCAAAATATCAACGATAGGGCACGCATCCAAAGGAAAAACCCTTGGATGAATGAGGGCGGTATCAAACGGCAATCCAAAAAAAAGCGTGTGTTTCGTAATGATAACAGCCAAAAAGTAGTCCAAAGCGTGATTTCTATCCCTGAAGAAGTGTGCGTTTATGAATTTGCACAAAAAGCGAATTTGAATTTAGCTGATGTGATTAAAACCCTTTTTAATCTAGGGCTCATGGTAACTAAAAACGACTTTTTGGATAAGGATAGCATAGAGATTTTAGCCGAAGAGTTTCATTTAGAAATTTCTGTTCAAAACACTTTAGAAGAATTTGAAGTGGAAGAGGTGCTAGAGGGCGTGAAAAAAGAGCGCCCACCTGTGGTGACTATCATGGGGCATGTTGATCATGGTAAAACTTCGCTATTGGATAAAATCCGTGATAAAAGAGTCGCTCACACTGAAGCTGGGGGGATCACTCAGCACATTGGTGCTTACATGGTGGAAAAGAATGGCAAATGGGTGTCTTTCATTGACACTCCAGGGCATGAAGCCTTTAGCCAGATGCGTAATCGTGGGGCTCAAGTAACAGATATTGCAGTGATTGTGATAGCTGCTGATGATGGGGTGAAGCAACAAACTGTTGAAGCTTTAGAGCATGCAAAGGTGGCTAATGTGCCTGTGATTTTTGCGATGAATAAAATGGATAAGCCTAATGTCAATCTGGACAAACTTAAAGCCGAATGCGCTGAGCTTGGTTATAACCCTGTGGATTGGGGCGGAGAATATGAATTCATCCCCATTTCGGCTAAAACAGGCGATGGCATTGACAATTTGCTAGAAACTATCCTTATTCAAGCGGATATTATGGAATTAAAAGCCATAGAAGAGGGTAGGGCTAGAGCGGTTGTTTTGGAAGGGAGCGTGGAAAAAGGCCGTGGGGCAGTGGCCACTGTGATTGTGCAAAGCGGGACTTTGAGCGTGGGGGATAGCTTTTTTGCAGAAACGGCGTTTGGAAAAGTGAGAACGATGACTGACGATCAAGGCAAGAGCATTCAAAATTTAAAACCCTCTATGGTGGCTCTCATTACGGGCTTGAGCGAAGTGCCACCCGCTGGCTCTGTTTTAATAGGGGTAGAAAACGATTCTATTGCACGCTTGCAAGCTCAAAAAAGGGCGACTTATTTACGCCAAAAAGCTTTGAGTAAAAGCACTAAAGTGTCTTTTGATGAGCTTTCAGAAATGGTTGCGAATAAGGAATTGAAAAATATTCCTGTGGTTATTAAAGCGGATACGCAAGGAAGCTTGGAAGCCATTAAAAACAGCTTGTTAGAGCTTAATAACGAAGAAGTGGCGATTCAAGTGATCCACTCAGGGGTGGGGGGCATTACTGAGAATGATTTAAGTTTAGTAGCTAGCAGTGAGCATGCCGTGATTTTAGGCTTTAATATCCGTCCTACCGGTAATGTGAAAAATAAGGCTAAAGAATACAATGTGAGCATTAAAACTTACACGGTGATTTATGCCTTGATTGAAGAAATGCGATCGCTCTTATTGGGCTTGATGAGTCCTATTATTGAAGAAGAACATACCGGACAAGCTGAAGTGAGAGAAACCTTTAATATCCCTAAAGTTGGCACGATAGCTGGGTGTGTGGTGAGCGATGGGGTGATCACTCGTGGCATTAAAGTGCGTTTGATTAGAGATGGCGTGGTGATTCACACTGGCGAAATCCTTTCTTTGAAACGCTTTAAAGATGACGCTAAAGAAGTTTCTAAAGGCTATGAATGCGGAATCATGCTAGAAAATTATAATGAAATTAAAGTGGGCGATGTGTTTGAGACCTATAAAGAAATCCATAAAAAAAGAACTCTCTAATGAACGCCCATAAAGAACGCTTAGAATCCAATCTTTTAGAATTGTTACAAGAAGCTTTATCAAGTTTGAATGACAGCGAGTTGAATTCTTTAAGCGTGACTAAAGTGGAATGCTCTAAAGGGAAGCACCACGCTTTTGTGTTTGTGCTTTCACAAGATCATAAAATCCTTTCTAAATTAAAAAAAGCTGAGGGCTTGATTAGGCAGTTTGTCTTGCAAGCAAGCGGATGGTTTAAATGCCCAAAACTCAGTTTTATTTTAGACAATAGTTTAGAAAAGCAGCTCCGCCTAGACGCTATATTTAATGAGATCGCTAAAGGAAAAGATGATGACTAAAAGAATAGAAGAACGAATAGAAGGCGTGATTGAAAGCTTGGGTTATTTGCTTTATGATGTGAGTTTGATTAAAGAAAGTGAGCAACATATTTTAAGGGTGAGTCTTAAAAACCCTAATGGGGCGGTTAGCTTGGATAATTGCCAACAGGTGAGCGAAATTATTTCGCCCCTATTGGATGTGTGTGATTTTCTTAAAGACGCTTATATTTTAGAAGTGAGTTCCATGGGTTTAGAAAGAACGCTTAAAACCCCCAAACATTTCAAGCTTTCTTTAGGCGAAAAAGTGGCAGTTAAGCTTATGAATAAACAAAGCTTTCAAGCTATCCTTAAAGACGCTAACGATTTAAGCGTGGATTTTGAATTAGAGAATCACACTATCAAAAGCGTGGAGTATAAGGATTTAAAAAAGGTTAAAACGCTTTTTGAGTGGTGAAATAACATACCAAAAACATACATAACATGCTTTTGGTTTATAACGGTGTTTTTCACTCTTCCATTTGAGCGATATTTATGATTTCTTTGACCACATTCACATCTTCTAGCGTGCTTAAATCTTGAGTGATAGGCTCTTTTTTAACGATGGATTTTAAAATCCTTCTCATAATCTTTCCGCTCCTAGTTTTAGGTAAGCCCGGCACATACATGACATTGTCTAGTTTAGCGATCTTTCCAATTTCAACGGCTAATATGTGATTCATTTCTTTTAACAATTCCAAGCTCTCGCCAAGATTGCATTTAGCCCCATCGCATAGCACCACAAACGCAAACAATCCCTCCCCTTTAATGGTATCAGGGATACCCACTACCGCACATTCTACAACCATTTCATGTTTAGAAATAGCGCTCTCCACTTCAGCCGTGCCAATCCTATGCCCGCTCACATTCACAATATCATCTGTGCGTCCAATAATGGTAATGTATCCGTTTTCATCCACGATAGCGCCATCTCCAGAGAGATAGACATACTCCCCATTCAATTGGATTTGAGAAAAATAGCTATCAATGTATCGTTTTTCATCGCCCCAAATGTTTCGTATCATAGAAGGCCATGGCTTAGTGATGCATAAAAACCCTTGCTCTCCCGGTTTGGTTTTGCTGCCGTCTTCATTTAAAACTTCCGCATGAATTCCAGGCAAGGGCAAGGTCGCACAACTAGCCCTTATGGGTGTGGCCCCCGGTAATGGGCTTATGATATGCCCTCCTGTTTCTGTCTGCCACCAGGTATCCACGATACTGCATTGCGAATTACCGATTTTTTCATAAAACCATTTCCATGCTGTAGGGTTAATGGGCTCTCCCACCGTTCCTAAAACCTTGAGTGAATCCAAATTGTATTTTGAGGGTTCGTTTTCGCCTTTTGCATGCAGCATTCTTATGGCGGTGGGGGAAGTGTAGAATTTATCCACGCGGTATTCTTCTATCATCCTCCACCATCTCCCATAATCCGGATAAGACATCGTGCCCTCTAATATCAAAGTGGTCGCCCCACAAGCTAAAGGCCCATAAACCACATAAGTGTGCCCTGTGATCCAACCAATATCAGCCGTGCACCAAAAATTATCGTTATCTCTAATATCAAAAACCCACTCCATTGTCATTTGAGCCCATAATAAATACCCCGCACTGCTGTGCTGGACCCCTTTGGGCTTCCCAGTCGATCCGCTTGTGTAGAGTAAGAATAAAGGATCTTCAGAGTCCATCATTTCAGGTTCGCATTTATCGGATTGGTAATTGACCATTTCATTATAGACAAAATCGCGCCCTCTCACATAGTCAATCTCTTTGGCGTTTCGTATCACAATAAGCGTTTTTTCCACGCTAGGGCAGGTGTTATTGGTTAAAGCTTTGTCAAGGGCTGGTTTGAGCATGTAGGGTTTGCCTTTTCTAAAGGTTCCGTCTGCTGTGATAACCAATTTGGCTTGAGCGTCATTGATCCTATCCCTCAAAGCTTCAGGGCTAAACCCAGCAAAAACGATGCTATGAATCGCCCCAATCCTAGTGCATGCGAGCATCATATAAACGCTCTCTGCAATCATAGGCATGTAGATAATTACCCTATCGCCTTTTTTGATATTGAACTCGTTTTTTAAAAGGTTGGCTGTTTTATTGACTTCAGAGTGGAGTTTTCTGTAAGTGATAGCATTATAATCCCCCATTTCCCCTTCAAAAATGATCGCCACTTTATTTTTTTTGTCTTTTAAATGCCTGTCTATGCAATTATAAGAAACATTGATTTTGCCATTTTCAAACCATTTAAAAAAAGGGGCGTTATCGCTGTTTAAAACCTTATCAAAGGGCTTAAACCATGTGAGTTTTTGCTTGGCTAATTCGCCCCAAAAATTTTCATAATTTTCATTGGCTTCATGCACTAAATCCTTATATTCGCACATGTTTTTAATCCTAGCTTGCTTGGCAAATGCTCTGTTAGGGTTAAAGATCTTTTTAGCGAATTCTAAATCATCGTCCAATTGCATTTGCATCTCCTTATTTATGGGCTCCATTGAATGGATCTTTTTATTATTGTATCCAAACTAGTGCTCTTTTAAAGGGAGGGAGGCACTTCTCTTTTTGTGGGGGTTGAGACTGATAAAAAATGAAACAATCGCAAGGATTGATCCTAAAGGGCACATTAGCGTTAATATGCTAACATAACAGAACACTTTATAACTAAAAGGGTGACATGCTGATTTCCATAGCGTTTTTATTGGTTTTGTGTCTTTTGAATTATAGTTCTTTTAGGATGTTAGAATCGTTTTTAACCTTAAAAAAAGTTTCCCAACACGCTTATTTAGGGTTTTTCATCCTTTTAAGCATAGGCGAGACACTTTTTACTTTTTATAGAAACACCATGCCTAGCTATCTATTTTTTTTGACTTCAGCGTGTTCGTTTGTCACTTTTATTATTTTTATCCTTTCTTTAGGTTTTTATGGGTTTTCTTATTCTATAGAAAAAATAGATTTCTTGCATTCAAGGCGTAAAAGTTTAAAAAATTTTTTAACATTAGGGTTTTATCTGGCGTTGTTGGGGTATTTTTGGCGTGGGTTTTACGAAGGGTTGGCTCGCCCTAAAATCAAAGAAACCCCTATTTATTTAGACAAATTAGACAAAGAGTTAAAGATTATTTTACTCACAGACATGCATGTGGGGAGTTTGTTGCAAAAAGATTTTGTCAACTACATTGTAGAAGAAGTCAATCAAAAAGAAGTGGATATGGTGTTGATTGGTGGGGATTTGGTGGATGAAAACATTGAAAAAGTCAAATCTTTTTTACTGCCTTTAAACAACCTTAAAAGTACCCATGGCACTTTTTATGTGCCAGGAAATCATGAGTATTATCACGGCATAGAGCCGATTTTATCGTTTCTTGAAACTCTCAATTTGAAGATTTTAGGGAATGAGTGCGTGGATTTAGAGGGGGTTAATTTGTGTGGCGTGTATGATTATTTCGCAAGAAAGCATCAAAATTTTGCCCCTGATATTGATAAAGCCTTACAAAAGTGCAATAAGAGTAAGCCTACGATCCTTTTAGCCCATCAGCCTAAACAAATTAGAAGTCTTAAAGAAAGCCACTCTGTGGATTTAGTGCTTTCAGGGCATACCCATGCAGGGCAAATTTTCCCCTTTAGCCTTTTAGTTAAGTTGGCGCAAACTTATTTGTATGGTTTATACAAGCACAGCGACACCACTCAAATTTATGTGAGCAGTGGGGCAGGGTATTGGGGTATTCCTTTAAGGTTTTTAGCCCCTAGCGAGATCGCATACCTTAGGCTTCTACCTAAAAATCAAGTTTAGTTAAAAAATTTTTCAATATCTTAAAAATAGCGAGTTGTGAATCGAATCGCAATGGAGCACTTAAAAATAAGGGTTAAAAAACAACCGCCAAGACAAAGAGAAAGGAGGGGGAGGTGACTCTTCAATCTTAAGCGGTGCCAACCAAACCAAAGGAATGGTTGGATTCGTAATTATACAATAAAATTTGTGATTTTTAGCAAGTATTTTTAAAATTTGCCTATATAAAAATGCGTTTAAGCGTAAATAAAAGAGCTTGCACCAAGTCAAGCGATAGCTTTTATTAAAATTTTCTTAAACTAACTTAAATTTGTGATATAATCAAGCTTTAATTACTCTTAAATATGGGAGCCAACAAAACCATGCGTGTTCTACTGATTGAAAAAGATTCTGTTTTAGGCGAAGAGATTGAGAAGGGCTTGAACGACAAAGGCTTTATGGCTGATGTGACTGAAAGCGTAGAGGATGGGGAATATCTTATGGATATTAGGAATTATGACCTAGTGATGGTGAGCGATAAAAACGCTATTAATTTGGTTTCTAGAGTCAAAGACAAGCACCCCTCTATTATCGTTTTAGTTTCTTCTAGTAACCCCACAAGCCAAGAAGAAGTCCATGCGTTTGAGCAGGGTGCAGACGATTATATCGCCAAACCTTATCGCAGCATTAAGGCTTTAGTCGCAAGGATTGAGGCACGTTTGAGGTTTTGGGGATCTAATGTGATTGAAATTGGGGATTTGACCATCAGCCCTGATGAAGAAAAGATTATTTACAAGGGGCGTGAGATTGAGGTTAAGGGCAAGCCTTTTGAAGTGCTCACACACCTTGCGAGGCATAGGGATCAAATCGTTTCAAAAGAACAGCTTTTAGACGCTATTTGGGAAGAGCCTGAAATGGTTACCCCTAATGTGATTGAAGTAGCGATCAATCAAATCCGCCAAAAAATGGATAAGCCTTTAGGGATTTCCACGGTTGAAACGATAAGGCGCAGAGGCTATCGTTTTTGTTACCCAAAGCCTGCGTGTGAAGAATAAAGCCCTATTTTTGCGGACTTTTTCGCACTAGAACTAAATTTTAGCATGATAGCGATCGTTAATAGTGGTTTTGTGGTCAGCTATCTCTTTTGAAGTAACCATCCATTATTATCCTAAACTTTAAAAGCTCTACAATGTTTGCAACACCAACTAGCAATAAAACAGCCTAAAATCATTTTTGCGTTAGTGTGGTTATATTTTAAACCACTCTACAAGATAAATAAAATAAAAAATCTCCTTTTTAACCCATAAATCTAGTTGTAAATACAATTTAAAATTATATATATATAAAGTAATATTTATGAAAAAGGTTTTTTTTAGGTATGGCGTTAGCCATTAGTGTGTCTTATGGTAGAAAAGGGCGATGCGTTTCTAGGGGGGGTTTCAATATTCTAGTTTAGAAAACCAAAACACCATCCGCACCTTAGGCACTAACAACAACACCCCCTTAAACACTTCAATTTTTAGCAACTTGTCCAACAACGCAGTGGCTCTAGCCCCCCAAATGCAATACGGCGCTGAAGCGAATAGCAAAGTCAATCCAAATTTGATGAAGAGATAAGGGATGGAAATCATGAAAATCCAATTCAAAAAACTGGCTTTCGTTTCTTTAGTGGTTAGCGGCATGCTTTTAGGGAGCGTGAATGCGAGTGAAACACAACCCAAAGGTGACAAAAACAAATCAGGTGAAACAGCTGACAGCGGAAAACCAAAACCACCAGTGGTTATAACACCAACCCCAGAAAAAAAGCTGAAAATAGCCAACTAACTAAAGATACCGCTACCATTACAGGGCTTAATAATGTGAGTGTGACTACCATGGGCACCACTTTAAGCGGGGTAACGCAATTTTCTTTGCAAACTGCGAAAATCAACAATCTTTTGAGTAATAATTCCGATTTAAGCAACACGATTTCCAACGCTCAAAATTTAAGCGATGCACTTAATGCGTTAGCGAACGCTCAAAACACTTTAAAAGGCTATTTAAATTTTTCTAGTGCGACGATTGGGCAACTCACAAGCGGATCGAGTGCGGTTTTAGACGCGTTGAATAATGCGATCCATCAAGTGAATGTGGTTTTGAACGCTCTCAATAGCACGAATAACATGACAGAATCTAGTGCACCCAAAGTGCAAACCGTCGTGCTAGTAGCGATTACCACCACAAATACTATTGCAAGACGCTAAAGCTCTTTTAAATGCACTAGTGGCTAATTTGACAGATCAAAAACGGCGTTTTTAAATGTGAATCAAAACATTCAAAATGCTGTCTCTCAAGTCAAAGCGACCCACAAACCCACTGTGACTAACACAAATAATTATGGGCAAATGTATGGCATGGATGCCATGGCATGGTATAAGTGGTTCTTTGGTAAAAAGAAAAATTTTGGCTTTAGGTCTTATGGATACTATAGCTATAACCACGCTAATTTGAGTTTTGTGGGGATCTAGCTTGGCATTATGAGTGGTGCTTCTCAAGTGAATAACTTCACTTATGGCGTGGGCTTTGATGCACTCTATAACTTCTATGAAAGCAAAAAAGGCTATAACACAGCAGAGTTGTTCAGTGAGCATGAATACAAGCTATTTCCAAATGCTAGTCCAATTTAGCTTTAGGAGTAATTTCGCTAAGCACAGAGATATTGAGCTTGGCTTTAAATCGCCTTTATTCACCAACCAATTTTATAAAGAAAGGGGCGTAGATGGATCAGTAGATATTTTCTATAAGAGAAATTTCTCTATCGACTTTAACTACATGATTAACTTCTAATCCTTTTTCTTCTTTTGGCAGAGGGTTTTCTCTCTGCTAGTTTCTTTCTTTTCTATTTTCTTTTGTTGTGTGGGGGATTTTAGGTTTTTGTTTAAACAAGAGATGATACGACTATAGCGATAGTTAAGTCCCTAAGAGATGAGAACTCTTAAGGGCTTGTTGTTAATAAAGTGGCAGTGTTAGGATTACCACTAAAACTATCGCTATAACGAATAATCGCATGATGGTGTCTCCTAACGGAGTGTCGCCCGCTGCAACATCCTAACCATTTAATTGAATGCTTTTTAGCATTTTTTACCATCCAATAATAAAAGAGCTTGCGTGAGCGAGCGGTATTTTCTTAAGCGGTATTCTTGGGTTAGGGGATCTTAAGGGGGTTGTAGGGGAGAATGATTTCAAAATGCCCCCCTATCCCCTTATGAATTTTTTATTATATAAAATAAAGTTAAAAATCCCATTCTTTAAAAATTAAAGAATATTGGAGAAAATAAAAAACTATTTTTTGTAAGATATTAAAAATGCTAGCAACCATAGATTTTAACTCCAGCTTGCACTAGAGCTGAAATTTTAGTACAATGTCGTTGTAGAAACCGCTAAAACTATGATTGCTGAATAATAATCTCATAGTTGGTTATCTCCTTTTTGGGATAACCACCCACTATTATCCCAAACCCTAACACGCTCCAAATAACCGCAACAAAAGAGACAATCTAGATAACCTAAAAAATGACTGTTTGCGTTAGCGTGATTATAGACTAAATCAGCCTGAAAGACAAACAAAATTAAAAATACGATTATTTGAAAATGCAAGCGCTTTAAGCGTTATTGAAAATTTCTTCTACTTGTTCTTTAATATCTCTGTAATTAAAACTTTCTTTAAAGCCATCAATCTTGCCTCCGCTCGCATTCCTATGACCGCCTCCATTAAAACACATTTGACTGAGTTCGCACACATCACAATTCCCATTAGCCCTTAAGCTCACATTCCCTTTAGCATTCACATCCATATAAAAATCAAAATCCGGATTTTGCGTTAAAAAAAGGTTAGCTAACACGCTAATACCCCCCATAGAATAACTTAAAAACCCTTTTTTATCCTGGTAATAAACGCTGCAATCGTGCTTTTTTAAAGAGAGCAAATGCGTTTGTGCATTTGAAGAGATATTATCCATCGTTTCTGCAATAGGATCGCCCCCTAGAGCGATTTTTTTAAGCTTCAATAAATCATTATCATAGGCCACAGGACCATTTTCTAAAAACAAATAGTTTTTAACTTCTTCTAAAAGCTTTAATTTATAGTTACGATTCTCTTCATCAAACATGAAGCGGTTCAATTCAGAGCTTTGGCTGATCATGCGCATACACACTTTACCCAATTCAAAGCCATAACCTTGTGTGTCCCAAATATCCACAGAATTGACCATTTCCACTAAAGGCTCTAGCCATATCGTGTCTTTAGACTCTAAAATCGTGTAATGTTTTTTCAAAAATTCATACACAATTTTAGTCGCACAGCGGTTAATGTCTAAAAAATACCAATGAAAACTCTCAGCCACTTCTTTACCGCCAATGTGGTGATCCAAGAGTTGGATTTGAATGTCTTTATTTTGCAAGCGGTATTCTTGGATTTTATCTTGCAAATACTGTGCTTCGTTCAAATTCAAATTCAAATCGCTGATCAAAATAAGGAATTTACTTTCTTTAGATTGAGCGATCGCATTTAAAATTTCATAAATTCTCGCTGAGACTTCACGCCCATAATTGGCGTTATAGCATTGGATATTCTTAAAAAAATGTTTTGAAACAAGCTGGCATGCATAACCATCTAAATCAATGTGTGAAAGGTGATAAACTTGCATTATTTTCCTTGTTTATAGGTTAAAAATTAATATGGATTGTGCCTAAAGCTTCAAAATTAGAGTTAGGGTCTAATTCTGCATGGCTTAGCACAATAACATCAATTCGGGCCTGCTCCATTTGATTGGAGAGGGCTTTTCTTAAATTAGGCTCTACGATTAAAATCACCGGAGCGATCCCTTTTTGCAAGACTTTCATGGCTTCTTCAGAAACCACTTCAATGAGTTTTTGCAATTCGCCTACATTGAGTAATAGGCTTTGAGAAGTGCCATTTTCTCGCAATTTATTAAGCAAAAATTGTTCGCTATCGGTAGAAAAAGTTAAAAATTTCAAACGCCCATCTTCAGATTTAAAAGCGTTAGTAATCACCCTAGAAAGCCTTGCTCTCACTTGTTCGGTTAAGATATTCACATCGTTTTGAACCAAAGGGGCAATATCGGTAATCGTTTCTAAAATAGTGAGCATGTCTTTAATGGGGATTTTTTCATGCAACAAGGCTTGCAAGACTGAGCGGATCGCACCGGTGGGGACTTTTTTGCTCTCTTCTACAATCGTAGGATAGTCTTTAGCCAAGCGCTCTAAAAGGGACTTCACTTCATCTTTAGTGATAAAATCTTCAGCGTATTTTTTCACTAATTCACTCGTGTGCGTCGCAATAACGGTGCTTGGATCAATGATTGTATAGCCTTGAATAATAGCTTCTTCTTTATTTCTAGCATCAATCCATAAAGCGTCCATTCCAAAAGCCGGCTCTTTAGTGGGAATGCCTTCAATTTCTTTATTCACAAAACCGGTATTCATGGCTAAAAATTTATCCGGCATCACCATGCCCTCACCGATTACAAGACCCTTAAGCTTGATTTCATAATGCGTGGGGGGGAGCTGTAAGTTATCTCTGATCCTGATTTGAGGCATTAAAAAACCATAATCGCTCGCTATCTTTTTTCTAATGCCCCTAATCCTTTCTAATAAATCACCCCCTTGTTTCATGTCCGCAAGACTAATGAGTTGATACCCTAAAGCCAACTCTAAAAATTCAATTTTTAACACTTCATCAATGGCTTGTTCTTCTTCTCTTTTAAGCTCTTCTTGGGTTTTAGTCCTTGTGGTTGGGGTGTGGGGTTTGATTTTAGAACTTTGGGGTTTTTCGCTCAAATCCAGACCAAATTTTTGACTCAAATAATTCTCTAATTGAGTGAGCAACCCATCTTTTCCCTCTCTGCCAATCAGCCATGCGATAAATAAAAAGAGACTCCCTACAAACGCTAAAGAAAAGGTGGGAAGTCCAGGAATAATCGCAAAAAGCAATAATATCGCCCCTACAATCACTAAAGTTTTGCTTTTATTCATAAGCTGTGTGATGAGCTTGGAAGCAAAGTCTTCTTCTTCGTTTTGCGTGGTGCGAGTGGCCACAATACCGGTCGCTGTCGCAATGATTAAAGCAGGGATTTGCCCCACAAGCCCATCGCCAATGGTTAGGATAGTGAAAGTGCTAGCGCTAAAGCTTAAGCTCATATCCCTTTGAAACACGCCCACTAAAAACCCTCCAATAATATTAATAAGCGTGATGATAATAGAAGCGATCGCATCGCCCTTGACAAATTTAGACGCTCCATCCATCGCACCATAAAAATCCGCTTCTTGGCTTAATGCAGCACGTCGTTTTTTGGCTTCTTTATCATCAATAAGCCCTGAATTCAAGTCCGCATCAATCGCCATTTGCTTTCCTGGCATAGCGTCTAGGGCAAACCTCGCTCTCACTTCAGTAACCCTAGTAGAACCATTAGTAACCACCAATAAATTCACCAGCACTAAAATACTAAAAATGATAGCACCAATCACATAATTCCCACTCACGCTAAATTCCCCAAACGCCGTGATAATATCGCTCACCGCACTAGGCCCTTTATAACCTTGCGTTAAAATCATTCTAGTGGTAGCGACATTTAAAGCCAAGCGATACAGGGTTACAATGAGAAGCAAAGTAGGGAAGGCACTAAAATCGGTAGGTTTGTCAATGTAAAGCCCAATTAAAATGATCAACACCGACAGCGCAATAGAAATCGTGAGTAAAAAATCCAATATAAAAGGTGGTAACGGCACGATAATGATCGCTAAAATAGCTATCACAAAGACCACAAGGGCTAAGTCTTTGGATTGTAAGAAGCGTTTAAAGACAGGGAAAGTCTTTTTAAAAGCCAATTTGGAGCGTTCGTTTGCCATAATCTAAAATCAATGCCTTAATTTGGTAAGTGTGTCTCTTTAAGACTTATTATTTTAAGACTTATTATAATATAAAGTTTAAAAGGATTTGCACAAAAAACTTATTTTACGCTATAATTACTACTTTTAAATTTAACATACCAATTAGGAGGTCGTTATGGCTTTGAATTTGGAGAAAAAACAAGAAATCATTAAGGCGTTTGCCACTAAAGAAAACGATACAGGTTCTTGTGAAGTGCAAGTGGCGTTATTGAATGAAAGGATCAAGCTTTTAACCGAGCATTTAAAAGCTAACCCCAAAGATCATTCTAGCCGTTTAGGGCTTTTAGAATTAGTCGCTCAAAGACGCAATTTGTTGAAATATATCAAACGCACCGATCATGCGCGTTATGTGGTTTTGATTGAAAAGTTAGGCATTAAAGACAGATAGTTTTTATTAGTTTTAGGGTATTTTAAATCATGGTGGATTTCATGGTGGATTTATATTGAAAGAGCGTTTGAAAGCCTTTTTCAGTGCAGACTCTGTCTTCACTTTGATTTTTGCCCTTTTTTTTCTCACTTCATTTAAAAAACCTTTAACGCAAGTCTTATTGATTGTCTTAATGGTTTTTTTATTGTTTAGGTGTTATTTTCAAGCGTCTTTGAGAGAGACTTTTAAAATCAACCACCTAAAAATAATGCCCTTTAAATGGCTTACTTTGGCTTTTTTGGGCGTGTTTTTAAGCATCTTCCCTAACATGTTTAACATGTATGATAGCCAAACTTTCCGTTATAATTTATTCGCTCTAAACATGTCCTTAACTTACGCTTGTGGGGCGTTATGTTTGCTTTTTGCGAGCCGTTTAACCATCAAATTAAACCAAAAAGTCCTTTTTTATAGCATGGCTATCGCAAATTTTATCAACGGCTTGCTCTCATTGGTGCAAAAAATCTATTTTAACATGCCTAGAGCACAGGGTTTTAGCACGGTTAAGGAGTATGTGGTCTTGGTGAGCGTGTCCATTTTAGGCTGTTATATTTATGCACTTTATTCGCAAAATAAAAAAGAGAAAATTTTTTTCACCCTTTCTGTTTTTGTAGGGTTTTTAGTCGTTATTTTAAGCTCTACAAGGAGCGCTACAATTGCTTTTATCGCTACTTTTTTGATCCTTTCTTGCTTTATTTTATATGCAAAAAAATCGATCAAACAATTAGGTTACATGGTGGTTGTGAGTCTTGTTTTGAGTGCTTTGTATATGGGGAATAACGCTTTAGAAAAAAGAAAAGTCATAGAGCAGCCTAGGGCTCAAAATAAAACCTTTGAAGAGGATTTGAAACGCTACGCTAAAAAGGACGCTGACAGCAGTATTGGGTGGCGTTTGGAACGCTGGAAAGAAGCCCTAACAGTGGTGCGTTTAAGACCCTTTTTTGGCATGGCTGCTAGCGAGAAGTGCCAAAGATTAGAAGAGATTTTATCTTTATCACAGTCTTATAGGGCGAAAGACTTGATCCTTTGTATTGAAAGGTATGACAATCAAATCATTCATGTTTTAGCCACTAGGGGGATCATAGGCTTTTTAATCTTGCTCTTTTTTTGGTTAGTTATTGTAAAGATTTTTTGGAGTGGGGTGAAGCAAAACTCTTTAATATCGTTTTTTATATTAACAACACTCGCTTTTTATCTCATTTTTGGCATTGGGTTTGACCCCTTTGATTTCTTCATTACGGGAAGTTTTTTTGTAGGGATGGTCATGATGGCTGTCTTTTTAAAAAAAGAACTTTTGCAGCTAAATAAAATCTAAACCATCAAATAAAGTTTAAAAACGATTTTTTAAAGCCCTGTCTCTTTGGATTTAGGGGGTAAGATAAAAACTTATGCTATAATGCTTGTTCATTCTGCATTAAACAAGGAGAAACAATGAAAATTTTAGTGATTCAAGGGCCTAATTTAAACATGTTAGGACACAGAGACCCAAGACTTTATGGCATGGTCACTTTAGATCAAATCCATGAAATCATGCAAACTTTCGTGAAACAAAGCAATTTGGATGTGGAATTAGAGTTTTTTCAAACCAATTTTGAGGGCGAAATCATTGATAAGATCCAAGAGAGTGTGGGCAGCGATTATGAAGGGATTATCATTAATCCAGGAGCGTTTTCGCACACTTCTATTGCGATTGCAGACGCGATCATGTTAGCGGGCAAACCTGTCATTGAAGTGCATTTGACTAACATTCAAGCTAGAGAAGAATTTAGGAAAAATTCTTACACCGGTGCGGCTTGTGGAGGCGTGATCATGGGATTTGGTCCACTTGGTTACAACATGGCTTTAATGGCGATGGTGAATATTCTAGCCGAGATGAAAGCTTTCCAAGAAGCCCAACAAAACAACCCCAATAACTCGATCAACAATATCAATAACTAACCAGAAAGGGGGCTACCCATGAAAGGATTAGAAAGAGGATCGCATTTCACGCTCAATGAAAATGCGATGTTTTTTGAGTGTGCTTATAGTTGCGATAATGCTTTGTTTTTGCAATTAAACGATCGCTCGTTTTTTATCACTGATTCTCGCTACACTCAAGAGGCTAGAGAAAGTATTCAGCCTAAAAATGGCGTTTTAGCGGAAGTAATAGAGTCTAGTGATTTAGTGCAAAGTGCGATTGATTTGATTATAAAAAGCTCTGTTAAAAAGCTCTTTTTTGACCCTAATCAGGTGAATTTACAAACCTATAAGCGTTTGGATTCAGCGATTGGTGCTAAAGTGAGTTTAGAGGGCGTGCCCAGTTACCACCGTCAAAAACGCATCATTAAAAATGAGCATGAGATCCAACTTCTCAAAAAATCTCAAGCCTTGAATGTTGAAGCTTTTGAAAATTTTGCCGAGTATGTGAAGAATATTTTTGATGAAAAAGAGTCCTTGAGCGAGCGGTATTTGCAGCATAAGGTTAAAGACTTTTTGACTAGAGAAGGGGTTTATGATTTGAGTTTTGAACCTATCTTAGCCTTGAATGCGAATGCGAGCAAACCCCATGCCTTGCCTAGTGCTAAGGATTTTTTAAAAGCGGAGCATAGCATTCTTTTGGATATGGGGATCAAATACGAGCGTTATTGCTCTGATAGGACCCGCACGGCTTTTTTTGACCCAAAAGACTTTGTGTTTAAAAGAGAGCAAAGTTTTAAGGATAAAGAGCGTCAAAAGATTTATGATATTGTCAAAGAAACGCAAGAAAAGGCTATTGCAGGCATTAGAGCGGGCATGACCGGTAAAGAAGCGGACAGCTTGGCTAGGGGAGTGATTAGTGAGTATGGCTATGGGCAATATTTCACTCACAGCACTGGGCATGGCATTGGTTTAGACATTCATGAGCTCCCTTATATTTCATCGCACAGTGAAACCATTTTAGAAGAAGGCATGGTGTTTTCTGTGGAGCCTGGGATTTATATCCCTGGATTTTTTGGGGTGCGCATTGAAGATTTAGTCGTGATTAAAAATTCTAGGGCTGAGCTTTTGTGATGCAAGAGATCCTTACTAGCCACTTTTTCCCTAGCCTTTTTAAAAGAAGACTTGATTTTTCTAACAGAGTGGTTTTAGGGTTGGGATCTAATATTAAAAATCCTTTAAAAATATTAAAAAATTGTTTTTTATATTTTAAAAATCATAGTAAAATTGGAAAGATTTTTTCCTCGCCCATTTATGTGAATCCGCCCTTTGGCTATGTTAAGCAACCTGATTTTTATAACGCTACGATTATCCTTAGGACATGTTTAGATTTACGAGAGTTTTTTGCTTTGGTTTTTTATATAGAGAGGCGTTTTGGTCGTGCAAGGAAGCGCGATTTTAAAAACGCTCCAAGAACTTTAGATATTGATATTATCGCTTTCAATCAAGTCATTTTAAGACAAAATGATTTGACTTTACCTCATCCTAAATGGAATGAAAGGGATTCGGTGTTAGTGCCTTTAACTTTGCAACAAATGCTTTTTAAAAAAGGGGAGTGGTGAAATTCTATACCTATAGTGGGGAGACGGCAGCTGAGGCTTTAAAGATCGCTCAAAGCCACCATGGGGTAGATACGCTAGTGTTTAAAACTCAAGAAATCCGTAAAAAAACGCTCACTTCTTCTGGGCTTTATGAAATCGTTGTGGCGGTTGAAGAAGAAGAAAACAAACCCCCTAAAGCCCCCCTTATTCCAGAGAGTTTGTATGATGAAGAATTGAGTGAAGAAGATGTGGTGATGCAGCTTTCAAGCACTGTGGAAGAAATGCGCAAACTCGCCGGAGTTTCATCCAGTCAGCACCATTATACTTTTTCAAAAAATAAGACTCTTTTAGAAAAAGATGCCCCATTAGAAGACACGCCCTTAGAGATTAGTAAGCAAGACGCTTTATTGCAAGCCTTAAAAGATGAAGCCGATTATAAAAAAGAAAAAAAAGAAAAAGAAATTAAACAAGAAGAAGAAATTAAAGATATTAATCTGCAATTAAGCAAAATTAGAGACAGCCTGAAACTCATTCAAAACATGTTTTGGGATGAGAAAAACCCAAATTCCGTCAATATCCCTCAAGAATTTGCCGAAATTTACAAACTAGCCAAACAAAGTGGGATGAAATCCAGCCATTTAGATGAAATCATGCAATTAAGTTTGGAATTAATGCCTTTACGCATGAGAGAAAATTCCATCACTATCAAGCGCTATTTTAGAGAAGTGTTGCGTAAAATGATCTTGTGCCGCCCTGAAGATTTGAATTTAAGGCAAAAACGCATTTTAATGCTTGTAGGACCCACAGGCGTGGGGAAAACAACGACTTTAGCCAAACTAGCCGCACGCTATTCTAGAATGCTGACTAAAAAATACAAGGTGGGCATTATCACTTTGGATAATTATCGCATCGGGGCTTTGGAGCAATTGAGTTGGTATGCTAATAAAATGAAAATGAGTATAGAAGCGGTGATTGACGCTAAAGATTTTGCTAAAGAAATTGAAGCTTTGGAATATTGCGATTTTATTTTGGTGGATACGACAGGGCATTCGCAATACGATAAAGAAAAGATTGCTGGGTTGAAAAAATTTATAGATGGGGGTTATAATATTGATGTGTCTTTAGTACTTTCTGTGACCACTAAATACGAAGACATGAAAGATATTTATGATTCTTTTGGGGTGTTGGGGATTGATACTTTAATCTTTACTAAATTAGATGAGAGTAGGGGGTTAGGGAATTTGTTTTCTTTAGTGCATGAGAGTCAAAAGCCTATCAGTTATCTTTCTATTGGGCAAGAAGTACCTATGGATTTGAAAGTGGCTACTAATGAATATTTAGTGGATTGCATGCTAGATGGTTTTAATAACCCCAATAAGGAACAAGCATGAACAATCAAGCGAGCCGCTTAGATAATTTTATGAATACTAAAAACCCTAAAAGTTTTTTTAATAACAAAGGGCATACTAAATTCATCGCTATCACAAGCGGTAAGGGGGGTGTTGGGAAATCCAATATTAGTGCCAATTTAGCTTATTCTTTATACAAAAAAGGTTATAAGGTAGGGGTGTTTGATGCGGATATTGGTTTGGCGAATTTAGATGTCATCTTTGGGGTGAAAACCCATAAAAATATCTTGCATGCCCTAAAAGGTGAAGCCAAATTGCAAGAAATAATTTGTGAGATTGAACCTGGGCTTTGCTTAATTCCCGGAGATAGCGGTGAAGAGATTTTAAAATACATCAGCGGTGCGGAAGCTTTGGATCAATTTTTAGATGAAGATGGGGTTTTAAGCTCTTTAGATTATATTGTGATTGATACGGGTGCAGGGATTGGAGCCACGACACAAGCGTTTTTGAATGCGAGCGATTGCGTGGTGATTATCACTACACCAGATCCTTCAGCGATTACTGATGCGTATGCATGCATTAAAATCAACTCCAAAAATAAAGATGAATTGTTTCTTATTGCTAACATGGTAGCCCAACCCAAAGAAGGCAGGGCAACTTATGAAAGGTTGCTTAAGGTAGCTAAAAACAATATCGCTTCATTAGAATTGCACTACTTAGGGGCGATTGAAAACAGCTCCTTATTGAAACGCTATGTTAGAGAGCGAAAGATTTTAAGAAAAATAGCCCCTAATGATTTGTTTTCGCAATCCATTGACCAAATGGCGAGCCTTTTAGTTTCTAAACTAGAAACCGGTGCTTTAGAAATACCAAAAGAAGGGTTGAAAAGCTTTTTTAAAAGACTTTTAAAGTATTTGGGGTAGGCTTATGAAAATACAAAATTTTATCCATTTTTCTGTTGTGGTAGGGTTTTTTTTAGGGCTAGTGTTTTCGGTGTTGAGATTCAATGAGCCAGAGAGCATTTTATTATGGACGGTGTTATCCACGCTTGGGGGATACTTGATTGCGTTATTATTTGCGTCTATTTTTATCGCCTGCACGGATTTAGATATTTGTCTTTTTGATAAAAAAGGCACTGAAGAGAGCTTGCTTCGTTTCAACCATGAGTTTAAAAATAGAGAAAAAGAAGTGGCTAGTATTTTAAATTATATTAGAAATTATGATTTTGACGATGGAAAATAGAATGCCCCAAGAAATCCAACAAACTGAACCAAGTGAAAAAAGCGAAAAAAACAAAGAAAAGGTTTTGAACGCTTATGACAAGCAACAACACCACCATCAAGACGCACTCGCTATCCAGTATTTACCGGCGGTACGCGCGATGGCGTTTCGCTTAAAGGAGCACTTGCCTGGATCTATTGATTTTAACGACCTTGTTTCTATCGGCACTGAAGAATTGATCAAACTAGCTAGGCGTTATGAGAGTGCATTGAATGACTCTTTTTGGGGGTATGCGAAAACTCGTGTCAATGGGGCGATGCTAGATTATTTGCGCTCTTTAGATGTGGTTTCTCGCTCTAGTAGGAAACTCATTAAAAGCATTGATTTTGAAACGACCAAATACCTTAATGAGCATGGGAAAGAGCCTAGCGATGAGTATTTAGCACAGGCTTTAGGCGAGAATATTGAAAAGATTAGAGAAGCCAAGACCGCTTCAGATATTTATGCGTTAGTGCCCATAGATGAGCAATTCAATGCGATTGAACAAGATGAAATCACTAAAAAGATTGAAGTAGAAGAATTATTAGAGCATGTCCAAAAAGTGTTGAATCAAATGAGCGAGAGGGAGCAAATGCTTATCCAGCTTTATTACTTTGAAGAGTTGAATTTGAGCGAGATTAAAGAGATTTTAGGCATTACCGAATCGCGCATTTCTCAAATCATCAAAGAAGCGATTAAAAAGGTGCGTCAATCTTTAGGAGCTAGTCATGGCTGATATTTTAAGCCAAGAAGAAATTGATGCACTTTTAGAAGTTGTTGATGAAAATGTGGATATTCAAAATGTCCAAAAAAAGGATATTACTCCGCAACGCAGTGTCACCCTCTATGATTTCAAACGCCCTAATCGTGTGAGCAAGGAGCAACTGCGCTCTTTTAGAAGTATCCATGACAAAATGGCTAGGAATCTTTCCAGTCAAATCTCTTCTATCATGCGTTCTATTGTGGAGATCCAGCTCCATAGCGTGGATCAAATGACTTATGGGGAATTTTTGATGAGCTTGCCTAGCCCTACAAGTTTTAATGTCTTTTCTATGAAGCCTATGGGGGGAACGGGGGTTTTAGAAATCAATCCTAGCATCGCTTTCCCTATGATTGATAGGTTGTTAGGGGGTAAGGGGAGTGCGTATGATCAAAATAGAGAGTTTAGCGACATTGAATTGAATTTATTGGATACGATTTTACGCCAAGTGATGCAAATTTTAAAAGAAGTGTGGTCGCCTGTGGTGGAGATGTATCCTACGATTGACGCTAAAGAGTCCAGTGCGAATGTGGTTCAAATCGTCGCTCAGAATGAAATTTCTATCATGGTGGTTTTAGAAATCATTATCGGGCATAGCCGTGGGATGATGAATATTTGCTATCCGGTGATTTCCATTGAAAGCATTCTTTCTAAAATGGGGAGTAGGGATTTCATGCTTTCAGAAACCAACTCCAAAAAGAGCCGTAACAGGGAATTGCAAGCGTTATTAAGCAGCGTGAGCGTGGATATGATCGTGTTGCTTGGTGCGGTGGAATTGAGCTTGAAAGAAATGTTGGATTTAGATGTGGGAGATACCATTCGTTTGAATAAGGTCGCCAATGATGAAGTGAGCGTGTATGTGCATAAAAAAAGCGTTATTTAGCGAGCGTGGGTTTTCAAGGGTATAGGAAAACCATTCAAATTAAAGAGGTGGTTTATAGCGAAAAAGAGCACACTAAAGAGATTTTAGAAATGCTAGAAGAACAGCGCAGAGATAAAGTGGGCGATGTTATGAAGATAGAAGAAGAGTGAGCGATGCAAGATTTTATTAAGATTTTTATTCAAGAGGTTGTCTCTACTTTAGAAGGGTTAGTGGGTAAGACTCCAAGCGTGGGGTTAGAAAAAGAGGTTTCTAATAACGAAGAAGCGAGTTTGATCAGCACACCTTATGCAAGGGTAATGATTAGTGCAATTGATAAAGGCGAGAGCCACATTGAATTACTAGCTCCTGTGGGCTTGGTTACTACTTTAAGCGATTTGATGCTAGGAGGTGAGGGGGCTAGTAAGGAAGAAATGGATAATGACGATTTGGACGCATTCAAGGAAATGGCTTCTAATATTTTTGGAGCGATCGCTACCAGTTTGAAGTCTCAAGAATTGCTCCCTAAACTTAATTTTACCACCACAAACGCCGAAATCGCTAAAGAACTTCCTAAAAAAGAAGATTACGCTAAAGCGGTGGTGTTTTCTTTTAAAATGGAAGCCCTAAAAGAAAGTCAAATGATTTTATTGGTTACGACAGACTTTATTAACCAATTTGAAACTAAAAAAGAGCATAATGAAGAAGGCACAAAGGTTGTTAGAGAGGATAAGATACAAGATGCGTCTTTAGAAAATATAGAAATCCGCAATATCAGCATGCTTTTAGATGTGAAATTGAATGTTAAAGTGCGTATCGGTCAAAAAAAGATGATCTTAAAAGATGTGGTCTCTATGGATATAGGGAGCGTGGTGGAATTGGATCAATTGGTGAATGACCCTTTGGAAATTCTCGTAGATGACAAGGTGATTGCTAAAGGCGAAGTGGTGATCGTAGATGGGAATTTTGGCATTCAAATCACAGATATTGGGACTAAAAAGGAACGATTAGAGCAACTGAAAAATTAAACCATTTTAGAGTAAAAAAGGAAGGAATTATGGCCATTTTTGGGGAATTAAGCTCGCTTGGGCATTCGTTTAAAAAAACGCAAGAATCAGAAATTTTGCGTGCGTATTTACACGATGTCATGCAAAAAGATAGCAAAGCTTATCAAAGGGTTTTAAATCTCGCTCCTAATACAGAATTTCAAGTGCCTTTAGAGCATGGTATGTTTAGCATAGAGCAGAGCTATTGCTTAGAGCATGTTAGAGAGAGCGAGAAAGGCTTTTTTGAAAGCCACCGGCAGTATGTGGATTTCCAATTGGTTGTTAAGGGTATTGAAGGGGCTAAAGTGGTAGATATAAAAAAGGCTACCATGAAAACCCCTTATGATGGAAAAAAGGATTTGATCGTTTATGAGCCGGTCAAAGAGGCTTCTTTTTTGCATTTGAATGCAAGCATGTTGGCTGTCTTTTTTGAAAGCGATGTGCATGCGTTGAGGTTTTATGGAGAGTCTTTTGAAAAGTATAGGACAGAGCCGATTTTTAAAGCGGTCGTTAAAGTGCCTAAAGAGCTCATCTCATTTGCACTATGATCACAACAAGCGTTATTTTAATATTGATTTTTTTGTGTGGTTTTTTAGGGGCTGTGGAATTGCCTGGCGTGTATCAAACCCAACCTTTTTTGTCCATAAAAAGCTCTTTTGTGGAGTTTTTTGAGCATGATGGGAAGTTTTACGCTTATGGTATTTCTAATGCAGATGGCTCTAGCGCTAAAAAAGATGAGTATAACCCTAACCCGCAATTAAGGGATCGCAGTGATAAAGGCGTGGTGTTTTTAAGCGGTTTGACTAAAAAAGGGGAAAGGCTTTACAAGGGCGGTAAGGTGTATAATTTTTATGACGGCAGAACTTACTATGTGAAAGTCACTCAAAATCCCAATGGGGATTTAGAATTTACCCCAAGCTATGACAAATGGGGGTATGTGGGCAAGACTTTCACTTGGAAACGCCTGAGTAATGAAGAAATCAAAAACCTAAAACTCAAGCGTTACAATTTGAATAAAGTCCTTAAGACCCTTCAGAATAGCCCTAGCTAGAGAAAGTTTTTAATCTTTTTTCTCTTGGCATTCTTCACACCACACAAACAATTTCATGTCATGGCTAATCAGCTTGGCTTGGTATTTTTTAGCGACTTCATTTTGGCGGTTTTCAATTTCAGGGTCTGCAAATTCAATGATCTTACCGCAATGCAAACAAATGATGTGATCGTGGTGTTCTTTAGCCGCAATTTCATAACGACGACCGCTTTTTGAAGTCTCTAAAACGCAGATAAAATTTTCTTTTTCTAAAAAATTTAAAATGCGATACACTGAAGAAATACTAGTGTTTTTGTCTTTTTGGCGGATGCAATGCGTGATTTCTTCAGGGTTTAAATGCGTGCCGCTACGATACAAAACGCTCACCACCTCTTCTCTTTGCTTTGAATTTTTCAACCCATTTTTTTTGATAGATATCCTCAAGCGTTCTAAAATAGATTCTAAAGTTTCTAATCTTTTCATGTTCAACTTCTTCCTTATTTGTAAAATAGTTTTGTAACTAGAATATTATTATACAATAATAATGCGATGAATCATAGATAAAAATCATTATTATTTTAATTCCATAACACAATGTTAATTTCTGTACCTTTTTGAGACGCTTTTACCCAAAACTTTAAGATTGGTTTTTGATTTTATGGAGCCATTCTAAAAGGGTTTTTTCAAACCCTATGCCTTGAGAAGAAACCAAATTTAGAGGTTTTTCCAAATAGTCTTGTTTGACATAGCCGTTATAATCGTGTGGGTAAAGGTAATCTTTAGAATCAGGCAATAGGTGTTTAGGAATGGGGTAGAGCAAGCCTTTTTGAACGCATTCCAAAGCCTGATTGATTGCTTTATAAGCCGTGTTGGATTTAGGCGAACAAGCCAAATAAATCACACACTGGCTTAAAATGATGCGCGCTTCAGGGTAGCCGATTTGTTTGACTGAAAACAAGCAAGAAGCGGCTAAATTAAGGGCGTTTGGGTTGGCGTTACCAATATCTTCGCTGGCAAAAATCACAAGTCTTCTGGCGATAAATTCCGGATTTTCCCCACCAGCAATCAAGCGTGCTAGATAATATAATGAAGCGTTTTCATCGCTCCCTCTTAAAGATTTGATTAAAGCGCTAGTAAGATTATAATGCGTATCATCACTATAAGAACCATCATTTAGGCTATGGGGTCGTAAGGATTTGAGCGTTTCTAAAGTGATGGGATCTTCTATTTTAGCACTCAAATCTAAAAGATTTAATAACGCTCTAGCATCGCCAGCGCTGTTGTTTAAAAGATAGGTTTTAGCACTAGGTTCTATTTGTTTGTTTAATAGTGTTAAAGCTTTAGAGCAAAGTTTGTCTAAATCGCTTTCATTTAAGGGGGTTAATTCAAAAATAAAACTTCTTGAGCGGATCGCATGGCTTAGGCTGTAATTAGGATCTTGCGTGCTAGCCCCTAATATTAGAGCGTGATCTTTTTCCATAATGGGGAGTAAAAATTCTTGTTGGGTTTTGTTCAATCTGTGGGTTTCATCAATAAAAACAATGGGTTTTAAAAGGGCGTGTTGGTAATTTTTAAGCTTAAGGCGCAAATCATCAAGCTTGAAATCCGTCGCATTAAACGAAAGAATGGGGCGTTCTAGCGAATGAGCGATGATTTGAGCCAAACTTGTTTTACCCACGCCCGGAGGGCCATAGAAAAAGGCATGGGGGAAATGTTTGGATTGTAAGGCTTTAAATAGGGGGGTGTCTTTTCCTATTAAATGCTCTTGGCCTAAAAAATCTTCTAATCTTTTGGGATTTAAAAGCGAAGTCAAGCTCATTTTTTAAATAGAATCAATTCATAAAAATTAGTGGGGGTGCTTAAATTTTTCGTTGGGGTTTTGTTGTTTTTAGAGTGTTTATGGAGAGCGTCTTGCAATTCTTTATTGAGATTGTCCAATTCATCAAGCTTTTCTTTTAAGCGCAAAATAATATCCACGCCCGCTAAATTAACCCCCATATCCCTTGTAAGGCGTAAAATCGTTTTGATTTTATCCATGTCTCGCTGAGAATACAAACGCATTTTCCCATCAGTCCTGCTTGGCTCTATCAAACCTTCTTTTTCATACTGGCGTAAGGTTTGCGGGTGCACGCCTAAAATTTTAGCCACAACGCTGATCAAATAAAGCGGTTCATCATAATCATACATCATCTGTCCTTACAATTCTTTTTCCAGTAACGCCTTCAACTCATTAGAAAGTGCTTCAACTTTAGGCAAGATCAAACGAGCTTGCAAATACAAATCCCCCACATGCGAAGTTTTTCTATTTTTGATCCCTTTGTCTTTAATACGGAATTTTTGCATGGCTTTGGTGTTAGGGGGAATGGTTAAAGTTAAAGTTTTATGCCAGGTAGCGATTTCAATTTTACCCCCAAAAAGAGCCGTTTTTAAGGGCAAATCAAAGATTTGGATAATATCATCTTTTTCACGCTTATAAATTTCATCTTCTTCAATATGGATTTGCAAGAGCAAATCGCCCCTTCCCATTCGCCCCATTTTCCCTTTATTACGAACCCTAATCTTTTCGCCCTCTTCCACGCCGATAGGGATTTTAAGGCTAAAACTCTCATTATTCATACTCACTTGTTTTTTATTGCCTAAAAGGGTGTCTAAAACAGAGACATTTAAAGTGGTAGTGATGTCTAAATTTTCAGGAGAGAAATTGGAAAAATTAAAGCCAGAAAAGCCTTGGGAATGTTGGGAAAACCTTGAAAAGCCCCCTCTCTCAAAAATAGAGCTTAAAATATCGTCTAAATCTTCACTAGTGCCACGGCTTCTAGCAAAATCGCTGAAATTTTGCCCACCAAACATGTTATCGCCAAATTGATCGTATTGGCGGCGTTTTTCTTCATCGCTCAAAATTTCATAAGCGGCGTTGATTTCTTTGAATTTTTCTTCAGCTTCTTTAGTCTTGTTCAAATCTGGGTGGTATTGTCTAGCTAAACGGCGGTAGGATTTTTTGATTTCATCTTGGCTAGCGTTTTCGCTCACATTTAAAGTTTGGTATAAACTCTTACTCATGAATCACCTTTAAAATAGTTTTATTAGAATACTATCATAAATCTTTAGTGTTAGTCAATCAAGTTTATTGATAATGTTTAGTGGTGATTAAGATTTTAAATCCGTTTCAGCACAATTAAAAGGATTTTTCATTAAAATATTAGGTTTAAATCCACGATGAGTTTTTAATGCAAGATAAGAAAAATAAGAAAAGATATTATCATTTGGCGTTATGGATCCTTTTTTTAAATGGTCTGTCTTTGAAAGCTTTAGAGATTGCAGTCAAACCTTTTGGCTATCTGGGGCTATTGTATAATCAAGGGGCACAAAAAAATCCCCATAGCTATGTGGGGGCACTAGCGCGCCTTGGAGCGGATTTTTCTTATAGTAATGGGTGGTCGTTGGGTATTGGGGCTATTGGGGCTTGGAATGCTTATAATAAACAGCGTTTGGCTGATCTTTACATTAGTCTAGGGAATTTTTTTGGCAACCCTAACAATGTGAAACCTTACTTGAGCGCTGGCGATATTTCAGACGCGTATCTCCAATACACTAACCAGCGTTTTAAAATAGCTTTAGGGCGTTTCAATACCGATTTTGTGGATTTTGATTGGATAGGGGGCAATATTCAAGGGGTCTCTGCGGCTTTTAAGCAAAATTCCATGCGTTATTTTGGGATTTTTATGGACAGCATGCTTTATAATGGGCATCAAATCAATAAAGAGCAAGGAAATCGGATCGCTACTTCCCTAAACGCTCTAGCGTCGTATGATCCTGTGTCTAAACGCTTGTATGTTGGGGGGGAAGTGTTTGTTTTGGGTGCAGAATACAAAAATAAAAATTTAACATTCACTCCTTTTATTTTAACAAACACTCGCTTACCGCTGCCCACTCAAAATGTTTTAGTCCAAGTGGGAGGTAAGTTTGAGTATGATGCTTCTCTAGCTAAGGGTTTCACTTCGCACACTCTAATGCATGGCATGTATCAATACGGCAACACTGACGCTGTTACGAGCGCTAAAAATGCCGGCTTGTTTTTGATCGATCAAACTTTTGAATACAAAATTTTTAATTTTGGAATGGGTTTTTATATTGTTCCGGCAAGAAACAATAAGGGCTATTTATGGACTTTTAACGATAGGACTAAATTCTATGGTCGTGGGATCAATGCACCTGGTGTGCCGGCGATTTATTTTGCTAACTCCAGCATTTCAGGCTATGTTTTTGGTGGGCTTAAAACTAAAAGGGTTCGTTTAGATGCGATGGTGGCTTTTGGGGATTATCAAGAATATTCTTTAATGAGTAGTTTTAGGATTTGGGCTTATAGGAGTTTGTCTTTTGATATGGGTGGGGGGTATGTGTATGCTTATAATTCCAAAGCCACGAGAAAAAGTCTTGGAAATAGCTCTTTTGTCTTTTTTGGGAAGTTTTTGTTTTAAAATTTAACTTTGATTCGTTGATTTTTAAATATAAAATTTAAAAAATCTCAAAGTATTTTTTTAAGATTAAATAAGAGAAAGCTTGCGAAAAAGCGAGCGATAATTTCTTGGGTGTTCTAGGAAGGCTAGGAGGGTTTTAAAGGGGGTTATAGTGGGGAATTATTTTAAAATATTCTCTTAAGAAAATGCGTTTTATCATCAAAACCAATTTTTTTAAAGATCAAAAAATATTGAAAGAGCCTAAAAATTTTTGTTAAATGGTTTAAGAAATTCTTTTGAAATTAGGTTTTTGCGGTTTTGATTTTTTAGGGAAAAAAGCTTTTTTGAATTCAGGTTCCCATAGTTTGATCACGCCATGGCGGATCATTTGGTGCATATTGACTAAACGCATGTTTAATAGAGCCTTTTCTTTAGCTTCGCTATCGCTCAAATCTTCTTTGATTTTGAAAGCTTGAATAATCTGTTCCCACAGCTCATGCTCTTTGGCATGCTCGTTTAAAAATTCTTTATAGTTAGAATCGCTAATCCCTCTAACCCCCCTAATATTATCCCCCTTATCGCCCACAATGCACTGGTAGTAAGCAAAAAACTGTGCTTCTTTTTTACTCACATTAAAAAAAGCGTTTGTTTTGAGGCTGAAATGAGAGCCTCTATTGGAATACAAAATATCCTTATCCATGCTAGCTATCACATAATTTTCAGGGTTTTTCTTTTTGTAAAAAGAGATAATATCATCTGCTTCATATTCAAAACAATGTTCGCCTTGGATTTTAGCTCCTTTTTTAAAGGGGTATTTTTCTACAATGGCGATTTTTAGGGTTTTTAACAAGGCTTTAAAATTTTCATCAAATTGGTGTCGTTTTTGTTTGTAATAATCGCACAGCTGGTAGCGGAAACTCTCTCTGCCCCTAGTGATAAAAAAAAGCGTTTTAGAGCAATGGGTTTTGCGCATGATAGATAAAATTTGAGTGGTAAGGAAAATAACGCCCACTTCTTGCAAGCTATAAGTGGCAAATTTTTTAGGGAGTGCTCTTTCAGAGAGCAAACGCCTAACAATATTAGGGATCACGCAATCAATGTCTAGCAAAAGGGTCTTTGAATACGCATTTTTTCTTTGACTAAACGCCTGTTTGATGCTCGATCCTTAATTTATTTTTTAAAACTCACTATTATAGCAAATCTATAGCAAACAACAAGCCGTTTTAATAAGAATCCCCCACTATGTGCGCGGTAAGTTATATTTCCGGCGTTTTTCCCAAAGACTCTTACGGCTAATGCCAAGCTTGCTAGCTAATTCCGTGTCCGTGCATGTAGAAGAAAAATGCCTGATGGCTTCTTTTTCGTATTCTTGAATGGATAAAAAGGGTGTGTTATGGCTAAACAAGGATAGGGGCTTGTTGTCGTATTCTATGCTGATAATCCTAGGAAACTCTAAAGGCTCTTTATGGGTATAGGACAACACAATAGGGCATGAACGAGCCAATTCCAATAATTTTAATTGCTCATCTTTTTTAAGCTCTTCTAAATGCATGATATAAAAAGGGCGTTCCAATTTGTCTTTATTCTTGCTGAATTCTTTCCAGGTGGCGTTCTTTAAAGAGAAAAAAGAAAAATCCATTTGCCTTTCTTTAGCGTATTGCAATAAATAAGCGTTTGCAAGCTCTTGAGAGGGCGTGTGGATAATAAAGGGCGGTCTGTAAGAAAAATCTTTGGGCAAGGGCAATTCTGCATGGATAAAATCCAAATAATTTTCATAAAATCCAAGGCGAGCGGTCATTTCTTGGTAGGCTTTGTGGTATTGGATCTTGCGCAACAATTCATCCATTTTAAAAGGCTTTAAAATGTAGTCTCTCGCTCCCGCTTGAATGGGTTTATTCACGCTATCTTCATTGACATGTGAAGCCATCATGATAATGATTTGCTTGGAATGATAACGCACAAAATGTTCGCAACGCCCTTGAGTGCAAACTTTAGAAGAAACTAAAATCACATCATAAGGCTCTTTGTTTTCTTCTGAAATGCTAGAGATAATCTCGCAAAAATGCCCTAAATCATGCAAATTGTGAGAAATGCTTCTAGCTAATGCTAAATCATCTTCAATGATTAAGATTTTCATCAATTATTCCTTTTGTCACATTTAAAGTTTTTGTTTGTAACGCATGCTCGCATGTGCTTGGACTAACAGCCCTTCTTGTTGGCCAATGAATCCCATTTTTTCCATAGTGGTGGCTTTTAAGCTTATTTGAGATTTTTCCAAACCTAAAAGTTGGCTCAAGTTCTCTAAAATCGCCGGTTTGTAAGGGGTGATTTTAGGGATCTCGCTAAAGATGGTCGCCCCCATTTCAAACAATTCAAATCCAATGCTTTGCGAAAAATCCAACACAATTTTTAAAAGCTCTTTAGAAGAGGCGTTTTTGTATTTGGGGTCATTGTCAGGGAACCATTCGCCAATATCCCCCCCTTTAATCGCCCCTAAAATCGCATCAATCATTGCATGCAACAAAGCATCGCCATCGCTATGAGCCTTTAACCCAAATTCGCAATCCAAAACAACCCCCCCTAAAACCATGGGCTTATCTTTAATAAAAGCATGCGTATCAAAGCCCATGCCTATGAAAGTGTCCTTTGCTGGGTTGAAAAAAGGCGTGAAAATTTTTAAATCGTCGCTTGTGGTGAGTTTGTGCAAATCTTTACTGCCTTCAATATAGCTCACCAAATCCGGGAAAGCTTGTAAAATCGCGCTGCTTTCATCTTTAAAATCCCCTTGGTTTAGGGCTAATTGGAGCGTTTTAGTGTGGCTTAATTGCGGAGTTTGAATGAGTTTGATCGCTTCTCTGTCTAAAGCCTCATTATAATAGATCGCCGTATCATAGCAAGGCAAGTAAGGGGCGATGCAATAATGGTTCGTGTTTTGAAGGGTTAGAAATAAATCATTAAGCATCTCAATATTGGCTAAACCCCTAGCCACATCGCTTGTGAGCGTGTAAGCACCACTAATCACTTTTAAAGCGTTACACACGGATTCTTGGCGTGATATCCCACCTCTCACGAGCTTGATTTTGGGGTAATGGCGTTTGATATAAGTATAGTCTAGCTCACTTACTACTAAAATAACTTCCTTAAAGTCTAGGGCTTCTGTAAAACTCTCATAAACGCTGAGCCATAAGGGGGTATGATTAGAGCGTAACCACTGCTTTTTGATCGTTTGAGAAAAACGCCTAGACTCCCCAGCAGCAAGCAAGATAACGCTCGTTTGTTTGATAAGCGTTTCTAGCGTTTTTTTAGTTTCAAAAGGGTCTTCTTTTAAACTTTCTAAAGAAAGGTTAAAAGCTTCCCCATTCACTCTAATCAAAGACATGCGATTGACAACCCACTATCACTTCACTGAAATGAGTCTATAACCTTGATTTAAGTCTAAAATTAAGAATTTTTTGGGCTTGCCTCTATACTTGTCTAAAGCATGGTTAAAGTCCGCAACGCTTTTAGTTTCAATATCTTCAATCCTCAAAATGATATTGCCCTCTCTAAAGCCTGCTTGTTCTGCTGGGGAATTTTCATTCACTTGAGAGATCAAAACCCCTTGAATGTCGTCGTTCAAACGGATGGACTTTCTGGTTTTTTCGGTTAAATCTTCCACTTTAAGCCCATTTAATTGGCCTTGCACACTGCCTTGAGTGGAGGTCGTTTCTTTTTTGTTAGGATTTTTCCTTTCGGCAAGAGTGAGAGTGAAAAGGCGTTCTTTTTTGTCTCTGATGACTTTTAAAGTTACTTTTTGATTGGGGAGCATGGAGCCGATCAAGTTTCTCAATTCGTTCGTGTTTTTAACCTTTTTGCCATTGACTTCGGTGATCAAATCCCACACCAAAATCCCTGCTTTTTTAGCCGGAGAGTCTTTTTCAATGCTGATAACGACAGCCCCTTCTTTGTTGTCATAAGAATTTTGCAAATCGCTGCTCACATCTTGCAAGCCCACGCCCAAGTAACCTCTTTCAATCTTACCGGTTTTGATGAGCTGGGAAACAATATCTTTAACCATGTTAGAAGGGATGGCAAAGCCAATGCCGTGGTTGCCTCCGGTTCTAGAGATGATAGCGGTATTGATGCCCACTAACCCTCCACGGCTGTCAATCAAAGCACCACCGGAATTTCCAGGATTGATAGAAGCATCTGTTTGAATGAAGTTTTCATAGCTATTGATCCCAATCCCACTTTTATTGAGTGCTGAAACAATGCCTTGTGTAACGCTTTCACCCACGCCAAAAGGATTACCGATCGCAAAAACCAAATCGCCCACTAAAATATCGTTAGAGTCAGAAAACTTAATCGTGGGCAAATTGTCTTTAGTGATGCGAATCACCGCCAAATCGCTTTCAGAATCCGTGCCCACTAAAGTAGCCGAATATTCCTTATTGCTCCCTGGAATGGTCACTTTAATCTTATTCGCACCATCAATCACATGGTTATTGGTCACAATATAACCATCTTTAGAAATGATTACGCCACTACCCAAAGCTCTTTCCATTCTTTCTTTAGGGATTATTCCGCCTAAATCACCAAAAAATTGCTGGAAAAAGGGGTCATTAAACACACCGCTACCCATAAAACTACTTTTAATCTTTTTTTCAGTGGAGATATTCACCACCGCTTTGATAGAGTCCTTAATGGAGTCGTGGTAAGAATAGATCGTATTGTCTTTAGAAGGGACGCTCGATCGTTCTTTAATTTTGGGCATGTTTTGGATTTGGATATTGCCCGCATTCAAATTTAGTGCTAAAGCTAAAGAGATAAAAAAAGTTTTTTTCACCATGGTTACTTCCTTAATTAGGTGTTAAATTTCAAATATTAAAAAAAGATTATATCAAATCTTTTTTGTTATTTTGGTTAGCTTTTTGTGTAAAATAGTATCCAATGTAACACACAATGGCAAAAACAATCGTTAAAATCATCCCAATGCGTTGATCCTTATCCATAGCAGAGCCAATCACACCGATGATGCACCCCGTGATCCCTATGAGCTGCAAAAAGGGTAGAAAAGGGGCTTTATAAGGCAAATCTTCTAAAGAATGCCCAGCTTTTAAATATTGCTTGCGGAAAGAATATTGTGAGATAGATACGCTAACCCACACGATAATCACCGTGAAACTAATCACATTAATCAAGGCTTCCACCACATTTTCTTTGGCATAAATTTGGACTAAAAGCCCTATGAGAGAAAAAGAAATGGAAAAAAACATCGCATAAGTAGGCGTGCCTTGTTGGTTGAGCTTGGAAAACACTTTAAAAAACATCTTTTGTTTGGAGAGCCCATAAATCATGCGACTCGCTCCATAAAGCCCTGAATTGGCGGTAGAAAACATCGCCGTAATAATGACAATATTCATAATATCTGCCGCATAAGGAATACCCATGCCTACAAAAGGTAAGTCAATGCGCTCTAAAACGCTCACAAAGGGGCTTTGCGTAATAGAAGAATCACTCATGGGTAAAAAAACAGAAATGACAAGCACTGAGCCTAAAAAGAAAAAGACAATGCGCCACAAGGTCGCTTTAATCGCTTTAGGCATCACTTCACTAGCATTTTTAGTCTCTCCTACAGCCACCCCAATCACCTCTGTGCCAGTGAAAGCAAAAATAACAGCGAGCATCGCGCTAAAAACCGCTACACTCCCATTAGGGAAAAACCCTTTATCGCCAAAATGGAAGTTGTTAAAAATAGAATTAAACCCATGCAAATAGATCTGATAGATAATCCCAATCGCACCAATGCCTATAAAAGCGATCACCGCTAAAACTTTAATTAGGCTAAAAAAAAACTCGCCTTCAGCAAAAATTTTAACCGAAAAGAAATTCAATAAAAAAACCAACGCGATGCATGAAATGACCCAATAATGGATAGGAATATCTGCAAACCAGCGTTGCATGAGCATGCCAATAGCGATATATTCCAACGCAACCGTGATCACCCAGCCAAGCCAATACATCCAAAAAACCATATAGCCTGTGCCAGGACTTATGAATTTAGCTGCATAATCCCCAAAACTCCCCGTAGTGGGATAGACGCTCGCTAATTCGCCTAAAGAGAGCATGATACAATAGACCACAAGCCCTCCAAAACCATAAGCGATCAATGTCCCTAAAGGACCGGCGCTTGCAATATTACCCCCAGTGCCTACAAAAAGCCCTGTGCCAATCGCTCCCCCAAATGCAATCATTAAGAGGTGGCGCATTTTCATGTCTCTTTTAAGCTCGCCTTGTTTTTGCGTTATCTCTTGATGCGTGATATTTTGGTTATCCATGCGAAACCTCCTTGATTGAAAATAAAAATGATCTTAAATTATAACAAAAATAGGGTGAAAAAATTTTTTCATTAAAAATAAAGGTTTGTTTTTGTGGGATATTGGAAATAAATTTGTAAAAAATACTCAAAAACATTTTTAAAAATAAACATTTAAAAAAGTAAAGTGAAGTTTTTTAAAAAGAAAGAATGTTCAGGTTAAATAATATTTATCAATATTTGATAAAAACAGAGTTTCAAAATATTTTAAAAGAATATCAAAAGTCTATTTTAACATTAAGATTTATAATATTCAATAGCATAATCTACTCCCGAATAAAGGGTTAAAAAAACCGCTATGGCTACAAACACATGCGAGTAAGCTAAATTGGCCAATAAAGCACTAATCGCCACGACTTGAGACACAGTTTTATACTTGCCTAATGTGCTGACAGGAATATCCTTTTTTTCATTTGCGGCTAAAACCCTAAGCCCTGAAATAAAGAATTCACGCCCTAAAATCACAAACGGAATCCACGCATCCACGCGATCCAAATAAACGAGCCCCAAAAACGCGCTCAAAACGAGCATTTTATCCGCTAAAGGATCAAAAATCTCCCCAAAGCGCGATTTGGCCTTATAGTTCCTAGCGATATAGCCGTCCAATAAATCCGTGAGAGCAGCAAACACAAAAACGCCAAAAGAGAGCATGTTGATGTGAAAGGGGGTTAAAGATTTGAAATAAGTATGCGTATTCAACAATAAAAATAATAAAAATAACGCTAAAACGATGCGTAAAATCGTCAAAAAATTAGGCAGGAGTTTTAAAGCTTTCATGTATTCAAAGAAACTTGTGAAAAATTCAAAAACGCATGCCCTAAAAAGCCAAGCGCTACGCACATTAAGATCACAGCGATCGTTAAGAAGATGACGACTAACGCATGCATAAAAACCCCTAAAAGAGCCAGCATGAAGCTAAAAAGCAACAACCTAAATCCACTTAAAAAAAATCTTTCTTGAGTGTGAAGGCTCAATTCTCTATAAAGTTTGTGCAAGTAAAAAATAGAAACCCCATTACCGATTAGCGAAAAAGCGTTACTGGCATTAGGGATAAGATAGCTTAAAAGGGTGCAAAAAATCACCGCTAAAAAACTAAAAACGAAGTTTTCAAAAAAACTCAAATGGCATGTAATTTTAGAAAGCCGATAAAAACCAACTGCCCCCACAATAAACCCAAGCGTGCACAAAAAAAGAGACAACAAAACGATGTAAGCCAATTGACCGCTAAAGAGTCCTGAAATTTGAAGCGATTTTGTCCCGCTTGAAACGATGTAAAACGCTAAAAGTATAGCCCCACACAAAGGGGCGAAAAAATAGCCCAACAAACATTTTTTAATGAATTGCAACTCTTTGCTGTGGTGGATATGAATAATATTTTGCAAGAAAAATCTTTATTTAAAAGTAGTCCCACCATCTACAATAATCGTTTGCCCTGTAAGCCATCCGCTTTGGGTTTCATCGCATAAAAAATAAGCCGCTCCGGCTAGATCGTTAGGATTACCCATGCGTTTTAGGGGCGATTGCTCTTCTACTTTTTCTTTGATTTCCACATAATCAGGGAAGGCTTTCAAAGCGTCCGTATCAATAGGTCCACCACTAACCGCATTCACTCTAATGTTAAACTCGCCTAAATCCACAGCGGCGTATTTGACCATGGTTTCTATGGCGTTTTTGGAATTGCCATGCCCAGCGTAATTAGGCATATAGACTAGGTTTCCGGTAGAGCTTAAGCTCACGATCGCCCCACCGCCTACTTTTTGCATGCATTTTGCCGCTTCTTGAGCCCCCACTACAAACGCTAATACAGTGGCTGTATAAATATTGTTTAACCCTTTAGGTTTTAAGCGCATGAAAGGTGCAAATCCTCCCACGACAGATCGCCCATAAATAATAGCGTTAGAAATAAAAAAATCCACTCTGTCAAAATCCGCATCAATTTGTTTAAAAAGCTCTGTGTATTGCTCAGGCTCTAAAACATTAAGGGGGTAGGCTTTGGCTTTAATGGAATATTTTTGCTCCACATCTTCTATAATTTTGTTGGCTTCTTCAACATTTTTATTATAAGTGAAAGCGATATTCACGCCACTTTGAGCGAAACGATACAATATCGCCTTGCCAATACCTCTAGTCGCACCACTAATCACTAGGGTTTTATTTTTCATGTGATTTGAACCATTCATGCAATTACCTCATATTGTTGTAAAGTTTTTTCTAAAAGTTTAATTGTTTCCTTGCTTGGAGCCACTAAAGGCAGTCTGTAGCTTGGGTTTTCAATCAAGCCGGCTAAGTGCATAGCCATTTTAATAGGGATAGGGTTAGTCTCTACAAAAAGGGCTTGATGTAAACTAAAAAGCTTGTCTTGGATTTCTAGGGCTTGTTGGTATTCATGTTTGAGTGCACAATTGACCATTTGTGAAATCAAATTGGGCATTAAATTACCGGTCACTGAAACCACGCCCTTGCCTCCTGAAAACATGATAGAGTGGTTGAGTGAATCTTCCCCACTAAAAATGTGAAAATCTTTTTCATAACAGTGCAATTCTGCTACTCTTTTCAAAGAGCCAGACGCTTCTTTAATGGCTTTAATGTTAGGGACTTCTCTAAAAAGCTTGAGTGCAGTTGGAACTTCAATAGATACGCCTGTGCGGCTTGGCACATCATAAAGCATGACAGGGATTTCCACAGATTGAGCGATGGTTTTATAATGTTCAAATAAGCCTTGTTGGGTGGGGCGGTTATAATAAGGGCTTACACATAAAATCGCATCCGCACCGACTTTTTGAGCGAACTTCGCTAAAGAAAGGGACTCGCTCGTGGCGTTACTGCCCACGCCGGCCAACACTTTCATGCGTGAGTTTGATGGCGTTTTAGTGTTTTTGCAAGTTTCTATGGCGATTTCAATGCAGTGCATGTGCTCTTTGTGGGTGAGTGTGGCAGATTCTCCTGTCGTGCCAACAGGCACGCATGCGTCCATGCCTTGAAGAATTTGGCGCTTGATCAAGGCTTCATAAACGGCCTCATCAACGCTCAGATCTTTTTTAAAAGGCGTAACCAACGCGCTAGATGAATGAAATTGCATGCTGCTATAAGACTCTTTTAAGGTTTCAAAAACACGGTGGTTGATTGGGTGTCTTTGAAATATTCATTAGCCACGCGCACCAAATCGCTCACTTTTAAATCCAAAAATTGTTGCTGGTAATCGGTTAAGCCTTGAATATCGTTTTGCACTAAATAGTCTGCAAAAAGCCCTGCAACATCGCTAGAATTTTCTAAATTAGAAATAAAGTCGGCTTTTTGATTGATTTTGAGCTTGTCCAATTCAGCTTGAGTGATTTGCCCTTTTTTAAGCTTTTCCAAAAGTGCTACGATTTCTTTTTGTAAATCTTCGGCTTTGATATTAGGATTACCTCCAGCAATAAATAAAAACACGCTTTCATCTTGCAATTGCATGTTGTGCGAGAAGGTTTGAGAAGCTAGGCGTTTTTTATCCACCAATTCGCTTTGCAACCATGAGCTTTTGCCTTCGCCTAAAAGCCTACTTAACGCATCTAAAGCGACTTGATCTTTATGTTTGAAAGCAGGCACTTTATACCCTAGAGCGACCCATTCTAAATGGACCCCATCTTTATGCACCACCGCCGTTCTCGCCCCATCTTGCTTAGGCTCTTTCATGTAAGGAGTGGGGATAGCTTTTTCATCAAGATTTTTTAAGGATTCAAAATGCTTTTTAGCTAATTCAAAAACCTTTTGGGAATTGACATCGCCCACCACTAAAACGATAGCGTTTTTAGGCTGATAATAGAGCGAATGGAATTTTTTAATGTCTTCTAAAGTCCAATTTTGAATATCGTCCATAAAACCAATGGGCGTCCAATGGTAGGGGTGATAGACATAAGCGGTGTTAAAGAAGCGGAAATAAAGCATGCCAATAGGGGAATTATCAGTGCGCCATCGTCTTTCTTCAGCGACCACTTGACGCTCAGGCAAAAACTCATCTTCTTTTAAATTCAATGAACCCATCGTTTCAGCGAACAATTCTAAAGATTTATCCAAGTTAGCCTGACTAGTTTTAATGAAATAGCGTGTGATATCAAAGCTCGTAGAAGCGTTACTCACGCCCCCAAAACGCTTGACAATTTTATCAAAATCGCCGGCTTTAAGGTTTTTAGTGCTTTTAAAATTCAAATGCTCTAGCATGTGGGCGATTCCGCTTTTTCCCATGATTTCGTTTCTAGAGCCGACTTTGTAAAGCACATCCACTTCTATAACCCCAGTTTTATTTTCTAAGGGAACGCTTACGACTTGCAACCCATTTTTTAAGGTAACGCTCTCATGTTTGGGTAAGTAAGATTGTGCGTGCATGCTCGCTCCTAAAGTGACTAACAAGACAGAACAAAGCCTCAAAAGTCCTTTACTAGAAAAATATTTCATCTTAAATCCGCTCCTATAACCTCTTTGACGCTCAAAAATCCATCTTTTTGGAGTAATTTTACCAAATCTTTGAGAATATTTTGGCATAAATTTGGTCCATTGTAAATAAAAGCGCTATAAATTTGTAACAGACTCGCTCCCATTTTAATCCTTTCATAAGCTTCTTTGGCGTCGCTAATCCCCCCCACAGAAACAAGAATAGTCTTGTTAAAAAAAGCTTTAGCTAGTTCTTTAAAGATTTCACGGCTTTTTTGAGTCAAGCATTTCCCACTCAAGCCTCCCGTTTCTTTAGGGGCAAACACAAGGCTTTTATCAATTGTGGTGTTAGTCGCAATAATCCCATTCGCTCCGGCTTCAATAGCGCTATTTGTAATTTCTAGCATGGCATCTATTTCTAAATCTGGGGCGATTTTTAAAAATAAGGGCTTCTTAGTCATTTCTTTAGCCATGCAAAAAAGCTCGCTCACAAACGCTTTATTTTGTAAATCCCTTAAATTAGGGGTGTTGGGCGAAGAAAGGTTGAAAGTGTAATAATCGCCAATGTTTAAGCATTTAATCAAAACCGCCTTGTAATCTTCTAGGGCATTATCTTGCTCTATGTGTTTGTTTTTGCCTAAATTGATGCCAATAGGGGTTTTATAGGGGGCGAAGCGCTCGAACGCTCTAACCCCTAAAACGGCCCCATAATTATTAAACCCCATCGCATTTTGTAAGGACTCTTCTTCAATGTGCCTAAAAAGCCTGGGTTTTTCATTCCCGCTTTGAGCGGTATTGGTCAATGTGCCTGCTTCTAAATAGCCAAAACCAAAGGCGGTTAACGCCCTAATCATAGAGGCGTTTTTATCAAAGCCGGCGGCTAACCCTAGCGGGTTAGGGAAGTGTAAGCCTAGAATTTCGTTTTCAAGCTTTGGGTTTGTGTATCCAAATTGAGCGTGGATTAAATTACAAAAAAAGGGCGATCGAGAAAGTATTTTTAAAATTTTACAAACTTTTTCGTGCACTTCTTCAGCGTCTAATCTAAACAAATATTTTTTAAATAATGAATAAAGCATTTAAATCCTTATATGTTATTGTTTGAACGATAACCCCTAAAGTTTAAGGGTTTGTGTTTCAAAATAATCCTGTGAATTTAAAGGATCATCAGGGTTTGAAATTTTAGTGTAACAACCTTTAGAACCCAACTCATAGCGTTTTAGGGTGTCTTTTAATTGGATTTCTAAAATACGCAACAATTTATGAGCGATCTTTGGGGTTGTGGCTGGAACTAGCAATTCCACGCGCCTTTCTAAATTTCTGGGCATCAAATCCGCGCTAGAAAAATAGATATTCTCATGTTTAAAATAATAAATGCGTGCATGTTCTAAATATTTCCCCACAATAGAATACACCCTTATATTTTCGCTCAAGCCTTTGACTAGGGGCTTTAAACAACAAATCCCCCTGATAATCAAATCAATTTTAACCCCTTTTTGAGAGGCCTTATAAAGCCATTCAATGATCTCGCTATCCACTAGCGCGTTAGCCTTTAAAATGATGTAGCCTTCTTTTTCATGCTTCATTTCATTTTGGATCAAATCAATGATTTGCGTTTTAATTTGTTTGGGCGCCATAAAAAGCGTTTCTAGGGTGTTGCTGGTCGCGCTGCTTGTTAAAAGAGAGTGGAAAAGTTTGATAATATCGTTAGCGATTTCATTTTTCGCGCTAAAAAAACTCACATCGGTATAGATTTTAGCGCTCAAAGGGTTGTAATTGCCCGTGCTTAAATGGGTGAAATGGCGTAATTGGTTGTCTGTTTTTTTGGTGATCACAAGCATTTTGGCATGCACTTTGAGTTTAAAAACACCATAAACGACTAACGCGCCCGCCCTTTCTAGAGCTTTTGCCCAGTGTAAATTGCTCTCTTCATCAAAGCGCGCTTTCAATTCCACTAAAACGCTCACTTGGATCTTGCTCGCTGCTTCAATCAGAGCTTTGACAATGGGAGAATGCCTGCCCACACGATAAAGCGTCATTTTGATAGAAAGCGTGGTTGGATCACTAGCGGCTTGCTCTATCAAGTCAATCACAGGTTCAAAACTCTCATAAGGATGGAACAGCAACAAGTCTTGTTTTTCTATGGATTTAAAGAGATCGTTTTCGTTAAAGTGGGGGTGGATTTTAGGCGTGAAATTGGGCGATTTAAGGGTTTTAAAATCGCTATGATTGACTAATTCCCACAAATCCCCTAAATTAAGCATGATAGAGCTTTTATAGACATGCATTCCGGTGAGTTTGTGTTTTTTGTAAGAGTGGGTTTGGAAACTCCTTAAAGAGGCTAAAAGGGTGTTTAAAAGCTCTTGGCTCCCGTTTTGAATTTGCAAGCGCACGATTTCGCCTTGATTTCGTTTCCTTAAGCTCTTACTCATCAAATCCGCATAATCATGCGCTTCATCTTCAACGATTGCAATATCCGCATCGCAAGTTACCCTAAACGCCATGCAGTCTAAAATTTCATGCTCTAAAAACAATTCTTCTAAATGCGCTTCTACAATTTCTTCAGCTAACACAAACAAGCCTTTTTCTAGCTCCACAAAACGGAAGATAAAAGAGGGGAGTTTGATGAGTGCATGAGAGGTGATTTGGGTTTCTTTGTCTTTAATATGGGCAAAAAGGGCGAAAGTCAAATTCGCTAAAGGCGGAAAAGTGTGCGAAGAATCCAACTTAAAAGGCAAGACTAACGCATAAAGTTGCTCTTTAAAATAAGTTTTAGCCTTAGCTTTTTGCTCTGAATTAAGCTTGCTATAAGGGGTGATACAAAGCCCCTTTTTAAAGAGTAGGGCTTGGATTTTTTGAAATTCTAATTCTCTTTCTTCAATTTCATGCACTAAATAATGCTTGATTTTTTCTAATTGCTCTTCAGGGCTTGCACCATCAACGCCTTTAGAGGCGATTTTATGCTCATAAAGTTGCTTAAGCCCAGCCACTCTTATCATGTAAAATTCATCTAAATTCGTGTCATAAATGGCTAAAAACTTCAAGCGTTCTAATAAAGGCAAGCTCTCATCTTTAGCTTCATTCAAAACCCTTGTATTAAAAGCTAACCATGAAAGCTCTCGGTTAAAGAAACGATTCAATAGAAATCCTTTAAATCATCATGTTTAAAAATTGATTTTGTTTAGTGTGATTATATAATGAAATGATAATAATTGAAGTTTTTTTAAAAGTCATGGTCGGAGTAGCGGGATTCAAACCCACGACCTCACCCACCCCAAGGGTGCGCGCTAATCAGGCTGCGCCATACTCCGCAATCAAAAAGACAGATTCTAATATAAGTTTGCTTAGGTATTGCTTATTTTTGGTTTTTTATTTGGGTTTGACTTGTTGTTTTAAGAGTAGGGGGAGTAAAAAGTCTCTAATTTGTTCTAATTTTTTAGAAGTTCTTGTGTTAATGGATATAAGCGTGAGTAGGGGCATGACAATTTCGTTAAATTTTTTAATTTCATGTTTAGACGGCATGTAAATAGGATATTTTTTAAGTAATTTTTTTTGTAAGTGTTTAAGGCTAGTTCCTTGAAAAAAGCTTTGATTGATATGGTTTTTTATGCTTGAAAGAAGTAAGTATAAATAGTCGCTAAATTCGTTAGCACAAATACACCAAGTATCCGTTGAATAAGAAGCTTTGCCTCCATAAAATTTAATACCAGCATTACCTCCAGTGTTTAAAAAGCAATTTCTACCATCAATAAGCGCTTTAGGGTATGATAGGATATTGTCTCCGCTTGTAAAAAAGGGGTACTTATCTTGGGTTTTTTGGGCGTTTTTAACCATAATACTAGATTTAGGATTTTCAAGGATGATTTGTTCTAGCTTTGCGTTTTTGGATTTGTGTTTGAAATAATATTCATAGATTTTATAAGCGAGCGTTTGGATAAGCTCATTGATTTTATGGTTGTTCTCCACTTTTTGATCCAATACAGAAAGCGTGCGGGCTATTTTTTGTTGTGTTTCTAGTGGGTAAAGTTTAATTTTAACATTAAGAAAATCTAATGGCGTGATAGAGGGGTAGCTAGAAGTCCCACATTCTGCGATGCGTTGTAAGTAATGAACAATCTTATCTTGTGTAATATAATAATACAAATAATTAGGGTCTAATTTTTCTAAGTCTATAACATCTATTACGATAAAAGCGGTAGAAACTAAAAAAATTTTTGGAATTTCTTTTAAATCCCAAAGTGGCGTTGGTTGGGTCTTACGCTAGAATAAATAATGCTATTAATGGAGCATTTTCGTTTAGCTCTTGAAGGCAACTTTTCTTTTGTTAAATCAATTTTTAGAAAAGTATTTATTCTATTGTTTGTGATATTATCAGTATATAAATAACAAACTTTTTTGTAATTATCTTCTTTAGTGTAGTTGTTTTGATTGATAGCAATTACTAAATTATTTTTTAAATCTAAAAGTTTAGTCATATTAGTCATAATATTAGTCATAATTAAGATTTCCTAAAACCTCTAAAATCTCTTGTTGCAAATGCTGGCTTTCATCAAAAAGGCTTGTCAGTTCGCTTGAGTATTGTTGCATCAAGTTTTCAAACTCTGTTTGGCTTATTGTTTCGCTCGCGTCTTCTATAGTGAAATACTGCCCAGGATTTAAAGAATAATTTTTTTCTATAATTTCATCAAAAGAAACCACAGCGCAAAAATCCGATTTTTGGGTTTTATTTTTAAAAGTTTCTAAAATCAAATCCATATCGCTTGTTCTTAAGCGTGTTTTTTTGTTTTTGTTTTCGGTGTATTCTTCGCCGAGTTTGGAAGCGTCAATTAAAATCACTTCATTTTCGCTTGGCGTTTTTTGGAAAAAGATGACGCTCACATTAGTGCCGGTGTTGGCAAAAACTTGGCTGGGCATGCAAATCACCCCATAAACGAGCTTTTCATCCACTAAATGCCTGACAATCTTATTTGCTACTCCGCTTTTAGCGCTGATGAATCCGGTTGGCACGACGATAGCCCCCTTACTCTTTGGATTAAGCATGCTCAAGCAATGTTGGAAAAAGAGCGTGTAAATGGGCATTTTGCTTTTATCGTTTTTAGGGATATTAGGCACGCCTAAGGAAAAATCGCTCTTGTTGTTAGAAATTGTTGCATGTTCGTTAGAAAAATCCAGTTTGAAAGGGGGGTTGCTTACAATGTAATCCATTTTTCCTTTGTAGTCTTTGGAATGGTAGGGGTTCGTCAAGGTGTTACCCTCAATGGCGTTTTTTAAAGAGTGGGTCAAGTCGTTTAAAATGAGATTGAGTTTAAGCATCTTTAAGGATTTTTGCGAAATATCTTGGGCATAAAGGGTGCAAGAATCGGTGCCTATTTGGTGGGCTAGCGCTATTAAAAGCGTTCCTGTGCCTGCACTTGGGTCATAAATCTTTTTGCTTTTAACAGGCTCATTGACTAAAAGCTTGGCAATGATACTAGCGATGCTTAAAGGGGTGTAGTATTCGGCGTATTTCCCTCCGCCGGCGTTATTGTAATCTTTGAGTAAGTATTCAAAAATGGGGGCGAAAAAATCATAGCCTTGCTGGTTTTGTAAGTTTAAAAAAGCGTTTTTGAAATTAAAATTTTTGAGTTTGTCTAATAAAACTTTTGTAAAATTAGCCCTTTTAGACTCTTCGTTAATGTGTTGTGAGATGCTTTCAAATAAAGCGATAGTGGTTTTGTCTGTGCTGATGGTGTTAAAAAGTGCAGCATTGTTGCTAGAAATATTGTTAAAAATAGCGTCTAGCTTGATGTGTAAATCGTTATCGTTAAAATGTTTGTCAAAAAGATGGTTTAAAAGCTCATCATAAGAGAGTTTGGGGAGTTTTTTATCGCTTAAGGTGAGAAAAAAATCTTCTTTTTCTTCTTCGGTAACATCTTTATAATCTTGTATGGTTTGATTAGGAAATTCTTGCTCAAAAAGGAATTCAAATTTATCGCATAAGAATTTATACAAAAAGCATTGCGTGATAATCTTGTATTCATTGCCATCATTCCCTAAACCAAAACTCGTGCAAATGACTTTTAAATCATCAATGAGTTTGAAAGTGTCTTGTTTGATTTGTAATAAAGCGTTATTGGGCATTGAAATTTCCTTGATTGTCATTTTGTGTGAGTTCGTCAAAAAGGGTTTGAGCGATGAAGTCGGTTTCTTTTTGTAAATCTTTTAAGGAGGGGTTTTCTTTGAAAGCGTTCCTTAATTCTCTTTTTATGGCAGTTTTTAGGGTATCTTCTTCGCTTAAGGTTTCTTGACGCTTAGAAATACGCTCATCAAGAGCGCTTTTTAGCGCGCTTAAAAGCGTGAAAATTCCCATTGGGTTAGAAATGTTTTGATCCATAAGGCGTTTATGCGTGATCACATAAGATAAATCATTATTGTATTTATTTAATAAAAGGGTGGTTTTTTGATTGGCTTTTTCTGCTTGGGAAACAAGCGTGTTGCAAGCGGTAGAAATTTCATTAAAATTATCACTAGTTAGGGGTTCTTGGAGCAATTTTGAAAGCTTTTTAGAAAAATCTTGAAATTCCTTACCTTTTTTGTCTGGGCTGTTTTCTAAAACCTCTTTAGCTTGCTTGTATTTGGCGCTGATTTCTTCTCTTTCTTTAAAACGCAATTCTTTACTTTCTTTAAACTCTATTTTAAAGTCTAAAAGAGCGATGAGGTCTTCTAAAATGATTAAATCGTTAGTGTTTATGGCTTTGTTGATGTTTTCTTTTGCGTGGAGTTGTTTGGCTTTTTGGTTAAGCATTGAAGAGATTTTGCTGATTTTTTCAATATCCATTTTTTCTTTTAAGGAAAGGATTTTTTCATCGTTAGAAGTTCGTATGATGTTGTAGCGCTCTTTAAGCGTGTTAATGGCGTGTGAGACTTTTTGAAGCTCTTTCATTTCGCTTATACTAACAATGGCGTTAGTCATGGCCTCTATATTGTCAATGGGGTAATCAAAAAGGTCGTTATAGGCGTTTTTAATGTCTTTTTCTAAAGTATTAGGATCTGCAAACATATCTTTAGTATTGGAATCGCCTTGATTAGAGTCGTTTAGATTAAAGTCGTTTAATTCTCTCAAGTAATCATCAGTCGTTTGCTTAAAGTTTTCTTCAATACCTACAAAATCTATAAGGTAGCCATAAGACATGTTGTTATAGGGGCGATTCACCCTAGCTAGGGCTTGGAGTAAATTGTGTTTGTCTAATTTTCTGTGGATATAAAGGCGTTTGAGATTGGGTAAATCAAAGCCGGTTAAAAGCATGTTATACACAAAGACTATATCTGTATCTTCATGCTTGAAAGAATAAATCTTTTCTTTGATTTCTTGTTCATCATGCAAAATTAGGTCAGATTTGAGTTTGTTTAAAATTTTTAGATTAGGGTGGTTTTGTAAAACTTCTTCTTGAACTTCATTAAAAAACTCATTAGCTTTTTTAGCTTGTGTGCTTGAAGAGCAAACCACCATGGCCTTTAAATTTTCATTATGATCATTCAATTGCCTGAAATTCAATAAATCTCTAATGACATAAGAGAGCATGGCATTAATGTATTTTTCATCATTAAAAACAGCTTCTTTTTTAATTTTGGTGTCTTCAATAGTGATGCTTTCTTGTAAAAGGCGATAGATTGCTTGTAATTTTTCTTTATAGTTCGTTTCAATGCTTTCTAATTGGAGCTTTAGGGTGTGTTTGTCTTTAATGGATTCTGTATAAGAATAGGTGTGTAAATAATTGCCAAAAGTGTTTTTAGTGGCCTTATCTTGTGCGTTGTCTTCTAATAGTGGCGTGCCTGTGAGGGCGATTTTGATCGCTGTTTTGTCGCACTCTATCAAATTAGCGTAAAAGCAACCTTTAGGATCATAGCTCCTGTGGGCTTCATCTATAATAAACACCCTTTGTAAATCGTGGTCATCTTTTATCGCTTCTTGCAATTCTGTCTTAGAAACGATTTCTTTAGGCTTGTTGTTAGAAAGATCTTTATTTTCATTAGAGTCTTTTTCATTGGGGTCTTTGAATCGCTGGATATTCACAACGACGATTTCATCATTCCCTTGAGTGCCATCAAACACGCTAGGGTTTTTTAATTTTTGGCTTAATTCTTCTTTATTTTTTGGCTCATGCACTTCAAGACCTCTTTTTAAAAACTCGCTTTTAGCTTGCTCTAATAAATCCAATCTGTCTACAATAAAATAAAATTTAGTTTTTTTATTGAGGGGGTTAAAAAAGTCTCTTATGATTTTGGTTAAATGGTAGGTTAAGGCGGTTTTGCCGCTGCCTTGCGTGTGCCAAATGACGCCTTTTAGGGGGTCTTTAGGGTTAGTTTCATAATGCTTTTGCAATTCTTTTAAAACATTCAGACTCGCAAACATTTGCGCATAACGCCAAATGTGTTTTTTAAACTCTGATTTTTCTTGTAAAAAACTAATGCCGTATTTTAGGATAAAGCAAAGCCTTTTTTGAGAACAAAACGAAGTTAAAAGGGAGTTTGTGGGGGTGTTTTTAGGGCTTTTTGGGTAGTCTGCGGTGAGATCAAATTCTTTTAAGATCTTTTTTTGAATTTCTTCAAGCGATCTGTGATTTTGATGATTTTCTGGGGGGGGTAATATCTAGTTTATCGGCTTCAACAAAGCGTTGGAAAATAGGCGAATAAGAAGCGCTATAAAATGCGCCTTGATGGGGATTATTTTCATCATAGGGTAAGTTATCGCTAAAGATCCAAATTTGCGTGAGGTTATAAAAGATTTTGTTAGCAGGGTTTTTATAGCGTTTGATATGGCGATCTCTTTCATCTTTAATGCCCTGTCCGGCTAAAGGTTGCTTAACCTCTATATTCACTAAAGGCAAGCCATTAATAAAAAGGGTTATATCAGGTCTTATAGGGATTTATAGGGTAATTCAGCCATCATTTCATAAAGATTATTGTTAGGGTTATCAAAATCTATGATTTGATGCTCGCTTTTGAACAAATATTCATAAAAGCTTTTGCCTAAATCTTCATTATTCAAGCGTTTTTCCATGCCATTAAGTGCATCTTTTGCGTTTTTAGTGGGGTTGGGGTTTAGTTGGTTAAAGGCTTTAGTGAAACTATTGGTTAGAATATTAGTGGTTGTATCTAAGTTAGGCTTATCTTTTTGAGAAATAAAGTTATAACCCAACTCAGCTAAATGCATTAAAGCAGGGACTTGAACCCTTGTTATTTCGTTATATGGCATGCATACTCCTTTTACTTAAGCTTGTTATTATAGTGTAAAAATTAAAAATCATGGCTTTTTGAGTTGCATTTGCAATAACAAACAAGCTTCTTTAAGGAATTGTTTTAAAGTGTTTTGAGAGCGTTTGATCAATTCTTTAAGCTCATTTTCTTTGACATGCAATGAAACGATTAAAACGCTTTGTAAGATATGCGCCACACTCCCTTCAAATAAAATGCCTATGGTGGGGTTTTTAGTGCTGGTTGTTTGACATAATATATTCAAATTATCCACCCATTCAAACACTTCTTGTTTGCTTTGGCAGGGCGTATTTAAAGATTTAAAAAAACTTTCTTTAAAACGAATAAGATTTTTTTGTAAATTTTTTAAATCTTTAGCATGGTTATTTGGGGAATTAAACATGTTTTTAATGCGAGCGATAGCTTCTTGTTTGTTGGAATTTTTTAATTTGATTTGAGAGTGATCAACGCTAAAGGCATGCTTGATTTTAGCCCCATAGCTTAGGTTGTAGACTTTTTTAGGCTTATAATAAATAAGGGCTTCTTCAATCCTTTCTTTAGAGAGCAAAAAGAGCGAGTCGCTAAAAGTTTCATAACCTTTAAAATTACCCTCCACGCTTATTAAAGATGAAGTGTCAATTTCTTTTTCATTTTCATAATAGGAATTTTTAGCGTGTTTTTTAAACCCTTTGATATAAGCGCAATCTAAAGCGCACAAATAGATTTCATCGCTCATTAAACTCGCTAAAGCCACCCCAGCATTGCCCACAAAAGGTGCTGCATATTCTACACTTAAAGGGCTTATATACGCACAAGCGCTCCCCCCACGCATAAACATAAACGCTTCTTTAGCTAAAAAAAAGGCGTTAGGATTGAGCATGTTAGCCCCTATTAAAGGGGTGTCTTTTAGGGGGGCTTTTTCTAAAACCTCTTTAAGATAATCAATGCGCTCCACTTCTATTTGAAAATCCACTTTAATGCCATGCGTTTTTAAAGGCTTTAAAGCGGTTCCGCATGAAAAAATGATGCAATTTTCTTCATTTTCTTTTAAAAAAGGCAAAAGTAAATCCAAACTTGGCCCATTACCCACCACGCAAATGGGGGCGTTAATCTTTTTGGGTTTAGTTTTTAGGGTTTTGTATAGGGGCAAGTTTTTAAGCGTGTTTTTAAACCCTAGCAATTCATCTTCAAAACTCCCCCAACCCCTTAAGGCTTGTTTGTAATAATTTTGAATATTTTCTCGCATACGCGCATTAAAAGCGCTTTTATAGGGCATGATTTCTAGTTTCAAAAAAGAATGCGTAACAGGGCGTTTCAAAAAATCAATTTTCAATTCATTAGGGTTAAAAAACCCTTGAATAAAGAGTTTAGCCCCTTTGATAATCAAATCTTCATAACGCACAAAATAGCAACTGATCTTAAACAAATCTAAATTTTCTTCAAACAAATAAAGCGAATGGAAGCGGTAATTTTGAGCTTGTAAAATGGCTAAAAACAACCCATCTAAAACGCCATAAATCATCGTAGGGGGTAAGAATTGCCCCAAAGAGCAAGGCGTTTGAGTTTGATTTAAAAAGTTTGGGATCGCATGCGTGGCTTTAAGGGTTAGGGGGAGTTTGTGGTTATTTTGATTTTTTAGATAATTTAAAGAGAGGTGGTTATTGTCTAATGACCATCTGGGATTATTTAAGGGGCTATGTGCCATGTTAAAAGCGATTTCTATCATCTGAGCTTTAGGGTAGCTTAAGGCGTTTGTGGGTGTGTGTAAGAGGTTGAAGTGGTTTTTTTCAAAAAGCAATTGGTAATTTTTAAAAGGCGTATTGAGAGCGTTAAAAAGATTGGGGTGATAGGATTTGAAAAAAACTAAATTATCCCTAAAACGCTTTGAAATTTCTTTTTCTAAAAAGGGTGCATCAAAAGATTCTAGGGCTTTTAAAAAGGGCATTTAATTTGGGAGAGTTTTTGCTTCTGTGAGTGTGTGATTCCATATTGAAATACAAACATGTCAATTAATTTCGCTTTAGGGTAGGGGTAGGTGGCTTCATCGCCATCAAAAGCGATCGTTTCTATATTTAACACCATCAATAATTTCCTTATGATTTTTATAAAAATCTTTAATACACAATAAAGCCGTTTTATTAAAGGTTGTAAAACTGCATTTTAGCTCTTTATGGTCTTTATAAAGTTTTTTAAAAGTTTCACAAAAATAGGTATCAAATGTGCAAACATTTCCAAATATCCCTAGCATTATTTTTGTGATTAGGGTTTTAGTAGGGTTGTATTTTTGCTTTTTAAAGCATTGTTCTAGCTGTTTGTAAGTTTCTATTATTTTTTCTATATTTTTTTTCATCACAGTTATTTGCATCAATATTCCATGTTTCTTTGTCTAATTGACTAATATAATCAATAATTAGGGAGATACACTTTTAAATTGGTTTCTTCAAGTATGAAAGGAGAGCGGTCGCCCCAATTGACTAAATAAAAGCAAAGTATAGCGCATGCTCGCTCTTGGTCTTTTTGATGCCCTTGCGATCTAAAGCAGTTGTAGCAAAACTCAAAAGATGTGCAACGGCGAGTTCCCTTAACCATACTTTTATCAAGAACGCTCTGTATAGCCTCTTTAATGGTGTTTTTTGTTATTGTATTTTCCATTATATCTCCTGTGGATCTTAAGATTTTAAATTTGTTTCTAAAAGTTGAGAAGCGAGGGCGATTTTTTTCAAAGAGACAAATTCTTGCTCGTTGTAGCGTTTGTTGTCATTCATTTTATGGTAATAGAGAGCGCTTAAATCCAAAGCTTTTTTCTCTAATTCTTGCGTGGTGGTGCTAGTTTCTTTGGGGATTTCAAAAAGATTTTTTGCGTCTTCTAAAGACATAGGGATTTCTATTGCATTAAAGCGTTCAAAATTATCATAAAGCTCGTTAAAATCGTGATTGTCTATCTGTAAAAACGCCCCCACATCTAAAAACAATTCTTTTTCTTTGCTATCCAAGATCCCATCAGCATAGGCTAGTAACATAAGGAATTCCACTAATTTCAAGCGTTTGGTGTATTCCCCATGCGTGTGACTGGCGATTTCTTCGCACAATAATTCAAAATTTTCTTTTTTATCTATAGGCTCATTAAGAAGCTCTTTAGCTAAATTTTGCTGCTCACTGTTTAAAGATCGCTCTAATTCATTAATAAAGAGTGTTCTTAAGGCGTTATCCAAAGCGTTTTTTTGAATGTCTAAAAACTTTAAAAGACGCATATATGCGCCAACTTGGGTTTGCTTGAATTTGTCTAGGGGGCTAGATTGCACCAACAAATAGGGGTCATCTTTCAAGTCGTATTCTTCGGTTTTGGCTTTGGAGTTTAAGGGGTTTTTCAAATATTCTTTGAGAGTGTTATAAAAATAAAATAACACAATCGCTGCAACAATCAATAAAATGATTTCCATATTTTTCCTTTATGAGTATTTTTTCATTTGTTCTTTAAGGTCTTGTTTTTGCTTGAGCTCTCGCTCTTTTTTGGCTTGATAGAAACGCATTTGCTCTTCTTTTTGCTTGTTTTGCAAGATGATTTTCCTCTCATGGTTTTTTTTAAGCCGTTCTATGTATTCTTCTCGTTTTTCTGGGTCTTGGAAACTCACAGGGCGGACAAAAAAGACAAACACGATCAATATGAATATTCCTAGAGCGATCATTTCAGAGCCTTCGCCATTGAAAGCATACCAAAGCCCCCCCATCAAAAAAGCGAGAGCGAGTTTTAAAAAAGCGTTCATTTTAAATGAAAGTAACTTTATGATAATGCACATCAAGCCCTAGAGCTTGCTTGTTTTTTTCCCCCATAGCCATTAGCGCGATTTGAGATAAAAATAAAGTAGGGGTGTTGTCATTATCTCTTTTATAAAATTTTGAAGCTTTAGGGCTCAAATTTTCAAAAGCGTGAAAAAGCCCTAAAGAATGCACGATTAAAAAATCCGCCCCTAAATCAATCCCTAAATAGCGTAAATGCGCGCATTGGAATAAGCCACTTGTTTCATTGGCTTCTAAAAGGGGGGCGTAATTTTGAAAGGACTCTAAAAAATTAGGGCTTTTTAAATGGATTTTATTGAAAAAATGATCGCTTTTTTTAATGCGAGAAAATTCAGCCCCTAAAAACGCATCAAAAGGGCTTTTCAATTCCCATGCCAAAAACGCATTAACCCACTCATTAAGATAAACTACCTCAACGCTTTTTTCATAAACGAGTTGGTATTTTTTCAAATCTTCGTTGATGGAATTGATGGTTTCAGGGTTGTTGTCTAAAATTTCTTTAGCATGCAAGATATTTAAATACGCATCTTCTTCGCAAAAAATAAGCGAAACGCCATTCGCTTTGGCTAGAGCTAGATTATACGCGCAAGCTTTAAGAAAGTCATGCGTGCTAATAATCTTCCCATAATAGCCCCCATCATAACAAAAAGGCAGATCAATAGTTTTTTGCCCCATTTTTTCTAAATAGAGCTTAGCGCTTTTTAAAAGAGAGTGCACGTTTAAATGCTTCGCATAAGCGTTAAAGAGTGCGCAAGTTTTGGGAGAGTTGGGCGTTTTAGGGGGGTTAGAGTTGTATTGAAAAAGGCTTAAAAGATTTTTAGCAAAATCTTTCCATGGCTTGATTTTAGAATTGGTGAGCATTTCTTGCAATTCATAGATTTCATGGTCAATATTATCATCGTTTTTATAGAGGTAATGTGCCACGCTTAAAAAATTCATCACACCGCTTTCAGGATTAGAAATCATCTCTAACAATCGGTTTTGCTCTGTGGGGTAGCGCTTCATCAACCATTTAATATACAAGAAAAAACCATCGCCCAAATACTTGGGGTTTGTTTGGGGGTTGATGAAATTGATTTGAATAAATTTTTCTAACTCTTCTTTTTCGCCTTTAGTGATATAGGGGACTTGTTTGAAAAAATCTTCATAGTTTTTTAAAACTTCCTTTTCATCAATCACCAAATCTTTTAAAGCGTATCGTTTAGACAAAGGCTCTAACACCCATTCTTTAGAAAAAAACGCCACCAAATCGCTCACTTTAGCGTCTTCAAACACCGCAATTTGGTTGATCTTAAGCGCGATATTTTCATTATAGCTCACGCCTTTGAGTTGTTTTAAAATATCTAAAAGGTATTGATCTTCTTGGTATTCTAAAAAATAAGACTCATAAGAAGGGTTGTAATCTTTTTTGGCTTCAAAACGAAAGACTTTTAAATGCAATTTCAAAACGCTCATCAATTTTTCCTTTAGCTTTTGTGTAAATTTTCTAAAATGGTGCGATTTTTGGAGTTAGAAAAAAGAGCCTCTTTAGAATCTAACCATTCTTTAGACTCTCGTTCGTCTTTCTTTGGCTCTTGAACGATTGGCTCTTCTTTTTGAAACACTTCGTACGAATCGCAACGATTGAATAAAACGATGTTTTCATTTTTTTCTTTGATGAGGATTTGAATGATGCTAGGAAGTTTTACTTGAACCACGCTACCGATATTATTAGGACCAAACCCAGCTTCAAACTGCACGCTTTGTGTGTCAATCATCAAGCTTTCTAAGGTGTATCCGGCTAAAACAAACAGCACCAACGAGCCAAATTTTTCTTGGATTTCTTTAGGGAGCTTGGGGGAAAAATCAATCGCATCTCTTTCACACAAAAGGTTAAAACTCAAATGGTTTTTAGATAAAAATTGCAAGTATTCCATGCAATGCTTGTTGTTTAAAAGCCTTAATTCTTTTTGCATGCGATTAGCCTTTCAAATTCTTCTAATAAATGGCGTACCTCTTGCATGCCAATTTCCCAAAATTCTTTGCTATCAATGTCAAAGCCAAACATGGATACTAATTCTTTAGGGCTTTTTGACCCTCCTAAACTTAAAAACTCCGTATAAGTTTTAACAAAACTTTTAGCATCGCTTTTCTTATAAAGCCCATAAAGCGCTAAAGTTAAAAGCTGCCCATAACTATAAGCGTAGCAATAAAAAGGCGAATGGATAAAATGGGGGATATAGCTCCACCATAAATGGTAGTTTTTAGTGAGTTTCACGCTCTTTTCAAACATTCTTTGATTTTCTTCAAACCAGATTTGATTAAAATCTTTGGTGTCTAATTCTTCATCCATTTCGTGGATTCTTCTTTCAAAATTGGTCATCACCACTTGCCTAAAAAGCGTAGAAAAAATATCTTCTAACTTGCCTGCAAGCATGAAAAGGAGCTCGTCAGATTTTAAATTCTTTTTTAAATGTTCAAAAAGCAGCATTTCAGAAAAGACAGAAGCGGTTTCTGCGGTGGTTAGGGGTGTATCCATGTTCAATACGCCTTGTTTTTTAGACAATTCTTGGTGGATCATATGCCCAAATTCATGAGCGATCGTGAAAGCGTCTCGGCGATTTCCTGTGTAGTTTAATAGCACATAAGGGTGAGCACTAGGGACTGCACCATGGCTAAAAGCACCGCCTTGCTTAAATTCTTTAGGATGTGAATCCACCCAACCCTCTTTAATCGCTTTAGAAGCGATTTTATGAAATTCAGGGCTAAAGGCTTTAAGGGCTTTGAGTGTTTCTTCTAAAGCATGAGAATAAGTCATGGTGATACTTTCAGCATTTAAAGGGGCGTAGCGGTCGTAATCTTTGAGCTTATGCCCTAAAATTTGTGCTTTTTTGTGGTAGTAACGATGCACTAGAGAAAAATTAGCATTCACAATCTCTATCATGCTATCCACACTCTCTTGCGAGATCTGGTTGTCAATGTGGCGGAAACTCTCCTTTTTGTCGTATTTTCTCAATTTAGTTTCAATGAGCAAATCTTTACGCACCATGTTTAAAATATAAGTGAGCAAAGGGCGGAATTTTTCTAACACCTTGCTAAAAGCTTTTTGTGATTTTTTACGGATCTTGCGTTTGGGGTTGTGCAAGAGAGCTAAAACCTCTTCTTCGCTCAAAACTTGATCTTCAAAAGGGATTTTTAAAGAAGAAAAATGCTCATCAAAAAGACGGCTAAATGCACCCACTCCCACAGGCGAAAGGGCTAGGGCGATCTTTTCTTCATCTAAATTCAAGGTGTGTTTTTTCTTTTCAATAAGATTGTTCAAATAAAAAGCGTGATCTTTGCATTTTTTAATGAAAGCGAGCTGTTTTTTAGTGTCCAAATTCTTAAATTCAATTTCAAAGAATAAGAGATGCTGTTGGATATTCGTGCAAGCCATTCCGCATTGCGAATAAAACTTCGCTTCTTTGGAATTTTTAGCAAAGAGTAGCTGAGCGTAAGTCATCACTTTAGAGATTTTTTCTAACAAGTTTTCATAATCTTTAAGCGTGTTGGCAAATCCTGTAGCGTCTAAAGTTTTAAGGTTATTTTGATGAGCGCTCTCAAATTCTTGTGCTTCTGTTTGTAAGGTTTTTAAAAATTCTTCTGCACTTTCTTTATTCTCAAATAAAGCACTAAAATCCCATTCTTGCTCTTTCATAAAAGCCCCTTTTTATAATAATTTAGAGTTAAAATACGCATGCATTCTAACATAACACTGACAACACAAGCAAGCTTATAGCTTGTGTTTTATAGTGTAATTATTTTTTGGTCGTCTCATTGGCTTGAGTGTTTTTGTATAAAATAAATTGAGCGATGGGCTCTAGGTATTTTAAAATAAAAGGGGTTGCTAGCATAGAAAAGACGACCATAAGAATAAGGAATTGGTGGATGTCGCTTTGAGTGGCGTCTAAAATGTGTTTTTGGTGCAAAAGACCAAAAACCCCTTCTTTTCCTTGCATGTCAAAAAGCTGACGCGTGCCTGAATTTAAGAAAATCACAAAAGAAAACTCTCCGATTTGCGCTAAAGAAAGGGCGTTTTTTATGGCGGTTTTAGCGTCTCTAAAAAAGCGTAAAAGTGCATAAATAATAAAAGTCTTAAAGCTCATCACCAAAATGAGCGAGAAAATGACTGCAAAGAATTTATCTATAAAGAAGCTAATATTGATTTGCATCCCTATCGTAATGAAAAAAAGGGCTAAAAAGAGGTTTTTTAATTGGGCAAATTCTTCTTGAACATTGATTTTATAGCGCGATTTAGAAATCGCCATGCCCGCAATGAACGCCCCCAAAGACATAGAAAACCCAAAAAAATGGCTTAATCCGGCTGCGCTGCAGACAATCACTAAAATCGTGCCTATAAAAATTTCAGGTAAGCGCGTGTCTTTAGCGTGTTCCAAAACCAAATTCGCTCCCTTTTTTCCAGGTAACAATAAAATGATCAAAATAATCCCTGCCGAAATCAGGGTTTTTAAGATAAGGAAACTAACATCAGAATCTTTACTGCTTAAAATCGTCAAAATTAAAAGCATAGGAATAGCCGCAATATCTTGAAAGATCAAAATCCCCACCGCACTTTTTCCCATGGGTGTGTTAAGCTGCTTGGAATCTTCAAAGAATTTCAACACAATCGCGGTTGAAGAGAGCGAAATCCCCATGCCTAAAACAAGGGAAAAAATGGGCGAAAGACCCAAAACAAAATACCCTAATAAAAAAACGATTAAAGTGCATAAAACGACCTGCAAAAGCCCAAAAACGAGCACTTCTTGTTTGATGGATTTGAGTTTGTCAAAATTGAATTCAATGCCTATCATAAACATTAAAAAAACGATACCAAATTCGCCAATTTCAGACAGCAAATTAAAATCATTGATTTTAAAAAAAGCCGCTAAAACCGTTCCTGTGCAAATGTAACCAATAATGACAGGCATGTCCAATTTTTTCAAAAAGATTCCAAAGCCTACGGCAAGCCATAGACCAACAATCACAATGTAAAGTGTGTTATTTTCCATCAAAACCTTGCCCTAATAGAATCATTTATTTAAAAAGTAAAAATAATATCATAATAGCTAAAATCAAAAAACAAAACTATTTTTGAGATCTAGCCGTTAAAAATGTTAATGCAACATTGCTTGATTGAATGCATATAGTTTTTTTGTTATTTAATCTTACTAAAATGATTTTTTGGTAAATAACCGTACTTAAATCAAGATAAAAGGCTTTAAAAATAAAGTTTGTTTTGGCATGATCATAACATTATATTGTACTAAAATGAATTTTTTATTGAGAGAAAAAAGAATGTTTGAAACCCCCATCTTTTAAAAGCGAGTAGGGGTCAAATAGCCACTAAGCAAAAACAAGTTTAGAAAGTATAGACATAATCCACATACCAAGAATAGTAGCGGATAAGCCCCACTTCCTTGCTACCTTGATTGATCATGGGGAATTTCACGCCCCCTTCAAACGCACTGTGTTCTCCTAGACGCATCCTAGCACCCACATTCCACAAAAACTGGAATTTAGTTTGTCTAAAATTATAAGGCCACATCCAAGTGTTCCCAGCTAATTGAACACCGCCAATAAGACCTAGTGCGAATTTATCTAAAGGGATGATATTGAAAATCAAATCGCCACCGCCACCATAGGTGAGTAGATTGGTTTTTCTATTTTGAGTCCCTGCAGTGTTAAACCAATCCAAAAAGCCATACACTCTACCCCCAAACCATTTATTAGAAAAACCTACAAAACCCATTTTGAAATTCAAACCATAAAGGTCATTGCCATAGCGCCAATTGGAGTATTTGCTGTTATAAGGACCATAACGACCTTGCTGATAACCAGCACCCATAAAAAACCCATTCGTTTCGCTAGCCATCGCTAGGCTCGCACTCAAACTTAAAATGCAAGCAATTTTTTTAATCATAAACAATCCTTTCTGTCGAATTAAAATCACACCGTAAGATCGGCGGTTTTTTTAAAAAGTTAAATTTTTTAGAAAATATCTTTTTAGGGTCAAAATTCCGCGCGATGCTTTGGATCTGTTCTTCGTTCATGGCGGTGCGCTTTTGCGTGCCTCCTGTAGTGAAACTGGGCTTTAGATCTTTTGCATTCACGATCGCGTAGTCTAAGTCGTAAATCTCTCTTTCGTTCAAGCGCACCCGACTCTTAGGGATGCTCGCTAAAATCTGTGTGGGGATATCCTCTCCCACTTCTATCTTAGTCTGGCTTTCAAGGTTACCGGCGTTGCCGCGCTCGTGTTCTAATTTGCGTTTTAAGGCTTCTTTCCTTTTAGCTTCTTGTTCTTTGGCTTTTAAAAATTCCTGTTCGCTTTCTTGTGCTTCTCGTTCTAACTTCGCAAGCTTTTCGGCGTTAGCTTGTTTGTGGGGGGATAAATTTGGAGTTTCTGGTGTCAATTCGTTAGGGTTTTCTGGTTTTTTTAATAAAGACTCTTGACTGGTTAAGGGTTTTTTGTGTAGGATTAGGTTTAAGGGTTGTAGGCTGTGGTCTGCTTCCCTTATCTGTGGCGTTAGGTAGTTCAGGACTATAAACGCCATTGCTCCTATCAAACTTTTCAAAATTTCTATTTGAATAAAAATCAAAAATCTTATTCCCATCGTTTAAATCGTCTACCACTAACCCGAGCTTCACGCCGTTATTGTCCCATTCGTAGCCATACCTAAACCCATCTGCAAGCTTTTCAAAGCTGTTTAACGCCACGCTACCGTTCCTTATGACTGCGCCCATGTTCAGCAATTCATCATCAGTCAGCCCACCTGTGTTCTCTATTCCGTAATGCTTGATTAAAATTTTTTTAGCTCCTTGCTTTCTTTGTGCCTTGCTCTAACGAATAAAGATCGTTCAAATCCATGCCTTTGATTTTGGTTTTGTCCAACTCGCCCTTAAACACTTTTAAAACTTGCTGCTGTTCTTCAGAGAGCAAGCTTTCATCCATCTTTTCTAATTCTTGTAAGGCTTTTTGGTATCGGATTACTTTTTCTTTGATCTGTTCGCTCGCTTGTTTGGCGCTTGTGGTAAGCTCTTCAATGAGTTCAAGCGTGCGGTTAGAAAATTTAGCACTTCGCACGCTCAGTTTTAATTTTTGAGTGAAATCGCTTACAGAATGGCTTCTTTCTAACATGCGCTTGATGTGGTCGCTAAGCCTTTTAGTTTTTCAAAAACTTTTCTATTCTTTTAATACTCTCTGTTTTGCCTAAAATAAAAAGCACTTCTTTAAGACCTATCCCACCCCCTTTACCCAAAAGGGCTAATCTTAAGGGCTGCATAAAACTACCCACTTTAATCTTTTCTTCTTCAATGATCTTGTGTATAGCGTTTTCTAAAGCGTTTTCATCATTGAAATCAGCTTGATTCAATTCTAGTTTAAATTTTTCTAACAAGGGCGTAACGAGCACTTGATCAAGTTTTTTCAAAACCTTTTCTTCATACTCTATAGGGGCGATTAAAACCTCATCTATTTTAAGGGCTAATTCTTTTAAGGTTTGAGATCTTTCTTTGAGAGCGTCAAACAAGCGATCTAATTGAGTGGGGTTTAAATGCGAGAGATCGCTAAAATTAAAAGGTTTTAAAAGTTTTAACAATTCTTGCGTGCTTTGGGTTTTCAAATAATGGGCGTTGAGCCAATTGAGCTTGTGCCAGCTAAAGCAACTAGGCGAAGAATTTAAATCTTTAGGGTCAAACAACTCCAATAATTCTTGCATGCTAAAAATTTCTTTATCTCTATAGCTCCACCCTAAACGCGCTAAAAAATTGATTAAAGCCTCTTTAAGATAGCCCATTTCTTGATAGTCCATCACATTAGTGGCCCCATGGCGTTTGCTTAATTTTTGCCCTTCTTCATTTAAAATCATTGGCACATGGAAAAAATTAGGGATTTTAAAATTCAAAGCCTTATAAAGCACGATTTGTTTAGGGGTGTTAGAAAGGTGATCATCGCCTCTAATCACATCAGTAATTCCCATTAGAGCGTCATCAATGGTAACCACAAAATTATAAGTGGGCGTGCCATCACTTCGCGCGATGATAAAATCGTCCAATTCGTTAGTATTCACTCTCACTTCGCCTTTAATCCCATCATTAAAACAAATCAATTCGTTTTGCGGGATTTTAATCCTCACAACAGGCTCTATGCCTTTAGGGGGCGTGCCTTTAAAATCACGATAACGATTATCATAGCGTGGGGTTTCTTTCCTAACCTTTTGCTTTTCTCTCAAAGCGTCCAATTCGTCTTTACTCATATAGCAATAATAGGCTTTGTCTTCATTTAAGAGTTTTTGGATACATTCTTTATAGATTTCAAAGCGTTTGGATTGATAGAGGATTTCTCCATCGTATTCTAACCCTACCCATTTGAAAGCCTCTATAATGGCGTTAGCCGCTTCTATGGAATTGCGACTCAAATCCGTGTCTTCAATGCGTAAAAAAAATTTCCCTTGATTAGCTCGTGCAAAAAGATAATTAAAAATGGCTGTTCTTAAGCCCCCTATGTGGAGATAGCCAGTGGGCGATGGAGCGAATCGAGTGGCAATCAAACTCATTATTCTAACCTTAATAATAAAATGTTCTTATTGTATTCAAAAATGGCTTAAAAATTGTTTCACCCACTTTTCTATTAAAATTAGTGTATTATTGAAAATATTTTTGATTAGGATCAACCATGCAAAAAATCGTATTCTCTCTGTCTTTATTCTCATCTTTATCTTTATTCTCTTTTTGTAGCGCTGAAGAAAATGGGGCGTATGCGAGCGTGGGGTTTGAATATTCTATGAGCTATGCCATCCAACACAACAACCCCTTTTTAAATCAAGAACGCATTAAAATCATTTCCAACGCTTACAATCAAATCAATGGACTCAATCAAGTTGCAAATCAAGTCAAAAACATGCCCAAAACCTTTGAATATATCAATAACAATCTAAAAAACAACCCTAAACCAAGCGCTACTGCAATGCAAGCTGAAGCTTACTACCTCCAATCCACGCTTAAGAACATTGAAAAAATAGTGATGGTTAGCCATAGCGCTCCATCCAACCCTAAATTAGTCCAAGCGTTAGAAGAAATGCAAAAACCCACTGCCGATCCTTTAGAATTAGTCACAAACTTAAAAAATTTAGAATTGCAATTCAACCACTCTCAAAACAACATCCTTGCTTCGCTTTCTTCTCAAACCGCTCGCCTTTCAAATTCTTTAAACTCGCTTGATCCTAGTGCTCATTCTAAAAACATTTCAAACATGTATGGGGTAACTTTGAGCGTGGGATACAAGCATTTTTTTACCAAAAAGAGGAATCAAGGGTTTCGCTATTACTTGTTTTATGACTATGGCTACACTCATTTCAGTTTTGCGGGTAATGGCATTGGTTTAGGGAAAATGAACAACCATCTCTATGGGCTTGGAGTGGATTATCTTTTTAATTTCATTGACAATGCGCAAAAACATTCTAGCGTGGGTTTTTATGTGGGCTTTGCTTTAGCGGGGAGTTCTTGGGTGGGGAGTGGTTTGAGTCTGTGGATAAGCCAAATGGATTTTATCAACAATTATTTGACCAACTATCAAGCTGAAATGCACACCAGTTTTTTTCAAATCCCTTTGAATTTTGGATTTCGTGTGAATGTGGATAGGCATAATGGCTTTGAAATGGGCTTAAAGATCCCTTTAGCGATCAATTCTTTTTATGAAACGCATGGCAAAGGGTTAAACACTTCCCTCTTTTTTAAACGCCTTGTCATGTTTAATGTAAGTTATGTTTATAGTTTTTAGGGGGAAACAAGCACCCCTTAAATGTTGGCATACCGCAGCCTTTAAGCCTTAAAGACTCTTTAGTTTTTTTGTCTCAAATGATGAACGCTCTCGCCCCCAAGACCATAATTATTAGGATCAACCTCATCTATAACGACCGCAACAGAAACCTTATTCTTATTTAAAACCTTAACCATTAAATCTGAAACCTCTCCGATCAATTGCTGTTTTTACTCGTTTGTTGGCTCTCCATTTTCTAGCACAAGCTTGATATTGATAAGCGGCATATTATTCCTTAAAATTGAGATAGTGCATTATAACGCTTTTATCTAAACGCTTCACTAGTTCTTTTCAGTCATAAAAGCCCTTTTAATCTCTTTCAAGTCAAGTTGGATATACTAACAAAATGAATACTTATAAAAATAGCTTGAACCACTTTCTAAATTTAGTGGATTGTTTAGAAAAAATCCCCAATGTGGGTAAAAAATCTGCCTTTAAAATGGCGTATCATTTGGGTTTGGAAAACCCATATCTAGCGCTCAAACTCACGCACGCATTAGAAAACGCCCTAGAAAATCTTAAAACATGCACATCTTGTAATGCACTCAGTGAGAGTGAAATTTGTGAGATTTGCTCTGATGAAAGCAGGCAAAATTCTCAGCTTTGCATGGTTTTACACCCAAGAGATGTGTTTATTTTAGAAGATTTAAAGGACTTTTTAGGGCGCTATCATGTGTTAAATTCTATAGAAAATGTGGATTTTAACGCCCTAGAAAAACGCTTGATTAAAGAAAAGATTAAAGAAATCATTTTTGCTTTCCCTCCCACTTTAGCTAATGATTCTTTAATGCTCTATATTGAAGATAAATTGCAACATTGCCACCTCACTTTCACTAAAATCGCTCAAGGTGTGCCTGCTGGAGTGAATTTTGAAAACATTGACTCAGTCTCCCTTTCAAGGGCGTTCAATTCAAGGATCAAAGCATGAATTTAAACTTTATGCCCTTATTGCATGCTTATAACCATGCGAGCATTGATTTTCATTTCAATTCTAGCGCAAGGGATTTTTGCGTGCATGAAGTGCCTTTGTATGAATTTAGTAATAAGGGCGAACATGCCATTATTCAAGTGAGAAAAAGCGGTTTAAGCACTTTAGAAATGCTTCAAATTTTTTCTCAAATTTTAGGGGTAAAAATTGCAGAATTGGGTTATGCGGGCTTGAAAGATAAAAACGCGCTAACGACTCAATTTGTCTCACTCCCTAAAAAATACGCCCCCTTACTAGAAAAAAATACGAGCAACTTTCAAGAAAGAAACCTTAAGATTTTATCTTTAAATTACCATCATAATAAGATCAAATTAGGGCATTTAAAGGGGAATCGCTTTTTTATGCGTTTTAAGAAAATGACCCCCCTAAACGCTCACAAGACAAAGCAGGTTTTAGAACAAATCGTGCAGTTTGGTATGCCTAATTATTTTGGTTCACAACGCTTTGGGAAGTTTAATGACAACCATAAAGAGGGTTTAAAAATCTTACAAAATGAAGCGAAATTTAAGAATCAAAAATTAAACGCTTTTTTAATCTCAAGCTATCAAAGTTACTTGTTTAATTCGCTTTTAAGCAAACGATTAGAAATCAGTAAAATAATCAGCGACTTTAGCCTAAAAGAGGGTTTAGAGTTTTTTAAACAAAAAAATTTAAATATCCATTCAAACGCCCTAAAAGCCCTTAAAAACCAAGATCACCCCTTTAAAATCCTAGAAGGTGATGTGATGTGCCATTACCCTTATGGGAAGTTTTTTGACGCTTTAGAGTTAGAAAAAGAAAGCGAAAGGTTTTTAAAAAAAGAAGCTGTGCCTATGGGGTTATTAGATGGTAAAAAGGCTCTTTATGCAAAAAATTTGAGTTTAGAAATTGAAAAAGAATTCCAAAACCATATTTTAAGTGACCATGCTAAAACGCTAGGCTCTAGGCGGTTTTTTTGGGTGTTTGTAGAAAATTTAACTTCCAAATATATAAAAGAAAAAGCGCAATTTGAATTGGAATTTTACTTGCCTAAAGGGAGTTATGCGAGTGCATTGCTCAAAGAAATCAAGCATCAGAAAGGAGAAAATAATGATGAATTTTGAAAAGATTATCGCACAAAACAAGCTCAAAACGAATGCGGTTTTAACCACTTATTGCGTGATTTTTGCTTTTATTGGGTTGTTAGTGGATGTTATTAGAATCAACGCTAACGATTTAGGCATAGCCCTTTTTAAACTCATCACTTTTCAAATTTTTCCTACCATTACTGTTATCATGTTTTTAGTGGCTTTTGTCGTTATTGTTGTTTGTATTCAAAATTTTAGCTCTATCATGTTAAGCGGTGATGAATACAAACTTATTGATCCAAGCAAGGTTTTAAGCTCTAAAGAAAATCAAATCCACGGCCTTTTATTAGAGCTTTTAGAAGAAGCTAAACTTAATTTTGAACCCAAACTTTATATCATTAACGCCCCTTATATGAACGCTTTTGCGAGCGGTTGGAATGAAACTAACTCCCTTATCGCTCTTACAAGCGCTTTAATAGAGAGGTTGGATAGAGATGAATTAAAAGCCGTGATCGCTCATGAACTCAGCCACATAAGACACAATGACATTCGCTTGACCATGTGTGTGGGGATTTTAAGCAATATCATGCTGTTAGTGGCTAATTTTAGCGTGTATTTTTTCATGGGGAATCGCAAGAATAGTGGGGCGAATTTGGCAAAAATGATTTTATTGGTTTTACAGATTGTTTTGCCTTTTTTAACGCTCATTTTACAAATGTATTTGAGCCGCACACGAGAATACATGGCCGATAGTGGGGCGGCATTTTTAATGCATGATAGTAAGCCCATGATTAGGGCCTTACAAAAAATTTCTAACGATTACAAAGAAAACGATTATAAAGAAATAGACACTAATAGCACCCGATCAGCGGCTTATCTTTTTAACGCTGAAATGTTTAGCACCCACCCTAGCATTAAAAATCGTATCCAATCTTTATCAAGGCGCGCTCTTTAAATGGAAAATTTTTTCAACCAATTTTTTGAAAACATCGGCGAAGATAAGAATAGAGAAGGTTTGAAAAACACGCCTAAAAGAGTTCAAGAATTATGGAATTTCTTGTATAAAGGCTATAAAGAAGACCCTAAAGTGGCTTTAAAAAGTGCGTATTTTCAAGGCGTTTGCGATGAAATGATAGTGGCTCAACACATTGAATTTTACTCCACTTGCGAGCATCATTTACTCCCTTTTTTTGGGAATATTAGCTTAGGTTATATTCCTAAAGAAAAGATTATCGGCATTAGTGCGATCGCTAAACTCATTGAAATTTATAGCAAACGCTTACAAATCCAAGAAAGATTGACCACTCAAATTGCAGAAACCTTTGATGAAATCATAGAGCCAAGGGGCGTGATAGTGATTTGTGAGGCCAAACATTTGTGCATGAGCATGCAAGGGGTGCAAAAGCAAAATGCGATCATTAAAACAAGTGCGTTAAAAGGCCTATTCAAAAAAGACCCTAAAACTAGAGCTGAATTTATGCAACTCTTAAAATCTTAGGCTATAATTCTATGCATGAATAACCCTAATTTATCCTTTTATTATAACGAGTGCGAGCGTTTTGAAAGCTTTTTAAAAAACCATCGTCTACACCTTGAAAGCTTCCACCCTTATTTGGAAAAAGCCTTTTTTGAAATGGTGCTTAATGGAGGCAAAAGGTTTCGCCCCAAGCTTTTTTTAGCCGTGCTTTGTGCTTTAGTGGGTAAAAAAGATTATTTAAACCAACAAACAGAATATTTTAAAATCGCTTTAAGTATTGAATGCTTGCACACTTATTCGCTTATCCATGACGATTTACCTTGCATGGATAATGCCGCTTTAAGAAGAAACCACCCCACTTTACACGCTAAATACAATGAAACTTCAGCCGTTTTAATAGGCGATGCGCTCAACACTTACTCTTTTGAATTGCTCTCAAACGCTTCATTAGAAAGTCACATTATTGTGGAGTTGGTCAAAATCTTAAGCACTAATGGGGGGATTAAAGGCATGATCTTAGGGCAAGCTTTGGATTGCTATTTTGAAAACACGCCCTTAAATTTAGAGCAACTCACTTTCTTACACGAGCATAAAACTGCTAAATTGGTTAGTGCAAGCTTGATCATGGGGCTTGTTGCCAGCGGTAATAAAGATGAAGAGCTTTCCAAGTGGCTTCAAGATTTTGGTTTAAAAATAGGTCTTTGCTTTCAAGTGTTAGATGATATTATAGATGTTACACAAGATGAAAAAGAAAGCGGTAAAACCACTCATTTAGATAGCGCTAAAAACAGCTTTGTGAATTTATTGGGGCTAGAAAAAGCAAGCGATTACGCTCAAACTTTAAAAACAGAGATTTTAAACGATTTGAATGCATTAAAACCCACTCATATTTTGTTGAAAGAAAATTTGAACATATTGTTAAACACTCTATTTAAAGGCAAAACATGAAAAAAATTTTACTCACTAACGATGATGGCTATCATGCAAAAGGCATTAAAGCTTTAGAACAAGCCCTAGAGAAGATGGCAGAAATTTATGTGGTCGCCCCCAAGCATGAAAAAAGTGCATGTTCGCAATGCATCACTATCACCACGCCTTTAAGAGCCGAGAAAATTAAGGGCAAAGAAGGTAGGCATTATAGGATTGATGATGGCACGCCAAGCGATTGCGTGTATTTGGCTATCAATGAGCTGTTTAAACATGTCTCTTTTGATTTAGTGATTTCAGGGATCAATCTTGGATCTAACATGGGCGAAGACACGATTTATTCTGGAACGGTAGCCGGAGCGATTGAAGGCACTATCCAAGGCGTGCCTTCCATTGCGATTTCTCAAATCCTTTCTAACAAAAATAAAAACACTCCCTTAAGTTTTGATCTAGCTCAAAAGATTATCCAAGATCTAGTCCAAAACATTTTCACCAAAGGCTATCCTTTAAAAGGACGCAAACTCTTAAATGTGAATATCCCTAATTGCTCCTTACAAGAATATAAGGGTGAATGCATCACCCCTAAAGGCTATAGAGTGTATAAAAAAGAAGTGCATAGGCGCACAGACCCTAAAAATGAAAGCTATTTTTGGCTAGGATTACACCCTTTAGAATGGCAAAAGCGTGAAAATGAAGAAAGATTCTCTGATTTTGACGCTGTTGTTTCAAATCATGTCTCTATCACGCCTTTAAATTTGGATTTAACGAGTTATAGTGATTTGAAAAGCTTGGAATCTTGGCATAGGGGAATGTTAAAGTGAGTAAAAATTACCGCTTGACTTTTTTAGGGCTACTTGTTGGGGTTCTTTTTTTCTTTAGTGCGTGTGAGTACCGCTTGCATATGGGGTATTATTCAGAAGTGACAGGGGATTATTTGTTTAATTATAATTCCACGATCGTGGTGGCTTATGACAGAAGCGACGCGATGACTTCTTATTATATCAATGTGATTGTTTATGAATTGCAAAAATTAGGCTTTTATAATGTATTCACGCAAGCGGAGTTCCCATTAGATAAAGCAAAAAATGTGATCTATGCACGCATTGTTCGTAATATCTCGGCTGTGCCGTTTTATCAATACAATTACCAGTTAATCGATCAAGTCAATCAACCTTGTTATTTTCTTGGGGGGCAGTTTTATTGCTCCCAAACCCCTACAGATTATTACGCTATTAATGGCTTTAGCGAGCAAATTTTGATGAGCGCGAATTCGCATTTTATTTTGGACTGGTATGATGTGGTGTTGCAAAAACGGGTTTTGTATGTAGATGGGAGCGTGAGTGGGAGGACTTGCGGCTATCAAATGCTTTATAGGGATTTGATTAGAAGCACGATCAAACGCATTGATTTCAACCGCCCTGAACGCTACTACTACAACTTAAGGTTACCTCTTTATCAGCCATGTTATAAGCAATGAACAATGATTATCAGGCGATTGTATAAATTTTGCGCTAGCCATGTGGTGCGTAATTGTTCCTCTTTAAAATGCGCTCAAAATATCCATGGGCATAATTATGAAGTGGAAGTCTTTATTGAAACTAACCGCTTAGATCATGCGAACATGGCACTAGATTTTGGATTGATGCAACAAGAAATGCAAACCTTTATAGACTCCTTTGATCATGCCCATCATTTTTGGGATAAAGAAAGTATTGAATTCCAGCGTTTTATAGAAAATCATTGCGTGCGTTATGTGAAATGCTCGTTTAATTTGAGTGCAGAGAGTTACGCTCTTATGTTTTTATACTACCTTTCACGCATTTTACAAAAAAGCGTTTTTTCTAATCATGAAGGGGAGTTAAAAGTCTCTAGCGTGCGCGTGCATGAGACGAAAAACGGCTACGCTGAAAGCTTTTTAAAAGATTTAGAAAACCCCCACTTTAAAACTTTAGTGCATCAAAATTGCGTCTCTTTTTCACAAGGCATTCAAAGCTTGTGGCAAGACAAGGACTTTTTTAATAAAATCATTAGCGATGAAGAAAAATGCTTTTTTCACGCTAAACCCTTACACCAAATCCCTTAAATGAAACTCCCAGTCGTTGAGAGCTTTTTTTCCTTACAAGGTGAAGGCCAAAGGATAGGCAAGCCCAGTCTTTTTTTGCGTTTGGGGGGGTGTAACCTTTCTTGTAAGGGATTTGGTTGCAAAACCTTATTCAATGATGAAATTTTAATAGGTTGTGATAGTTTGTATGCGGTGCACCCTAAATTTAAAAAATCTTGGGATTATTATAATGAGCCTAAGCCACTGATTGAGCGATTAGTCCATTTAACCCCCAATCACAAGAATTTTGATTTCATTCTCACAGGCGGGGAGCCAAGCTTATATTTTAATAACCCTATTTTAACCAGCGTTTTAGAGCATTTCCATCGCAAAAAAATCCCTTTATTTGTGGAGAGTAACGGCTCTATTTTTTTTGAATTTAGCTCTATTTTAAAAGAATTGCATTTCACCTTAAGCGTCAAACTCTCTCTTTCTTTAGAAAAAGAAAACAAACGGATTAATCTTAAAGCCCTACAAAACATTTTAGATAACGCTAAAAGCGTGCATTTTAAATTTGTTTTGGACAGCAAAAACGCCGTGCAATCTATCACAGAAATTAAAAGCCTTTTGAAACAACTTTCATTAAAAAATAATGAAATCTTTTTAATGCCTCTGGGCACAAATAACAACGAATTAGACAACCATCTAAAAATCATAGCCCCCCTAGCCATAGAGCATGGCTTCAGGCTGAGCGATAGGCTTCATATCCGCTTGTGGGATAACAAGAAAGGGTTTTAAAAGACTTATAATAATACAAGATAGCGTTATTACTTTAAGCTAAAAATTGTTATCATTGCACTCATTGAAAGATTGAGTTATTTTATCTCTAAAGTTAGGAAATCATGACCATCAAAGTTTTTTCGCCCCAATATCTTAGTGAATTAGAAGATTTTTATGCCAAACGCATCGCTGATAACCCTTTAGGGTTTATCCAACGATTGGATCTTTTGCCTAGCATTAGCGAGTTTGTTCAAAAATTGCACGAACATGGTGGGGAATTTTTTGAAATGAGAGATAATGGGAAGCTCATTGGGATTTGTGGGCTTAATCATGCCAATAAAAAAGAAGCAGAGTTGTGTAAATTCCACATTGACACCACTTATCAATCTAAAGGGCTTGGTAAAAAACTCTATGAAAGCGTGGAGCGATACGCTTCTATTAAGGGCTATACTAAAATCTCTCTTCATGTGAGCAAGAGCCAGATCAAGGCATGCAACCTCTATCAAAAGCTAGGTTTTTTGCAAGTCAAAGAAGAGGATTGTGCGGTGAAATTGGGCAAAGAGACTTTAATTTTTCCTACGATTTTTATGGAAAAGATTTTGTCTTAATTGGTGCATCAATCATGCATACCTTATTTCAAATATTGCACTTTGATAAACACCGATCAATTAAAAGTAAATAAGTCTTAAAACAAACGCTCGTTTTTAAAAATTTGTTTCAATTATGAAATAATAAGCCCTTTTAAAACTTTAAATTTCAAAAAAAAACAGCATCCCCCTTAAATGGTATAATTAAGAATAGTATAAGTTAAAAAAGGATAGGCATGAAAAAATATGCTCTTCATTTTTATATTCAGCGCCTTAGAGGCCCACCAAAAAGACGGATTTTTTATAGAAGCGGAGTTTGAAACCGGATTATTAGAAGGCGTGCAAACACAAGAAAAGATCGCCACTGTGCTTGAAAACGGCACTAGAAACACAACCAAGTATACAGCAAAAAATACGACTAAAACCTACAGCTATCTGCCTAAAGACACCATTTTAAAAGGAGCGGCTAACTTATTCACTACCGCTGAAGCGATTTCAAAATTAAAATTTTCCACTAAAAACCCTATTAGCGCGTTTGTATCTAATGGGAATTTGAATACAGAAAACTTTCTGCCTTATAATTTAAACACTGTTGAGATTAGTTTTTATTATGTGTTGAAAAAATACAAAGGGGTGGGTAATTTGGATGCAGCGAGCGGATTTAATTACCGCTATAAGTACTCTCAATTTTCTGTGGGCGTATCCCTTTGATCCAAAATAAGACTAAATTTGCCGCTACCAATGGCGATCGCACCAACTCTTTTGTTTTTAAGGAAGGGAGCAGCCGCTTTAAGGTATTCTTTAACTATGGGTGGATATTCTAAACGCTAAAATTTGAGCTTGATTTTATCAAGAGATGATCTCTTAAAAAAGGCGGTTTTCTTGGGTTAGGGGAATTAGATGCTCTCTATCCCCTTTAAGCGTTTTACAACAAAACTTTAAAAATGCTTTTTAAGAATTTTACCATAACCAAAACCCACCAACGCTAAATACCTACAACAAGCGCTAAAAACCCTTATTAAGACTGAGATAAGAATACTTCCTTTAATCTTTTAAATAGCGTCTTCTCTTCTTTTGCGAAATTCCTCTATATTTTCCTATTCTAATTTTGGGGTAGGGTCAATATAATTTCTTTTTTTATACTCTTCTATGGCTCGCTCATCTTTTTCTTCTTTGAGCCATACTTCGGAGCCCCCACCTCCTTAATTTTAAAACCTACTTGCCAAAACGCCCACCACTGGTAGGATAGCCATAAATCGAGCCATCTTTGATTTGCATGTGATCTTCCCATGGCAACTTGTATTTGCTAGCGGCCAAGTCCTTGATGTAAGTCAAACCTGCATCGGGCTCGCCACCGGGCTTAGCTACATAACCGCGGTGTCCTAGGTTGTAGATGTTGTTTTCTAGCCCCCAACTAAGCCGCGCGTTGTCAGCCATCTTAGGATAAATCTCACCGGTTACGATTTCCCAAGGGTTGCGGTGGCCCTGAACTAGGGTCGTGCCATCAAAGTTACAGATCTGCCCCTCCCCAAAGTAGTAGAAAACATTGTCATAACCGGCTAAATTCACACTCACGGTATACATCAAATTATGCCAAGCATTGGAGCGGTTGGTTAAAATCCATTGATCGTTAACTTGCGTGCTGTAGCCTGAGATACGGATGTAGACATTACATCCTTTGTAAGCCGCTTCCCTGGCTAACTCCGGAATCATCCCATCATGGCAGATACACACGGCTAGCTTAGAGCCCCCAGGTCCATCACACACGGGCATGCCCTTGTCCCCAGGATACCAAGGTTCAATAGGGTTCCAAGGGAAGAGTTTGCGGTAATGCAAAATGATTTCGCCTTTAGGATTGATGATGATAGCCGTGTTGTAGGGGTTTTTGTTAGGATCGGGATTTCTTTCCATGATGGAAAATACGCCATAAACCTTAGCCTCCTTGCATGCCTGTGCATACGCCTCCGTCTCCTTGCCACCCACATCTAGCAAAAACTCCTCGCTCAACCACTTAGCCGTGTTTAGTCCCTGTGTGCTGTATTCAGGGAAGATAATGAGCTCCACGCCCGGATAACCCGCTTTTGTGGCGTGTAGAGTTCTAATAATGCTCTGCACATTGTTTTCAATGTCCTTTTTGCTATTGACAATGGGGACAGGAAACTGGATGGCTGCGACCAAAAAACCCTCAATGGGCTTACCTATACTACCAATGCTTCCCATGGAAACTCCTTTGAATATTTTTATCGCAATGTTGTCATTGCAAAAAAAATACTAGGATACAAGCATTAACCTAGAGTAAATGTGCGTTAGTCTTGTTATTTTCTTGGGGGGCAGTTTTATTGCTCCCAAACCCCTACAGATTATTACGCTATTAATGGCTTTAGCGAGCAAATTTTGATGAGCGCGAATTCGCATTTTATTTTGGACTGGTATGATGTGGTGTTGCAAAAACGGGTTTTGTATGTAGATGGGAGCGTGAGTGGGAGGACTTGCGGCTATCAAATGCTTTATAGGGATTTGATTAGAAGCACGATCAAACGCATTGATTTCAACCGCCCTGAACGCTACTACTACAACTTAAGGTTACCTCTTTATCAGCCATGTTATAAGCAATGAACAATGATTATCAGGCGATTGTATAAATTTTGCGCTAGCCATGTGGTGCGTAATTGTTCCTCTTTAAAATGCGCTCAAAATATCCATGGGCATAATTATGAAGTGGAAGTCTTTATTGAAACTAACCGCTTAGATCATGCGAACATGGCACTAGATTTTGGATTGATGCAACAAGAAATGCAAACCTTTATAGACTCCTTTGATCATGCCCATCATTTTTGGGATAAAGAAAGTATTGAATTCCAGCGTTTTATAGAAAATCATTGCGTGCGTTATGTGAAATGCTCGTTTAATTTGAGTGCAGAGAGTTACGCTCTTATGTTTTTATACTACCTTTCACGCATTTTACAAAAAAGCGTTTTTTCTAATCATGAAGGGGAGTTAAAAGTCTCTAGCGTGCGCGTGCATGAGACGAAAAACGGCTACGCTGAAAGCTTTTTAAAAGATTTAGAAAACCCCCACTTTAAAACTTTAGTGCATCAAAATTGCGTCTCTTTTTCACAAGGCATTCAAAGCTTGTGGCAAGACAAGGACTTTTTTAATAAAATCATTAGCGATGAAGAAAAATGCTTTTTTCACGCTAAACCCTTACACCAAATCCCTTAAATGAAACTCCCAGTCGTTGAGAGCTTTTTTTCCTTACAAGGTGAAGGCCAAAGGATAGGCAAGCCCAGTCTTTTTTTGCGTTTGGGGGGGTGTAACCTTTCTTGTAAGGGATTTGGTTGCAAAACCTTATTCAATGATGAAATTTTAATAGGTTGTGATAGTTTGTATGCGGTGCACCCTAAATTTAAAAAATCTTGGGATTATTATAATGAGCCTAAGCCACTGATTGAGCGATTAGTCCATTTAACCCCCAATCACAAGAATTTTGATTTCATTCTCACAGGCGGGGAGCCAAGCTTATATTTTAATAACCCTATTTTAACCAGCGTTTTAGAGCATTTCCATCGCAAAAAAATCCCTTTATTTGTGGAGAGTAACGGCTCTATTTTTTTTGAATTTAGCTCTATTTTAAAAGAATTGCATTTCACCTTAAGCGTCAAACTCTCTCTTTCTTTAGAAAAAGAAAACAAACGGATTAATCTTAAAGCCCTACAAAACATTTTAGATAACGCTAAAAGCGTGCATTTTAAATTTGTTTTGGACAGCAAAAACGCCGTGCAATCTATCACAGAAATTAAAAGCCTTTTGAAACAACTTTCATTAAAAAATAATGAAATCTTTTTAATGCCTCTGGGCACAAATAACAACGAATTAGACAACCATCTATATGCATTTTTACTCCTTGATAATTAATAATTCATGAGATTGTTTAACATGATTATTGTCGCCTCTTTCTAAGCGATTTTTACCCATTCTGGTTTCGCCTTGTCCCATAGTGTATTGCCAAGATGGCTCTAAAATCTTAAAATCCTTATAAGCATTCCTTACGAATTCGCAGTCATTATAACTTAAAATAAATGGTCCTTTATGCCTCTTTAGCATTTGAGCCAATACTTCATGTTTAAAGCCATTGTGGTGGATAGGAAAATTACGCATAGGATAAATCCCCTTAAACATTTTAGAATTTTCTAACACATAAGGGGGGTCAAGATAGAGAAAATCATTAGGGTAAGCGAGCAACACTTCTTCAAAACTAGAACATTCCACCTTTAAGCTAGGGGCGTTAAAATCTTTAATTTTTAAAAGGGCGTTTAGATAGCGTTGTTTATCAGTATAAATTTTACTCATCCACCCTAAAAATCCTGGTCCATAGCTCAAATTAAAATTAAAATAATAATCTCTAGCCAAAATTAAAGGGTTTAAAACACATTCTTTTTTATAGTGGGCTTTTAACTCTTGTTTGAGAGTATTATAAGTTTCTTGCGTAGGTTCTAAAGAGAGCAAATTATCATAAAGAGCTTGTTTCTCTTTGAGCAACACTTGATAAAAATTCACTAAAATATCAAAAATATCAAAGCCTAATACTTCTAAACCTAATTCTGTTGCGCACGCAATTTCCACGCTCCCCCCACCTATAAAAGGGCTAATAATCCTACGCACATTATTAGGTATATATTCCACTATTAACCCTACCGCTAAAGACTTGCCCCCACCATATCTTAAAGGGGCTTTTATGTAGCGTTTATAACGCCCATTGCTAGAGCGTAAATTGTGCAAAAAAATATCTTTTTTGCTAGCGTTTTGATTGAATAAATCCGCATGCATTCCAAAAGGTTCTATTTATTTTTTCACCCTTTTCCTCATGTTGGGGTCTAAAATCTTTTTTCTAATCCTTAAATTTAAAGGGGTAACTTCTAAAATCTCATCTTCTTCAATCCATTCTAACGCCCTTTCTAGCACCATAGTCCTAGGCGGGGTGAGTTTTATCGCATCATCGCTTCCGCTCGCTCTCATGTTGGTTAAATGTTTGGATTTAATGGGATTGACATCTAAATCATTATCCCGGCTGTGTTCGCCAATAACCATGCCCACATAAACCTTAGTTTGGGGGTTGATAAAAAGCACGCCCCTTTCTTGGATATTAAAAAGGGAAAAAGCGGTCGCTTCCCCATTTTCCATGCTAATGAGTGCCCCATTTTTGCGCGATTCCACGCTCCCACTAAAAGGGCGGAATTCCAAAAAGCTATGATTCATCACGCCTTCGCCTTTAGTGTCGGTTAAAAACTCGCTCCTATAACCAATAAGCCCCCTTGCAGGAATTTCAAATTCTAATCTTGTATAACCATCGCTCATGGGATTCATCGCTTTCATCTCGGCTTTTCTTTTACCCAGTCTCTCAATGATAGCTCCGCTAAAATCTTGGGGGGTGTCAACCACTAAATGCTCAAAAGGCTCGCATTTAACACCATTTTCTTCTTTAATGATGACTTCAGGGCGTGAAATGCTAAACTCAAACCCTTCACGGCGTAAATTTTCAGCTAAGATAGTGATTTGCAATTCCCCACGCCCGCTCACTTTAAACTTGCCTTCGCCCATTTCTTCACATTTCATAGCGATATTGGTTTGCATTTCTTTCAAGAGCCTGTCTTTTAATTTATTGGCAGTAACATGCTTCCCTTCTAAACCGGCTAAAGGCGAATCATTGACGGCAAAATACACGCTCATCGTCGGCTCTTCTAAATGCATGGGATCTAAAGGCATGGGGTTATTGGGATCAACGACGCTATCGCCCACATCCATTGCATTAAACCCAGCGATCGCTACAATATCGCCCACATAAGCGTTTTCAATCTCAGTTCTAGCTAGTCCTAAAAAGCCTATAAGCTTAGTGATACGACCATTTTCTTTACTCCCATCGCTTTTTATCAACAGCACGCTTTCATTCTTTTTAACCGAGCCATTAAACACCCTAGCGATACCGATTTTCCCTACATAATTATCATAATCAAGCGTAAAAATTTGCATTTGTAAGGGTTCATCCACGCTCCCACTAGGGCTTGGCACATGCTCTAAAATCGTTTCAAACAAAGGCTCTAAATTTTTCTTTTCATCGTCTAAACTTTTCATCGCATAGCCATCTCTAGCAGCAGCATACACCACAGGAAAATCCAATTGTTTATCGCTAGCTCCCATCGCTACAAACAAGTCAAAAACTTCATCCACCACTCTATCCGGTTCAGCGGCAGGCTTATCAATTTTATTCACCACAACAATAGGGCAAATCCCAAAACTCAAAGCCTTTTTAACCACAAATTTAGTCTGAGGCATGACCCCTTCTTGAGCATCTACTAAAAGCAATACCCCATCCACCATTTTTAAAACGCGCTCCACTTCGCCCCCAAAATCAGCATGCCCAGGAGTGTCAATAATATTGATTTTAGTGTCTTTATAATAAATAGCGGTATTTTTAGAAAGAATGGTAATGCCTCTTTCTCTTTCTAAATCATTGCTATCCATCACCCTTTCATCCACTCTTTCCCTCTCACTAAATGTGCCAGATTGAGAAAGCAAGCCATCTACTAAAGTGGTTTTTCCATGATCAACATGTGCAATTACAGCGATATTTCTAATATTTTTCATAAATGTCCTAACAAGCAAAATTGATTTTAGAAGTATAACACAATATTATAATAGCCCCAAATGGCGGAATTTTTTGATTAAATCTTGTTCTATAGAATGGCTTTTATGGGCTTTTAAAAAATTTTTATTCTCACAATTAGGCGGCATGAAATCATCATTATCCTTATAAAAAAAGATAAAATAATTTTTCTTCAAATAGTAAGCTAAATGGATTAAAAACGAATCCCCCCCTATATACAAATCGCTTTCTAAAATGAGATTTTTCACTGCCTCTAAACTGGTTTTAGTGTAGTAATGAGTGGCTTTATCTTGTAAAAAAGCGTATCGTTCTTCAAAATCTAAAAGCGTAACAGAAAGGGGCTTTAAAAGTTTTAAGATGATTTGTAAATGCTCTAAAGAAATATTTCTATAATTTTCTCTTGTAAAAGGGTTAATCAAAATTTTTTTTGGATTTTTTAAGCTCATAGAATATGGAGAGTTATTAAAAACATGCCCATAAATTTGAAAAAACAACTCTTGGCGGTTTTGATAAACATTTTTAATTTTTTGATTAGGAGTCATTACTGTAACCAATGGAGCTAAAAGAGTGCTTCTAAAATCTTGTTTTTCTAAAACCAAACGCTTGATTTGATGCTTTTTAAGCGCTTTTAACAACAATAAAAAATCTTTGATCGCCCAATAAATACCTCTCTTTTTAAGATCATAAAAAGCGGGGATATTTTCAAAAACAGGAATGATTTCAAAATATTTTTCGCATTCTAAAAGCTTGGCGATTTTTAAAGTCAAATGAGTGCCTAGAATTTTAAGGGGTTGTTGCTGTTTGAGAGCGATTTCTTTTAAAAGGCTAATCGTGATGAGATTATCCCCTAAAGCCAAAAGGCAAGCGATGTGCATGGTTTTTCCTTAATGGTTGCAATAAAAATTTTAACCCCCTAAAAACTATAAACATAACTTACATTAAACATGACAAGGCGTTTAAAAAAGAGGGAAGTGTTTAACCCTTTGCCATGCGTTTCATAAAAAGAATTGATCGCTAAAGGGATCTTTAAGCCCATTTCAAAGCCATTATGCCTATCCACATTCACACGAAATCCAAAATTCAAAGGGATTTGAAAAAAACTGGTGTGCATTTCAGCTTGATAGTTGGTCAAATAATTGTTGATAAAATCCATTTGGCTTATCCACAGACTCAAACCACTCCCCACCCAAGAACTCCCCGCTAAAGCAAAGCCCACATAAAAACCCACGCTAGAATGTTTTTGCGCATTGTCAATGAAATTAAAAAGATAATCCACTCCAAGCCCATAGAGATGGTTGTTCATTTTCCCTAAACCAATGCCATTACCCGCAAAACTGAAATGAGTGTAGCCATAGTCATAAAACAAGTAATAGCGAAACCCTTGATTCCTCTTTTTGGTAAAAAAATGCTTGTATCCCACGCTCAAAGTTACCCCATACATGTTTGAAATGTTTTTAGAATGAGCACTAGGATCAAGCGAGTTTAAAGAATTTGAAAGGCGAGCGGTTTGAGAAGAAAGCGAAGCAAGGATGTTGTTTTGAGAGTGGTTGAATTGCAATTCTAAATTTTTTAAGTTTGTGACTAATTCTAAAGGATCGGCAGTGGGTTTTTGCATTTCTTCTAACGCTTGGACTAATTTAGGGTTGGATGGAGCGCTATGGCTAACCATCACTATTTTTTCAATGTTCTTAAGCGTGGATTGGAGGTAGTAAGCTTCAGCTTGCATTGCAGTAGCGCTTGGTTTAGGGTTGTTTTTTAGATTGTTATTGATATATTCAAAGGTTTTGGGCATGTTTTTGACTTGATTTGCAACTTGATTGAGTCCATTGATTTGATTGTAAGCGTTGGAAATGATTTTAATGCGTTCTTGATTTAAAAAGGGGTTGTTGTGTTGGATGGCATAGCTCATAGAATATTCAAACCCCACGCTCGCATACGCCCCATTTTCTTCAGCGCTACAAAAAGAGAATAAAGATAAAGATGAGAATAAAGACAGAGAGAATACGATTTTTTGCATGGTTGATCCTGCTATGAATTGGGCTTGTTGGAAATTAGGTTTAATAATACTAAATAATACTATTTAAAAAGCATAGTGCCAATATTTCCTACGATTTAATATCTTTAGGCAAGATAACTTAAGAAAATTTTCTCGTATCCATAATACCGCACTTTTTTAAATGCAATACAAAGCGATTTCTTTTAGTGAGTTTAAAATTTTTATGTATGGGCTTATTTATGTCTCTTTTTTAGGTATAATCAAAAACTATTTTTTCATAAAGGGTTTTTATGCTTCGTTTTGCACCTTCGCCTACTGGGGATATGCACATAGGGAATTTAAGGGCAGCCATTTTTAACTATATTGTGGCTAAACAGCAACATAAACCCTTTCTCATTCGCATTGAAGACACAGATAAAGAGCGCAATATTGAAGGCAAAGATCAGGAGATTTTAGAGATTCTAAAGCTCATGGGAATGAACTGGGATAAACTCGTGTATCAAAGCCATAACATAGATTACCATAGGGAAATGGCAGAAAAATTGCTTAAAGAAAATAAGGCGTTTTATTGTTATGCGAGTGTGGGATTTTTAGAACAAGAAAAAGAAAAAGCCAAAAACGAAAAACGCCCTTTCAGGTATTTAGATGAATGGGCGGCTTTAGAGAAAAACCAGCACAATACCCCTGTGGTGCGTTTAAAAGCCCCAAATCATGCGGTGTCTTTTAACGATGCGATTAAAAAAGAAGTGAAATTTGAGCCTTATGAATTGGATTCTTTTGTGCTTTTAAGAAAGGATAAGAGCCCTACTTATAATTTCGCTTGTGCATGCGATGATTTGCTTTATGAAATCAGTCTTATTATTAGGGGCGAAGATCATGTGAGTAACACCCCTAAACAAATCTTAATCCAACAAGCTTTAGGCTCCAACAACCCTATTATTTATGCACATTTGCCCATTATCTTAGATGAAGCAAGCGGTAAAAAGATGAGCAAAAGGGATGAAGCCTCTAGCGTGAAATGGCTTTTAAATCAAGGGTTTTTGCCGGTTGCTATTGTGAATTACCTCATCACTATTGGTAATAAAGTGCCTAAAGAAGTTTTTAGCCTTGATGAAGCGTTAGAATGGTTTAGTTTAGAAAACCTTTCTAATTCCCCAGCTCATTTTAATTTAAAATATTTAAAACACTTAAACCACCAGCATTTAAAGCGTTTAGATGATGAAAAATTATTAGAGCTTTCTCAAATAAAAGATAGGAATCTTTTAGGGCTTTTAAGATTATTCATAGAAGAATGCGATACGCTTTTAGAATTGAAAGAAAAAATTTCGTTGTTTTTAGAGCCAAAAGATATTGTTAAAACTTATGAAAACGAAGATTTTAAAGAGCGCTGCTCAATACTTTTTAACGCCCTAAAAAGCATGGATTTTCAAGCGTATAAGGATTTTGAAAGTTTTAAAAAAGAAGCCATGCGATTAAGCCAGCTTAAAGGTAAAGATTTTTTTAAACCTTTGCGCATTCTTTTAATTGGGGATTCGCATGGCGTTGAATTGCCTTTGATTTTCCCTTATATTCAAAGCCATTATCAAGAAATTTTAAGGCTAAAAGCATGATATTTTCCACTCTTCTTAATGCGATAGCCGTGATTTTAAGCTCGCTCATTACAATTTATATATGGGTAGTGATCATTTATTCGCTCATAAGCTTTGTGCAGCCCAATCCGAATAACCCCATTATGCAAATCCTCGCTCGCTTGTGTGAGCCGGTGTTTTATTTTTTGCGCTCTAAATTCAAGTTGGTGTTTAACGGGTTGGATTTCGCTCCTTTAGTGGTGGTCATTGTTTTGAAGTTTTTAGATTTGACTTTAATCCAATGGCTTTTTATGCTCGCCAAAAGTCTCTAAAGAAAAGCATGCGTTTTTTTATTTTATTTTTTATGGGTGTGCTTGGCGTTGGTTTTTCTCAAACCGAGTTGAATTTAAAAGATTTAGAGAAAAAGCCCATTGGGATTGTTAGGGATTATTATTTATGGCGTTATATTAGTGATAAAAAAACTAGTTTAGAAAACGCTAAAAAAGCCTATGAATTGACTCAAAATAAAAATAGTGCCCTGCAAAAAGCCATGCAAGAAAAAGGCTCGGACAATTCAGAGAAGATCCCTGATGCCAAAATGCCTGAAGATATTTATTGCAAGCAAATTACTTTAGAAAGCATGCTAGAAGAATTAGACACTTTCCAAAATAGCTGTATCGCTATCGCTTTAAAATCAAAAATCAAGGATTTTGATAAAATCCCTATTCAAACCCTTAAGCCCTTACAAGCTAAAATCAAAGAGGCTTATCCTGTTCTTTATGAAGAATTAGAAATTTTGCAAAGTAAGAATGTGAGCGCTTCTTTGTTTAAGGCTAATGTGCAAGTGTTTAGTGCGCTTTTTAATCATTTGAGTTACGAAAAAAAGCTCCAACTCTTTGAAGAGCATATCCCTATTAAGGAATTAAACCGCCTTTTAGATGAAAATTACCCAGCATTTAACCGCTTGATTTATCAAGTTATATTAGATCCTAAATTGGATCATTTTAAAGACGCTCTAGCTAAAAGTAACGCCACCCACAGCAACGCACAAACCTTTTTTATTTTAGGGATTAATGAAATTTTACGCAAAAAACCCTCTAAAGCGCTCAAATATTTTGAACGATCCGAAGAAGTTGTCAAAGACGATGATTTTTCAAAAAATAGAGCCATCTTTTGGCAATACCTAGTCTCTAAAAAGAAAAAAACTTTAGAACGCCTTTCACAAAGCCCTGCCTTAAACCTTTATAGCTTTTATGCAAACCGCAAACTCAAAGCTGCACCTAATTACCGCATCATTTCGCATATCCAAAATTTAAGCCAAGAAGCCCCTCCCTTTAACACTTACGATCCTTTTTTATGGCAAATTTTTAAGGAAAAAACTTTGAGTTTGAAAGATGAGGGGGCGTTTAATGCGATGCTAAAGAGCTTGCATTATGAAAAAAGCGCTCCTGAATTAACCTATTTTTTAAGCCAACGCAATAAAGAAAAGCTTTATTATTATTTATCCCCTTATGAGGGTATTATTGAGTGGCAAAGCGTGGATGAAAAGGCGATGGCGTATGCGATCGCTAGGCAAGAAAGCTTTTTGCTCCCGGCGGTCATTTCGCGCTCCTTTGCTCTAGGACTTATGCAAATCATGCCCTTTAATGTAGGGCCTTTCGCTAAAAGCCTTGGCATGGATAATATTGATCTAAACGACATGTTTAACCCCAATATCGCCCTTAAATTTGGCAATTATTATTTGAACCGTTTGAAAAAACAATTCAACCACCCCCTTTTTGTCGCCTATGCTTATAACGCTGGGCCGGGGTTTTTAAGGAGATGGTTAGAAAGCTCCAAACGATTCAAAGGAAAAAATCGCTTTGAGCCTTGGCTTAGCATGGAGCTTATGCCTTATAGCGAAACCCGTATGTATGGCTTTAGGGTCATGCTCAATTACTTGATTTATCAAGAAATTTTTGGGAATTTCATCCCCATTGATGCATTTTTAGAACAAACTCTTACAAAGGACAACTCATGATTAAAAAATGCCTTTTTCCTGCCGCCGGCTATGGCACACGCTTTTTGCCGATCACTAAAACCATCCCTAAAGAGATGCTACCCATTGTGGATAAACCTCTCATGCAATACGCTGTGGAGGAAGCGATGGAGGCAGGCTGTGAAGTGATGGCGATTGTGACAGGAAGAAACAAACGCAGTTTGGAAGATTATTTTGACACGAGCTATGAAATAGAGCACCAGATCCAAGGCACCAACAAAGAAAAAGCGTTGCAAAGCGTTCGTAACATTATAGAAAAATGCTGTTTTTCCTATGTGCGCCAGAAACAAATGAAAGGTTTGGGGCATGCGATTTTAACCGGAGAAGCCCTTATAGGCAATGAACCTTTTGCAGTGATTTTAGCCGATGATTTATGCACTAGCCACAACCACCCAAGCGTGTTGAAGCAAATGACTTCACTGTATCAAAAATACCAATGCTCTATCGTGGCTATTGAAGAAGTGGCGTTAGAAGAAGTTTCAAAATACGGCGTGATTAAGGGCGAATTGTTAGAAGAGGGGGTATATGAAATTAAAGACATGGTGGAAAAACCAAGCCAACAAGACGCCCCAAGCAATTTAGCCGTGATAGGGCGCTATATTTTAACCCCGGATATTTTTGAGATTTTGCACGAGACTAAACCGGGTAAAAACAATGAAATCCAAATCACAGACGCCTTGCTCACTCAAGCCAAAAGAAAACGCATCATCGCTTACCAGTTCAAAGGCAAACGATACGATTGTGGGAGTGTGGAAGGCTATATTGAAGCGACAAATGCCTATTATAAAGAACGCTTATAAACCTTAATCCATGGGCAGTTTGACTTATTACGCTTTCATGTATTTGATCCTGTTTGTATGCTTGCTCCCTGTGTTATTGTTGGGGCTTGTTTGGAGGCTTTTTCGCACCCCTTTAAAACAAGAAATACCCAATATAAGCGTCTCTTTAGAAAGTTTGAGCGAACAAGTGAAAAACCTCAAAAGCGAGTTAGCTTTGCAAAAACTTAAAAATAGCTTTAATGAGCGTTTTAAGATTTGCCCTAAAGATAAAGAGACTCTGTGGTTAGAAACGATCCAAAATTTAGTTTCTTCAGAGTTTTTTGAATTGGAAAGTGCCATCAATTTTGGGCAGGATTTAGAAAACGCTAACCCCAACTACGCGCAAAAAATCGCTAACACTACCGGTTTAGCCCTTAAAAATAAAAAAGAAAAAGGATAGAATTGGACTTTTTAGAGATTGTAGGACAAATCCCTTTAAAAGGGGGGGTAGAAATTTCTGGGGCTAAAAATTCCGCGCTCCCCATTTTAGCCGCCACGCTTTTAAGCCAACAAGAAGTCACAATCAGCGCTTTGCCCCAAGTGGCTGACATCAAGGCAATGGCGTCCTTGTTGCAAAATTTAGGTGCAGAGTTAGATTGGTTTAATTCTCACACGCTCAAACTTTGTGCTAAATCCCTACGCCATACCGAAGCCACTTATGATTTGGTGCGTAAAATGCGCGCTTCTATTTTGGTTTTAGGCCCATTACTAGCACGCTTTAAGGAATGTTTAGTGAGTTTGCCCGGTGGGTGCGCCATAGGGGCTAGGCCTGTGGATTTGCACTTAAAAGCGATGCAACAATTGGGGGCTGAAATCACGATTGAGCAAGGCTATATCCATGCAAAGGCTGCAAAGGGTTTAAAAGGCAATGATATTTTATTTGATAAAATCAGTGTTACAGGCACAGAAAATGCCCTTATGGCAGCAAGTCTGGCTAAAGGGATTACGCGCATCATTAATGCGGCTAAAGAGCCAGAAATCGCTCAATTGTGCACATTTTTACAAAGTGGGGGCGTAGAGATTGAAGGCATTGGCAGCAGCGAGTTGAAGATTAGAGGGGTAGAAAGCGATGCTTTGAATTTAAAAGACATTCAAATCATACCCGATAGGATTGAAGCAGGCACTTATTTATGCGTAGGGGCTATCACTAACAGCCAGCTTAAAATTAATCATATCATCCCTAACCACCTCCAAGCGATCACAGACAAGCTTATAGAAATTGGTTTCCCGCTAGACATCCAACAAAATTCCATAGAAATTTATCCGACCAAAAAACGCCAAGCTTTTGAAATCACCACGAAAGAATACCCAGGCTTTCCCACAGACATGCAAGCACAATTCATGGCGTTAGCCACGCAGTGTTTGGGGACGAGCGTGATTGAAGAAACGCTTTTTGAAAACCGCTTCATGCACGCAAGCGAATTGCAACGATTGGGGGCAAATATTAGCCTAAAAACCAATATTGCTACCATTCACGGATCCACAGAGCTTACCGGGAGCGATGTGATGGCAACCGATTTAAGGGCTTCTTCAGCTCTCATTTTAGCCGCTTTAGTGGCTAAAGGCGTGAGTAGGGTGCATAGGATTTACCACTTAGATAGGGGTTATGAGAGATTAGAGGATAAAATCAACGCTTTAGGGGCAAAAGTGTTGCGTTTAAAAGAAAAATAACCCAAGATTTGGCTACAATAACTAGAATATTTTTTAACGATACAAGGAGCTTTTATGCGTATTGAGCATGATTTCATTGGAGAGATGGAAATTAGCGATGAGGTTTATTATGGGGTTCAAACTTTAAGGGCGAGTGAAAATTTTTTCATCACCAACGACAAGCTTTGCAGTTATCCTATTTTTATCAAATCTTTCGCTCAAGTCAAAAAAGCGGCCGCTTTAGCAAATGCGCAATTAGGCTTGATTGATGAAAAGGTTAAGGTTGCGATTTGCCATGCGTGCGATCTATTGATTGATGGCAAGCACCATGATCAATTCATTGTGGATATGATTCAAGGGGGGGCTGGCACGAGCACGAACATGAACATGAATGAAGTCGTTGCTAATTTGGCTTTAGAATACATGGGGCATAAAAAGGGCGAGTATCAATTTTGCCACCCAAACGATCATGTCAATCGCTCTCAATCCACCAATGACGCCTATCCTAGCGCGTTAAAAATTGCGATTTATGAGCGTTTGAGTAATCTAGTCAATCCCATGAAAGCCTTAAGGGATGCTTTCACTCAAAAGGCTAAAGAATTTGCTCATGTGATTAAAATGGGGCGCACCCAGCTTCAAGACGCTGTGCCTATGACTTTAGGGCAGGAGTTTGAAACTTATGCTTTGATGGTTGATAGGGATATTGAGCATGTTTTAGATGCTAGAAATTGGGTAAGAGAGCTTAATTTGGGTGGCACCGCTATTGGCACAGGGATCAATTCGCATCCGGATTATCGCAACTTGATTGAAAAGAAAATCCAAGAAGTGACAGGTCGTCCTTTTATCATGGCTAATAATTTGATAGAAGCCACTCAAAGCACTGGGGCGTATGTGCAAGTGAGTGGGGTGTTAAAGCGTATTGCAATCAAACTTTCTAAGGTTTGTAACGATTTAAGACTGCTCAGTTCAGGGCCTAGAGCCGGACTGAATGAAATCAATTTGCCTAAAATGCAACCTGGAAGCTCTATTATGCCGGGTAAAGTCAATCCGGTGATCCCTGAAGTGGTCAATCAAGTGTGCTTTGCGGTCATTGGGAATGATTTGAGCGTGGCGTTAGCCGCAGAAGGGGGGCAGTTACAACTCAATGTGTTTGAGCCGGTTATCGCTTACAAGCTCTTCCATTCCTTTGTGATTTTAGGGCGTGCGATTGAAACTTTAACGACTAAATGCGTGGAAGGCATCACGGCTAATGAAAAGATTTGCAAAGATTATGTCTTTAATAGCATTGGTATCGTTACCGCACTCAACCCTCACATTGGCTATGAAAAATCCGCTATGATCGCTAAAGAAGCCTTAAAAAGCGGTCGTTCTATCTATGACATCGCTTTAGAAAAGAAAATCTTAACTAAAGAGCAGTTAGACGATATTTTTAAGCCAGAAAACATGCTAAGCCCTCACGCTTTCAAAAAGCATAAAGATTAAACGCTTTGCAACACTCACGCCTTCAAGTTTTACGCTCCCTTTATATGGAGCGTCTTTTAGGTGAAACTTACACTAACATCAATCTTACAAAACCCCAAAACAAGCCCCTTAACAAACAAGTCCATGAGGGCATAGAAAATTGCAATTTGTGCAAACGCTACCAACATTCAAAACCGGTAGTTGGGCTTTTAAACGCTCAATCTAAGATCGCTTTTATCACGCTCACCCCCATGCTGGATAGTCAATTAAATTTTTTAAACAATTTAAAAGCGCTCATGCTAGAGAGCATTATCCAAAAAGTGTTTGGCTATTCTTTAAAAGATTGTGCTATTTTATCGCTCCTTAAATGCGACTCTAACAGCCTCAATCTAGAAGAAGAAATCAACGCATGCCTGCCCCATTTAACCTGGCAATTAGACAACAGCACCTCAAAAATCATTATCATATTTGGCGAGATTTTGCTCAAACGCCTTTTAAACCTTTCTAAAGAAGAATCCTTTGGGCGCATCGTGTCTTTAAAAACAAAAAACTTTTTAAGCACCTATGCTTTAGAAGACATGCTCAAAAACACCACGCTCAAAAAAGAAGCGCTCACGCATTTTAAAATAGCACTCCAATTTCTTAATCGGTTTTAAAAATACGCCCTATTTTTTCAACCAACCTTCTTGCCGCGCGCAGTAAGGGTAAGGTTTTTTGGTAAGTTTTGTGATAGATTTTAAAAGAGGTGGTTTGAGACAATTCCAATAAAGGTAAGGCGCTCTTGAAGAGATGGTCATAATCATTCTTCAAACCATCATAATCATTCTTCAAACCATCATAATCATTCTTCAAACCATCATAATCATTCTTCAAACCATCATAATCATTCTTCAAACCATCATAATCATTCTTCAAACCATCATAATCATTCTTCAAACCATCATAATCATTCTTTAGCCGCAATAAATCCGCTCTCAAATTATCAATTGACACTAATGGCTCATGCAAATCACGATAAAGAGTGGAAGGGTTATTGTGGTAAATCGTGTCATTTTCTAAAATCGCTTTAAAAAAATCCAAGATTTTTTTAAAACTCAAATCTTGGTAAAAACAAGCTTTCCCATCAACCGCATTTAAAGGGTTTTCATAAAGCATCTCTAAATAAGCGTTTTCGTGGGTGTGCAAGTATCTTACATAATCAATCGCTTCATCAAAATCTTTAAAATCATGCACATTCACAAAACTTTTAGGGTTAAAGTCTTGCGCCACGCTAGGACTCCCCCAATAAATAGGGATAGTGTGGCTAAAATAAGCGTCAATGATTTTTTCAGTCACATAGCCATAGCCTTGAGCGTTTTCAAAACAGAGATTAAACTTGTGTTGGCTTAAAAACTCGCTCTTGTTTGTGACATTATAGCCTAGAGTGTTTTTCACTGCTCCTCCCCCAGTAACTGGCTCAACAGAATTTAAAGCCTCACAGAAAGCGTTCCTTATAGGGGCGTTAGCGTTACTCGCTACAAAACTTGCAAACCCTCTTTTAAAAGGGTCACTCTCGCCTTTCACTACAGAGCATAAATGAGGGTGGTATTCTTTAAAACGATGGGTAGGCTTTTTTAAAGCATAAAGGCTATCAGATTTAAGAGTGTAGGGTGCAGTGGTGTCATTCACGCTTTGAGCCTTATCATGCAAACGGGCATAATACAAAGGCATCCTTAAATAACGCTCTTTAAAATCCAATCCATCAAAGCCTATGGCGTAATCAAAGAGGTTGAAATTGGGCGCTTCATTTTCGCCGGTGTAAAACACTCGTTTAGTGTTTTGATACGATAGGATTTTTCTAGCTTGTCCAAGGGGGTTGCTAAAAACTAGGTCTGCAGGCTTTTTAGGGTTTCGGTGGTAAGTGATTTCGTAATATTGGCTTAAAATAAAATGCAAGATGAAACGCCTAAACCCTTTGGTTTCTTTTTTGTCTGAAGGCCACCAATTCGCTATGGCTATATTTAAGGGGGGCTTGTGGTCTAATGCATCCGAATAAGCGCTGTCTGTATAAGCGTCTAGTAGGGGTTGGAACATTTGTATGCTTGTGTATCCTTGTATTATAAAAGCTTTATTTTAATGAAATATGGCTTAAAACAACTTTATCTTTAATTTTTAAAAACAAATTGTGGTTATTTGATTTTAAATTTTTTTTAAGAAACTATCGCTTGACTGAAATCAAGCCCTTTACTATTGTAAAAAATGCTTTTAACCTTTTCAAATCAAAGGCTTGATTAGCGCTAAATCAGGCTCATTGATGCAATGCGTGGCGTGTTGTTTTAAGATTTCTTTAGCGTTGAAAGCGATTTTTATGCGGGCATGTTGGAACATGCTCAAGTCATTCGCCCCATCGCCCACGACTAAAGTGCGATCTTTACTGATATTTAGTAAGCGTTGTAAAGCGAGCAACATTCCGCCTTTAGAGTGCGAAAACATCATATGCCCAGTTACTGAGCCGTTTAAGGCGTCATTTTCCACGATGAGCGTGTTGCTAAAAGCCGCATCTAAATTTAATAAATCCCTATAATAATTCGTCGCTAGATCAAAACCCCCACTAAAGCAAACCACTTTGTAGTTTTTCTCTTTTAAAGCGCTAATGAGCTCAAGCGCCCCTTCAGATAAAGGCAGACTTTCACAAACTTCTTTGGCCAGTTTTAAAGGCATGTTTTTGAGTTTGGAGACCCTTAAAATAAGACTCTTGTGAAAATCTGTCTCGCCATTCATGGCTTTCAAAGTGATTGTATTCACTTCATCAAAAACCCCCCACGCCCTCGCTAAAGACTCAATCGTCTCAGCATTGATAAGCGTGGAGTCAAAATCAAAAACGGCTAGTTTTTGCACCCAATGACCCTAAAATTAAGATTTCCTGCCTTTAGCGATCCCTTTGATATACTGATCAGCCAAATACAAGCCGTGGTTTTCATTACCAATCAACTCAATTTTATCCAAAATATCCTTGAAAAGCACTTCTTCGTCATGCTGTTCAGCCACATACCATTGCAAGAAATTGAAAGTCGCATAATCGTTGCTTTTTAAAGCGTGATCCACGATGTTAGCGATAGACTTGCTGATGTCTTGCTCATGCTTGTAAGCTTTTTGGAAAATTTGAGTCAAGCTTTCAAACTTATGCTCAGGCGCGCTGATGCTGTTGAAATGTGCAGGCACATTGTTTTCGTTCAAGAAGACAATAAGCTTTTTAGCATGCTCGTATTCTTCAGCCGCATGGTCAAACAAGAAAAGCCCTGCACCATCTAAGCTATGGGTATAGCACCAAGAACTCATGCTCATATACAAGTTAGAAGAGTTCATTTCTTTATTAACTTGTTCGTTCAATAATTTAATGGTATCGTGTGATAACATAAAATCTCCTTTGTGTTGAATTAAATTTGTCTCATAATTATAGCATAAATGATAATAAAAAAGTAAACGAGTGCATGAAAATTTTCAAAATTCAGTAAAAATGAGAAAAATACAAGCCAATGGCTCAATAAGGCTTGGATTTTATCACAAAATGTAATCACAAAATGTATATGATTAAGAATTAGTTTTAACTAAAAAAGGAGGTTTGAATTTTAATTTTTCGCAAGCTTTTTATTGTTGATTATAAAAAATGCCTTTGAGCGTTTTTTAGATTTTATGATTAACGCTCAATGAGAGCAAAGCCAAAATCTTTATTTTTTCCAATAGATTTTAAAATCAAGTTTTTAACTTGATACTAAACCTATTCAATAATTTTAGGCACTACGAAGTAATGACCTTGGCTGTGTTTGTTCTGACTTAAAATATCTTTGGCTGTGTTTTGGTTGTTTGGCTCATCTTCTCTTAAAGGGGTGCATAGCTCTGTATCTGCTATCATCTCATTAGTCTCTAAAGTGAAAATATTTTCCACAAAGCCTAAAACCTCTGCCAAATGGCCTTTAACACTCTCTTTATGTTCGTCTTTAATTTCTAACATGCTCAATTTTTCCAAGCGTTGCAATAATTTATCATCAATTTGCATTGTTTTCCTTTAGTTTAAAATAAGGGTTCGTCCATCGTTGCTGGGGCTTTGATGCCCATGAGTTTCAACACGCTGCTAGCGATGTTATTTAAGGCTCCGTTTTTAATGGATTTTATTCCATTCCCTAAAACAAAGCAATACACGCTTCCGGCGGTGTGGTTGGTTAAGGGGTTTTGGTTTTCATCTTTCATGTGTTCGCAATTCCCATGATCGCTTGTTAAAAGCATGGCGTAATTTAATTCTTTAGCTAATGAAAGGATTTCCCCTAAACTCGTATCCACCGCTTCCACCGCTTTAACGCTCGCTTCAAAATTCCCCGTATGCCCCACCATATCGCCATTAGCAAAATTCACAATGATCAAATCTGTGCCTAAACGCATTTGCTCTAACACCGCAAGGGTGACTTCTTTAGCGCTCATTTCAGGCTTTAAATCATAAGTAGTGACTTTTGGACTTTGGATAAGCACTCTGTTTTCATTTTTAAAGGGGGTTTCCACTCCACCATTAATAAAAAAGGTAACATGCGCGTATTTTTCAGTCTCAGCGATATGGCTTTGGGTTAAGTTGCACTCAGAAACCACTTCAGCGAGCGTGTTTTGAATGCTTTCTTTAGGGAATAAAATAGGGTAGGGGAAGTTTTTATCATAAGGCGTCATGGTAGCGATATGAAGTTTTTTAAAAACTTGGCGTTTGAATCCATTAAATTCCTTTTGACCTAAAGCGCTCGTTATTTCCCTAGCCCTATCATTCCTAAAATTGATAAAAATAAAGCTTTCATCATCTTGCATGCCGCAATAATTTTTAAAACAAGTAGGCATGATAAATTCATCGGTAATATTTTTATCGTATTGGCTTTGAATATACTCGCTAGGGCTTAAAGGCGTGGGGTCAGTAAGCCCCATTAGGCTATTATACGCAAGCTTTATCCTTTCAAAGCGGTTGTCCCTATCCATCGCATAAAAACGACCGCTCATCGTAGCGATTTGAATGCTTTCATTGCAGATGTTTTGCATTATTTCTAAATAAGTTAAAGCGCTTTTAGGGGCGACATCACGCCCGTCGGTGATTAAATGCAAATAGACTTTTTTATGGAATTTTTCACACTCTAAAGCCAGAGCGATAAAATGCTCAATGTGTGAATGCACGCCTCCATCGCTCATTAAACCCATAAGATGCACCACAGAGCTTTTTTGGATCGCACTTAAAAAAGCGGTGTTGTTTTTTAATCCATCGTTTTGAAGGCTTAAAGAAATTTTGACTAAATCTTGATACAGCACCCTACCAGCCCCAATGCACATATGCCCCACTTCAGAATTCCCCATTTGCCCTTTAGGTAAGCCCACGCTCAAGCCATGCGTATCAATCAGGCTGTAAGGCAAGGTTTTAAACATCAAGTCATAAGTGGGTTTTTTGGCATGGAAGAAAGCGTTATAATCGCTATCTTTACGATACCCAATGCCATCAGTGATAATTAGAAGAGTTTTTTGCGCCATTTTTTAACTTTTAAAGCTCTTGCAAGATGGTGATGCGGTTAGCTAAAATCGCATTCCTTTGCCCTGGAGAGCAATTTTTGCACACTTCTTTATTTTTGGAATTTTTGGAAGCGGTTTTGGTGTTAGTTTTAGCGTTGCTTTTAGTATTGGTTTTTTGAGAGCGTTGGTTGGTTTTAGCTGATTTTTTGGGATTTTTAGGTTTGGTGTTTTCAAAATTAGCACTACTAGCTTGAGCTAAATACAAAGACTTATGCTCTATTTTTTTGGTTGCTTGGTTGTTTGTTAATTTGGTTGCCTCTTTTATCTCTTGAGTTTTTTGCGTTGTGTTTTCCATTTTGGCTAAAGTTTGGGGCATAGAATTGCCAACAGGGTCCAAATCCAAATTGCTGTTTGCACTCGTGTGCAAGGCTTCTTCATTGTTAGAATAAGAATCAAAGATTTTAGATTCTTTCAAACGCCTGATTTTATCTTGTATGTCTTCGTAATATTTTTCAGCTTCAGCGTTAGATTTTTCATTCCTTTCCCAGCGACTGCCCTTGTTGTAAGATTTAATCATGTTTTTTAAATTGTCGTGGTAGCGCGTTTTCCAATACATTAACTCTTTGAGGGCCACTTCAGAAGCGAAGGCATCGTTTTTGATGAGCAATTCCCCCATCACATTGCGTAAAAAGGGGCTGTTATTATGCCCATAGCTTTTTAAAACGCTAGGGATATACGCATGATAGACGCCCACACTCGGATCGGAAAAATTGATTTTATAAGTCCCTGCACATGATTCTTTCCACGCAATGCTTGCCATTTCATAGCCTAAATTTTCTTTAGAGCCGAACTGGTAGGCGGATTTTAAAACTTCTTTTTGCTTGGCGTTAAAGTCTTTAATGCTATCGCAATTAGTCATCATCACATCAGCAACAGGCGATTTGGACTTATTTTTAGCCCCTTTAGCGGAGCTTTCTCCTGCGGCTAAATTTATGCTTAAAAACACGCTTAAGGTTGTGCCTAGCAACAAGGCTTTAAAAGGGGTGTGAGTGAGTGGGGTTAAATGTTTCAAAACGCCTACCTTTTGTATTGAGAAATAAATTAAAATAAGAACAAAATCAAGTATAATTCTAACACAATTTAGCTGACTTAAAGAGTGATTTTGTTTTTAGGGAGAATTGAGGTTTTGCATTTAGATGAATTATTAGTAGAAATTTTGACTGAAGAATTGCCCGCACAAGCGTTATTGAATGAATATAAAGAGATGCCTAAAAAACTCCACGCTCTGTTTCAAAAACATGCCATAGAGATGCAAAATGAAGTGCAAAATATAGAGATTTTTTACACCCCTAGGCGTTTGTGTGTGTTTGTTAAAGATTTCCCCCTTTTAACTAAAGAAACCAAAGAAGAATTTTTTGGCCCTCCTGTTGAAATTGCATGCAACCATAAAGACAAAGCACAAGGGCTGAATGCATTAGGTTTAGGGTTTTATCAAAAATTAGGATTAAAAGATCACCAACATTTCCAAACCGCTTTTAAAAACAATAAAGAAGTGCTTTATCACGCTAAAATCAACCCTAAACAGCCCACAAAAAACTTAATCATGCCCATTGTTCTAGAGTTTTTAGAAAGTTTGAATTTTGGAAAATCCATGCGTTGGGGTAGCGTGGAAAAAAGCTTTATCAGACCCATTCATAATATTTGCGTGTTATTTAATGGGGAAAATTTTAATAATATTAAAATCAAAGGGTATGGTTTTAAAACCAAGCAAGCCACAAAAACGCACCGACAAGAGGGTTTTGATTTTATTGGAGTGGACAGCCCTAAAGAATATTTTGAAGTTTTAGAAAAAAACCATGTCATTTTAGACCCTAAAAAGCGCGAAGCGAAAATCTTACAAGAAATCAAAGAGCTAGAAAAAAAGCATCAAATTATTGTAGAGGTGGATAGGGATTTATTAGATGAGATCGTAGCGATCACTGAATACCCCACTGTGCTTTTGGGGGAGTTTGACAAGGCGTTTTTAAAATTACCCAGTGAAATTATCACCACTTCCATGAAAGAAAACCAGCGCTATTTTGCAACTTTCAATCAAGAGAGCCAAGAAGAAAGTCAAAAATTGCACAACGGCTTTATCGTGGTGAGTAACGCTATCAATAAAGACAAGCAAAAAATCATTGCAGGCAACCAAAAGGTTTTGAAAGCCCGCTTGAGCGATGCGGTTTTCTTTTATGAAAACGATCTTAAAAAGCCCTTAGACAACACCCCTTTAGAGAGCGTGGTTTTTGTGCAAGGTTTAGGGACTTTAAAGGACAAAATGGAGCGAGAACTAGTCATCGCTCAATATTTGACGCAAAAATACGCTCCATCATTGAATATGCCTTTAGAAAAAGCCCTTGAATTGATTGGTCGGGCTATCAAAATCGCTAAAGCGGATTTGCTCAGTGAAGTGGTGTATGAATTTACAGAGCTTCAAGGGATCATGGGCTATTACTACGCTTTGAAACAAAATGAAAACGAATTAGTCGCTTTGAGTTTGAAAGAGCAGTATTTGCCCACAAGCGAAAACGCCCCCTTGCCCTCTAGCGTTTTTAGTGCGATCGTTGCTTTGAGCTTGAAATTAGACAGCTTGTTTTCTCTTTTTAGTGTGGGTAAGATCCCTAGCGGTTCTAAAGATCCTTTTGCTTTAAGGCGCTTGAGTTTTGGGCTATTGAAAATCATCGTGCATTATGGATTAAAATTTGATTTAAAAATGGATTTAAAAAATCTCTTTGAAAAAGTGGGCGTTTATCAAAGCTTTGATTTAGAAGTTTTAGAGAAGTTTTTACTAGAGCGCTTTAATAACTTGATAGATTGTAACCCCTCTATTATAAGAAGCGTGTTAAACACTAACGAGCGAGATATAGTTGCAATCATTCAAAAAGTCAAAGCCCTAAAACGCTTTTTAGACGACCCTAAAAACGCCCAAAAAAAAGACTTGCTTTTTAGCGTTTTCAAACGCTTGGCCAATATCAATAAAGATCAAAACCCTAACCAAACAAGCGAATTTTCTACCAATCTTTTTAAAGAGCCGCAAGAGCATGCCCTTTTTAAGGCGTTCAACGCAATCACAACAAGCGCTTTTGAGAGTTTGGATAGCAAAATAGAGGCTTATTTTAGTTTGCATGCACCTTTGGAAGAATATTTTAAAAGCGTGTTAGTGATGGATAAAGATTTAGAAATCCAAAAAAATCGTAAAAATTTCTTATGGAATGTGTATCAAAGTTTCTTAGAAATTGGGGATGTTAAAGAAATTGCGATTTAAGGTTTTCAAACGCCATCAAACAATGAGGCGTTTTTGTTTGAGAGTCGCTTTTTTGATAAGCATGTGCAGTGGGAGTACAATTAGTGCTAAAACCTTTACTTTGCAAGAGTTTTTTAAAGAAGTAGAAACCAATTCTATGGAATTGATCGGTAAAAAAGCCGATTTTAAAAGCCGTTTGAATGAGCAACGATCCGTGAATGCGTGGGATTTCCCTTATATCTCAAGCGAAATCTCTATGGTGAAAAACTTTCAAGGCATTGTAGAAGCGCAACCTAGAACCGTTTTGATGGTAAGACCCAAGCTCCCATGGGTGAGCTCGCTTTTATCCAAAAGCCTTTCTATTAAGACCATTCAATACGACAAAAGCTATCAATTGAGTAAAAACCTCGCTTTTATTGGCGCTAAACGCCTTTATTTGACTTATGTGATGACTAAAGAAAAGTATCAAGTGTATGTGCAACGAGAGGCGAACTTTTATTCGCAGCTCAAAATCGCTAAAGAAAAGGTTAAAGCCGGCAGCATGAGTGAAAAAGATTATATTAATTTCAATAATTCTTATTTAGAATCCAAACTCGCTAAAACCAATGTGGAAACCAAGCTTATAGATTTAGAAAAGATGCTAGACACGATGCTTGCAATTGTGGAGCCGGTTAAAGAGGGGGCACATTTTGACACTTATTTGAACCATTTGCATGATGTTAAGGTGATTGGTTTGGATTTCCAATATGTGCATTTAGAACCTGAATCTTTAAACTTCAAATTGGATCGATCGTTGTATGTGGATATTTTGGATTTGAGCGCTAAAGATTATCAAGTGAATGCGAAATTAGCGACTAGGGGCGTGTTTAATGAATTTGAGTTTGGGCTTGGCGCTGAAAGCTATAACTCTTCAACCAATCTTTCTATGGAATTGCGTATCCCTTTGCCGGTCACGCCTAAAAATATCTATCAAAAGCGCAAATTCTTGGACTTGCAAAGTGGTGCACTCGCACAAAATGAAGTGATGAAGCGAAACATACGAATTAACGCCAAATCTTATTTAAACCAACTTAAAAATAAAGAAGAATACATCAAGATCCAAAAAGAAGCCATTGAAAACAAAAAGCGTTTGATGGAAATGGGGCGCATTGCTTATGAAGCCCAAAAAATAGGGCTTTTTGAATATTTGATTTATCAAAATTCTTACATGGACGCCCTCATCACTTTGGCTGAAGCTAAGATTGAATACATTAATATTAGTGCGCTTTTAGAAGAGACTTTAGGGGAGAGTTTGACAAAATTAGGAGAATTGCATTGAAGCATGCGTTATTGTGGCTCATTTTAATGAGTGTTTTTTTAAAAGCCAAAGAGTATTCAGAAATTGTGTTAGAAGAAAAAAACTTGCAACCCATGGGCTTAAAAGTTGTCAGCTTGGATAAGGGGATTTTTAGCAAAGGGCTTCCTTTTAACGCTTATATTGACTTTGACAGCAAAAGTTCTGTGGTGCAGAGCTTGAGCTTTGATGCGTCTGTGGTTGCGGTTTATAAAAGAGAGGGCGAGCAGGTGAAAATGGGGGATGCGATTTGCGAAGTGAGCTCTATTAATTTGAGCAATTTGTATTTTGAATTGCAAAACAATCAAAATAAATTAAAGATCGCTAAAGATATTACTAAAAAAGATTTAGAGCTTTATAAAGCTGGCGTGATCCCTAAAAGGGAGTATCAAAATAGCTTTTTAGCTAGCCAGGAAATGGGCTTGAAAGTGGAGCAATTAGAGAGCGCGTTTAAAAGCTTTGGCGTGGATCCCAAAAACCCTAAAGGGCAGTATGGTTTTAGGATTGTGGCTAGCGATAGCGGTCTTTTAGCGCTAGCGCCTAAAAATGTGGGCGAAAAGATTTTGGCTTTCAATAGTTATGTGCGCATTTCAAAAAGCGATGATTTGATCGCTCAAATCAAATTGCCTGTGGATATTTCTAAAACCATTAAAAAAGATTCGCTGGTGTATAATGAAGAGGGATCAGAGATTGGCAAGATCCAAAGCGTTTCGGTGGTGTTAGACAAAAGCTCTAACACGATTTTAGCCACCGCTCTATTAGATGAGGGCAATTACCATGTGGGAGAAATGGTGGAAATATATATCCAAGGCTCACAGCCTAAAGACTCTATTTTGATCCCTTCAAACGCTTTGATAAGGAATGGGAAAGATTATTTGGTGTTTGTTAGGACGCCTAAAGGTTTTAGACCTGTGGTGGTTCAAGTTTTAGAAGAGAGGAATAAGATTTTTATCGTGAGCGCTAAAAATTTGCACTCCAATGACAGCGTGGCAGTGGGATCTTTGATAGGGTTAAAAGGCATGATTAATAGTTTAGGGGAAGAGTGATGCTAGCCTCTATTATTGAATTTTCCTTACGCCAGAGGGTGATCGTGATTGTTTGCGCGATCCTTATTTTATTTTTTGGGACTTATAGTTTTATCAACACGCCCATAGACGCTTTCCCAGATATTTCGCCCACTCAAGTTAAAATCATTTTAAAACTTCCGGGCTCTAGCCCTGAAGAAATGGAAAACAATATCGTGCGCCCTTTAGAATTGGAGCTTTTAGGCTTGAAAGGGCAAAAATCTTTAAGAAGCGTTTCAAAGTATTCGGTTTCAGATATTACGATAGATTTTGATGACAGCGTGGATATTTATTTAGCGAGAAATATTGTCAATGAGCACTTGAGCAGTGTGATGAAAGATTTGCCTGTGGGGGTTGAAGGGGGCATGGCGCCTATTGTTACGCCGTTGTCAGACATGTTTATGTTCACCATTGATGGCAATATCACCGAAATAGAAAAACGCCAGCTTTTGGATTTTACTATCCGTCCGCAGTTAAGAATGATTAGCGGTGTGGCGGATGTCAATTCTATTGGAGGCTTTAGCAGGGCGTTTGTGGTGGTGCCAGATTTTGACGACATGGCAAGGCTTGGGATAAGCATTTCTGATTTAGAAGAAGCTTTAAGAGTGAATTTAAGAAACAGCGGAGCTGGGCGCGTGGATAGGGATGGCGAAACCTTTTTAGTCAAAATCCAAACCGCCTCTTTGAGTTTAGAAGATATTGGCAAAATCACCATTTCCACTAATTTAGGGCATTTGCACATTAAGGATTTTGCAAAAGTCATCAGCCAGTCTCGCACCCGTTTAGGGTTTGTCACTAAAGATGGAGTGGGTGAGACCACAGAGGGCTTGGTGCTTTCATTAAAAGAAGCTAACACGAAAGAAATCATCGCTCAAGTGTATCAAAAACTAGAAGAAATAAAACCCCTTTTACCGAATGGCGTGTCCATCAATGTTTTTTATGATCGTTCAGAATTCACGCAAAAAGCCATTGCGACCGTTTCTAAAACGCTTATTGAAGCCGTTATTTTGATTATTATCACGCTTTTTTTGTTTTTAGGGAATTTGAGGGCGAGCGTGGCTGTGGGGGTGATCTTGCCTTTGAGTTTATCGGTGGCGTTTATTTTTATCAAGATTAGCGATTTGACTTTAAACTTGATGAGTTTGGGGGGGTTGATCATTGCCATAGGCATGCTTATTGACTCAGCCGTGGTGGTGGTAGAAAACGCTTTTGAAAAATTGAGTGCCAACACTAAAACCACTAAACTCCATGCGATCTATCGTTCATGCAAAGAAATCGCCGTTTCAGTGGTGAGTGGGGTGGTGATTATTATTGTGTTTTTTGTGCCGATTTTAACCTTACAGGGTTTAGAGGGTAAGATGTTTAAGCCTTTAGCGCAAAGCATTGTGTATGCGCTTTTAGGCACTTTAGTTTTATCTATTACCATCATTCCTGTGGTAAGCTCTCTTGTCTTAAAAGTCACGCCCCATAGCGAAACCTTTTTAACGAGATTCTTAAATAAAATTTACGCCCCTTTATTGGAATTTTTTGTATATAACCCTAAAAAAGTGATTTTAGGGGCGTTTGTCTTTTTGATCGCTAGTCTTTCTTTATTCCCTTTTGTGGGGAAGACTTTCATGCCCGCTTTAGATGAGGGCGAAGTGGTCTTGAGCGTAGAAACCACCCCCTCTATCTCTTTAGATCAATCTAGGGATCTCATGTTAAACATTGAAAGCGCGATTAAAAAGCATGTCAAAGAAGTTAAGAGCATTGTCGCGCGTACAGGGAGCGATGAATTGGGGCTAGATTTAGGGGGGTTGAATCAAACCGATACCTTTATTTCTTTCATTCCTAAAAAAGAATGGAGCGTTAAAACCAAAGACGAATTGTTGGATAAAATTTTAGATTCTTTAAAGGACTTTAAGGGGATTAACTTTTCTTTCACCCAACCCATTGAAATGAGGATTTCTGAAATGCTTACAGGGGTTAGGGGGGATTTAGCGGTTAAGATTTTTGGAGATGATATTAGCGAATTGAACGAATTGAGTTTTCAAATCGTGCAAGCTTTAAAGGGGATTAAAGGCTCTAGTGAAGTTTTAACCACGCTCAATGAGGGCGTGAATTATTTGTATGTCACCCCCAATAAAGAAGCGATGGCGAATGTGGGGATTAGTAGCGATGAATTTTCCAAGTTTTTGAAATCCGCTTTAGAGGGTTTGATCGTGGATGTGATCCCCACAGGGATTTCACGCACCCCAGTGATGATCCGTCAAGAGAGCGATTTTGCAAGTTCTATCACTAAACTTAAAAGCTTGGTCTTGACTTCCAAATACGGCGTTGCAGTGCCTATCACTTCTATCGCTAAAATTGAAGAAGTGGATGGGCCTGTTTCTATCGTGCGCGAAAATTCAAGGCGCATGAGTGTGGTGCGCAGTAATGTTGTGGGGCGCGATTTAAACTCTTTTGTAGAAGAGGCTAAAAAAGTGATCAGCCACAATATCAAACTCCCCCCAAACTACTATATCACTTATGGGGGGCAGTTTGAAAACCAGCAACGGGCCAATAAAAGGCTTTCTACCGTTATCCCTTTAAGCATATTAGCGATTTTTTTCATTCTTTTTTTCACTTTTAAAAGCATTCCTTTAGCCTTGCTTATTCTTTTGAATATCCCTTTTGCGGTTACCGGAGGCCTTATTGCATTGTTTGTGGTAGGGGAGTATATTTCAGTGCCAGCGAGCGTGGGATTTATCGCTCTTTTTGGGATTGCGGTTTTAAATGGCGTGGTGATGATAGGTTATTTTAAAGAGCTTCTCTTGCAAGGAAAAAGCATAGAAGAATGTGTTTTATTAGGTGCTAAAAGGCGTTTGAGACCGGTTTTAATGACCGCTTGCATTGCAGGTTTGGGTTTGATACCATTATTATTCACCCATAGCGTGGGATCAGAGATTCAAAAACCTTTAGCGATAGTGGTGCTTGGGGGATTAGTCACTTCAAGCGCTCTAACCTTACTCTTACTACCGCCAATGTTCATGCTCATTGCTAAAAAGATTAAAATCGTGTGAGTTAAAAGGGATTAAAATGTTAGCTTTAGAAATTTATATTGATATTTGCCTGAAAGACGCTTTAATAGATTATTTATTTGAAAAAGGCTTTGATGATTTTTTTTATGTGGAATGCTATAAATACGCCGCTTCTTCGTTGCTTTTAAGCCAAAAAGAGCAGGTGAGCGGTCGTAAGGACTACGCTAAATTCAAGCTTTTTTTAAGCGATGAAACCGCTTTATCTTTAGCCCAAGCTTTAAAAAACCAATTCGCTTCTAAAGAAATAAAATTGTTTTGTTCTCAAACGCATGAGTTGTAATGCATGGGTTAATCAAACGAAATTCTAAGTAAAAATATGCTATAACACAAACAAATAAATGAGATAAGATATATGCTGTAACTTTTGATCTTGACGCAAATTGCTTGAATGAAAACGGAATGAATCTGTCAAAAGTTTATTCTGATATTCGTAAATTCATGGAACAACACGCTTTAAATGGCAACAAGGTGGCATGTGTTTTGGCGATGAGACAATCAACGCTGTTACTTGTGTCGCTACGGTGCAAATTTTAGCTAAGCAAATACCATGTTTTGCAAATTGTGTTAAAGATGTCAGAATGTTAAAAGTAGAAGAAAACAACGATTTAATGCCAGCTATTAAAATCGTTCTGTAAGCATGGCTTACTTGCGAGTTTTGACAAGCAAGAAGAGGATTCTTACACTATTTGACGCAATCAAAAAATAATTCATTCAATATTAAATCTAATCCGTAAAAATCAAGTCTAATACAAGCCATTAAATGGTGTTAGAAGCTTGTAATGGTTTTTATTCTTAAAAATTCGCCTTTTTTTAGGGATTTTTGCGTTTTTATTTAAATTTTAGTCATTAGAAAGGATTGATTGATGTTTTTACGAGCACAGACAAGTTTTGTAAAGTTTTTAGAACAGGTTTTAGAAGTTTTAAAAGAAGTAGAGATCAATAAACAAGAATGTTTTACTCTTTAGAGAGCGTTCAAAAACAACATCCTGTGATACCTATTGTGGGGAATTTAGTGCAGGCACAAGCTCGCTGTTAAACCGCTTTTTAGATAGGAGCATTTTGCTTACCGGTATCACGCTAGAGACTTCTTTAGCCGCTGAGTTGTACTATACGCGAATGAATATATAGAAGCTTTTTTAACTAATAATGAAAAAGCAGAAAGTTTTGAATTGAGTGAGCAAAGTTTTTAGACAATATTTGAAGAGCAAATCCAAGATCACCTTGATTTGACAATGCGCTTCATTTGTTCCAATAAAGACAATAACACCCTTTTAGAGGTTGCGGATAAAATAGACGCTGAAAGGCTTTTTAGCGATTTGTATTTGAAACGATTGAAATTTTTAAACGCCCAATTACAAAATAGCTTAAAAAGCGTGATTGAAAGCTTTGACTGCTCTAAAGAAAAGGCGTTAGAAGAAATCAAAGCTTTGGATTTAAGAATTAAAGACATTGAAAAAACCTATGAAAAATTAAGGGCTAATTTAGAAGAAGAATATTTTAGCGTGGCTGTAGGGGCTGTTATCAAGGAAGTGATAGAAGATGTTAGGGAGCAAAAGCCTTATTTAGCCACTTCAACCAACAAGCCTAACGAACTCAATAGCGAAATAGGAAGCGTCATGCAACAAAGCTTGATCAAAAACGATAAATTAGAGATTGAAAAAATCAATCTTTCCTTTTCAAAAGATTTTCATGTTGAATTTGCTAGATTGCAAAAACTAGACAACACGCAACTTTCTAACAAATTGTCTGTGAGTTTAGAGCATGCAATTGAATTGGGGACAACACTTTAAGTTTATTTTTATCCAAGAACCTTGCTACAAGACCGTTTGCACTGATTTTAAAAGGGTTAAAACCTCTTTTAAAAGATTTATTGACATTCTTGCCTAATATCATTTCTTCATTCTTTAAATAATGAGGAAAAAGAGCGAGAAAAATTAGAGTGCTTGATTGAAAAAAAGTGATACTAGAGGTTGAAAATAGTCTTAAAGAAGTTTTACCAAGCTTGTTTAATGAATGCTTGGAAAAAGCTCTCAAAACTTTAAAATATTAATGCGAATTAGAAATCATGCATAAAAAAGAAGAAATCGTGCTCGCTCAAAAAGAAAAAGAAAAACACCTAAACGATCTAGAAGATCAAAAACAAATCTTAAACAATAAGATCAACGCTTTAAGCGATCTAGAACAACAATATTTAAAGGATTGATGATGAACGAACAAGAACTTATCAAAAAAGCACCTTAATTGAAAAAGTCATCAAAGAGCAAGGTTTGAAAGAAAGAGCAGAGCCTTTTATAAGCGAACTGACTGTGAATAAAACAGAAGTTTTAGAGCAAACTCTAAAAGATATGCGGTCTAAAAATAGGGATCTTAAAGTCGGCATTATCGGGCGTGTGAAAGTGGGTAAAAGCTCGCTGTTAAATGCTTTGATTTTTGAGGGTAAAGAAGTCTTACCCAAAGCGACAACGCCCATGACTGTCAGTCTTACCATTTTAAAATACGTTGAAACTTTAAGCACTCAGGTAGAGCTTTACAATGAAAATGATATTGCAGAGCTTAAAAACGACTATGAAAGGTATGAAAGAGAGTTTAAAAGAATTGTTGATGAAAAAATGAACAAGATTAGAGAAAAGCAAAATCCTTTAAATAGGGTTAAAGCATGGGCTAAAATTCTATACATAAAGACAAAAAAGAAGCACTAAAAGAGAGAATTTAAGCGAAGAATAAATGTTAGCAAGTGTCAAAAGAATCGCTAAAAATGAATTAAAAAAGAATGACAAGCTCGTCTCATCGCATGATCAATACGAAAGAATGAAAAAAGTGGGGTCAATCTTAAAAGTATAGACACGCGCATTCAAGCCAATAGTTTAGGAGAGCTTAATCAAAAAATGCATCAATTCGTAGGCGCGAATGGGAGGTATATGCCCTACACTAAAGCGGTGCAAATTTTTTCAAATAACCCTAACCTCAAAAATTTAGAAGTGATTGACACCCTGGGCATGAATGATCCGATCGTTTTAAGAGAGGAGCGCACCAAAGCTTTATTGAAAGATTGCGATGTAGTGTTTGTGGTAAGCCCTTCTTCTCAGTTTTTAAGCGAAAGCGATATGGATTTGTTTGACAGGGTTTCTAATAAAGAAGGCATTCAAGAGATTTATTTTGTGGCAAGCTGTGGCAAGCTAGATAGATAGCGTTTTTTGTAACGATAGTGTAGTGCAAAATTCTAAACACCATCTCCCTACAGCTTTAGCAAATGTGCAAAAATCCCTTTCATCTCATTTGAATGAAACCATGAAAGCACTAAAACAAGAATACCCTAATCAAGAAAAGATTTTTGAAAATGCGATCAACGATGGCGTCATTGTAACTTCAGGGATTTGCTTTAGCATGCACAAAGATTTTAAAAATCAAGATTCTTGGGAAAAAGAAAAAGAAGAATACCAACTTGCGTTTAGAAATTTAAAAGGTGATTACCCTAACGCTTTTAATAGTAATAGCGAGTCTGAAGAAAGCCTACTATTTTTAAGCAATATGGACACGATTAAAGAGCGTTTAGAAAACGCTACCAAAGAAAAAGAAAGAATCATTTCTCAAAAATTGCAAGAATTTGTAGAGAAAAAAGCAAACGGTCTTCATTCATTAATAACGAAGCTATTAGAAGACATAGAAGAAGAAAAAACAAAATTCAAAGCACTGATAGTGGCAAGATCTGTAAGCAGATAGAGACTTATGAAAAACTCTCTGACAGGATTGAGGTGAATTTTAGAGACATATATGAAGATTTTATCGTTGAATTTATCAACAGTATTAAAGATGGCTTGAATGAGGCGTTAAAGGGATTTATCAAAGAGGCTAAAAAGGATAATAAAAACCAAGAAGGTGAAGAGAGCGAATATGAATTCAAAAAAGTTAAACAAGATTACTTGTGGGGAGGTGTTAAAAGATTTTTGGCTATGTGTTTAACGATAAGTGGTGTTATGATGAAAAGGATCCCATAAAAAAACAACAACCATTAAAGCCGGAGCGGTGGTTGATTACTTAACAGAGATGCATGATAATTGCCAAAAGGCTTTAAACGACAGCGTTGGATCTTTAAAAATTGGTTTTAAAGAAAAACTCTACGATAAAGTCTTTTCTCAATTGTGCGAGATTGTCCCTAATAAGGAAAAGATTGATGAGGTAGCTTTTAAAAAAAAGCGTGCATGCTGTCTTGGATCGCATTGAATTTAAAGAGTTTGATTGCACCGACAAAATCCCTAGCGAGATCAAAGAGAAAATGGGTAATTTAAAAGGCGATGAAGCCAATCAGTTTATAAAAAGCGTGGAAAATCATGTGAGGGGTTTTGAAGAAACAACTAAAAGCGATGTGAAAGACTATATCGCAGTTTTAAAAAAGAATTTAGAAAAACAAAATTTCGCCGATGGGACCTTTCAAAGCTTAAAGAAAGCATTCAAAAACTGCAAAATCAAGTGGAAAACAAAGAACAATCAATCGCTCAATTAGAAACACAAATTAAAGCTTTAAAGGAGATTCAATGAGTGTTGATTTTTTAAACGACAATGATAGGGACAAAAACCATCACAATCTAGGGAGATCAGAAGAGCGCTACGATTTAATCGCTCGTATTTTAAACGCCAAAATAAAAAATCAAGGGCTAATTAAATACCAACAAATCTTAAAACACGAGTTTTTAGAGTTCGCTAATGAAGTAAATTCGCTTAAAGAAGAGGTCATGGCGTTACTCATGCTCCAAGAGATTGAAAAAGAATTGCAATTAGTGGCGAGCTTCCCTAGTTTGTTTCAAAAAAATATGATTGCGGTAGGGGGAGAGTTTAGTGCGAGCAAATCCACTTTTTTAAATAATTTGTTAAAATTGAATTTAAAACTCTCCGAAAGTATCAACTCTACTACAGCTATCCCTACTTATTGCTTAAAGGGTGAAAAACAAGTTTTGATGGGGCGTTCTCAAAATGGGGGCATGGTGGAATTACCCAATCTCCCTTTATAATCATGAGTTTTTAAAAGACTTTAACCTTAAAGAGATCATGCCTTTCATGCTTTTAAGCGCTCCCAGCATGCCCTTTGAATTTCTATGCCTTATAGACACCCCTAGCTATAACTCCCCTAATCAAGGCTATACTGCTGAGGACAAACAAGCCTCTAAAGAATACTTAACTCACGCTAAACACATCCTATGGCTCATTAGGTGCGAGGATGGGGGCATTCAAGGTGATGATTTAGGCTATTTGCAAGAATTATACGACGAAGAAGGCAAGAAAGTTTTTATCGTATTGAGTATGGTTGATGATATACGCGAAAAAAGCCAATTAGAAAAAATCGCTACTAGAACTAAAGAAAAATTAGAAGATAAGGGCATTGAGTTTTTGGGGATTTGCACTCACAGCTCTACAAGGTATCAAGAATATAAAGAGTTTAGTGAAAAAGCCCCATTTTTGATTCGCTTGAAGAATTTTTGCATTCTTTAAATAAAAGGAGTGAAAAACAAAAGGAAATTTTAAAATATTTATATAGAGTGTATTCTCATGTATGAAGACGCTATTAAACAAGATGCTAGAAAGTTTAAACACTACCAAAAAACTTTGAAGTCTATCAGATTGGATTTAATGCAAAAAGGTCTTGATGATTTCAATGATAAAATCTTTAATAAAATTGAAACGCTCAAAGATAAATTTTCTCAACAAGAACAATCCAAAAAAGAAAATTTAGAGCGACTAGACCTAGTGATTAATCTGTTTAAAGAAAGCATTGATGTAGTCTTTAATAGCGTGAGCTCTTTTACTTTGAAAAAATACAAAGAAGAAAACAATAAAGGAGAGAACGATGAATAAAATTACAAAGAGTTTGAAGAAATCAAAGAAATGATATTATTCTTCAGAGATTTTCAAAAGTTTTCTATGCAGTGCAACTATAACCTAAGCAGAAAAGAAATCCGAGACAATTTAGAAAGAATAGCTCGCCATGATGTCATGCTCCAACTAGACTATTCACTAGAAAATTTTTATGAATTTAAGAGATTTAAAAAAGTTAATGGGAAAGATTATCAAAACCTCTTAAACGATAAAAAGCTTCAAAACAAGTTGCAAAGATGGAGGAAGTCAAAAAACACACCAAACTACAAAGAGTTTGAATCGGAGATATTTTAGGAGAAAATTATGAAGAGTTTGGATGGAGTAAGGAAGAGAAAGTAAATATTACTTCTTATTATTAGTAAAAAAGTAGAAAAGATTGCGTTAAGTAGCAATTAATTAAGAATTTAAAAATTAAAAAATTTTTTAAACCACCCTTTTTAATCAAAAATAGACTTATTATTGTAAAATGACAAGTTATACAATCAATTAAATTAGGAATTTAATGGAAATTTCAGTGTTTGGTGGCGGAGCGTGGGGGAGGGCTTTAGCCTTTGCTTTTGGAGAAAAGAATGAAGTTAAAATCATTTCAAGGCGGGATTTAAACGAGCCGTTAAAAAAGCTCAATGACGCCTTGATCTCTAAAGGCTCTGCTCCTATAGAGCAAGTAGATTTAGAAACAGGCTTAAAAGCATCCCTATATGTCGTAGCCATTAGCGTGCAGCATTTAAGAGAATGGTTTCAAAACGCTTCTTTACCCAAAAACGCTAAAGTTTTAATCGCCTCTAAAGGGATAGAAGTTTTAAACAAGGCGTTTGTGAGCGAGATCGCAAAGGATTTTATTGAGCCTAACCATTTGTGTTTTTTAGCCGGTCCGAGTTTTGCGGCTGAAATCATTCAAGGCCTGCCTTGCGCGCTAGTCATCCATTCTAATAACCAGGCTTTAGCGCTAGAATTTGCCAATAAAACCCCCTCTTTTATCAGAGCTTACGCCCAACAAGATATTATAGGAGGTGAAATCGCTGGAGCGTATAAAAATGTGATAGCCATTGCTGGGGGGGTTTGTGATGGCTTGAAACTAGGCAATAGCGCTAAAGCGAGTTTGTTGTCTCGTGGTTTAGTGGAAATGCAACGCTTTGGGGCGTTCTTTGGGGGGAAAACAGAGACTTTTTTAGGTTTGTCTGGGGCTGGGGATTTGTTTTTAACCGCTAATTCTATTTTATCTAGGAATTATCGTGTGGGTTTGGGACTAGCCCAAAACAAGCCTTTAGAGGTGGTGTTAGAAGAATTAGGCGAAGTGGCTGAAGGGGTGAAAACGACGAACGCCATTGTAGAAATCGCTAAAAAATACGGCATTTATACGCCCATTGCGAGCGAATTAGCCTTGCTTTTAAAGGGTAAAAGTGTGCTAGAGAGCATGAACGATTTGATTAGACGCGCTTAAAGGAGAGAGCATGCAAGATTTTTCAAGTTTATTATTAAAATTACAAGAATATTGGAAGAATCAAGGGTGTTTGGTGATCCAGCCTTATGATATCCCTGCAGGTGCGGGGACATTCCACCCGGCTACGCTTTTAAGGAGTTTGGATAAAAAGCCTTGGAATGTGGCGTATGTTGCACCCTCTAGAAGGCCTACTGATGGGCGTTATGGGGAAAACCCTAACCGCTTGGGGAGTTATTACCAATTCCAAGTGGTCATCAAGCCAAGCCCCTCTAATATCCAAGAATTGTATTTAAAGAGTTTAGAGGTGTTAGGGATAAACCTTAATGAGCATGATATACGATTTGTAGAAGACAATTGGGAGAGTCCCACTTTAGGGGCATGGGGGCTTGGTTGGGAAGTGTGGCTTGATGGCATGGAGGTAACGCAATTCACTTATTTCCAACAAGTGGGTGGCATTTCTTGTAACCCTATCCCTGTAGAAATCACTTACGGATTAGAAAGATTGGCGATGTATGTCCAAAAGGTGGAAAATATTTTAGAGATTGAATGGGCTAAAAAGGATAATGAGAGCGTGCGTTATGCACAAGTGCATTTAGAGAGCGAATATGAATTTAGCAAGTATCATTTTGAAGTAGCGAGCGTCAAAAGGCTATTAGAAATGTTTAAAAACGCTCAAACAGAAGCCTTGCATTGCTTGGAAAACAAGCTCCCTCTACCGGCTTATGATTGGGTGGTGTTATGCTCGCATTTTTTCAATATTTTAGACGCTAGAAAGGCGATTTCTGTGGCTGAAAGGCAAAATTATATCTTACAAATTAGGGATTTGGCTAAAGGGTGTGCAATTCTTTATAAAGGGCAAGAAGAAGAAAGAGAAGAGCGCTTGAAAAACGCTCTCTCAAAGGCTTAAAATGGCGTTAGTCAAAGAAGTGTTGGAAGTTTTAGGGTGTGTTTCGCCTTTTGAACTTCAGGAATCATGGGATAATAGCGGGCTGAATTTAGGGAGTGAAAATAATGAATTTAGCCGCATTATCGCATGTTTAGAAATCACGCTTAACATCGCTCTAAACGCCCAAGAAAACGCTTTAATCATCACGCACCACCCCTTAATTTTCAAGCCCTTAAAAATGCTAGATTATGAGACTTATCCGAGTAACATTTTAAAAATCTTGATCCAAAAAAATATTTCAGTCATTAGCATGCACACCAATTTTGACAAAACGCATTTAAACAAGTATTTTGCCCACACGCTTTTAGGGTTTGATGATTTGATAGAAAAAGGTCTTATGTTAATGAAAGAAGATGTTAATATAGAATTTGATGCGTTGGTAGAAAAAATTAAATCTTCTTTGGGGGTGGAAAAATTAGCGTGCACTAAAGGCTCTGAAATCATTAAAAATTTAGCGTTTGTGTGTGGGGCGGGAGCGTCCATGTTTTATTCTTTAAAGGTGCAAACTTGTTTAATTACAGGCGATGTGAAATACCATGAAGCTATGATCGCTCAATCTTTAGGCATAAGCTTGATTGACGCCACGCATTATTATAGCGAGAGAGGGTTTGCACTCATTGTGGCTGAAATTTTGCATTCTTTTGATTATTTGGTTACAATAGAAAGCTTTAAAAACCCCTTGCAAATCATTTAAAGGAAAGCTATGAACACCCATCTCAAACAATTGATTGAAATTTCGCATTTGGATAAAGAAATTGACTCTTTAGAGCCATTGATTAGAGAAAAACGAAAAGACTTAGACAAGGCATTGAATGATAAAGAAGCCAAGAATAAAGAAGCCTTGAATTTAGAAGAAGAAAAATTAGCCCTAAAATTACAAGTTTCTAAAAACGAGCAAACCTTACAAGACACCAACGCTAAAATCGCTAATATCCAAAAGAAAATGAGCGAGATCAAATCTGAAAGGGAATTGCGTTCTTTAAACATTGAAGAAGACATTGCTAAAGAGCGCTCCAATCAAGCCAATAAAGAAATTGAAAACTTGCAAAATGAAATCAAGCATAAAAGCGAAAAACAAGAGAGTTTGAAAAAAGAAATGTTAGAGCTTGAAAAATTAGTGCTTGAATTAGAAAGCTTAGTAGAAAACGAGGTGAAAAACATCAAAGAAACCCAACAAATCATCTTTAAAAAGAAAGAAGAATTAGTGGAAAAAACCGAGCCTAAAATCTATAGCTTTTATGAAAGGATTAGAAGATGGGCAAAAAACACTAGCATTGTGACAATCAAAAAACAGGCTTGTGGGGGTTGTTTTATCCGCTTGAATGACAAGATTTATACTGAAGTGCTAACGAGTGGGGATATTATCACTTGTCCGTATTGTGGGCGTATTTTATACATTGAGGGTGCGTATGAAAACAGCACTCAACTTCCAAAAGAAAGCCAAAAAGAAAGCCAAGAATCAGTTTGATTGTTTAAGTTTTTCTATCTTTTATGTTTGACTTTAGGGCATCTTGTGGGTGTGCCTTTCATCTTTTTTTGGAGTTTTAAAGAAAAATACCGCCATTCTTTAAAGGCTCGTTTTTTTTTAAAAGACAATCTTTTAAAAAGCGAGCCGGTTTTTTGGTTCCATGCATGCTCTTATGGGGAAGTCAAATCATTAGAGCCAATCATTCAAGCTTTAAAAGAGCCGATTTTAATTAGCGTTACCACTAATACCGGTTTTCAATTAGCCGTTCAAACTTATCAGCATTCCAAACATATAGAAGTGCATTATCTGCCTTTTGAAACTTTATTATTTGCATGGAAAAAAAACTTAAAACGCTTAAAAACTTTAGTGGTTACAGAAGCAGAGTTGTGGTTTAATGTGTTTGATAGCGCTCAAAAATTAGGGGCAAAAACCATGCTCATTAACGCTCGCATCAGCGTTCGCTCTTACCCTAAATACCAGCGTTTTTCGTTTTTTTATGTGCTTTTATTCAAACGCATTGATTTGATTTTAGCGCAAAGCAAGGATGATAAAAAACGACTATTGAATTTAGGGGCTAAAAAAGTGGTGGATTTTTTGAATATCAAGCGTTTTTCAAAGCCTGTGATCACTTCGTTTTACCCCAAAAACCCTAGCGTTTTAAATGTTATCTTAGCCAGCACGCATGAGGGTGAAGAAGAGTTAGGATTAAAAGCGTTTTTGGAATTTAAAAAGACTTTTAAAAACGCAAGACTGATCGTCGTGCCGCGCCACCCAGAGCGTTTTAAAAGCGTGCAAAATTTATTGCAAGATGCTTTAAAAACGACACCTTTTAGTTTGGAATGCTTTTCTTTAAAGGGTTTTGTAGAATGCGATATTTTGTTGGTGGATAGCTTGGGGGAATTGAATAACTTTTATGCGATCGCTGATGTGGTGATCTTAGGGGGTTCGTTTGTCAAAATGGGGGGGCATAACCCTTTAGAGCCGGCGTTTTTTAACACGCGCTTGATCACAGGGGAATATCTTTTCAACCAAGTAGCGTTGTTTGAATTGGTTAAACCTTATAAAATCGTTCAAAAAGAGAATCTTTTAGACGCTCTTTTGGATTATGAAAATTTGGGCGTGGTGCGTTTTTTAGAAAATGGGCATGATTTAAACGAATTGCTCGCATTCATTAAAGGATAATATTAAAAAGGATAAATATGGAAAAAGCTTATAAATTATTGAGCGTTCAAGAAAACATTTCGCACAAAAAAGCTAAAGCTTTGATTGATTTGGGGTTAGTGAGCATAGGGGGAAAAAAATTGAGCGTTGCTAGAAAGGAATTACCCCAAAACATGCACTTTAATGTCCAAAAAATTGAAAAGCCCAGCGTGATTTTTGAGGATGAAAACATTCTAGCCCTTTTTAAACCCCCTTTTATAGAGAGCTATGATTTAGTTTCTTTTTTCAAGGATTGGACGCTGTTGCACCGCTTGGATAAAGAGACAAGTGGGGTGATTCTATTGGTGAAAGAAAATTCAGAATTCCACTTGAAAGCTAAAAAGGCTTTTAAAGAAAGGGCTGTTAAAAAAGAATATTTAGCACTCGTTCAAGGGATTGTAGGAGAAGAGAAAGAAATCAACGCCCCCATTCTTACCATCAAAACCACTAAAGCGTTTAGCAAGATCTCTAAAAAAGGGCAAGAAGCGATCACAATAATCACGCCCTTAAAAATCATCAATAAAAAAACCCTTTTAAAAGTGGAAATCAAAACCGGAAGAACCCACCAAATTAGAGTCCATTTAAAGCATATCAACCACCCCATTATGGGCGATACGCTCTATAATAATGAGCCAAGTTCAGCCAAACGCTTGATGCTCCATGCACATAAAATTGCGTTATTGGGGTATGAATTTGAAGCAATCGCTCCTAAAGAATTTGAATTTTAAGGATTATCATGAACGCTTGGAATACGATTTATGAGCGCTTTAACCCCATCGCTTTTAGTCTTGGTAGTATTGAAGTGCATTGGTATGGTTTGGCGTATGCGTGCGCGATTGTGATCGCATTTTACATGGCGTTAAGAATGATCCAAAAAGATCCCAAACGATTCCCAGTTGCAAGAAAGGATTTTGAAAGCTATTTTTTATGGGCGGAGCTTGGCATTGTGTTAGGGGCAAGGATAGGATACATTCTTATTTATGAGCCTAATTCTAGTTATTATTTGACGCATTTTTGGCAAATCTTTAACCCTTTTGATAGTCATGGGAATTTTATTGGTATTCGTGGGATGAGCTATCATGGGGGGTTGGTGGGGTTTTTGATCGCTTCATATCTTTATAATCGCAAGGATTTGAAAAAGCTTTTAATTTATTTGGATTTGATTGCGATTAGCCTGCCTTTAGGGTATGTTTTTGGGAGGATTGGGAATTTTTTAAACCAGGAGCTTGTAGGAAGGATTGTCCCTAAAGATAGCCATTTAGGGCAAATGATAGGCATTGTGGTGGATCATGAATTGCGTTATCCTAGCCAATTGATTGAAGCGTTTTTAGAGGGGGTTATTGTGTTTTTAATGGTAATGTGGGCTAAAAAACACACCAAAACGCATGGGTTGCTCATCGTGGTTTATGGCTTGGGGTATTCCTTGATGCGCTTTATTGCGGAATTTTATAGAGAGCCGGACAGCCAATTAGGGGTTTATTTTTTGAATTTGAGCATGGGGCAAATTTTGAGCCTGTTTATGGTAATTGTTTCTTTAGGGATTTTATTGTATGCTACAAAAAATTCTAAAAAAATAAAGGAAAATTAATGAAGTTTTTGAATCAAGAAAAACGGAAACAATTATTAAACGAGCGCCATTCTTGCAAAATGTTTGATAAACATTACACATTTTCTAGCGAAGAATTAGAAGAAATCGCTGAGATCGCTAGACTATCGCCAAGCTCTTACAACACACAGCCATGGCATTTTGTGATGGTTACTAACAAAGATTTAAAAAATCAAATTGCAGCACACAGCTATTTTAATAAAGACATGATTGAAAGTGCTTCAGCGTTGGTGGTGGTGTGCTCTTTAAAACCTGTTGAATTATTGCCTAACGGTCATTACATGCAAAACCTTTATGATGAGCCTTATAGATCTCGGACGCTTCTCTCTTTTGCTCAAATGCTTGATTTAAGGTTTAATCACAGCATGCAAAAACTAGAAAGCTATATTTTGGAGCAATGCTATATTGCAGTGGGGCAAATTTGTTTGGGCGTGAGCTTGATGGGATTGGATAGTTGCATTATTGGGGGTTTTGATGCGTTAAAAGTGGGGGAGGTTTTGAGTCAGCGTATCAATGATCCCAAAATCGCATGCTTGATTGCATTGGGTAAGAGGGTGAAAGAAGCGAGTCAAAAATCACGAAAACCCAAAAATCATGCAATCACTTGGCTATAATTTTAGGCAAATCATAAGTTTTTTAGCTACAATCACAAAAAATTAAGGGGTGGTATTTTGTTAAAGAGAATTATATTAAGCGTTACTTTAGGGGTATTTTTAGGCGTTTCGTTGAACGCTAAAGGCTTGTTAAGAGACGATGAGATCTTAGTCTCTGATTTAAAGGGCATGCGATCACAATTGTCTGACGCACCTGCTTGGGTTTTTGAAGACCCTAAGGTCCCTTATGAAGAAATGGGCGTGGCGTATATCCCTGTCAATAACAAGTATTTAGGGATTGAGCAGGCGACCTTAAACGCTAAATTGAACCTTATCGTGGATTTTAATGAAATCATGGTAAGGTATAGAAAACGCTTTGCAGAGCAATTCCATGAGAGCGATGAAGCGGTTAGGAATATCAACTATGCTCTTTATAATTACCTAGCGACTAAGATTCAAGTGTCTGACACTTACACGAATTTAAAAGCTCAAGTGGCTGTGGTGAAAATCAAGCTAGAGGGTTGCCAGATTGAGCAAATCAAAAGGTATTTGAAAGCGAGCGTTGAAAACCTTAACGATAATGAAATCGCTTATATCACTAAAGTGGTTCAAAAAGAGCTTGGTCATGTTTGTGTATTAAGGTAGTTTATAAAATCCTAGTGAGCATGTTTAGAGCATGCTCTACGCTTTTATTTTGGATACTCTCTCTATCGCCTTCAAAAAAACAACGATCAATCAGAGCGTGAGATCCTAATCTTTGCACACCGATATAGATTGTGCCTACCGGATTAGCCTTGCTCCCCCCATTGGGGCCAGCCACCCCACTGATCGCAAGCGCTAGATCCACTTTAAAGTTTAAAAACACGCCGGATAGCATTTCTTTCACGCATTCTTCACTATAAACCCCAAAGACTTTTAAAGTTGTGGCATTGACCTTTAATAATTCGCGCTTGACTTCTTCATTGTAACACACAACGCCCCCCATAAAAACCGCTGAAGCCCCACTAATGGAAGTGAATGCATGCGATAATAACCCCCCAGAGCAACTTTCAGCCACTGCGATTTTTAAATTTAAAGATCTCAAGCGCTCTATTAAAGCGTTTGTACTCTTTTTATTGTCGTCTAATTCCACAATGTTAGAGTTAAAAAGCGTTTTAAGATAAACCCTTGCTCGCTCTACATTTTCGCCTTCTAATTCAATACAATCTTCTTTGACTTGAGAAAAAAGTTTCAATCGCTTCAATTCCTTTTCAATCAAAATAAAACCGCTCTCATTATCCATATTCAAAAATTTAAATTTCATTTTCAACCTTTTAAAACCCTAAATTAAGCGTGTACCACAATTCTTCCACTTCTTCTATTTCTAAAAAAATCGTGCTTTGAGTGCGAAAAAAAGCTTGGATTTTTTCTAAATCCAAGCTTTTAGCTTTCAAACAAGAGGGGTGCGCTAAAATAAACCCTTGCGCTAAAGCGACAGAATTTTCTAATTTCTTGCCGCATAAAAAACAAGAATTTTGACTTTGCAAGCGCCCTTCAAAATTCAAAAGCACCGCATACATTTCTAAAATCACTCTTAAGGGGTGCTGTTTAGAGAGTTTGTTAGCTCCATCATCTAAAGTGTCAAAATAAATGCTATCCAAAGAATGCACGCCCTCTAAATGCTTGAATAATAAAAAACAAAAGCGTTGCCAAAAAAACAAGCACTCCATTTCTCTTTCCCAAATATAGCCTAAATGCAAAATATTCCTTAGTTTGGGTAAAAACTTATCATCGTTTTCTTCTTCAAAATCAATCTTACGCCCCACATTCAGCACGCTGTGGCGTTTGCCATAGAAACGATAGAGGGTTTTGAGTTGGTTTTTAGTCAAAACGCACACGATTAAATCTTCATCTCTTATGCTTTGTATTTGTAAAAGAAACCCTTGCATCACTACTCTTAAGCTAATTTTGTTTTATTATAAGCAAAACTTGGATACAATCACTAAGTAAAACTGCAAAATTAAGGAAAAACATGGGATTTGCAGATTTCTTTAAAAACTTTAAGATAAATAAATTGCGAGAAGTACCGAGTAAGAACGAACAACCAAGCCATTGGGTGAAATGCCCTAAATGTTATGCGTTAATGTATTATAAAGAAGTGTTTGGCAAGCATAATGTGTGCTTGAAATGCCATTACCATTTCCGCATGAGTGCGACTGAAAGGATTGATCTTTTATGCGATGTGGGGAGTTTTCAAGAGTGCGACAAGTATTTATGGCCTAATGACCCTTTAAATTTTATTGATAAAGAAAGCTACAAGCAACGCATTAAAAAATACGAAAAAAGGACTAACCGCCCAAGCTCCGTGATCAGCGGTGAGGCTAAAATCAACCGCATGCCTTTACAGATCGTGGTGTTTGATTTTAGCTTTATGGGGGGGAGTTTAGGCTCTGTGGAGGGCGAAAAGATTGTAAGAGCGATCAATCGTGCGGTCACTAAAAAAGAAGCGTTATTGATTGTTTCAGCGAGTGGGGGGGCTAGGATGCAAGAATCCACTTATTCGCTTATGCAAATGGCTAAAACGAGTGCGGCTTTGAATAGGTTAAGTGAGGCTAAGCTCCCTTTTATTTCGCTTTTAAGCGATCCCACTTATGGGGGCGTTAGTGCATCTTTTGCTTTTTTAGGGGATTTAATCATCGCAGAGCCAGGGGCGATGATAGGTTTTGCAGGGCCTAGGGTGATTAAGCAAACTATAGGGGCGGATTTGCCTGAGGGCTTTCAAACAGCGGAATTTTTACTAGAGCATGGCTTGATTGATATGATTGTGCACAGAAAGGATTTGAAGAAAACTTTGAGCGATTTAATCGCTATGATGATGCATAAGACTTCAAAGGTTTTTTAGAGTTTTAAGATTGATGCGTTGTGTGGTGTATTCTATCGCTAAAAGTTCGCCTTTAGAATTGGTGAAAATTTATCAAAAGCAATGCAAACAATTTGGTTGCGAGTTGGAATTAGTGGATTTATTCCCTAAAAACATAGCCAACGCTCAAAAAATTTCTAAAGAACTCGCTCAAAAAAGCTACTCTCTAGCCTTTGAGCCGTATTTAAACCCTAAAGCAATAAATATTGCCTTACACCCTAAAGCTGAGAGAGGCGATAGCTTTGCGTTTAGTAAAATGTTAGAAAATTATCTCAATATTAATTTCTTTATCGCTGGAGCGTATGGCTTTGAAGAAAAATTTTTAAAAGATTGTCAAGCTTGGAGTTTGAGCGAGATGACTTTTAGCCATGAAGTGGCTAAGATTGTTTTATGCGAGCAAATTTATAGGGCTTTAAGCATTATTTTTAGGCATCCATACCATAAATAGGAGGTGCACATGCGTTTTTACATTATCTTTGCATTTTTGTTTATTGTGGGTTTTGGCGTGTTTGTTTATAGTATTGATCCGCAAGCTTATGCTTTCAATTTAGGGAGTTATAGTTTTAACCTTCCCATAGCGGTATGGCTTATGGGTGTTTTGGGCATGTTCGCTTTTTTTTCATGGGTTTTTTTATTCAAACACAATATTAGCCAAAAAATCCGCCTATACCATGAAAAAAGGGATTTTGACAAATTGCTCAAACAAATTCTATCCCAAGACACTCAAAAGACTTTTTTAAAAACGAAATTTAAAAGCGATCTTGCTAAAAACCTTTCTCAAATCTTAGCCCGCTATGATTTAAAAGCTGATTTAAACACGCCAAATAGTGGGTGCGAAAAAGTGGATAACCTTTTTAAGCATTACCACAATATAGAAAACAACACCCTTGAGCCTAAAGATCACACCAAGCACTCTTTAGCTTATGAGCATGCTTATTTTTCTAAACGCTTGAAAGCTTTCATTGATAACGATTTAAAAAACGCCTTTGAGGTTTTAACAAACGAGCAAATCCCTTTAGACTTGCGCCGCTATGCATTCATAGAAATCGCTCAAAAAGGGGATAAAAAAGAGATTTTAAAGGCTTTGAAGACGATGCAAGATGACTTGAATAAAGAATGCGTGAAATCTTTTCTAAAAGCCTTTTTTGAAAAATCCTTAAACACAGATACTTTAAAGATTTCAGAGCTTTGCAAAAAGGTGGGTTATGATAAGAATGATTATTTAAAGCTCGCGCAAAAAGCGCAAAAATTCCTTGTCCCAGATAAATGGTTCCAGTTTTTTGAGATTTTAAGCCAAGAAGACGACAAGGCTCAAAAAGCTTTTTTGTTTGTGTTATTAGAATTAGAAATGAATGATCTAGCTAAAGAGCATCTAGAGATCTTGCCTTTTGAAGATTACATGCTTTTAAACGCTTATATGGATTTGAAAAAAGAATCTAAAAAAGCCTATAAATTAGAAGCGTTTTTGTAAAGGCTTTGTTTATTTTCTTTAAAAAAGTGTTAATCATGGATAAAAAGAGTGATTTTAAGGGTAAGCTTGCCTAAATTACACTAAAATAACAAGCGTTTTAACTTACTCCACGATAAAAGGATAATGAATGAAAAAAATGGTTTTGGGATCGCTTTTGTTAGCGGGGCTTTTGCAGGCGGTGAGTTTGGATCTCACTTCGGCTAAAACGACATGGACAGCCTTTAAAAATAAGTCTAAAGCACCGGTGAGTGGGACTTTTGATCACATCACTTACAAATTAGGCAAATCGCAAAGCAGTTTAAAAACCCTTTTAGAGGGGGCGAATGCGAGCATGGATGGCTTGAAAGTCAATTTGGGTGATGAATTGAAAAATAAGAATGTCCAAGAGGCTTTTTTCGCTCTTTTTAAAAGTACTCAGATTAAAGTCACTTTTAGAAATGTTGTAGAGGGCGATCATCTAGGTTCGCTCACCGCTTATGTGAGGATGAATGAAAAGTTGGTGAAAGTGCCTATGCAATACACCATCACAGACAATAAGCTCGTGATTAAAGGGGTGCTAGACATTTTGAATTTTGGCTTGAAAAACGAATTAGCGAGCTTAGCCAAACGATGCGAGAGTTTTCATGAGAGCTTGACCTGGTCGCAAGTGGAGATCCAATTTGAAAGCATGATCAAGGGATAATTTAAAATCATGGAGTTGTTGCATAGTATCAATGATTTTAATGAAGCCAAACAGGTGATCGTTGGGGGGGTCAATTCGCCTGTGAGGGCGTTTAAGAGTGTTAAAGGCACTCCGCCTTTTATCTTAAAGGGTAAGGGGGCGTATCTTTATGATGTGGATAACAACCATTATATAGATTTTGTGCAAAGTTGGGGACCTTTGATTTTTGGGCATGCTGATGAGGAGATTGAAGAAAATATCATTAAAGCGTTAAAAAAAGGCACTTCTTTTGGTGCTCCCACAGAGTTGGAAACCACTTTAGCTAAAGAAATCATTTCTTGTTATGATGGCTTAGATAAGGTGCGTTTAGTCAATAGCGGCACGGAAGCGACGATGAGTGCGATACGGCTCGCTAGAGCTTATAGCCAAAAAGACGATTTGATTAAGTTTGAAGGGTGCTACCATGGGCATAGCGATTCTTTGTTAGTGAAAGCGGGTAGTGGGTGCACTACTTTTGGCTCTCCTTCTTCTTTAGGCGTGCCGAGCGATTTTAGCAAGCACACTCTAGTGGCTCGTTATAACGATTTAAACTCTGTTCAAGAATGCTTTCAAAAAGGCAATGTGGGTTGTGTCATCATTGAACCCATTGCAGGAAATATGGGGCTAGTGCCAGCCCAAAAAGAGTTTTTGGTGGGGTTAAAAGCCTTGTGTGAAAAATACCAAGCGGTGCTAATCTTAGATGAAGTGATGAGCGGTTTTAGGGCGAGTTTGAGCGGTTCGCAAGAATTTTATGGCGTTGTGCCGGATTTAGTAACCTTTGGTAAGGTGATAGGTGCAGGGCTTCCTTTGGCGTGTTTTGGGGGGCGTGCGGAAATTATGGACTTGCTTTCGCCCATTGGGGGGGTGTATCAAGCCGGTACTTTAAGCGGTAACCCTTTGGCGGTGTGTGCGGGATTGAGCACGTTGTATAAAATCAAAAGAGACAAAACGCTTTATTCTCGCTTGAACGCTTTAGCCATTCGTTTGACTCAAGGTCTAAAAAAGAGTGCAAAATCTTACAACATCGCTTTACAAACGCTTAATAGAGGGGGTATGTTTGGCTTTTTCTTTAACGAAAATGCGGTGTGCGATTTTGATGATGCTTTAAAAAGCAATACAGAAATGTTTGCGAAATTCCATCAAAAAATGCTCTTTAAAGGCGTGTATTTGGCATGTTCAAGCTTTGAAACCGGCTTTATTTGTGAGCCTATGACTGAAGAGATGATTGATTTGGTGATCGTAAAAGCGAATGAGAGTTTTGATGAAATCATAAAGGGCGTGTGAATTTTTGAAAAAGCCAAAATACTACAAGTTTATAGAGGGGGCGAATTATTTGAGCTTGGGGCTTTCTATGGTTGTAGCGATCCTTATAGGTGTGGCTATAGGCTATGGGCTTGAAAAGCTCACTCGCATTTCGTGGCTTTTTTGGCTTGGGGTTGTCTGGGGCGTGTTAGCGAGCTTTCTCAATGTCTATAAAGCTTATAAAAACATGCAAAAAGACTATGAAGAATTAGCTAAAGACCCTAAATACACGCATAAAACTAAATAAATCAAAAAGCCTATGTGTCAAATCAAATGCCTGTTTATTTTGTTTGCTATTAATATAATTAGTGCGATCATTGTTTGTTTTTTTAAAGAATTTCATGGGGTTTTGAATTTTGAAGGGGGGTTTTTAGGGTTTTTTATCGTGGCGTTGTCTTCGTATTGTGGCGTTAAAAAGCGTTTGGATTTAAGAAAACAAAATTCAGAAAAAGAAGAAAAGCAAAAATTCCAAAAATTCGCCCTGGGTTTGGAAATGTCTTTCAATGTGTGGCGTTTAGGAGGGTATGGGGTTTTACTAGGCATTTTAGGAACGCTTCTAGCGTTTAATCTTTTTAATGGACTATTTTTTCTTATAGGCGTGTTTGTGAGTTCGCTCTCTAGTGCGTTATTACGATTTTTAAAAAATAGGTAAGTTTATCGCTGTTTTGATAAGTTTTGACACGAACTCATATTGATTTTAACCCCTTTAACCCTCTTTTAATTCCTCTTCTTATAGAATAAAACAAAAATGGGAGTGGATTTTGAAAGAACAGGACTCAGCCAAAATACCAAGAATCCTAAAAACCGCTGTGATTCAAATGCAATCCAAACCCTGCACTTTGAATGAAAACTTGCAACTAGCCCTTGATCTAGCCAAAGAAGCCCACAATAAAGGTGCAAATCTCATTGTCTTGCCTGAACTTTTTGATAGCGGATATTGCGTGAATGATAAAGATAGTGGATTAGGGATAGATTTTAAAGCCATAAAACATGGCGAGAAAACGCTAAAAAACGAGACTTTAAGAGCGTTAAGCGATTTTGCAAAGTCTAGTAAAGTGCATGTGGTGGCATGCAGTATTGAAAAAAATAATAGAAAACTTTATGACAGTGCTTATATCGTTTCACCAGAAGGTAAAATCGTTGGTAAACACCGTAAGATCTATTTGTGGGGCGATGAAAAATCGCACTTCAAAAGGGGCAAAAAATACGAAATTTTCACGCTTGATTTTGGGGATTTTAGTGCGAAAGTGGGTTTGCAAATTTGCTATGAAATCGGCTTTGGCGTGGGCGCGAACATTTTAGCGTTACAGGGGGCGGAGGTTTTAATCTATCCTAGTGCATTTGGAAGAGCTAGGGCTTATAATTGGGATTTATTGAGCAAAGCTAGAGCGTTAGAAAATGGCTGTTTTGTGTGTGCATGCAATCATAGTGGGGAAGAAACGAACCCTAAATTAAAACAAACGCTAGAGTTTGCGGGAGATTCACGCATCATCGCACCCAATGGAAAAATCATCGTGCAAGCTACTAAACCCAACGAAGTCATTATCGCCGATCTTGATTTAAACGAGGTCGCATCGCAACGCCAAAAAATCCCTTATTTACAAGATTTTGACACCAAACTCACTAAAAAGGGGTTTGGAAAACTCACTTAACAAGGAGTGGTTATGGCAAAAGAAATTTTAGTGGCTTATGGCGTGGATATTGATGCGGTGGCTGGTTGGCTAGGGAGCTATGGTGGGGAGGATTCGCCTGATGATATTTCGCGTGGGCTTTTTGCAGGGGAAGTGGGGATTCCACGGCTTTTAAAATTGTTTCAAAAATACCACCTTCCGGCGACTTGGTTTGCACCTGGGCATTCTATTGAGACTTTTCTAGAGCAAATGAAAATGATCGTAGATGCTGGGCATGAAGTGGGTGCGCATGGGTATTCGCATGAAAACCCTATCGCTATGACGGCCAAGCAAGAAGAAGATGTCTTGTTAAAAAGCGTTGAATTGATTAAAAATCTCACCAGCAAAGCCCCCACAGGCTATGTGGCACCGTGGTGGGAATTTTCTAATATCACTAATGAATTGCTTTTAAAACACGGCTTCAAATACGACCACTCGCTCATGCACAATGATTTCACGCCCTATTTCGTGCGCGTGGGGGATAGTTGGAGTAAGATTGATTATAGTTTGGAAGCCAAGGATTGGATGAAGCCTTTAATTCGTGGGGTTGAAACAGATTTAGTGGAAATCCCTGCGAATTGGTATTTGGACGATTTACCGCCGATGATGTTTATCAAAAAATCCCCCAATAGCTTTGGTTTTGTAAGCCCACACGATATAGGGCAAATGTGGATCGATCAATTTGATTGGGTTTATCGTGAAATGGATTATGCGGTATTTAGCATGACGATCCACCCTGATGTGAGTGGGCGTCCGCAAGTGTTGCTCATGCATGAAAAAATCATTGAACATATCAATAAGCATGAGGGCGTGCGTTGGGTAACATTCAATGAAATCGCTGATGATTTCTTGAAACGAAACCCTAGAAAAAAGTAACGATTGAATCGCATTGGTGCAATGCAATTTGCACCAATTGCTACAAATAAACTTTCAATTCATTTTCCATTAGTTTTATTGTTTTCTTTAAAACTTCTTCTTCTAAAGGTTTGAAATTTTTATGTATGGGTTTATTTATGTCTCTTTCGCCTTTTAGCAAAGTTACTATATTTAGATCTACATTTTCAAAATAGCTCATTATAGAATGCGTGGTTTTTGATCCAAATATGGTTTCTGGTAAGGCCGAATAATCGCCACCTAATTGGCTTTCTAGTTGGAACAAATAACAAGATATATTTGGATATAGAGTCTTAAGTAGATGAAAATCTACTAGGATTCGCTTTAGCATAGCGTTTTCTGTATATGCTTTACATTCTATTCCTATAACAAATTGATTATCCACAAATATATGCTTGTCAACGCTCAATCCGTAATGATAATCCATTTTATGCTTCAATATATATGCCCTTACTTGTTTGTCTGCTATGCTTTCTATGTAGCTATCTTTGATGGGAATTTTTATTTTATTAGAATTTATTTCAAGCCTATTAGCTTTACCACCAATATTTTGCCATGCTATTTTTACAATCTCTTCGCTGATATGTTCTTGCAATTTGCTTTTAACGCTTCTTATAACTCCGCCATACGCCCTACTATCTTGATTCCGAGCGTCTTTATCAATCACTTTAACCACAACACTATAATCTTGTATAATATCTTTTATAGAACTCAAATTATATCTCTCACATTAAATAAATCTGTTGCTTCTTTTAACCTTGCTTTTGCTACTTCACAATATTTCTCGCTAATGTCTATACCTATAAATCTGCGCCCTAATTGTTTGGCGACTTTTGTGGTCGTCCCTGCACCATTAAACGGATCGAGTATAATATCATTTTGATAGGAAAATAGTTTTAAACACCGTTTTACTAATTCTTCTGGGAACATTGCATCATGCCCATATTGCTTCATGTTGCGTTCTGGTGCAAAATTCCACTTGCCATAAACCCACTTTTTAAATTCATCATCGGTTATATCAATGTTGTTTTTATCGCCCTCTTTTTTTAGATTATTTTTGCAAAAGATTTCTATAAACTCCCACGAATATTTTAAATATGGGGCAGCAGGGCTTTTCCAGCTTCCCCAAGTGCAGTATTTGCAATTGTAGTTATTCTTTTCCCATAAAATTTCGCCTTTCCAAATGAGCCCACTATCTATAAAAGATTTGCTTATAAAATGGTGCGTAGGGATATAATCGCTAAACATAGGTTGGATATTGACAATGATTCGCCCTCCACTTTTAAGCACACGAATGCACTCTGTAAAAATGGCAAAAAGTGTGTTGAAATACTCTTGCCAAAGATTTGCATCCTGCGTTGCGTTGTAATTGATGCCAAAGTTGTAAGGCGGTGAAGTTAGCACTATATCTATGCAATTATTTGGGAGCTTTTTTAAAAACTCCAAGCTATCCGCACAATAGATTTGATTAAGATAGCTTTGAATTTCATTAGTCTCTTTGCTAAACTCTTTTTTGTAAGTTTCGTAAGCCAATCTTGTTTTTGTATTTTGTTTTTTATGGGCGACTTTTTTGGCTTTGTTGAAGCTCTTAAATACGATTTTGCCATTTTGACTAGAAAACGAGCGGATCTTATATAATTCCTCTAATGTCTTTTGAATCAGCGTGTTTGGTGCAGTCAATTCAAGCTTTTTTAAATCCACAATGTCAAAATAAAGCGTGATATTTGAAGTACTGACAACCGATTCAATACCGCAGGATTGCAACAACGAAAGCGCGTCTGTTATCTCATTTGGCGCGTAAATATTTTCTAGCGTAAGAGTTCTATAATCCTGCATCAAATTCCCCATAATAAAAAAGTGCAATTATAATCAATATCATACTTAACTACAAATTTTTTGCACTTTGTGTTATGTTTCCTCACCTAATCTGTAATTGTCTGTGAGAAAGCTTTGGATTTTCAGTAGAATTGTAGCATGATTTAGTTTTTGGAGGTTGAAAATGTGCGTTTTGTGTGGGGAGCTTATTAACTCTTTTCATTGGACCGATGCGAACGATGGGAGTAGTGGGAGTTTGAGAGTGCAAAATGCACTTATTAGTGCTAATGAAAACGTCAGAGAACGCAAAAGAGCGAGGCTCAAATGGGTGGGATTGCTCAATAAAGTCTTGGCGTTTTATGGGCTAAAAATCCATGATTGGCAAGGCACTAAATTGATGCTGTGCGATCAAAAAGGGCAAAGCGTGATTGTCAATGATCTAGGCGATTTGTGGGATAAAGCGCAAAATTTAGCCAAAAAAGAGATGGACGCCTTAGATTCTAATCTATTGGCGTTTTTAAACCACTATACAAACACCATTTACTAATGCCAAAAATCCCTATCACGCTCATCACAGGTTTTTTAGGGAGCGGTAAAACGAGTTTTTTAAGCGAATATTTAAATCAATTTAACCACCAAGGCGTAGCTTTAATTATCAATGAAATCGGTCAAGCCGCCTTGGATCAACGTATTTTAAGCGTGCATTATTGCGATGAAAAAATGCTTTATCTTAACGCAGGGTGTGTGTGTTGTAACAAACGCTTAGATTTAGTGGAGTCTCTAAAAGATACGATCAATCTTTATGAATCACGCGGCGAAATTTTAAGGCGTATCATCATTGAAACCACCGGCTTAGCCAACCCAACACCGATTTTATGGATGATTTTGAGCGACACCTTTTTAGGGGCACATTTTGAAGTTCAAAGCGTGATCGTTTGCGTGGATGCATTGAACGCTAAAATGCACCTAACAAACAACGAAGCTAAAGAGCAAATCATTTTTGCTGATAGCGTTTTATTGACCAAAACGGACTTACAAAACGATAGTGCGGCTTTAGCAAAATTAAGAGAACAAATACAAGCCATCAACCCTAGCACGGAAATTTTTGACAAGAAAAATATAGAGAAAAGCATAGATTATGAAAATCTTTTCTCGCACGAAAAAGGGGAGCGAAAATTTGTGCTGCCAACACTAAAAAATCCGCACTCGCAAGGCTTTGAGACTTTAAGCATGAGTTTTGAAGAGGCGATGGAATGGAGCGCGTTTGGGATTTGGCTGAGTTTGTTATTGTATAAATACGGCACACAGATTTTACGCATAAAGGGGATTATTGACATTGGGGAGGATTTTTTAGTGAGCATTAACGGCGTGATGCATGCAATTTATCCGCCCAAACACATTTTAAAGGATACTAGCGGCTCCACTCTCGTTTTTATCACACGCCATTTAGAGCGTGAAAAAATCTTAAATTCCTTAAAGGGTTTTAAAAATTTGCTTGGTATCAAGGGTTTTGAAACGCAATAATTTTTAATTTTATTAAAATGTAAAAAATGCTTTTATAATTTTTAAAATAAATATATAAAAGAGTTTGAAAGTAATATTTTCTTAAGGTGATCTTGTGGGGGTTGTAGGAGAGGGTTTTTCAAAATACCCCTATCCCCTTATGGGTTTTATAAAAAATAAAATCTAAAAAATTTAAAAATCCTATTTTTGCTATTTGTTTATAGTTGTTTGCATTTTAATAGGGAAAAGCACGATAAAGCTTAAAACCAAACACACCCCACAAATAGCAAAAATCAAAAGATAGCCCAAATCCCCTAAAAATATCGTAAAAAGATACGAAAAAAGCGCTTGGAAAATCCCAAAAGAAAACACCACCCAAGAAGAGGCTTTAGCAAAATGTTGTGTGCCTGCGATCTTTAAAGCCATCATGCTAAATAAGTTGATATTAGCGGTTGTGGCCGCTCCCATTACAAAGATGCTTAAATTGAGTAAAGAAATTTGGTGGAAAAAAATGGGTAAAAAACATGCGATGGATTTTAAAATAAGGATAAAAATATTGGCATTTTTAGCCCCTAGCTTTTGAGCCATCGGACCACTGATTAAAGAGCCAAGCGTAGCGCCAAAGCCAAAAAACGCCCATGAAGTTCCAGCGATAGTGGGAGAGATATTTAAATGACGGATCAAATAATCCACCCAAAAAAGCGTGTGGGGTAAAAAACCAATCGCATTGAGAGCACAAGAAATAAGCAGTAACCACAAATGCAAAGAGATTTTAAGCCTGCTCTCTTCTTTTTTAACGGACTTGTTTTTTAAAGAATGGTTTTTTAAGCCTACCAAGGAAAGGATAAAGGCTATCAAACAACTGCCCCCTAAAAAAATCCACGCCCATTTGATATTATAAGAGCTAATGATTGGCAAAATAAAGCCGCTAAAAACAGCACCAATGCCTACGGCACTAAAAATAAACCCCCCCACTGAAGCTCTTTTATTTTCCTTAACATAGGGTAGAGAGAGGGGGGCGACTAAAATCATTAAAGCACTGCTAGCTACACCGGCGATAAAACGCCAGATCCAAAGCCAAAAGAAAGGGATACTATCAAAATAACAAACTAAAAAACTCAAAGCAATCAAACAAAAACTGATTTTAGCGATGCTTTCTAATGATATTAATGGGCTTAAAAATTGGATTAAAAAACTTCCAAAAACATAGCCCATCAACACCGCAATGCCTAGTTGGAAGCTTTGGTTTGGGGTCAAGCTCCCTGATAGAATGAGTAGGGGGATTAAGACCACATAGCCAAAACGAGCCAAACCGTTAGACACAAAAACCCCTAAAAAGCAAACAAACACGCGCATTTTTATCCTTTATGAGATCTCAAACAATATTATAATTATATGGTTTTTTGAATTTTCTGCGTCGTTTGATTTTAGTGTTATTGCCTATAATACAAGCGGTGGGATTAAAAATGAGAAAAAGTTAAAAACTTTATGAGTGAAAAAAGTTAAAAAATAAGTGAAAAGTCAGCAGTGAAAACTAAACCCCCCAACAAGAGGGGCTAAAAGGGAGCTTAAATCAATACGCAAACACATAATTCAATAGATGCTTTAAAGCCTAGCGGTATTGCAATGGAGTGCCTTATAAAGAATAGTGGCTCGTGTTGATCGCGGGGATTTTCACGCCCAGTTCAATGCCATGTTGTGTTGCATGATCGCTTTTTCCTTATTTTTGGCGGGATTCACCCTCAAGCCCGAGTTGGATAAAAACGGAAAATCCGCCGCATCCACTTGGCGTTATAGAAATGGTTAAAAGCCGCTGAATGCATGGATTGAGCGTTAAGCCATGGAGCGCTAGCTATTGCGATACCGCAAAAGAAATCTTGTTGTTTTGAGTGGCTTTATCGTTGGTAAAGTTATAGAGTGCACCCGCTCCCACCCCATAAGGGAAAACATCAGAAGCGGGATTGAAAAAACTAAACTTGATATAAGCGTGGTTATCGTCTAAAAAGCCATAATCCCTTGCACCCCAAGTTTTCTTTCCGCCAAAGAATTGTTTGTAACCCGCTTGCACGCCAATCAAATGCATCGCGCCGTTATGGGTTTGAGAGACGAAGGGGTTATGACCCTATTCTCTCGTGATGTTTTGCAATTGAGTGGAAGCGTTCAAATCAGGCGTGTCATTGGTTTTGCTTGCCGCTAAATCAGATAAAGAATTGGGGAAATTAGGGAGCGCTTTAGGGGTGGCTTGATAGCCGTTCCCCAGTTTAGTGCATTCACTGCTGAAGCCCGCTGAAGTGCAGGCGAGTTTTTGTGCATGATTGATTCGCTCGGCTTGGTTACCAAAACAAGCGAGGCTGTTTTTGAGATGCGTGATGGCCTCTTCCCCATACGTGCAAAGCCTGCCTCCTAGGTGTTAGAAGCCGTCTCTCTTGGATTGGTGCCCTATGAGCACCGCCTTCCTTGATAGCGCACGCCTAAAGAGTCCGCTACGAAGTTTTTAGGGAATTTGTCAAAGTTTTTCACCACTTGCTCGGCTTGGCTTAAAATCCGTGCTTGGCTTTGCGCGTTTTTTAATAGCGTTTGAGCGAAAGCTGTATTGGCGTTGGTGTAGGGGTTGTCATTGGCTGGCGCATTTTGGGCTTGGTGTTCAAAGCGTTTTTAATGCAATTCGTTTCCGTTACGACTTTTTGAGCGCGGCTGATCATGTTTTAGACAGCAGTGAAATAAGCGCCAAAAATCTTGTGCATGTTATTGCTATTTCCTGAAATGCCCCATGGAGAGCCATTACCTGGATGATTACCGCTTTGCGGGCGCGCATACGGGCAAGTGTCTTGGAGTGCTCTAACCATCGCGCTCGCCTGTTTTTTGAAGCCGCTTGGATGATTTGACAGGCTTCATTGAGTTTCTTAAAATTCTCAATGCTCATGGATTTGTCTTTTCCTATGGCTTCATACCGGTTGCATTGAACAGCCGCGCTTTCTTGTCTTGGCTGGTCTTCAAAATTCATGTTACTAGACCCACTACCATTCCCCTTTCTGCACATTACCGCATAGCCTATCCCATTCCACAACCCCACCGCTGCATGGAGCGCTAAAAGCGCCGCTTGATATGCAAGAGAATTGGTTTTTTCATCTGGCAAACTCCTAGCGCTTGAGCCTAAATTGCCCCTTGCACTTATTGATGGCGTTTGGGCTGTTGGGCTGATTGATAAGGTTGTTTAAGGGTGAAACCGAGCAGCTAGGTTGTTTAAATTTCCATAAGCGTCAGAGGGTTTTTGTAACCCACCGGTGCTTTTAACGCTTTGCGTGGCCCCACCGATTTGATAGCTTGCGCTTACAAAAAGCCGTTGCCTTCAGCGTTTAAGAGCGATGAAGAGAGAGTAAGAAAGTCTTTTTCATTGGTTTTGCTTTTGGTTGGATTGATTTTGAAGTTTGATGCATAGAACATGCATTCGTGCGGTTTATAGTATAAAAGCGTTTTTTTTGAATTTTTGAAAAAATTCTTTCATTACCTTTTTGTGTTACTTTTGAATGTTACTGAAACGATGATCAAATCTTATTTTAAACTCATTTTCTTAAGGGGATAAGAGTATTTTGTAATGATCCTCCCCTAACCCCCAAGATCGCCTTCTCTAAGAGATGATCGCTTGATTAAAATCAAGCTTTTTTGCATTTTATCTCAAAAAATGCTTTAGCATTTTTACTTTTTGTGGGGGAAATTGTGTGGGTTGCCTTTATCTCCAACATAAGCGACTTTATCGCCCAAAATATCATAAGCTTGACCAAAGCCTTTCACAAAGCGCCCTTCTTTAAAATCCAAAGCGATCAAATGGAAATCTTGCATGGTGCGAATGGTTTTAATGCCCCCAGCACCACCGGTTTTTTCAATGAATGCATCAAAGACTTTGTCAAACTCTGCCCCTCTTTCAATAAAACGAGCGTTGGTTTTATAACGCAAGCGTTTTCTTAAAATGGCTGATTTAGCCTTGCTTTCATCTTCTAAAAACATCACTTCCACATTGTTTGGGTTGTGTTTAAGACCCGCAAAATGCTCAGCCACTTCACTCACATAAATGTAGTATTGTTTGCCATCATGCATCAAGCTCGCATAAGAGCATACCACATGCCCATTAGGGTGTAAAGTCGCTAAACAGATGGAATCAAAGCTTTCTCTAAAGGCTTTAATTTCTTCTTCCACGCCTTTTAAATCATGGGTTTTTTCTACGCTTTGGCACAATTCAATGATGGCGTCTTTGTAGTCTTTAGGGTCTTTAACTTCTTGGTTAAATTCAATCCTTAAGGTTTGATTGTCGTTGTAACCAATCACAACGCCTTGGGGATCCACGCTCTTAAATGCAACATTTTCAGCGTGATGGACTTGTCCGAATTTTTTCAATAAACCTTTCATGTCTTCTACATGGTGGGTATTCATGTGCTCTATAATACGATTAAGCATAATATTCTCTCCTTAGTTTTTAAAAACCATGGAATATTATAACAAAAACCTAAATTTAAGCTTAATCTTCGATCGTTTTTGTAGCAAAAATTCAATTTTCTTAAAGGGGGTGCTTATCGCTTGATGGAATCAAACTCTTTATTGTTTGATTGCAAAAATGCTTAAAGCATTTTTAAAATCAACGCCCAATGGGAGAAAAACTGCATTCAATCTTTGGCTGAAATTTTGGTTTTTATCTCTATGCCTAAAAGTTTAAAGGCGTTAGTCAAACTCAAGCTCACCATTAAGCAAATTTTTAAAAGTTCTTTGGTTTTAGGGGTGTCTAAAATCTTGCCGGCGTTATAGAAGCGGTGGAACTCTGATGCAAGAGTTTTTGCATATTCGCACATTTTTTGCAAGCCATATTCTTCAAAAGAGGCTTCAATGATTTTAGGTAAGCTTAAAGCGCTAAAGAGAAGATATTTTTCTTCGGCGTTTAGGTTTTTTAAAGGGGTTTGTAAAATTTCTTCTTTAGAAAAAGGGGATTTTTCCAGCATGGTATGAATGCGCGAGTTAGCGTAATGGATGTAATAAATAGGGTTTGAGCTATCTTGCTTTTTTAAAGTATTGACATCAAATTCTAAATGGGTGTCAAGCCGTTTGCTTAAAAAAATAAACCTTAGAGCGTCTTTACCAATATCATCAACAACATCTTTAATCAAAATAAAATTACCCGCCCTTTTACTCATCTTGTAAGGTTCGTTATCTTTGAGTAATCCCACCATTTGAGCGAGTAAGACTTCAAGCTTATTAGAATCATAGCCTAAAAACTTAAGGCTGGCCTTTACTCTAGCGATATAGCCGTGGTGATCTGCCCCCCAAATGTTGATATACTTGGTGTAGTTTTGCTTGAATTTTTCATTATGATAGACAATATCGCCGGCTAAATAAGTGTAATTTTTGTCTTCTTTGACAAGCACCCGATCGCTTTCATCTTGGTATAGGGAAGATTTGAGCCAGATTTTAGAATCTTTTTCATAAAGGGCGTTCGCTTTTTCTAAGTTTTTAAACACCGCATCTTTATGTTTAAAAATTTCTTTTTCGCTCGCATAAGAATCAAAATGAATGCCCAAAGAATCCAAATTGTCCTTGATTTCTAAAAGCATTAGATCTTTAGCATAGGAGCTTAAAACTTCAATAATAGTTTCTTCGTTTTCTTTAAAAAGGCTAGGTTCTAAATCGTTGTGAGCTTTTTTGGCGATTTCTATGATATACTCGCCCTTGTAGAAGACTTCTGGGTAAGTTACGCCCTCTTTTAAAACATGCTCTCTATAAGCGAGCCACACTGAAAGCCCTAACAAGCGGATTTGAGATCCCATGTCATTAACATAATATTCGCACAAAACCTCATGCCCTAAAAAGCGAGCGATTTTAGCCAAACTATCGCCAAACACCGCCCCCCTAGCATGCCCTATGTGTAAAGGTCCTGTGGGGTTAGCACTCACGAATTCTAAAAAGATTTTTTGAGAATTTTCGCTTTTAAATTTAGAGCCAAATTTTTCTTTTAATTCCAAAGCCTTTTGGGTGAAACGCTCCAAAAAATCCAAAGAAAGCGTGAAATTGATATAACCCTTACAAGCCACCACGCTGTCAAAAAACCCTTGAGTTTTAGCATGCGTGCTGATTTTAAGGGCTAATTCCTCAGCAATAACTAGTGGCGATTTTTTAAAAATTTTAGCGAGATTGAAAGCAATGGGCGTAGCGTAATGCCCATGTTCTCGGTCTTTAGGGTGTTCAATAATGACTTCAGCTTCTAAAATCTCTTCTAAAACGCTCTTAATGAGAGTGTGCATTTTTAACCTTCTTGTTTGTTTTTAATTTCACTACTCTCATGCACTTTGGCTTGTGTTACTTGAGCGTCTAGGGTTTTAGGCTCATTTTTAGCCTCTTCTTCATCGTCTTTCACGGCTTTTTTGAAATTTTTAATCCCACTGCCTAAACCTTTAGCCAATTCAGGGATCTTCTTAGCCCCAAACAACAACACAATCACTAATAAAACAATGACCCAATGCCATATACTTGTAAATCCACCCATCTATTACTCCTTGAATTTATTGGTTGGTTTGCTTTGAATTATAGCTTGTTTAAAAAAGAATTGATAAACTTTATAAGGATTCGTTTTTCCAAGCCTTGCATATTTTTTCAAAATTAAACGCTTTTAAACGATGGACGAGAGTTTTGGCGATGCTTAAGATGATTTCTTTGGATTTTTCTAAATCTTCATTGATGATGAGGTAGTCAAAACTCTCCAAGCTTTGCATTTCCTTATAAGCATTAATCAAGCGTTTTTCTATCGTCTCTTTAGAATCTGTCCCCCTTAAAAGCAAGCGCTCTTTTAAAATCTCTTGGTTTTTGGTGCTAATAAAGACTGAGCATGCGTTAGGGTAATGCTTTTTAAGACTCTCATGCCCTTGCACATCAATATCAAAAATCACAATCTTGCCCTCTTTTAAGGCTTTTTCCACAAGGGCTTTAGAAGTGCCATAATAGTGGTTATGCACGATCGCCCATTCTAAAAATTGCCCTTTTTCTATGCCCTGCTTAAACTCTTCTTCGCTGACAAAATTGTAATGCAAGCCATCAATTTCGCCCTCTCTAGGCTTTCGTGTGGTGGTGGAAAGAGAAAAATAGGTTTTTTGGATCTTTTCTTGCAAATACTTTGTAAGGGTGCTTTTACCAGCCCCACTAGGACCTGAAAGAATGAGCAAATTAAAATCATTATGCATGCGGATTTTTATTCTCTAGAGTGATTTTAATGCTTAAGGTTTTGTTTTCTAAAAGGCTTTTTAAGGACTCTTGATTGAGGCTTTTTAATAAGTCTTGCAAATTCAAGCGCAATTCTAGGGAGCTAGAAGTTTCATCGCTTTTTTGGGGGTTTTTTGCGTTTTCTTGTGGGGTCTCTGTAACGCTTTCTTTAGGTTTTTGTGTGGCGTTTTCATTGCTAGAGCTTTCCATCAAAGCTTCATCAACAAGAGGTAACGCTTCCCCCATCGCTTTAGCCATCACCGGTTCAGGAATGTCTTCAATGGTTTCGTAGTTGTCTTGGGTTTCTTCTTGGGTTTTTTGCGGCGTTTCTGTTTCTTGTGCTTGGGGGGTTTCTAGTTCTTTAGGAATTTCTAATTCTTGCGTTTCTGTTTCTTGCGGTGTTGCTGCGATTTCTTGGTTTTCTAACTCTTGTGCTTGTGTTTTTTCAGTAACAACTTCTTGCACTTCTTCTTTATCCTCTTGGTGGTTGGAGTTTTCTTGGATTTCTTTGACTAATTCTTGCATGGCTTCTAATTCTTGTGCGTTTGAGGGATCTTGTGTTTTTTTTGGTGCTTTCTCTCCTTGCACCCCCTCTTGTTCTTGTGTTTCTTCTTGGGGGGTTTCTAGTTCTTGGGGCGTTTTTGCACTCTCTTGCGTGTTATCGTCTTTAGGAATTTCTTCTTCTCTTGTGGTTTCTTCATCTTGGGGCGTTTCTGCAACTTCTTGCGTTTCTTCTTGTGCTTCTTTTTCAATTTCTTTTTCTTCTTTCGTGTTTAAAGTGGGGAGTAACCGCTCTTCAGCGTTAGGATCTTCTTTGGCTAGGGCTTCTAAATCGCCTAAATTTTCTAACGCATCCCAATTGGCTTCTAATGTTTCTTGAGTGGGACCTAAAGCTTCGGTTGGGTTAGGTTCTGATTTGCCAGGTTGGAAACCCAACTTTTTTTGAAGGATTTTTAACATTTCAGTGGGCAAAAAAGGTTTTTTGATTTTCATCTCAAAGCCTTCTAAAAAGGGTTGCACTTCATTGCCTTTTCTATGCATGCACACGCTGTTTTGGTTTTGAGAGATCATTTCTTTCAATTCTAGCCAATCCGCTTGATCCAGTTTTTCCAAACACTCATCATCGGCTATTAAAAGCCATTCTAGATCTTTTTTAAGGCGTGCTGATAACTCTTCATAGCGTTCAAAACACTCTATAAGCAACTCTAATTTTTTAGAAACGCTTTCAAGCAGCTTTTTGATCATAGGGTTTTGGCTAAATAGAATCATTGTCATTTTAAGAACTCCTTATTTTTTATTAAAAACGCTTTTTAAGCTGTCAATCTTTACCACTTTTTTTAAATCTTTTATTATAATCAAAAATACGCTTAATAAGGAACATTGATGTTAGATAAATTTAAAAAAATCGTTGGCGTGGGTGTGTTGGTGGGCTGTTTAGGGGTTTTGCAAGCTAAAAATAGCCTATTTGTCTTACCTTATGAGCAAAGAGACGCTTTGAACGCTTTAATTTCTGGGATTAGTAATGCTAGAGAGAGCGTGAAAATCGCTATTTATAGTTTCACGCACAGAGATATTGCAAGAGCGATTAAAAGCGTAGCGAGTAGGGGGGTTAAGGTGCAAATCATTTATGATTATGGGAGCAATCACAATAACAAGCAATCCACTATCGGCTATTTAGACAAATACCCTAACACTAAAGTGTGTTTGTTGAATGGGCTTAAGGCGAGAAAGGGGAGTTATCATGGCATCATGCACCAAAAAGTGGCGATCATTGATGATAAAATCGTGTTTTTAGGATCGGCGAATTGGAGCAAAAATGCTTTTGAAAACAATTATGAAGTGCTTTTAAAAGCCGATGACACAGAGACGATACTCAAAGCCAAGAGCTATTATCAAAAGATGCTAGAAAGCTGTGTGGGGTTTTAAAACCCTTTAGAAGTGGTAATTATACCCCACATAAAAGGCAAAGACCCTACGCATTTGAACATTGATCGTATCGCTTGTGTAGTATTTGTTGTTGATGGTGGGGAATTTAAAACCAATTTCAAACTCATGCTCATCCACAAATAAGGCTCTCATGCCAAAGTTAAAAAGGAATTGAAAAGAGGTATTATTCACCTCTCTATTGGCAATGCCTAATAATTCCCGTCCTTTATCGCCTATATACCAACTATTCCCAGCAATCGCAATCCCCCCAAACATGCCAATATCCACACTAATATCATCTTGATAGAAACTCCCTTGGAAGAAATTCCATATCGCATCCACGCCCACGCCATAAGTGATCATGTTATTGCCACCATAATAACCTTTAGGGTATCTCATGCCATAGCCTTGCCAATCTAAAAAAGCAAAATAGCGCAAGCCAAGGACCTTATCCGTATGGAAAAAATGCTTATAGCCCATAACCAAGCCAATCCCATTGGCTCCCATGTTGGTGAGTTTTTTAATGCCATTGACACTAGAGATGGTGCGGATGTAACCGTTTTGATAGTCAATGATTTGTTGCACTTGATGTATATTGGTTAGTAAATTAATCGATCCTGTTTGGTAATTGAATCCCATATACAAATTTTTTGTCCAAGAAGGTGCAGCGCTTTGTTCATAAGCCCCTAAAGCGTGCACTAACAAGCTTGTGCCAACCATCATTTTTAATAAGGTCTTCAAATTCATCTCCTAATGTGGGTTTAAGGTTTGTTGTTATCTGATAGATTTTACAATAACTTGCTCCAAATTAAGCATTTATTTCTTATAAGAGAGTATAATTTAAGACTTAAAATAGTAAATAAGGCTAGTGAATGAAAAAAGCGCTTTGTATAGGGGCTATTTTGTTGAGCATGTCAGCCAATGAGCCTAAAATTGATTTTAACCCTCCTAATTATGTAGAAGAAACCCCCTCTAAAGAGTTTATCCCAGAATTGAATAAGTTAGGGAGTTTGTTTGGGCAAGGCGAGCGCCCCTTATTTGCGGATAGGAGAGCGATGAAGCCTAATGATTTGATCACAATCATTGTCTCTGAAAAAGCGAGTGCGAATTATTCTAGCTCCAAAGATTATAAAAGTGCATCAGGGGGTAATTCCACGCCCCCAAGGCTCACTTATAACGGTCTAGATGAGAAAAAGAAAAAAGAAGCAGAGTATTTAGACGATAAGAATAATTACAATTTCACTAAATCTAGCAATAACACGAATTTTAAAGGTGGTGGCTCGCAAAAAAAGAGCGAAGATTTAGAGATCGTGTTGAGCGCTCGCATTATTAAAGTGCTAGAAAATGGGAATTATTTCATTTATGGCAATAAGGAAGTGCTAGTGGATGGGGAAAAGCAAGTCCTTAAAGTGAGTGGGGTGATCCGCCCTTATGATATTGAAAGGAATAACACCATCCAATCCAAGTTTTTAGCCGACGCTAAGATTGAATACACGAATTTAGGGCATTTGAGCGATTCTAACAAAAAGAAATTCGCTGCTGATGCGATGGAAACCCAAATGCCTTATTGAAAAGAGCGTTTAAAAATATAACTATGAGAGTGATCGCTATTGTTTTGGCTAGAAGTTCTAGTAAAAGGATCAAGCATAAAAATACTATAGATTTTTTCAATAAACCCATGCTCGCTTACCCTATTGAAACGGCACTAAACTCCAAGATCTTTGAAAGAGTGTTTGTTTCTAGCGACAGCATGGAGTATGTTGATCTAGCCAAAAATTATGGGGCGAGTTTTTTGAATCTACGCCCTAAAGTTTTAGCCAATGATAGGGCTACGACTTTAGAAGTGATGGCCTATCACATGGAAGAATTAGAATTAAAAGATAATGATATAGCGTGTTGTTTGTATGGCACTTCAGTTTTTTTACAAAAAAAGCATTTACAATGCGCTTTTGAGACTTTAAAAGAAAATCAAAATGCGGACTATGTTTTCACATGCTCTCCATTTAGCGCTTCGCCCTATCGTTCTTTTAGCCTTGAAAATGGCGTTCAAATGGTCTTTAAAGAGTATTTAAACACATGCACGCAAGATTTAAAAACGCTCTATCATGACGCAGGGTTGCTCTATATGGGGAAGGCTCAGGTCTTTAAAGAAATGCGACCTATTTTTAGCCAAAATTCTATCGCTTTAGAATTATCGCCATTAGAAGTCCAAGACATTGACACTTTAGAAGATTTGGAATTAGCCAAGCTCAAATACAGCCGTTTAAAAAATTCATGCCAGTAAAAATTTTGTGCGATGCGTTTGTAACAAGCGGTTTAGGGCATGTGAGGCGTGGTGAAAAAATCCTTTCTTATGTAGAAAAATTAGGCGTTGAAGCGAGCCTTTATTTGCATAAGCAAAACGATATAAGCGCTTTTTTAGAGGGCGTTAGCGGTGATGATTTTTTGATTACAGACAGCTATTATTTGGATTCAAAAGATTTTTATCTTTTGAAAGAAAAATCTCAAAACCTTATGGTGATAGAAGATAAAGAGCATGCCAAAGGGTTTTACCCTAAAAACACTAAAATCATGAATTTCATGCTTAATGCTTTAAATTATTATAATTATTTTTCTAAAGATTATTATTTGGGGGTGGAGTTTTACCCTGTTGATATTCGTTTTATTTATGATCGCCCTATCAATGCAGAAAATAAAGAAGTGTTGATCACGCTAGGGGGGAGCGAGCCAAGAATATTAAAAGAGATAGTTAAAATTTTAGAGAATAATGAGATAAATTTGCATATCATTTCATTTAATATCCCTAAAAACCCTCCCAAAAACACGCATTACTACAACCATTTAAGCCCTTTAGAGTTTAGTTCTTTAATGAAATCTTGCGCTTGCGCCATTAGTGCTGCTGGTCAAACTTTGTATGAATTAGCCCTTTCTCAAACACCCTCGCTCATTATCCCCATTGTGCCTAATCAAATCCTTCAAAGCAAAGAATTTGAAAATTCAGGCATTTTCAAACAAACGAGTTTAAAAACTTTAGCTAAAGATTTTGAAAAGTTGCAAATTCAAAAAAACCAACCATGGGCAAAAAACCTAACCTTTGGGAGCAAATTAGAGGGTGCGTTAAGGGAGTTTTTAGAGGTTTGAAAAAAAATTATTGTTATCAAAATATCCAAGCGATTGATTTTATCCGTTTAAGCGATGAAGAAAAGTTGTTGGTTTTAGAGTTTCGTAACCACCCAAACACTTCCTTATGGATGTATAGCACTTTTATTCCTTTGAAAACGCATTTGCAATTCATAGAAGATTTAAAAAACTCACCCAACCACCGCTATTTTTTGTTTAAAGAAGAAGGCGTTTATTTGGGGGTTGGCTCTATCACTAAAATCAATCTTTTCCATAAGCATGGGTATTTGGGGATTTATAAAAACCCTTTTTTAAAAAATAAGGGGGATACTATTTTAAAAGCCTTAGAATTTATCGCTTTTGAAGAGTTTCAATTGCATTCTTTACACTTGGAAGTGATGGAAACTAATTTCAAAGCGATCGCTTTTTATGAAAAAAACCATTATGAGTTAGAGGGGCGTTTGAAAGGCTTTATCTCTAAAGACAAGGAGTTTATAGATGTTCTTTTGTATTATAAGGATAAGAAAAAATATAATTGTCAATCTTTTCTAAAACTTTAGGGTCAATTTCTAATCTTAAATCCAGTACGCTTAAAGGCAATTTACAATCTTGTAATTTGACTAAATCTTTTGAAGTAACCAACAAGGAAGTGGCGTTATTTTTATGAAACTCTTTTTCTAAAAGCTTCAAATTAAAAGGGGCATGGTCTTTAAAATAGATTTTTTTAACCACTTCTTTGGGCAAGAATGCGTTTAAGCGGCTAGGGTTAGCGATAGCCGTTACTAAAAGCATGCGTTTGGTGGGGTGGGTAGTAGAGGTGATTCTTTTATAATCCTTATCTTCTGTAATGACTAAATGGGCTTCTTTATAGCTTTTAATGCTTTCTCTATACAACCCACTAGGCAAACAAAAGGGGTAGTAGGGGGGGACTTTGGGTTTTAAAAGCAAGTTGAATTGGTTGAAGTTAAACCTAAAACCATCGTCTAAAAACACGATCTTTGATCCTAATTCAAGGGCTTTTAAAATGCCTAGCTCTCTTTTTTCGCTCACAATCACGCTCGCTTGTTTTAGATTTAAGGCTAAAAGATAGGCTTCATCGCCCGCTGTGTTTTGAGAAACTAGAATTTTCCCTTTAACGCTCACCACCACTAAACCTTTAGAATTTCGCTGATACCCCCTAGAGATGATCGCTACTTCTTGGTATCTTGGAGCGATTTCTAAAATAAAGGGCGTTTTACCGCTTCCTCCAGCGATTAAGTTACCTACGCTAATAATAGGGATTTTAAAGTCATGTTTTTTGGCGGTTTTTCGTTTAAAAGTGGCGATGCATTGATAGATTAAAGAAAAAGGATAGAGTGCAAAAATCAACCCTTTTTGCAAAAGAGTGGGGGTGTAAAAATAGCGTTCTAAAAAGGGTTTATCGCTTTTCATTTAGGATCAAATCGTTTGGCGATGGTGGGTAATTCTAACTTAAAAGCGTTTTTTTGGATACGGCTTATGGTGTTTTTAACTAAAGTTTCATCATAGCCTAATTGAGTGAGCGTCTCTAAATGGATAGGCTTTGTTCGAAATAACGCTTCAATATCCTTTAATAAAGGATCAATCACGCTATAGGGATAGCCCAAATCCTTTTCATCGCTTTGACCTACAAATAAATCCGCACTAGGGGGTTTGTCTAAAATCTTTTTAGGGATATTTAAATGTTGAGCGAGTTCATAAACTTCAGTCTTAAATAATTCCCCAATCGGATTGATCGCGCACGCCAAATCCCCAAATAAAGTGCCATAGCCTAGCATTCTTTCGCTTTTATTGCTCGTGCCAATGACTAAAGAATTACTTTTTAAAGAATAATCGTATAAAAAAGCCATGCGCAACCTTGAGCAAAAATTCCCCTTTCTGGTAAGGCTTGCGTCTTTAAAATAAGAGCAAAAGATTGCATCATAGGGTGCGATAGAATATTCTGTATAGGGGATAGAAAAGGTTTCGCACAGATCCAAAGCATCTGATTTGCTTTCTGGCATAGAAACTAGAGAGGGCATTAAAAGGGCATGGGCGTTTTCTTTAAAAACCTTTTGAGACAGCACCCCAACGACCGCACTATCTAGCCCCCCACTCAATCCATAAACGACTTTTTTAAAGCCTCTTTTTTGCGTTTCTTTTTCTAAAAAATCACATAAATAAGATATGAGTTTGTGGTAATGTTTTTGCATGCTTTGAATTATAATAGAAAAAATGTATCCTTTAAGTAAAAAATTAGTTTTTCTTGCTATAATCTTTGTTCCACTTCTTTAGAAGTGCTCGTAGCTCAGCTGAATAGAGCAACAGGTTGCGGTCCTGTAGGTCGGGGGTTTGAATCCCTCCGAGCACACCATTTAATGAGTTTTTAATATTCTGCATGTTTTTAAATATTATCGCTCCCATTATGGTAAAATAATTATCTGCTTAAACACGCTAGGAGATTTGATTTGGCATTATCCGTTTATTACGATAAAGACATTGATTTAGGCGTTATCCAATCCTTACAAGTGGGCATTATTGGTTATGGCACTCAAGGAGAAGCCCAAGCACTCAATTTAAGAGATTCTAAAGTGAAAGTGCGTGTTGGCTTGTATCAAGGGAGTTTGAGCATTCCAAAAGCAAAGGCAGAGGGCTTTGAGGTGTTGGAAGTCAAAGAATTAGTCCAAAAGTCTGATGTGATCATGGCGTTACTTCCGGATGAATTGCATAAGGAAGTTTTAGAAAAAGAAGTGATCCCTTTTTTAAAAGAGGGCCAAATTGTGGGCTTTGCTCATGGTTTTAGCGTGCATTTCAATCAAGTCTCTTTTAAAAAAGGCGTGGGCGTGATTTTAGTCGCACCAAAAGGACCGGGGAGTGCTTTAAGAGAAGAATACCTTAAAAACAAGGGCTTATACCATTTGATTGCCATAGAGCAAGAAAATTCAAAAAACAACGCTAAAGCCGTGGCTTTAAGCTATGCAAAGGCGATGGGTGGGGGGAGAATGGGGGTTTTAGAAACGAGCTTTAAAGAAGAATGCGAGAGCGATTTGTTCGGCGAGCAAGCGGTTTTGTGCGGAGGGTTGGAAGCGGTTGTAAGAATGGGGTTTGAAACTTTAATCAAGGCAGGATACCCTGAAGAATTAGCCTATTTTGAATGCGTGCATGAAGTGAAATTAGTAGCGGATTTACTGCATTATAAGGGGGTGGAGGGTTTGAGAAAACACATTTCTAACACCGCTGAATTTGGGGCGATTAAAGCGAGAGAGCCTATGGAAAATTTATTAGAAAAACGCATGCAAAAAATCTTAAAAAAGATTCAAAACGGCTCATTCGCTAAGGATTTTTTACTAGAAAAGAGCTTGAATTACCCCAGGTTAAACACAGAAAGAAAAGCCCTAAAAGAGACTAAAATAGAGCAAGTTGGGGAAATTTTACGCACCCCATTCAATCATGAAAAATAAATCATTAAAATAAAGGAATCATATGGCAATAGTAGTTACTATCACTTCAGGTAAGGGGGGCGTAGGTAAAAGCACCACCACGGCTAATTTGGCGATCGGATTGGCTGAAAGCGGTAAAAAAGTCGTAGTGGTTGATTTTGATATAGGCTTGAGAAACTTAGACATGATTTTAGGATTGGAAAATCGCATTGTTTTTGATGTGGTAGATGTGATGGAGAAAAATTGCAACCTTTCGCAAGCGTTAATCGTGGATAGAAAGACTAAAAACCTTTCTTTTTTAGCGGCCTCACAAAGTAAAGATAAAAATATTTTAGATAAAGAAAAAGTAGCGACTTTAATCAACGCTTTAAGGGTGGATTTTGACTATATTTTGATTGACTCGCCCGCTGGGATTGAAAGCGGTTTTGAGCATGCGATTTTGCATGCGGACATGGCGTTAGTGGTGGTAACGCCGGAAGTGAGTTCTTTAAGGGATAGCGATAGAGTGATTGGCATTATTGATGCGAAGTCTAACCGGGCTAAAAGGGGCGAAGAAGTGCATAAACATTTAATCATCAACCGCTTAAAACCTGAATTAGTGGAAAGTGGTGAAATGATTTCTATTGAACAAGTGTTAAAGATTTTATGTTTGCCTTTGATTGGGATCATTCCTGAAGATAGCCACATTATTTCAGCAACCAACAAGGGCGAGCCGGTGATTCGCACTGATTGTGAGAGCGCGAAAGCTTATCAGCGCATCACCAGAAGGATTTTAGGCGAAGAAGTGGAATATGTGGAATTTAAGGCTAAAAGAGGTTTTTTTAGGGCTTTAAAAGGGATGTTTTCATGAGTTTGTTTGATTTTTTTAAAACTAAAGGGAGTGCGGCTACTGCAACGGATAGATTAAAATTGATTTTAGCTAAAGAGCGCACTTTAAATTTACCTTACATGGAAGAAATGCGTAAAGAAATCATCGCCGTCATTCAAAAATACACTAAATCTTCAGACATTCACTTTAAAACCCTAGATAGCAATCAAAGCGTGGAAACGATTGAAGTAGAGATTATATTGCCTAAATAGTTTAAAATGAAAAGTAACTTCCAATATAGTGCACTAGAAGGTATCCCTAAAGTTTTTGACATTCTTAAAGACCCCCCTAAAAAGCTCTACTTTATAGGCAATACCGTTCTCTTAAATGCACCTTTAAAAGTGGCTATCATAGGCACAAGAAGACCCACCCCTTATAGCAAGCAACACACGATCACTCTAGCTAAAGAGCTTGCTAAAAATGGTGCGGTTATTGTGAGTGGGGGAGCGTTAGGCGTGGATATTATCGCTCAAGAAAACGCCTTACCGAAAACGATCATGCTTTCGCCTTGCAGTTTGGATTTGATCTATCCTACTAATAACCATAAAGTGATCCAAGAAATCGCACAAAACGGCTTGATTTTAAGCGAATATGAAAAGGATTTCATGCCCATTAAAGGCTCTTTTTTAGCGAGAAACCGCTTAGTGATCGCTTTAAGCGATGTAGTGATTATCCCTCAAGCGGATTTACAAAGCGGTTCTATGAGCAGCGCGAGATTAGCCCAAAAATACCAAAGACCCTTATTTGTTTTACCCCAACGCTTGAATGAGAGCGATGGCACTAATGAGCTTTTAGAAAAAGGGCAGGCTCAAGGGATATTTAACATTCATCATTTTATAAACACCCTTTTAAAAGATTATCATTTACAAGAAATGCATGAAAATAAAGATGAATTTTTAGAATATTGTGCGAAAAACCCTAGTTATGAAGAAGCGTATCTCAAATTTGGGGATAAACTTTTAGAATACGAGCTACTAGGCAAGATTAAGCGCATCAATCATATCGTAGTGTTAGCATGATTTTAGCATGCGATGTGGGGCTAAAACGCATTGGCATAGCCATGCTTTTAAATGGCATTATCTTACCTTTAGAAGCGATTTTACGCCAAAATAGGAATCAGGCTTCTAGGGATTTGAGCGATTTATTGAAAGAAAAAAACATTCAAGTGCTAGTGGTGGGCAAGCCTAGTGAAAATTATGCGGATACGAATATTCGCATTGGGCATTTTATCAAGCTTGTAGATTTTAAGGGCGAAATCGTTTTTATCAATGAAGATAGCTCTAGCATAGAAGCTTATGAGAATTTAGAGTATTTGGGCAGGAAAAATAAGTGGCTCGCTATTAAAGACGGCCGTTTGGACTCTTTGAGCGCTTGCAGGATTTTAGAGCGCTATTGCCAGCAAGTTTTAAAAAAGGGCTAGGGATAAAATTCTAGTATAAAAAATGCTCAAAGATATTTTTTAAAATAAATATAATAAAATAGATTGACATTGGTCAAGCGATAATTTCTTGTAATGCGGTCTTTAGGGGATTTAAGCACAAAATACCCCCCCTATCCCCTCATGATTTTTACTATAAAATAACCAAAACCTCATTTTTGAAAATTAAAAGGTTTTAGTCATTAATATTTGGTTATAATAAAGTCTGAATTTTTTAATAAAAGGGAGAGCGTCATGTTAGGGAATTTCAAAAAAGCTATTTTTAGGGTTTTATGCTTGGGTTGCGCGGTTATGGGGGGGGGTTAATGGCAAGCCAAACCCCTAAAGAGCTTTTTGATTGGGGTGTAGAGAGTAACAAAGCGAGAAATTTTACTCAAGCTAAAAAATACTTTGAAAAAGCGTGTAATTTAAACTATGCTGAGGGGTGTTTTGGTCTAGGAATTTTATATATTCATAAAGACTTTGGAGAAAAGAATTATAAAAAAGCTCTTGCTTTAATGACTAAAGGGTGTGAATTAAACTATGCTGTAGGGTGTTCTTTTTTAGGGACTTTATATCAAAATGGGAATGGAGTAAAAAAGGATTTAAAAAAAGCTTTTGCTTCGTATACTAAAGCGTGTGGTTTAAAAGAAGGTTATGGGTGTCTCAGACTAGGAGAGATGCAGCGTTCTGGCGAAGGCGTAGTCAAAAATCTAAAACAAGCGATGAAAACGCTAAAAAAGGGTTGCGAATTAAAAAATGAGATGGCATGCATGGGATATGGAGTGGTCGAATTGGAGATTAGGCAAGAGCGTTGCAAACTAGGAGATGAGGTGGCATGCTATACACTTGAACCACTACTAGATTCAATGGATTCAAAATAAATGCTGTTTTTTGGCTGACTTTCATGCTTTTGTAACCTTAACCAGAGAGTTTTAATCTTTTTTTGGTATTCTTTTAAGGGTCATTAGTCTTAAAAACTCTTTAAAAACGGATAACCATGAAAATTATGCATCAAGTCAAGGATTTTTTAGATTTTTGCAAACAAACGATCCACAAAAATTCCAATGAAGCGTTTCAAAAAACGAAGCGGGCGTTTTTTAAAGAAAAATCTCAAAAAATCAGAGAGCAGGCGGTTAAAATCGTAGAAAAACGCTTGACAAAAGAGAACATGCAATTGAGCGATTTTAGTGAAGAAGAATTAAAAATCATGTTTGAAGCTGAAGAAAAAAGGTTGTTAGAGCAAATCCACGCTAAAGAATTGAAAGAAAAACAAGAAAAAAACACCAAGCATTTTAAAGAAGTTTGGGAAAAGGGCGAAAATGAACAAGAAAAATAGCGTGTTTTCTAGCTTAATGAATTTTTTTAGTGAAAAGAATGAACGCTGGTTGTTAGCCCACAGGCACACGAGAGGGTTTGTGATAGTGGCATGGCTTTTTAGGTTTAAAAGCATTGCGTTTTCTATTTTGATCACTTTGCTGATTATTTTGGTGGATATTTGGGTTTATAGCGATGTGCGCCAATTTTTATTGGACACTTCTAGCTCTTTTATTTTGCTTTTAATCGCTTTATTGATCAAGTGGGGCGTGATTATTTTTAGTGTACATAAATGCTACCAATTCAGCAAAAAAATGTTTGCACTCATTCAAAGAAAAAGGCAAATTAGAGAGAATTTAAGAAACCGCTTCAGTCAAAAAGACGCTAAAAATGTGGAAAAACTCTCTAATATCGCTGAAGAAATCATTTCAAAAAAACAAGAAGAGTTCCACCACCAAGAAGATCTTAATAATAAATCTCATAAAGACAAGCTTTCTAACATTACCGAAGAAATGATTCTTAAAAAACAAGAGGAATTGAAAGCTAAAAAGGATAAAGAGAATTAAAGAAGTGTTGAATGCTTTGTCTTAGTAGATATGCATGGTATAAAAATTTAGACGCCATGAGAAAAATGGTCATTTTAGATTTGAGTTATAATGTAGGGTTAAATGGGTTGCTTCAATTCAAACGATTCATTAAGCTATGGAGAGTAAAAATTATGCTTTAGCGGTAGAAAGATTGCAAAAGAGTAAAAGTATGCTGATCAAGTGAAAAAAGAGCGTCAAGGAATAGGGAAATTTTGAAATTGGGGGGTTGCAAAAAGCATTGCAATAAAGAAATACACGATAGAAAAAGTAATTAAAGAAGTGGGTCTTAAGTTTAAATCAAGATCTGTCATGCCGTATTTTTTCAGTGAATACGATTTGACAAAAAACGCCAACAGAGAAGATGCTAAAAAACTAAGAGAGCGAACGATATTGATTTTATCAAGAACCCATAAAGGGTGAGAAATCTTAAAAGAATATTTAAACGAAAGTTGTATTTTGCTTGAAGAATAGGGGTTTTAGAGTGGTTTTAGTTTTGTATAAAGCAAGCGGTAATTTAAAAAGAATAAAAGCTACGATTTAATATTATTGTGCTAAAGTCCTTAGGCTAAATTTTTGTAAAGGAATGAATTTGAGAATTAATCTTTTGTCTTCTCTCTAAAAAGCCAAGTAACAGTGTTTGGGTTGTTAAAACACTCTTAAGGTGGTAAGAGTGGAATTTTTTTCTATTATTTACTTGGTCATAATCAATAGTTTGATTTTTATCATCATGGCAATGGATAAAAACTCAGCTGAGCAAAAGATGTGGTGTATTCCTGAAAAAGCTTTATGGGTTTTATCTATTTTGGGCGGATCTGTTGGGTTTTAGTCGCCATGCTGATATACCGACATAAAATTTTAAAGCCTAAATTTAGATACGGAATTTTACTCATTTGCTTGATAGAGAGCGCGATCCTTTACTTTATCAATCAAACTTATTTTTGGATGGTATTTTTAATCATGATCTTACTATCCTTAATAATAGTAGCACTCAAAATCTTTCTTCTTACCGATAACCTTAACAACCGCTTAAACACCACAAAAGGAGTCAAAAATGAATATACCCCATTTTTTTAAAATCATTATAGAGACGAGCGTTATTGTAGGGGTGCTATTAGGTTTATGGTGTTTGACTTACGATAAGTTTTGTTTTTCCTTACTCTTTGTGTTGCTGATATTAGGGATTGTCGCTTATAGCTATATTTCTTTGAAAATGCATCAAAGAAAATGCTTTGCTAAATGTTTTTTGAATAGTCAATCTTGGTTAGCAAAGTTGTTACACTCTCCAATAATGGTAACTATCTTTTATTTTGTTTATTCTATTCTCATATCTATATCCATTGCTTATAGCGTGCTAGATTATAACTTGATGATGTGGGGGGTTGTGTTTATCAACATTGTTTTTTGCACTGTGGTCTTTAGCATGTTTGAAAAAATATTTAAAAATATCGTTAATGAAGAATATTTAATGCTAATGTCTAGAGAAATGAGCGCTATGGTAGGGACTTTTTTCTTTGTCTCAATTAGCTGTTATGTTATTTATCACAATAACATGCCCAATTATTTACAACCAAATTTATGGGACACCATTAAGGCAGCAAGCAACTCCCTTTATTCAAGTTGTGATGATATAGATTATTTTTTAAAATCTAAAAAAATGTTAGAGGGGTTTGCTTGGTGGGGCATGCTTAAAGCAGAAACCTTTGGAATAAATGGAAGGCTTGAGGTTATGGGTTGGGCAGCGTTTATTTTTTATAACGCTCTTAGTGGGATAGCTATCGTTAGATTGAGCGTTCAAATCATTTATGTTTTATCAAAGTATTTTAAGGAGCAATTATGAGTGATAAAGACTTAGAAATACAAGAAAAAGAAAAAATTAAAAAAAAGAAAGGAAGAAAGTATATTTACATTTTTTTAGGAACTATTATTGGTTTATTTATAACTTATAATATTATAAGTATCATTTTATATAATGAACCTAGTCAAGAAATGAAAACGGCTCACACAAAAACAATCCTTAAGTATTTGCCAGATCTAATAAAAAACAATCTTGATAGCCATCAACTAGAAATAAGTGATTTACTAAATAGTGGTAAAGATAGAATGTATAGCGAGATAGACACTCAAGTAGATAATCTTTTTAATCCAATAGAAAATAATGTGGATAAGTTTTTAGACTGGCATTATTCTCTTAAGGGAAATTATACTGAGCTTGGTCTTTGGTTGGCTAAAGCAACCGGTTTGAGTGTAAAAGATGCGATAGCTAATAAATTGCAAGAAAAATTTTTAGGGACTGATTACGAACAAAGATTAAAAACGATGACAGACAATATTTCTGATACTTATATAAGCTTATTAACCCAACATAAAGAGGATGTAGAAAAGATCGCTACACAAGGAATGGATACAAATGATTCACAAATCGCAGAAATTTTAAAAAATATTGATGATGGAATAGATGATAAAATAAAAGAACATGTTAAATTAAAATCATACTTCATAGGGGCAGTAGGGGTAGTGGCTAGTGTGGGTGTTGGTGTGATTATGGGAAAGATAGCCCCAGAATTTTTGGCAAAACTTAGCACTAGATTCGGTGTTGGAATTCTTACAAAAGGTATAGGTGGTGGGCTTATCTCAGCTATTGGGGTTGATGTGGCTTTTAATTATTTTGATGAAAAGTTGAATAGAAAAAAGTTTAAAGAAGAGATTGAAAACAATATCAAAAAAGTGAAAGAAGATCTAAAAGAAAACCTCAAAGATGATTTTGATGATAGTATTGAAGAACTTGGTGATGATCTTAAAAATGCTTTTACAAATCCGCAAGCAATCGTTGGCGGTCAAACTCTTAAAGATCGCATGAAAGGTCTTGACCCAAACACTCAAGAAAAAGATTCTAAAAGAACAATTGAGATGTTCAATAAAATGCTTAATCAAAACATTCAAGAGAATTTTGAAAAAATAGAAATATTTGGGGTGCCACAAACCGAGACATTCAAAGATCTCAACCAAAACACCCCCAAAGAGAATAATCAAGGAGATAATCAATAAATGGGGGGTCAATCTTTTAAAAAAGGCATGAAGCGTTTGGGCATGGGGGAAGTAATTTTATAATGCGCCCCTTTAAATTCAAATTCTAAACTTAAGGCATGGAGCATGAGTAATGGGGCGTTATTTTCGCGCTTTAATTGAAGGTATTCTCTAGCGTTTTCATCTGCCACCCCATAAAGCCCTTCGCCCACGATCCTATGATTCATGCTGCTTAAATGCAAGCGGATCTGGTGCGTACGCCCAGTGAGTGGGGTTATTTTAAGTAAGCTCACATCTAAAAAAGAATTATAAGCTAACGGCTCAACAAGAGTGGTTGAAGGCTTGCCCAAAGGAGAAATTTTAGATCTAATGCGCAAATCTTTTTGAATGTTTTCTGGCGTTAGAATGGGCTTATCTATGGTGGTATTTTGATCCATTAACCCATGCACTAGCGCCAAATAAGTTTTCTTCACTTTTTTTTGCATAAAAAGCGCTTTTAAATCTTTGGTGCTTTGTGGAGTTTTGCCCACTAGAACTAATCCGCTCGTTTCATAGTCCAATCTATGGGCTGGGTGGGCGTTTTTGCCAAAATGAGATTGGATGCAATCTAATAAGCTTTCATGGTAAAAATAGCCTTTAGGGTGGGTATAGACTTGAGTGGGTTTGTCAAATATGCCAAAATCTTTAGTCTCAAAAACAAGTTTTCCTTGCTTTTCATTAGGCTTGAAATAAATCAAGCTAACGATCCCTTGAATGATTTGAGATTTACGCACGATTTGTTGATTTTGTTTTAAGCGTTGTTTGTCAAGGTGCCGTTGGGCTTCTTTTAAAGAGCATTTCAAAATATCACACACCAAAAATAAGGCTTTGGTGGGTTTTAAAATTTCAAATTCTTCTTCAACAAACGGCACTATAACAAACTTTTAACAAACATTTTAGGCTCATTAGAATACTCATCTAATTCCACGCTAAAAAGCACGCTCACCTTTTCGCCCACTTTTAAAAACCGCTCAGCGTTAAAATAAATAGCGTCTTTGACGCTTTCTTCATCCTTAAAACGCAACGCTTGATGGCTTTCTTTGATGATTTTTTCTTCTATGACTTCTAAATTTTGTGCTTGGAATAAGGGTTCAGGGTTTTCTTGCCCATAAGGTTCGCCCATTTCTATAATCTCTAAAAGCTCTTTGTCAATGTCTTTTAAGCGTAATATCAAAGGGGGTTCTTTTTCACAAAAAGGCAAGACTTTAAAATCAAAATTTTCTAAAGTTTCAAAGAGTGAGACCATATTATTTTTTTCAACGCTCAAACCGCATGCTTGTCTATGCCCCCCATAGCCCAATAATAAAGAAGAAACCCCATTCAAAGCGTCAATCAAATCAACATTTTGAGAGCTGCGCCCACTCCCCTTATACGCCCCTTCTTTAAAAGTAAAAACTAGGCTTGGCTTTTGAGTGGCTTCCACTAATTTTGAAGCCACAATCCCAAGCACGCCCTCATGCCAATTATCCTTAAGAGCGATGATGATTTTTTCCCCAACCAACGCATGCTTAAAGGCTTCTTCAAAAACCTGTTGTTGGGTTATTTTTCGTTCATTATTGCATGCTTTCAAGCGTTCATACAAAAAACAACAATCTTGCAAATTATTCGTGCTTAAAAAATCTAGGGCCACTCTAGCATCTTGCATGCGCCCTGCGGAGTTGATTAAGGGGGCAATATTAAAAGAAATATCGCTTGTTTTTAAAGAGCGTTTTCTAAAAACTTCTTTTTGGCGCAAAAACCCTATCGCTCCTAAAGGTTCTTTTTGTAAAAAATACAAGGCTTTAGAAACCAAAAAGCGGTTAAAAAAAGTCAAAGGCATCATATCAGCGATAGTCGCCACGCCCACTAAACACAATAACTCACTAGAATGGCTTTTTTCTTTTTTTAAAAGTTGGTGGATACCATAGCACAAATAAAACGCTACTAACGCCCCACACACTTCTTTTTGGATAAAATGACAATCTGGTTGCTGGGGGTTGATTACAGCATAAGCGTCTGGGACTTCATTATTTTGTAAGCAATGGTGATCCGTGATGATAAGGGTGTAGTTTTTTTCTTTGCAAAATCGTGCGGCTTCAAAGGCATTGATCCCATTATCCACCGTGATGATCAAAGGGGCATGGTATTTTTCTAAAAATTGTTTAGAAATCCCATAGCCATCCATAAAACGATTGGGGATCGCAACATGGACATGCTTATAATTTAAACTCGCAAAGAATTTTGCCATGATAGTGGAGCTAATCACGCCATCAGCGTCATAATCGCCCACGACTAAAATCTCTGTATATTTTTCCATCGCTTCTATGATTTTGAGTGCGGCTTTTTTCAAGTCTTTAAACAAAAAGGGGCTAGGAAACCCTTTTTCACTATAAGCGATAGAAGCCACTCGCTCTTTAATTTGAGCTTCAAGCTTTTGTTTCATTGTTTAGGTTAGGATTTAAAAAGAGTGCTCTTAATGAAATCCAAAATAATAGGGTTAGGGCTTTGCAGCCTAGAAGTGAATTCTGGGTGGAATTGCACCCCTACAAAGAAAGGGTGATCTTCTAATTCAATCGCTTCAATCAAATGATTTGCCCCAAAACCCACCACTTTCAAGCCTTTATTTTCCCACTCTTGGCGGTATTTGGGGTTGATTTCATAGCGATGGCGGTGTCTTTCTTTAATGCTTGGTTTTTTATAGGCTTTTTCCAGTAAGCTGTTAGGCATAATTTCGCATTCGTATTCGCCTAATCGCATGGTGCCACCCAAAGGCGAATTATAGGTACGCACTTGTTTTTGGTGGTTTTGATCCATAAAATCTTCAATCAAATACACTACAGGATATTCGCAGCGTTGGTTAAACTCCGTAGAATTAGCCCCTTTTAAACCCAAAACATTCCTACAAAATTCAACAATCGCTAATTGCATGCCCAAACAAATCCCTAAAAAGGGGAGTTTTTCTAATCTCGCTCTTTGAATGGCGCAAATTTTGCCTTCAATCCCCCTTTCTCCAAAGCCCCCCGGCACTAAAATCGCATCAACGCCCTCTAAATTGGTCTCTTCATTAAAATTCTCGCTATCTAGCCATTCAATATTGACTTGCGTATCCAAATGCGCCCCTGCATGGATTAAGGCTTCAATCAAGGATTTATAAGATTCTTTCAAGCTTAAATACTTACCCACAAAACCGATTTTGACTTTGTGTTTAGGAGCGATAATCTTTTCTACTAGAGTGTTCCATGCCGCCATTTTAGGGTGCAACTTATTCAAATTAAAGCGTCTTGCAATGGGAGTTAAAATGCCTTCTTGTAAGAAAAGAATAGGGCATGCGTAAATGCTTTTAGTGTCTGTGGCCACAATCACGCTGTCTTGCTCCACATCGCAACTCAAGGCGATTTTCTTTTTTAATTCTTTACCCAAAGGTTTTGGCGATCTAGCTAAAATGATTTGAGGGGTTACGCCAAGGCGTCGTAATTCTTGGACAGAATGCTGCGTGGGCTTGGTTTTCAATTCGTTAGTGGTTTGGATATAAGGGATTAAGGTTACATGCACATTGATGACTTTTTCATTCCCTAATTCTAGTTTAAGCTGACGGATCGCCTCTAAATAAAACATGCCCTCCATATCGCCCACAGTACCACCCACTTCCACGATTAAAAAATCCAACCCTTTAGCCGTGCTTTTAATACGCCTTTTAATCTCATCGGTAACATGGGGGACGATTTGAATGGTCTTGCCTAAATATTCCCCTTTCCTTTCATTCTCTATCACGCTTGAAAAAATCTGCCCAGTAGTGAAATTATTCAACCGGGTTAAATTCCTGTTTAAAAAGCGCTCATAATGCCCTATGTCTAAATCCGTTTCAGCACCATCGCTTGTCACAAACACTTCCCCATGCTCTAAAGGGCTCATGGTGCCTGGGTCAATATTAATATAAGGGTCAATCTTTAAAATAGAAACCTGATAATTGCAATGCTGTAAAAGCGTAGCGATTGAAGAAGATGAAATCCCTTTCCCTAGAGAGCTTAACACACCCCCTGTAACGAATATAAATTTGGCTCTATCCATAAATTAATGCGTTCCTTTGATTTTATATCGCAAATTGTAATCTAAAAAGGGTTAAAAAGCTTTTAAAAAGCTTTAAAAGAGGGCAAAAACTAAAGCCATTTCAAAAAAAAAAAAAAAATAACCCACACAAGGGCGATTTTTCAGTTTCTTATTAGCTAGGTTTGACTAGAATTAAAGAGATCTTATGCGTTTAAATCCTTGTTTAAACCCTCTAAAGAGGCGTTTTTGTTCTTGGTGCTATAGTATAAGTTTTTGATTAGCTGGCTAAAAGGGTTTTAAGTAATGGCTGAAAATTCTTTCAAAAATGTTTCTATACAACCCAAACCATTCTTTTTATTGCAAGTGAAAGCCCTTTTTCTTTTAGGGGGATTTTTTAGCGTGCTTTTTACGATTATCATTGGCTTGGTTTTTTTTGATTACACCAATTCAATGGATAATGCCATTTTTAATTTAGTGCATTCAAGCTCTGTTAATTCCGGCTCCGCATTAGATTTTATACTCCAACGCATCGCTTTTTTAGGCTATTCTCAATTCGTGTTGCCCTTTAGCTTGTTAGTGGGGGTGTTTTTAAGTCTTTATCGCAGAAATTTAGCGCTTGGGGTGTGGTTAGTGTTAAGTGTGGTGATATTTGAAGCCCTTTTAGAATCTTTAAAACACCTTTTTACGCATTCCATTCAGTGGCTTTCGTACAGCACTAACTTGCCAAACTCCTATGCACTTTCTTTAGCCCTTTTTTATGGGTTGCTTATTTTATTGATACCTTATTTTATCGCCCACAAAACGCTCCAAAATATTCTGACTTATGGCTTATTTGGTTTGATTCTTTTAATAGGGTTGGTGCTGATTGTTTTAGGGGCGTCTTTTAGCAGTGTTTTAGGAGGGTTTTGTTTGGGGGCGTTAGGGGCTTGTTTTTCCATAGGGATTTATTTGAGCGTGTTTAAGAGAATTTGATTCCAACAAACGGCTTAAAAGAATGAAAAATTTATCGAGGTTTTAATATTGGATTTAAAGATATTATTGCAACGGATTGTTGATTTTTTCATCAAACTCAATAAAAAGCAAAAAATCGCCCTGATTGCAATGGGGGTTTTGATCACGGCTTTGATCGTGTTTTTATTGCTCTATCCTTTTAAGGAAAAAGGCTATGTACAAGGGGGTTATGGGGTTTTATTTGAAGGCTTGGATCCTAGCGATAACGCTCTAATCTTGCAGTACCTCCAACAAAACCAAATCCCTTATAAAGTCTCCAAAGACGACACTATTCTCATCCCTAAAGATAAAGTCTATGAAGAAAGGATCACTTTAGCTTCTCAAGGGATCCCTAAAACGAGTAAAGTGGGTTTTGAAATTTTTGATTCTAAAGACTTTGGGGCGACTGATTTTGATCAAAATGTCAAACTCATCCGCGCTATTGAGGGCGAATTGTCGCGCACGATTGAAAGCTTAAATCCTATCCTTAAAGCCAATGTGCATATTGCAATCCCTAAAGACAGCGTGTTTGTCGCTAAAGAAGTCCCTCCAAGCGCTTCAGTGATGCTCAAGCTTAAGCCTGATATGAGGCTCTCGCCCACTCAAATTCTAGGGATTAAAAACTTGATCGCTGCGGCTGTGCCTAAACTCACGATAGAGAATGTGAAAATCGTGAATGAAAATGGCGAGCCATTAGGCGAGGGCGATATTTTAGAAAATTCCAAAGAATTAGCCCTAGAGCAATTGCACTACAAACAAAATTTTGAAAACATTTTAGAAAGTAAGATCGTCAATATTTTAGCCCCTATTGTGGGGGGTAAAAACAAGGTGGTCGCAAGGGTCAATGCGGAGTTTGATTTCAGCCAAAAGAAAAGCACCAAAGAGACTTTTGATCCTAATAATGTCGTAAGGAGCGAGCAAAATTTAGAAGAAAAAAAAGAAGGTGCTCCTAAAAAGCAAGTCGGCGGTGTGCCTGGAGTTGTGAGCAATATCGGTCCTGTGCAAGGATTAAAGGACAATAAAGATCAAGAAAAATACGAAAAGTCCCAAAACACGACCAATTATGAAGTGGGTAAAACCATTAGCGAAATTAAGGGCGAGTTTGGCACTTTGGTGCGCTTGAATGCGGCGGTTGTGGTAGATGGCAAGTATAAAATTGCACTTAAAGATGGGACAAACGCTTTAGAATATGAACCCTTGAGTGATGAAGCGCTTAAAAAAATCAACGCCCTAGTGAAACAAGCCATTGGCTATAACCAAAATAGAGGCGATGATGTGGCAGTGAGTAATTTTGAATTCAACCCCATAATCCCTACGATTGATAACGCCACTTTTGGCGAAAAAATCATGCATAAAACCCAAAAAATATTAGGATCTTTTACGCCTTTAATCAAGTATCTTTTGGTGTTTGTGGTGCTCTTCATCTTCTATAAAAAAGTGATTGTGCCTTTCAGCGAGCGTATGCTAGAAGTGGTGCCTGATGAAGATAAGGAAGTGAAATCCATGTTTGAAGAAATGGATGAAGAAGAAGATGAAATGAATAAATTGGGCGATTTGAAAAAGAAAGTAGAAGATCAATTAGGGCTTAATGCAACCTTTAGCGAAGAAGAAGTAAGATATGAAATTATTTTAGAAAAGATTAGAGGGACCCTTAAAGAGCGCCCTGATGAAATTGCAATGCTCTTTAAACTCTTAATCAAAGATGAAATTTCTTCAGACGGCATCAAAGGTTAAAAAAGGCTAAAGTATAAAGGTTAAAGATAAAGGCTAAAAATGGCAATCAAGCTCACCCCTAAACAAAAAATGCAATTAGACGAACTTTCTATGAGTGAAAAAATCGCCATTTTACTCATTCAAGTGGGCGAAGATACCACAGGCGAGATTTTAAGGCATTTAGACATTGACTCCATTACAGAAATTTCTAAACAAATCGTGCAATTAAACGGCACAGACAAGCAAATCGGTGCGGCGGTTTTAGAGGAATTTTTTGCGATTTTCCAATCCAACCAATACATCAATACCGGCGGTTTAGAATACGCTAGAGAGCTTTTAACTAGGACTTTAGGGAGCGAAGAAGCCAAAAAAGTGATGGACAAACTCACTAAAAGCTTGCAAACGCAAAAGAATTTCGCTTATTTAAGCAAGATCAAATCTCAACAACTCGCTGATTTCATCATTAACGAACACCCTCAAACCATCGCCTTGATTTTAGCCCACATGGAAGCCCCCAATGCAGCTGAAACCTTGAGCTATTTCCCTGATGAAATGAAAGCCGAGATTTCTATTAGAATGGCGAATTTAGGCGACATATCGCCTCAAGTGGTTAAAAGGGTTTCCACTGTGTTAGAAAATAAATTAGAATCGCTCACCAGCTATAAAATTGAAGTGGGCGGCTTAAGAGCGGTAGCTGAAATCTTTAACCGCTTAGGCCAAAAGAGCGCTAAAACCACGCTCGCTCGCATTGAAAGCGTGGATAACAAACTTGCCGGTGCGATTAAAGAAATGATGTTCACTTTTGAAGACATTGTGAAATTGGATAATTTCGCCATCAGAGAGATTTTAAAAGTAGCCGATAAAAAAGACTTGTCTTTGGCTTTAAAAACTTCCACGAAAGATTTAACCGATAAATTCTTAAACAACATGAGTAGCAGAGCAGCAGAGCAATTTGTAGAAGAAATGCAATATTTAGGGGCGGTTAAAATCAAAGATGTGGATGTGGCTCAAAGAAAGATCATTGAAATCGTGCAAAGCTTGCAAGAAAAAGGCGTGATCCAAACGGACGAAGAGGAAGATATCGTTGAATAGCCGTAAAAATTTGATCCAAAAAGACCATTTGAATAAACATGACATTCAAAAATACGAATTTAAGAGTATGGCGAATTTACCCCCTAAAACTAACCCCAATCACGCTTCTTTAGAAACGCCTATCTCACAAGAGCCTTTGGAAAAAAAAGTGATAGAAAATGATTTGATAGATTGTTTATTGAAAAAAACCGATGAGCTTTCAAGCCATTTGGTGAAATTGCAAATGCAATTTGAAAAAGCTCAAGAAGAGAGCAAATCTTTGATTGAAAACGCTAAAAACGATGGCTATAAAATCGGCTTTAAAGAGGGCGAAGAAAAAATGCGTAACGAGCTCACTCACGGCGTGAATGAAGAAAAAAACCAGCTTTTGCATGCGATCACCGCTTTAGATGAAAAAATGAAAAGTTCAGAAAATCATTTAATGGCTTTAGAAAAAGAACTGAGCGCGATTGCGATAGATATGGCTAAAGAAGTGATCCTTAAAGAAGTGGAAGACAACAGCCAAAAAGTGGCTCTCGCTTTGGCTGAAGAGCTATTAAAAAGTGTTTTAGACGCAACGGATATTCATTTAAAAGTCAATCCTTTGGATTATCCTTATTTAAACGAGCATTTACAAAACGCTTCCAAAATCAAATTAGAGAGTAATGAGGCTATTTCTAAAGGAGGCGTTATGATCACTAGTTCTAATGGGAGCCTTGATGGGAGTTTAATGGAGCGCTTTAGAACGCTTAAAGAAAGCGTTTTGGATAATTTTAAGGTGTGATTTTGCAAAATAAAACTTTTGATTTAAACCCTAATGATATTGCAAGCTTGGAAGCAGTGTGCCAAACACTGCGGGAGCGTATTTTAGAAGTGGTGAGCACTAATGGGGGGCATTTAAGCTCCTCTTTAGGGGCTGTAGAGCTTATTGTGGGCATGCATGCCTTATTTGATTGCCAAAAAAACCCTTTTATTTTTGACACTTCGCATCAAGCTTACGCCCACAAGCTTTTAACTGGTCGTTTTGAAAGCTTTAGCACTTTAAGGCAATTTAAAGGTTTGAGCGGTTTTACTAAACCCAGCGAGAGTGCATACGATTATTTCATCGCTGGGCATAGCTCCACTTCGGTTTCTGTGGGCGTGGGGGTGGCGAAAGCCTTTCGTTTGAAACAAGAACTAGGCATGCCTATCGCTTTATTAGGCGATGGGAGTATTAGCGCTGGGATTTTTTATGAAGCCTTAAACGAGCTAGGCGATAGGAAATACCCCATGATTATGATATTAAATGATAATGAAATGAGTATCAGCACGCCTATTGGAGCCTTATCCAAAGCCCTTAGCCAGCTCATGAAAGGTCCGTTTTATCAGTCTTTCCGCTCTAAAGTGAAAAAAATCTTAAACACCTTACCTGAAAGCGTGAATTATTTAGTGAGCCGTTTTGAAGAATCTTTTAAACTCATCACCCCAGGCGTGTTTTTTGAAGAATTAGGCATTAACTACATAGGGCCTATTAATGGGCATGATTTAAGCACGATTATTGAAACCTTAAAATTAGCTAGAGAGCTTAAAGAACCGGTGCTTATTCATGCACAAACCTTAAAGGGTAAAGGCTATAAAATCGCTGAAGGGCGGTATGAAAAATGGCATGGGGTAGGGCCTTTTGATTTGGATACCGGCATGTCTAAAAAAACTAAAAGCGCGATTTTATCGCCCACTGAAATCTATTCTAACACCCTTTTAGAATTAGCCAAGAAAGATGACAAAATCGTAGGCGTAACCGCTGCGATGCCTAGCGGCACAGGGTTAGACAAGCTCATTGACGCTTACCCTTTGCGTTTTTTTGATGTCGCTATCGCTGAACAGCATGCCTTAACCTCTAGCAGCGCTATGGCTAAAGAAGGGTTTAAACCTTTTGTGAGCATCTATTCTACTTTTTTACAGAGAGCTTATGATTCCATTGTGCATGACGCTTGCATTTCTAGTTTGCCGATTAAATTAGCTATTGACAGAGCTGGGATTGTGGGTGAAGATGGTGAGACGCACCAAGGCCTTTTAGATGTGTCGTATTTGCGCTCTATCCCCAACATGGTCATTTTTGCCCCACGAGATAATGAGACTTTAAAAAACGCCGTGCATTTTGCTAATGAATACGATTTAAGCCCTTGCGCGTTCCGCTACCCTAGGGGATCGTTTGTATTAAAAGAGGGGGTTTTTGAGCCTAGCGGATTTGTTTTAGGGCAAAGCGAATTATTACAAAAAGAGGGCGAAATTTTGCTCATTGGCTATGGTAATGGCGTAGGGAGGGCTTATTTAGTCCAATTGGCTTTAAAAGAAAAAAACATAGAGTGCGCTCTTTTAGACTTGAGATTCCTTAAACCTTTAGATCACAATTTAAGCTCAATTGTCGCGCCTTATAAAAAGCTCTATGTTTTTAGCGATAATTACAAGCTTGGGGGGGTGGCTAGTGCGATTTTAGAGTTTTTGAGCGAACAAAATATATTAAAGCCTGTTAAAAGCTTTGAAATTGTTGATGAATTTGTCATGCATGGGAACACCGCTTTAGTGGAAAAATCCTTAGGCTTAGATACAGAGAGTTTGACTGACGCCATTTTAAAAGATTTAGGACAAGAGAAATGAAACCAACGACGCCAACGCCTATGAAAAATATCCGCAATTTTTCCATTATCGCTCATATTGACCATGGTAAAAGCACTTTAGCGGATTGCTTGATCGCTGAATGCAATGCTATTAGTAATAGAGAAATGACAAGCCAAGTGATGGATACTATGGATATTGAAAAAGAAAGGGGTATTACGATTAAAGCTCAAAGCGTGCGCTTAAATTACACGCTTAAGGGGGAAGATTATGTGTTAAACCTCATTGACACTCCAGGGCATGTGGATTTTAGCTATGAAGTGTCTCGCTCTCTGTGTTCGTGCGAGGGGGCGTTATTAGTGGTAGATGCCACTCAAGGCGTGGAAGCGCAAACCATTGCAAACACTTATATCGCTTTAGACAATCATTTAGAAATTTTACCGGTGATCAATAAAATTGATTTGCCGAATGCGAATGTTTTGGAAGTCAAACAAGATATAGAAGACACCATAGGGATTGATTGCTCTAGCGTTAATGAAGTGAGCGCTAAAGCTAAGATTGGCATTAAAGATTTGTTAGAAAAAATCATTACGACTATTCCTGCTCCTAGCGGTGATGCTAGCGCTCCTTTAAAAGCGCTCATTTACGATTCATGGTTTGATAATTATTTAGGGGCGTTAGCGTTGGTGCGTATCATGGATGGGAATATCAACACAGAGCAAGAAATTTTAGTGATGGGAACGGGTAAAAAACACGGCGTTTTAGGGCTATATTACCCTAACCCTTTAAAAAAAATCCCTACTAAGAGTTTAGAATGCGGTGAGATTGGCATTGTGAGTTTGGGGCTAAAGAGCGTTACTGATATTGCTGTGGGTGATACGCTCACAGACGCTAAGAACCCTACCTCTAAACCCATTGAAGGCTTTATGCCGGCTAAACCCTTTGTGTTTGCGGGGATTTATCCTATAGAAACGGACAGGTTTGAAGATTTGAGAGAGGCGTTATTAAAACTCCAGCTTAACGATTGCGCTTTAAATTTTGAGCCTGAAAGCTCGGTGGCGCTTGGCTTTGGTTTTAGGGTGGGCTTTTTAGGACTATTGCATATGGAAGTGATAAAAGAAAGGTTAGAGAGGGAATTTAGCCTTAACCTCATCGCTACCGCTCCCACGGTGGTCTATGAAGTGCATTTAACCGATAATAGTATTAAATATGTCCAAAACCCTAGCGAATTACCCCCTGAAAATCATATCGCTTGCATCAAAGAGCCTTTCGTGAGAGCCACAATTATCACGCCTAGCGAATTTTTGGGTAATTTAATGCAGTTATTGAATAATAAAAGAGGTATTCAAGAAAAAATGGAATATTTAAACCAGTCTCGTGTCATGCTCACTTATTCCTTACCTAGCAATGAAATTGTGATGGATTTTTATGACAAGCTCAAATCTTGCACTAAAGGGTATGCGAGCTTTGATTATGAGCCCATAGAAAACAGAGAAGCTAACTTGGTGAAATTAGATGTGAGGGTGGCAGGCGATATAGTGGATGCACTTTCTATCATTATAGATAAAAATAAGGCGTATGAAAAGGGGCGAGCTTTAGTGGAAGCGATGAAAGAGCTTATTCCGCACCAACTTTTTGAAGTCGCTATCCAGGCGAGCGTGGGGAATAAAATCATCGCTAGAGAGACAATCAAATCCGTTGGTAAGAATGTAACGGCTAAGTGTTATGGGGGCGATATTACACGAAAAAGAAAACTTTTAGAAAAGCAAAAAGAAGGCAAGAAACGCATGAAAGCTATCGGTAAGGTAGAGCTTCCCCAAGATGTATTTTTGGCGATTTTAAAGATTGATTAGGGTGTTTGATGGAAGTAGGCTCACTTTTTGCTGGGATTGGAGGGTTTGAATGCATGTTTTTGCAAGCAGGCTTTGAAATTGGCTGGGCGAATGAATTGGACAAAGACGCATGCAACACTTATAGGGCTAATTTCAAACACAAGCTTTTAGAACAAGACATTAAAGATTTAAACCCTAATGAATTAGAAGATGTTGGGTTAATAAGTGCAGGGTTTCCTTGTCAAGCGTTTAGCATTGCTGGGTTACAAAAAGGGCTTAATGATGAAAAAGGGGCGATCGTTATGGAAATGTTTTGCATCATTCAAGCTAAAAAACCTCATGTTTTATTATTGGAAAATGTAAAAAATTTAGCGAGCCACAACAAAGGGAAAACCTTACTAAAATCCGCTCCCCTTATTCAAATCGCCACTAAGCAGATCGCCTCAAATCCCCATCAACCCCCTAAAATAGGGCATATAGCGTTTTTACGCATTATAAGGCATCATACAGCGAAACAATGCCAAAAGAATACCGAGAGTACACCCCATATCGTTGAAATTTGACCACTTTACGGCTCTTTAAACGCTATGTTTAGTTTTGAGGGTTGGAAAAGTCTGTTTTTGAGCGACCGCAATTGGGTTAAAAAATGACTTTTAATTTAAAAAACTAAGAAGATTAAAGCCCAACAAGATTTTATTTATTATTGTTTTTCATCCGCATTATAATCGCTTGAATAGGATCCTTAAGAATATTGCCAAACAATGGCCCCTCATTCAACTTGTTGAATACCTTGTTTATTATTTTAATAGCTGTCTTATTTGAGTTTTTAAGATACTTAGGGAACTGCACTCTAATGTCTCTATCAACTATAGTTCTCCACTTTTTATAGCGAAATTTAATCCTAATATTCAGTCTTTTGTATCCACTCCACATCGTAACTCTTGAAAGAAACCCCCAAATAATCCCTAACCAATCGCTCAATACTATAAGGCTCTTTATTCAAAAAACGCTTGATATTTGTGGAATTGGTTTCATAGTATATTGTTAGGTTCGCTATTTTCAAGCAAATAAACTTATCATTAAAAACATCAATGATTTTATAAGAGCTACCATATCCATAATAGATCGAATTAGGTTTCTGTGGTTTTTTATTAGCCTTTAATTCATTAAATTCATCAAAAATATCTGACATGAAACCATAATCATTTGCAGAATCTAAAGCGGTTTTACTATTCAATCTAACAATCTTTTCCTCACTCAATTTTATCCACTCTTTTACTCAATTCGTTACACAACAAACCATGTAACTCCTTGTTTTTTAATTTCTTAACAATAAAATCATTCGCTAACATAAAAACTCCGAATTAATTGAATCCTCATCTTTAAATCTCTCTTTAAACCCTTTAAGCAAAAATCCCAAATTAAGCGTTTCTAATAAATGCTTTTTCTAATGACTCCATGAAATTATAGTGTGATCACTAAATCTAGGGGTTATTAAACTTATGTGGTTGCAGATGATCTGCAAAGAAGTCTTACAAACTACTTTTCCAAAAACAAATCTTTCTCTTGGATTTCTTTTTCTTCGCTTAAAATCGCTGCCCTTTCCACTACGCCTAAAAGCTCTCGCACATTCCCATGCCAAGAGTATTCTAAAAGGCGTTGAGCGGCGTTTTTTGAAAAAGATTTTTCCCCTAAATGATACGCATCGCACACTTCTTTAAGCTTGATTTCAGCAATGGGTAAAATCTCTTCTATTCTCTCTCGCAAGGGTGCGATGGTTATAGGTACAATTTGTAAGCGGAAAAACAAATCTTCTCTAAATTCTTTTGAAGCGATTTTTTCTTTCATGTTGGCGTTGGTGGCTGAAATGAAACGCGCATCAATTTTAATACTCTTATTATCGCCAAGGCGTGTGATTTCTTTTTCTTGAACCACTCTTAAAAGTTTGCTTTGCAATTGAAGGGGCATTTCAGCGATTTCATCTAAAAAGATCGTGCCTTTATTCGCGCTTTCAAAAAGCCCCATTTTAGGAGCTGTGGCGTCCGTGAATGCACCTTTTTGATACCCAAAAAGCTCGCTTTCTAATAAATGCTCTGGGATAGCGGACATGTTGATCGCAATAAAAGGGTGTTTAGAGCGTTGGGAATGTTGGTGGATAAAATGAGCAAAGACTTCCTTACCCACCCCACTTTCGCCTAATAGCATGACATTAGCGTCCGTGCTTGCGACTTTTAAGGCTTGTCGTTTGCTCTCTTCTAACGCTTTTGAAGTGGCTAAAAAGCTGTGTTTGTGTGGTTTTTTTAAAGGCTTTTCTAAAGGGTGTTTTTTTTGAAATTCTAAAACTTTTTTGGTGCGATAGATGGATTCTAAAAGCAATTCTGGTTTAAAAGGTTTTTGGAAAAAGTCTTTCACGCCTAAACGAATGGAATCAATGGCTTTATTTAAGGTCGCATTACCGGTAATCACGATGGATTCATACTTGCCTTCTAAAAGGCGTAAAAATTCCAAGCCGTCCATATGGGGCATGTTAATATCCGTGATGACTAAATCAAAGCTTTCATCAAGTTTCGCTAACGCGTCTTTAGGGTTTTTAAAACTCACAATCTCTAAATCATCTTGAAGCTCAAAAAAAAGCTCCAGGCTTTTACGCATGTTAATATCATCTTCTACAATGGCGATTTTCATTCTTCTTCCTTTCTAAAAATATCTAAAGACAGTACATCCCCCACTAAACTCGCTTTAACGCTTAAGGCTTTGAGGTTAAGAATGCTCGTGGTGGTCGTGCCATTTTTATAGCTACGATCATAATGCGTGATAGCTACTTGGCTTTTTAAAATGCAATCAATGACTTGCTCTTTTTCTTTTTTTAACGCTATTTCTAAAAGGAAGCGTTCTAATTGTGTTTTAAGTAGGGGGTCTTTCAAATTGGGTAAGTTGTGGGTGGTGATGGAGCAATGATAATCTAAAACATAGGGGGCTGTTTGAATGCGGCTAACGATAGGTTTAGAGACAAAATACTCTTCGCCCATCACTCTAGAATCAACGATTTTCAAGCGATACGAAATTAAAAATTCTTGATCTTCTAGGGGGCTAAAAGCATGCAAAAAAGCCCCAAAAAAATAAAATAAAGAACACAAGAATAAAAGAAAACGCATCACTCAAACAAATTTTGTGGTTTTTGTGTAGAAGGGGTTTCTAAATTTTCTGGCTCTTCTTCTTTAGGGCAAGAATTGACATACACGACTTTATCAGCAGCGTCTATGAGTTTTACCCCACTGGCATTTCTTCCGGTTTCTCTAATATCTTTAATAGAGACCCTAATCATTTTCGCGCTCGCAGTAAGAATCATGAGATCTAAGTTTTCATCATCTACGCTGATAATACCCACTAGATTACCGGTTTTTTTATTGAGTTTCATGCCAATGACACCCTTACCCCCACGAGCTTGCTCTCTGTAAGATTCTGCTAAGGTTTGCTTCCCAAGCCCGTTTTCACTCACACTCAAAAGCTTGTTGTGATCATCGCTAATAACGACCGCACCGATAACAAAATCATTTTCATTTAGTCTAATGCCTCTAACCCCACGAGCACTCCTTCCTATTTCGCGCACATCTTCTAAAGGGAATTTAATGAAAGTGCCAGAATGCGATGCGATGAGCAAATGCTTGGAGTTTTTATCCACAATCTTTGCACTAACCAATTCATCATATTCATCTAAAACGATCGCTCTAATCCCGCTATAACTCCTGTTGCTCCCAAATTCGCTCAAATTGGTGCGTTTGACTACCCCATTTTTAGTGAAGAAAGCTAAAGAGCGTTCATCGCTAAAGTCTTTAGTGCTTAGAGTCGCCATGATCTTTTCATCCGGAGCGAGCGAGATTAAATTCACAATGGCTTTACCCATAGCGATCCGGCTCGCTTCTGGGATTTTATAAACTTTCAAATGATACAACTGACCTTTATTAGTGATAAAGAGCAAAATATCATGCGTGTTAGCCACAAAAAAGCTTTCAATAAAATCGCCTTCATAAGTGCTGCCTGAAAGCTTGCCCTTACCACCACGATTTTGCCTTTCATAAGCTTTTAAATCCACTCTTTTCACATAGCCTTTATAGCTCATGCTCACTACCATAGGCTCATTAGCGATTAAATCCTCTATGTCAATATTTTCATAAGATTCTTGAATTTCAGTGCGTCTTGGAGAAGAAAATTGCTCTTTAACTTCTAAAAGCTCTGTTTTAACGACTTCATTCAAGCGATCTTCGCTCTTTAAAATGCCATTCAATTCATCAATAAGCTCTAGCAAGTTTTGGTATTCTTCTTTGATTTTATCTCTTTCAAGACCTGTTAGGCGTTGCAAACGCATTTCTAAAATGGCCTTGCTTTGGATTTCGCTCAAAGTAAAACGCTCCATTAAGGTGTTTTTAGCCATTTCTGGGCTTTCGCTTGTTTTAATGAGTTGCACGATTTCATCAATATTATCTAGTGCGATCAAATAACCCTCTAAAATATGCGCTCTGGCTTTAGCCTTTTCTAATTCAAAGATAGTGCGTCTTATAATAATGGTTTTTCTGTGGTTTAAGAAAAGGTGCAACAACTCTAAAAGCGTGAAAATTTTAGGCTCTTTGTTGTAAATCGCTAGTAAGATGATGCTAAAAGTGGTCTCCATGGCGGTGAGTTTGTAGAGGTGGTTTAAGACAATTTCGCTCATCGCATCTCTTTTTAATTCAATCACCACTCTAATGCCTTCTCTATCGCTTTCATCGCGCACTTCACTAATGCCTTCAATTTGTTTTTCTCGCGCTAGATCGCTGATTTGTTCCACTAATTTGGCTTTGTTGGTTTGGAAAGGCATTTCATCTAAAACGATAACCTCTTTATTTTTTGTCTTTTCCACATGCACTTTGGCTCTCACTTTCACGCGCCCTCGCCCTGTTTTATAGGCTTCAATAATTCCCACCTTGCCATAGATGATCCCACCGGTGGGAAAGTCAGGCCCTTTGATAAATTCCAAAACCTCATTCAATTCAGCGTTAGGGTTTTCTAAAACATGCACTAAAGCGTCTATGATTTCATCAATCCTATGGGGGGGTATAGAAGTGGCCATCCCTACAGCAATCCCATTAGCGCCATTGACTAAAAGGTTAGGCAGACGGCTTGGTAAAATATCTGGCTCTTTTAAAGTGTCATCATAATTAGGCACAAAATCTATGGTGTCTTTGTCAATATCCCTTAAAATTTCTTCACTCGCCTTGGTCATTCTGGCTTCAGTGTAACGCATCGCCGCAGCGTTATCGCCATCAATAGAGCCAAAGTTGCCTTGCCCATCTACTAATTCCAAACGCATGGAAAAATCTTGTGCCATTCTCACTAGTGCATCATAAACCGCATTATCGCCATGGGGGTGGTATTTACCAATCACATCACCCACAATCCTAGCGCTTTTTTTATAAGCGACTTTAGAAGTAAGACCTAATTCATTCATCGCATACAAAATGCGTCTATGCACAGGCTTTAAGCCATCTCTAGCGTCCGGTAAAGCGCGCCCTATGATCACGCTCATAGAATAAGCCAAATAACTCTCTTCAATAGAGCAATCAATACCCACTTCTACAATATTCTTTGTTTCATTGATTAAATAATCTTGCATGTGTCTCCCTAAAATTTAATTACTTCAAATAAAGCGTTAAAAGATAACGCCCCCAAATAAAAGCCCAAAAAATAAGCCCTATCAACTGGGCTGAACTGGCTATGTCTTTGGCCTTTTTAGCTAAAGGGTGAAACTCTGTGCCTGTAAAATCCACAGCCTTTTCAATAGAGCTATTAATCAATTCAATGACCACCGATAAAAAGCAAGGCACAATCAATAGTCCCCATTCTAAAAAATCTTTGGCTAGATAGCTCGCTAGAATGATGCAAAAAAGAGCCAAGATGACAATTTGTCTGAACGCGCTCTCTTCAGCCCATGCACATTTAAGCCCATCTTTAGAATAAAAAAGGGCTTTAAAAAGGCGTTTGAAACCTTTAGCTTTAGGGGGGACTTTGAAATCACTCATGACTTATTTTATAAGTTTTAAAGAAATTTGTGCTAAGACTTTCCAACAGGGCGTTAAAAGTCAGCTTGGTGTTGTCTTTTATTTGGGCGTTAAGAACGATTTGAGATCGTTTGTCTTTAGCCATAGAGACAAAGGCTTGTAAAAATTCTTTAAAATTTTGTTGGAGCTCTGTGTCATCTTTAAAATGGGATTGGAATAAAGCCATAAAATAGTTTTCTAAAGAAGCTAACACGCTTTCATAAGAAACGCTAGGGGTTTGAGCGTGCAAGCTAAAATAGGGGGAAAAAAAGCCCAAACTCTCCTTATTTTGGTTATAAAAGGCTTCTAAAAGATTTTTAAAGTGGTGTGCTTGGATAGAAACCCCTAACTTTGGTGCTAAAAAACGCAGTTTGTCTTGCAACTTTTCTATGGCTTTAGTGTCTTTAGAATTTAAGGTTTTAAAAAGAGTTTTAAGAGAGAGATTTTTTGGCGTTTCCATTAAACCCTCTTGAAAAAAAGTGTAAGAAAGGACATTGTCGGTATTAGTCAAATCGCATTTTAAATTGTCGTTTAAGGTTTTTTCGTCTAAAGCGTTAAATTTTAAAGAGCAATTCAAGTGCGTGGGTTTAATTTTTTCTAATAAGATATTCAAGTTTTTTAAAGGGATTTGATGGATTTTTTGTTGGATAGATTGTTCTAAAATAGGGGATTTTACTTGAGAGTTGATAGAAAGGATAAGAGAGCTTTTATCTAAAGAATTGAGTTTGATATTTAAATCTTTAAAACCTACAATAGGGGAGTTTTGAGAATCTAAAAAACTCATTTCTTTAGAAACGCATGCAATTTTAAAAAACCCCCTACATTCAAAAGGAGTGCCTGTAATTCCCATGTCTTTGATATTTGGGCGTTGCTCTAAATAAGCGTTAAGATAAGCGGCTAAAGATTTTTTAACCGACATGCTAGTAAAAAAAATAAACGCTCCTAAAAGTGCACAAATCAAAGCCCCAATAATCAAAATCCAAGACATGAATTTTTTAGTCAAAAAACACCCTTTGTTGAAAACATTACTGAACGAGATTATAACACAATCGTGCTTAAATTTAAGACGATACCCACCCTTTTTATAAGACTATTTAAGAATGCCATGATGCGAAATAATGATGAAACGATAAGAATAATATTTTTGTGAAAAAAATAAACGGATCGCTTTCAATACAAGACAAAATCTCAAACAAAATAAAATAGGTTAGGGCGCTAATTATCTAAAAGTGATACTATGACTGAGTAGATTAACTTAAAGGCAAAGATATGAATGAAGTGGTTGTAGTAGCGGCAAAGCGTAGCGCTGTAGGGAGTTTTTTAGGCTCTTTGAAAAATGTGAGCGTTAGGCAAATGGGTGTTAGCGTGCTTAAAGACGCTTTAAAGGCGAGCGGACTTGATCCTAACGATGTAGATTCAGTTATTTTAGGCAATGTCTTATCCGCTGGTTTGGGTCAAAATATCGCTAGGCAAATCCAACTGGATGCAAGCATACCTAATGACAGGCATGCTTTTAGCGTTAATATGGTTTGTGGGTCGTCCTTGAAAGCCATTCAGTTAGCACATGATAGCATCATGCTTGGGCGCGATGAAGTGGTGGTGTGCGGTGGCGTGGAGAACATGAGTGCAGCACCTTATTTGTCGTTTGACATGCGAGAGGGAAAAAGAATGGGGAATGCGAACATGATAGATTCTATGGTTTATGACGGACTATGGGATGCGTTCAATGATTACCACATGGGGATCACCGCAGACAATATCGCTAAAGCATACCACATAAGCCGAGAAGAACAAGACGCATTTGCACTCCAATCGCAACTCAAAGCAAGAGTTGCTATCAATGCAGGGAAATTCCAAGAAGAAATCACTCCCATTGAAATAGTAAATAAAAAAGGCACGATTGTTTTCAAAGAAGACGAATACCCTAGAGACACGACGCTAGAATCCCTTGCAAAGCTCAAACCTGCCTTTAAAAAAGACGGATCGGTAACGGCAGGGAATTCATCAGGAATCAATGATGGTGCTAGCGTAGTGATTTTATGCAGTGCTAAAAAAGTGCAAAAGCTAGGGTTAAAAGTAATGGCGGTTATCAAGGGGTTTGGTTTGGGCGGTTGCAGTCCGGACATAATGGGTATATGCCCAAGCATTGCGATTAAAAACAACCTTAAAAATGTCAAAATGCATCTTGACGACATCAATCTTTTTGAACTCAATGAAGCCTTTGCCGCTCAAAGTATAGCCGTGTTAAAAGAGCTTGAACTCAACCCCAATATCGTGAATGTGAATGGCGGTGCAATAGCGATTGGCCATCCTATTGGGGCGAGCGGTGCTAGGATATTGGTTACCCTTTTGCATGAAATGAAGCGAAGTGGGCATGGTATTGGTTGTGCATCATTGTGCGTGGGTGGTGGGCAAGGAATATCAGTGATTGTTGAACAAAAATAAGGAGAATGAGATGAATAAGGTTATAACGGATTTAGACAAAGGATTGAATGGGTTAAAAGATGGGGATACTATTTTAGTGGGTGGTTTTGGGTTGTGCGGGATACCCGAATACGCCATTGATTATATCTATAAAAAGGGCATCAAGGATTTGATTGTCGTGAGCAATAATTGCGGTGTTGATGACTTTGGGTTGGGTATTCTTTTAGAAAAAAAACAGATTAAAAAAATTATCGCTTCGTATGTGGGGGAGAATAAGATTTTTGAATCACAGTTATTGAATGGGGAAATTGAAGTCGTTTTGACTCCGCAAGGCACGCTCGCTGAAAATCTGCGTGCTGGAGGGGCTGGGATACCCGCTTACTACACCCCAACAGGTGTTGGGACTTTGATCGCTCAAGGCAAGGAATCAAGGGAATTTAATGGCAAAGAGTATATTTTAGAAAGAGCGATAACAGGCGATTATGGGCTTATTAAAGCTTATAAAGGCGATACTCTTGGGAATTTGGTGTTTAGAAAAACGGCTAGAAATTTCAACCCCTTGTGTGCGATGGCGTCAAAAATATGTATCGCTGAAGTGGAAGAAATCGTTCCGGCTGGGGAATTAGACCCAGATGAAATACACTTGCCAGGGATTTATGTGCAACACATTTATAAGGGCGAGAAATTTGAAAAACGGATAGAAAAAATCACAACAAGGAGCACAAAATGAGAGAGGCTATCATTAAAAGAGCGGCGAAAGAATTGAAAGAAGGCGTGTATGTGAATTTAGGGATAGGTTTGCCCACGCTTGTAGCCAATGAAGTGAGTGGGATGAATATCGTATTCCAAAGCGAAAATGGGTTGTTAGGGATTGGTGCTTATCCTTTAGAGGGGAGCGTTGATGCGGATCTTATCAATGCAGGAAAAGAAACCATAACCGTGGTGCCGGGTGCTTCGTTTTTCAACAGTGCAGATTCGTTTGCCATGATTCGTGGGGGGCATATTGATCTAGCGATTTTAGGGGGCATGGAAGTCTCGCAAAATGGCGATTTAGCGAATTGGATGATCCCTAAAAAACTCATAAAAGGCATGGGAGGGGCTATGGATCTTGTGCATGGTGCTAAGAAAGTGGTTGTCATCATGGAGCATTGCAACAAATTTGGGGAATCCAAAGTGAAAAAAGAATGCTCATTGCCTTTAACAGGAAAAGGGGTGGTGCATCAATTGATAACGGATTTAGCGGTGTTTGAGTTTTCAAATAACGCCATGAAATTAGTGGAGTTGCAAGAGGGTGTGAGCGTTGATCAAGTCAAGGAAAAGACAGAAGCTGAGTTTGGAGTGCACTTGTAACTTATAAAAAAGGGGTGTGCTTATGTTTTTATTAAGGCATTTGACTTCAGCGTGCGTGTTTTTGGCTTCTAAATGCTTGCCAGACTCCTTTGTTTTAGTGACTCTTTTATCGTTCATTGTGTTTATTCTTGTTTATTGTTTGACAGGACAAGACGCGTCGTCTGTTATTTCTAGCTGGGGGAATGGTGCTTGGACGCTTTTAGGCTTTTCTATGCAAATGGCTCTTATTTTGGTGCTAGGTCAGGCTTTGGCTAGTGCTAAATTGGTCCAAAAACTCTTAAAATATCTAGCGTCTTTACCTAAAGGGTATTATGCGGCTTTATTGTTGGTTACTTTTTTATCGTTAATCGCTAATTGGATCAATTGGGGTTTTGGCTTGGTGATTAGCACGATTTTTGCAAAAGAGATTGCAAAGAATGTTAAAGGAGTGGATTATAGGTTGCTTATTGCTAGTGCTTATTCGGGTTTTGTGATTTGGCATGGAGGTTTGTCAGGCTCGATCCCTTTAAGCGTTGCAACCCAAAATGAGAATTTGTCTAAAATCAGTGCTGGGGTGATTGAGAAAGCTATCCCCATTAGCCAAACGATTTTTTCCACCTATAATTTAATCATTGTGGGGATCATTCTTATAGGATTACCCTTTTTAATGGCGGTAATCCACCCTAAAAAGGACGAAATTATTGAAATTGACACAAAGCTTTTAAAAGATGAATACAAAGAGACTGAACTCATTGATCACCAAAAAGACAAAACGATCGCTCATTTTTTGGAAAACAGCCCCTTGCTTTCTTATCTTTTGGTTTTTTTGGGTTTGGGGTATCTTGGTCTTTATTTTTTTAAAGGGGGCGGACTTAGTTTAAATATCGTCAATACGATTTTCCTTTTTTTAGGGATCTTGCTCCATAAAACCCCTTTAGCTTATGTGAAAGCGATCAATCATTCCACTAGGAGCGTGGCTGGGATTTTGCTCCAATTCCCTTTTTACGCTGGGATTATGGGGATGATGGCAGGGCATAGTGAAGGGGGGCATTCTTTAGCGCAAATGCTTTCTTTAGCTTTCACGCACATCGCTAATGAAAAAACTTTCGCGCTCATGACTTTTTTGAGTGCGGGGATTGTCAATATTTTCATTCCGTCTGGTGGGGGGCAATGGGCGATTCAAGCTCCTATCATGCTCCCTGCAGGGCAAAGCTTGGGGATAGATCCGGGCGTGGTTTCTATGGCTATCGCTTGGGGGGACGCTTGGACGAATATGATACAGCCTTTTTGGGCTTTGCCTGCATTAGCTATCGCCGGTTTGGGCGCTAAAGACATTATGGGTTATTGCGTTTTGACTTTAATTTTTGTCGCTTTAGTGGTGTGTGGGGTGTTTTATTTTTTAGTGTGAGTTTTTCTAAACCCACGCTCATTTGCACTTTTTTGATGGAGTAAAAAGTTTTTTCTTTTTATTCCTTAAACGCTCTTACAATCAAGCCTTATTTTGCTACAATAACCCCTTAATCACCTATTCAAGGAAGTGCTTTGGTTTTTAAATTTATCTTGTGTTTATTGCTAGGAATGTTTGCATGGGCAAAAGAGGTTATTCCAACCCCTTTAACGCCATCCAAACGCTATTCTATCAATTTGATGACTGAAAATGATGGCTATATCAACCCCTACATTGATGAGTATTACACAGCAGGCACTCAAATAGGATTTTCTACCAAAGAATTTGATTTATCTAAAAATAAAGCGATGAAATGGGCTTCGTATTTAGGGTTTTTCAATAAAAGCCCTAGGGTCACTCGTTTTGGCATTTCGCTTGCGCAAGACATATATACCCCTTCGCTTAAAAACAGAAAATTGGATCACTTGCATGACAACCACCCTTATGGGGGGTATTTGAGAGTGAATTTGAATGCGTATAACCGCCATAAAACTTTTATGGAATTATTCACGCTTTCTTTGGGCACCACAGGGCGAGCTTCTTTAGCTGCTCAAACGCAACAGCTCATCCACAAATGGGGTCATTACCCTCAATTTAGTTGGGATACGCAAATTAAAAACGAATTCATTGTGGAATTGCATTACCAATTACTCAAAAAAGTCCCTCTTTTAACCACTCGTTTTTTTTCTATGGAGTTAATGCCTGGGTTTAATGTGGAGCTAGGCAATGCGAGGGATTATTTCCAACTAGGATCGCTCTTTAGGGCTGGGTATAATTTGGATGCTGATTATGGTGTCAATAAGATCAATACCGCTTTTGATGGGGGCATGCCTTATAGCGATAAGTTTTCTATCTATTTTTTTGTAGGGGCTTTTGGGCGCTTCCAGCCTCTTAATATCTTCATTCAAGGCAATAGCCCTGAAACTAGGGGTATTGCTCATTTAGAATACTTTGTTTATAGCAGTGAAATAGGAGCGGCTATGATGTGGCACGGTTTTAGGGTGGCTTTCACGATCACTGATATTAGTAAAACTTTCCAATCCCAACCCAAGCACCATCAGATCGGCACTTTAGAATTGAATTTCGCCTTTTGATTTGGTATAAATTTAATTTTTTCTTTTTATTTTATTTTATTTGATACTTTTTAGCGGTTTTGATGGGTATTACTAGCGTTTATGGAGCGATTTTACTACTATTCTTCACTTTATGATACCAAATTTTCACATTGTCATTGACTATTCTTGAAATAAACGATCTTTATTTAGAAATCCACTCTATACTTTGAATAGGTTGCTTTTAGCAACACATTAAATACTAAGGAGGAAAAGATGAAAGTCTCAAAAGTTCAGGTGATGGGTATTGATGCCGGTGGCACCATGACGGACACGTTTTTTGTTAAAGAAAATGGTAGTTTCGTAGTTGGTAAAGCCCAAAGCAACCCAGAGGATGAGAGTTTGGCTATTTACAACAGCTCGCAAGACGCTTTGATGCATTGGAAGTCAGATGTAAATCAGGTCTATCCAGAACTAGTCACTTGTGTGTATTCAGGCACTGCAATGCTAAATAGGGTCGTGCAAAGACGAGGTATGGAAGTGGGGCTAATTTGCAATAAAGGGTTTGAGCAGATGCACTCTATGGGTAGGGCGTTGCAATCCTACCTTGGGTATGCACTAGAAGAAAGGCTTCATATCAACACGCACAAATATGACGATCCATTAGTCCCTTTAAAAAGGATTAGAGGCATTACAGAAAGAACCGATGTTAAAGGGCAAGTGGTTATCCCAGTGCGTCAAGAAGAGGTGAAAGCGGCTGTTAAGGAGCTTGTAGAAGTGGGTGCAGAAGCTGTTGTCATTTGCTTGTTACAATCTCATAAAAACGCTGAAAGCGAGCGGATCGTTAGAGATATTGTGCTCAAAGAACTTGAAAAATTAGGTAAAAATATCCCTGTATTCGCTTCTGTGGATTACTACCCTCAAAGAAAAGAAAGCCACAGGATGAACACCACCATTTTAGAAGCTTATGCGGCTGAGCCAAGCAGACAGACTCTCTCTAAAGTCAGCAACCACTTCAAAGAGCATGGTGCTAAATTTGACTTGCGTGTGATGGCAACGCATGGAGGCACCATTAGTTGGAAAGCTAAAGAGCTCGCTAGGACGATTGTGAGCGGTCCCATTGGAGGGGTGATTGGATCTAAATTGCTTGGCGAAACGCTTGGTTATGAAAATATTGCATGCAGTGATATTGGTGGCACGAGCTTTGATATGGCGCTTATCGTTAAGAGCAATTTCAATATCGCTTCTGACCCTGATATGGCACGCCTTGTTCTCTCTCTGCCTCTTGTTGCTATGGATTCTGTTGGTGCTGGTGCAGGGAGTTTTGTGCGCATTGATCCGCATAGCCGATCGGTCAAACTAGGGCCTGATAGTGCAGGGTATAGGGTTGGCACTTGTTGGAAAGATAGCGGTTTAGACACGGTTTCAGTGACGGATTGCCATATTGTTTTAGGCTATTTAAACCCGGATAATTTTTTAGGCGGTTTGATCAAATTGGATGTGGAAAGGGCTAAGAAACACATTAAAGAGCAAGTCGCTGATCCGCTAGGCATTAGCGTAGAAGATGCGGCTGCAGGTGTGATTGAGTTGCTTGATTTGGAGCTTAAAGAATACTTGCGATCCAATATTAGCGCTAAAGGGTATAGTCCGTCTGATTTTGTGTGCTTTTCATATGGTGGTGCGGGGCCTGTGCATGCCTATGGCTATACAGAAGGTTTAGGGTTTAAGGATGTGGTGGTGCCTGCGTGGGCGGCTGGGTTTAGTGCTTTTGGTTGTGCTTGTGCTGATTTTGAATACAGATACGACAAGAGCGTTGATATAGCCATTCCGCAGTATTCTTCAGACGAGTCCAAAATAGAAGCATGCAAGATCATCCAGGATGCATGGGATGAATTGACTTTAAAAGTGATTGAAGAATTTAAGATCAATGGATTTTCTCAAAAAGATGTGATTTTAAGACCTGGATACAGGATGCAGTATATGGGGCAGTTGAATGATTTAGAAATAACCTCTCCTATATCAAAGGCTGAAAGCGTGGCTGATTGGGAAGAGATTGTCAAAGAATACGAAAAAACTTACGCTCGGGTTTATTCTGAATCCGCTTGTTCTCCAGAGCTTGGTTTTAGCGTGACTGGGGTGATTATGCGTGGTGTTGTGGCTACACAAAAACCCGTAATTCCGGTTGAAAAAGAGCATGGTGCTACGCCTTCAAAAGAAGCCAAAATAGGCGTTAGGAAGTTCTATCGCCATAAGCAATGGGTGGATGCAGATGTGTGGCGAATGGAAAAATTACTGCCCGGAAATGAAGTGATAGGGCCTGCGATCATAGAATCAGATGCGACCACATTCGTGGTGCCTAAAGGCTTTGCGACAAAGTTAGACAAACACAGATTGTTCCACTTGAAAGAAGTTAAATAATAGTAAAGGAGTTCTAAATGGCAAATTTATTGAAAAACGGCAAAACTTTAAAACAAGCTAGAGATGAAATCCTAGCTAGGACAGAAAAAACAGGTTATTACAATGGGCTTGAAAAATTAGAGTTCAAAGAAAGCGATCCGATCGGTTATGAAAAAATGTTCTCTAAATTGAGAGGCGGTATTGTGCATGCCAGAGAAACAGCCAAAAGGATTGCTGCAAGCCCTATTGTTGAGCAAGAGGGGGAATTGTGCTTCACGCTTTATAACGCTTTGGGCGATAGCGTGCTGACTTCTACGGGTATCATTATCCATGTGGGCACTATGGGATCGGCTATCAAATACATGGTAGAGAATGGTTGGGAAGATAACCCTGGCATCAATGATAAGGATATTTTCACCAATAATGACTGTGCGATTGGGAATGTGCATCCATGCGATATTATGACTCTTGTGCCTATCTTTCACGATGAAAAATTGATTGGGTGGGTAGGCGGTGTTACGCATGTGATTGATACTGGGTCGGTTACTCCAGGATCGATGAGCACTGGACAGGTTCAAAGATTTGGGGATGGATACATGATCACTTGCCGTAAGACAGGGGCGAATGATGAGAGTTTTAAAGATTGGTTGCATGAATCCCAAAGATCAGTAAGAACGCCTAAATATTGGATTTTGGATGAAAGGACTAGGATTGCAGGATGCCACATGATTAGGGATCTTGTGATGGAAGTGATTAAAGAAGATGGCATCGATTCTTACATGCGATTCATTGATGAGGTGATTGAAGAGGGAAGAAGAGGTCTTATCTCTAGGATCAAGTCCATGACCATACCGGGCAAGTATAGAAAGGTAGCGTTTGTGGATGTGCCTTATGCACATAAGGATATTGGCGTGTGCTCTGAGTTTGCTAAACTAGACACAATCATGCATTCTCCGGTAGAAATCACTATCAATAAGGACGCTACATGGAAATTAGACTTTGATGGTGCATCTAGGTGGGGGTGGCATTCCTTTAATTGCAACCAAGTGTCCTTTACTAGCGGTATTTGGGTGATGATGACTCAAACATTGATCCCCACTTCTCGCATCAATGATGGTGCTTATTTTGCGACTCAATTCAGACTCAAAAAAGGGACTTGGATGAATCCAGACGATAGGCGCACTGGGCATGCTTACGCATGGCATTTCTTGGTATCCGGTTGGAGTGCTTTGTGGAGAGGCTTGTCTCAAGCGTATTATAGCCGAGGGTATTTAGAGGAGGTCAATTCTGGAAACGCCAACACTTCTAATTGGTTGCAAGGCGGTGGTATCAACCAAGATGGAGAGATCCATGCGGTGAATAGCTTTGAGACGAGCTCTTGTGGGAGTGGTGCTTGTGCGATCAAAGATGGCTTGAACCACGCAGCAGCTATTTGGAACCCAGAAGGTGATATGGGTGATATTGAAATCTGGGAAATGGCAGAACCTCTTCTTTATTTAGGTAGGAATGTCAAGGCCAATACCGGTGGGTATGGGAAATATCGAGGCGGTAATGGGTTTGAAACCTTAAGAATGGTGTGGGGTGCACATGATTGGACCATGTTTTTTATGGGTAATGGCTACATGAATAGTGATTGGGGTATGATGGGGGGTTATCCAGCGGCTAGTGGTTATAGGTTTGAAGCGCACAACACTGATTTGAAAAATAGGATTAAAAATAACGACAGCTTGCCTTTGGGTGGTGATTTTAACCCAATTGATTGCGATTATGAAAAGCATATCTCTCGTGCCTCTCAAGTCAAAAGGGATAAGCAATGCATCACCACAGAAAATTGCTTTGATAATTATGACTTGTATTTGAACTACATCAAAGGCGGTCCTGGATTTGGCGATCCGATTGAAAGGGATTTGAGTGCCATTTTAGAAGACCTAAACAGCAAACAGCTATTGCCAGAATACGCCTACAAGGTTTATGGTGCGGTTGTGAGTCAAAATAAAGACGGCGTTTGGGTAGGGGATGAGACCAAAACTGAAGCTAGAAGAAAAGAAATTCTTGAAACTAGGAAATCTAGATCCATACCTGTAAAACAATGGATGGAGCAAGAAAGAAGCGCTATCCTTAAAAAAGAGGCTTCCAAACAGGTTAAACACATGTATGCGACTAGCTTTGATCTTTCGCCGAAGTTTTTGAGCGACTTTAAAAAATTTTGGAACTTGCCGGATAGTTGGACTATGCAAGAAGATGAGCTTGGCGTATTCACTTATGGTTCTAAATACAGAATGGATTTGAGCAAATTGCCTGATGTGCACACGGTTGTGTTGGTTGATGAAAAATAAGTTTTTAAAAAAATAGAGGAGAATGGTTATGTCAAAATACACACAAGAACAAATCAAAAATTTAGTAGAGGGGAGCTTGGATTGGAGCACGATCTTAAAAATGCTTAGCATGCCTAAAGATCATGAGAGGTTTCAAATGTATTTGAATGTGTTGCAAGACAAGGTGGGTTTTGATGACAAGATAGTCTTACCTTTGGGACCGCATTTATTCGTGGTGCAAAATTCTCAAAAAAAGTGGGAGATCAAATGTTCATGCGGTCATGTGTTCTGCACTCCAGAGGAAAATTGGAAGTTGCATACAAACATTTATGTGCGCGACACAGCAGAGAAAATGGAAGAGGTGTATCCTAAACTCTTAGCCAGCGACACCCATTGGCAAGTGTATAGAGAGTACATTTGTCCGGATTGCGGTATTCTTTTAGATGTGGAGGCACCGACTCCTTGGTATCCTGTTATCCATGATTTTGAGCCGGATATAGAGACATTCTATAAAGATTGGCTAGGGATACAGCCCCCAGAAAGACGATAAGATCGCTCACTCCTTTTTGAGAGGCTTTATGCCTCTTGCCCCAAATCTTGCCCCAAATAAAAAGCAAGGTTTAAATTAAACGGATTTTTATCCGTTTAATTTGTGCTATAAGATCGCTTTCTAAAAGATTTATCGCTTGCTTATGGAGTTCTTTGAGGATTAGCAATTAATGAGAGTAAAATTACCCTCTCATCTTTAGTGCTTCAAACCACTAAAAAAGGTTTTAATACTCTTCAAATATTTCTTGGATTTTTTCTCTATTGTTCGTTTTGGTTAAAGCGAGTTGTAAAAGCACTCTAGCTTTTTGGGGGTTTAAATTATCGCTTGTGATAAAGCCATAAGCCTTGTCATCAATCTCGCCTGAAGTCACCTCGCCACTGCCTACCCTACTTGATCGCACAACGATTACCCCCATTTGGTTCGCTTTTTGCATGGCTTTTAAAAATTCAGTGCTCACATTCCCATTACCCACACCGGCGATAACAATGCCTTTTGCATGCGATATTAGGCTTACTTGGAGCAAATCAGGGGTCATGCCGACATGCGTATAAATAATATCCACCTTGGGTAGGGGTTTTTTAAGCTCTAAAATGGAAAATTCACTATTTGTTGTGTGCTTTCTTAAAGGTTGCATGTAATAGCGCGTTTTGCCATAATACACGCTCCCTATCGCACCGCTATTTGGGGCTTTAAAAGTGGAAGTGTGGGTGGTGTGCGTTTTAGTCACTTCTCTAGCGCTAAAAATATTATCATCCATCACCACCAGCACGCCTTTATTTGCACTTTTTTCGTTGATCGCCACGCTCACGGCGTTATATAAATTCAGCACTCCATCAGCGCTTAAAGAAGAAGAATTACGCATCGCTCCCACTAGCACCACCGGTTTTGTGGAGTGTAAAACCAAATTCAAAAAATATGCACTCTCTTCTAAAGTGTCCGTGCCATGCGTGATCACCACGCCTTGGATATGGCTATCATTGAGCAATTCTTGAATGCGTTTAGCGAGTTTGAACCACACCTCTTCATTCATGTCTTGTGAGCCGATATTAGAAATCTGCTCCCCTTGAATGCGAGCGAGCTTATTGAGGTTAGGGATAGCCTTCAAAAGCTCTTTGACACCTAATTCAGCGCTTTTATAATTTCCTGAACTCGCATTCGCACCACTCCCAGCAATCGTCCCCCCTGTTGCTAGTAAAGCAATGGTGGGTAAATTTTGAGCCATAACTTGCCCCTTCAAACAAAGTAAAAGAATGATAAATTTCAAAAACATTCTCATTATAGACCACCTTTTGAAATTTAAAAGATTTTGTAGTATAGTAAAACATCGTTAAAATAAATTTAAAAAGGGTTAATGATGGATACCTTTTTTCAAATTATCGTGTTACTTTTTTCGCTTTTTTTAGGGGCAAGGCTAGGGGGTTTGGGGGTGGGCTATGTGGGGGGCTTGGGAGTGTTTGTTTTGTGCTTGTTTTTAGGGCTAAATCCGGGCAAAATCCCCTTTGATGTGATTTTAATCATCATGGCAGTCATTAGCGCTATTAGCGCGATGCAAAAGGCTGGAGGGTTAGATTATTTAGTCAAAATCGCTGAAAGAATTTTAAGAAAACACCCCAAGCAAATCAACTATTTAGCGCCTAGCGTGGCGTATTTTTTAACGATACTAGCGGGCACTGGGCATACGGTTTTTTCTTTGATCCCAGTGATTGTAGAGGTGAGTCAAAGCCAAAACATCAAACCCAAAGTGCCGTTGAGTTTAGCGGTCGTCTCTAGTCAGGTGGGCATTACTGCAAGCCCAGTGAGCGCGGCGGTGGTGTTTATGAGTGGTATTTTAGAGCCTTTGGGGGCAAATTACTTAACTCTTTTAATGATCTGGATCCCTACGACTTTTTTAGCATGCATGTTCACGGCGTTTATTATGGGTTTTACCAATTTAAAGTTAGACAGCGATCCCAACTATTTAGAGCGCTTGAAAATGGGCAAAATTTCGCCTCCTAAAATCAAAGAAGAAAAAGAAGTTTCAAAAAACGCGAAATTATCGTTATGGATTTTTATTGGTGGGGTTGTGGCGATCGTTTTTTATGCGAGTGCGATTTCTAAAAATATCGCTTTAATTAGCCCGGTGATTTTAGGAAGAGATCAAGCGATCGTGTCTTTCATGCTAAGCGTGGCGGCTTTAATTGCGATTTTTTGTAAAATCAATGCCAATGAAATCGCCCATTCAAGCGTGTTTAAATCCGGCATGCAAGCGTGCGTGTGCGTGCTGGGAGTGGCGTGGTTAGGCGATACTTTTGTGAGCAATCATTTAAATGAAATCGAGCGCTACGCTTCTTTTTTGATCGCAGATTATCCGTTTTTATTGGCTGTGGCGCTCTTTTTTGCTTCTATGCTTTTGTATTCGCAAGCTGCCACTTCTAAAGCACTCATCCCAAGCGTGATCACAGCTTTAGGCATTGGTGCTAATCACACGGAGCATTTGTATATTATCGTGGCTTCTTTTGCAAGCGTTTCAGCGCTATTTGTGTTACCCACTTACCCCACTTTGCTAGGAGCGATCGCTATGGATAACACCGGCACCACCAAAATGGGCCGTTATGTGTTTGATCATGCGTTTTTGATCCCTGGGGTTTTAGTCGTGGCTTTGAGCGTGGCGTTAGGGTTTGTTGTCGCACCGTTGGTTTTGTAGTTTTTATTATGATTTTTATAATTTAATATTTTATAAAAACTCCAAAAAACTTTTTTTGAAACGCAAAAATATTATTTTGCTTGAAAATTCAATAAATTTATCGTAAAATTTAACTGATTGTAAATCAATCCTTATTCTGAATTTGCAAAAAATTACTTTTAAGGACCTTTCAATGAAAAAACGATTTTTACTTTCTTTATCCCTATTAGCGTCATTACTGAGCACTGAAGACAACGGCTTTTTTCGGCGTGAGTTAGCAAATCGGTGAAGTGGCACAAATGGTGAAAAACACCGGCGAATTGAAAAACTTGAACGACAAATACGAGTAATTAAACTCATCTTTAGCCCAAGTGGTTGCCTTAAGGCAAAGCATCTAGAATGCGAACAACTGTGAATTGGTCAAATCCTCTATATCTAATTTGTAAGCTTTTGCGAATAACGACTCCACTAACAAAGATTTATCGCCCATTTATAGCAACACGCAAGCCGTTCTCACTTCTATACTAGCTTTTGGTTGCTTTATGCGGAGAACTACCTTACTTTTAATATAGGGAATCAATACACCAATAATGCCATGGGCGATCCCCAAGCATACAGGTGCAATCGCACAGATCCTAATCCTAAAAATTGCATGCCTATAGCGACTTATAACGAAATGAAAAATCTTGCCGAAAAGCTCCAAAAAACTCAAGGCATTCTTTGCGCTCTATCCGGATGCCCTAGCAACCAAGCCGATCAAACAAAACAAGGCGCGACTATAAGCGAAGCCCTTGAAACCGCACAAAAGCTTATGGATTTGATCCACAAAACCAACACCAACATGAATTGGGGGAATATCACTATCAAGGGGCTTTCAAAACTGGCCGTCGCTTATGGAGGCGGTAAAGTGGGCGGGCACCTAGAAAACCATGTGATCTATGAAGGCAACATAATCTCCAATAACCCCATAATCTCTTATGTAGTGTTTCAAAACATTTACAAAATGCTCACCCTTTTGCAAGAAGCACTCAAACTCTCTCAAAACAACACCGCTAATTCAAACACCTTGCAAGCTCAAGCTACCGTGTGATAAAAACAACCATATCATTTGCAAGAGATATTTATACTTTCGCTCAAAACCAAAAAACGATCCTTTCTAACGCTCAAAGCATTTTCAACCTCTTTTTAATTCCATCCCCAAAAATGAGTTTGAATATTTACAAAAAGCTTATTTGAAACAGCCCTTTTTAGGCACGACTCCCAATCCCAATGATATCCCTTTCAAAGGGAATGTCAATCTAAACGCTGAAATTAATGCGATCCAAAAGAATGTGAGAAATTTCTCAACTCGCGTACAACAAGCTCAACACAAAAGACATTATCTTGCCCCATGAAAAGTCTAACGCCCCTAAAGCAGGAAAATACGAATATAGGATCAATCAAGTGCAACAATCCCAACTCTCTTTAGCACTAGAGTTTATAAGCCGTAACCCTTTTAAAAATATCGGCATGATTAACTCTCAAAACAATAACGGCATCTTAAATAGTATTGGCGTTCAAATAGGCTATAAGCAATTTTTTTGGCGAAAATAAACGATGGGGTGCTAGATATTATGGCTTTGTTGATTACAACCATGGCTTTATTAAATCCAAATTTTTTAACTCCAACTCTGATGTTTGGATTATGGGGTAGGGAGCGATTTATTGGTGAATTTCATCAACGATAAGGAGCTTAAAAAAGTAAGATTCCTTTTGGACTTTTTGGCGGTATCGCATTCGCTGGCACGACATGGCTTAATTCTCAGCATGTGAATCTAACGACTTTTAACAATACTTATAGTGCTAAAGTGCATAATTCCAATTTCCAGTTCTTAATCAATTTAGGTTTAAGGACTAACCTCGCTACCGCCAAAAAGAGATATGATGCGCATTCTGCACAACATGGCATGGAATTAGGCGTGAAGATCCCTACCATCAACACGAATTATTATTCTTTTGTGGGCACTCAATTGCAATACCGCAGGCTTTATAGCGTGTATCTCAATTATGTGTTTGCTTACTAAACCTTTCTTTTTTCTTTAAACCCTCTTTTTAACTTCCTCTTTTGTGGGGTATTGCGTTTAAAAATGCTTTTAGGGTTTTTAAAATTTTATTACCACCAACAAAGCTTTTTATTTTATTTTTAATAGAGAGAGACTTTGGGAGTTTTAAGTCATTTTACATTACAATACCCCTAAACAAATTTAAGGATTAAAACCAATATGCAAGTTTTAGCGTTAAAATACCGCCCCAAACATTTTAGCGAGCTAGTCGGACAAGAGAGCGTGGCTAAAACGCTTTCTTTAGCCTTAGACAACCAGCGTTTGGCTAACGCTTATTTATTCAGTGGGTTAAGAGGTTCGGGTAAAACAAGCTCTTCTAGGATTTTTGCAAGGGCTTTAATGTGTGAAGCAGGGCCAAAAGCCATGCCTTGTGATACTTGCATCCAATGCCAGAGCGCTTTAAATAACCACCATATAGATATTATAGAAATGGATGGGGCGTCTAATAGGGGGATTGATGATGTCCGTAATCTCATAGAGCAAACCCGCTACAAACCAAGCTTTGGGCGCTATAAAATCTTTATTATTGATGAAGTGCATATGTTCACTACCGAAGCATTTAACGCGCTTTTAAAGACTTTAGAAGAGCCTCCTAGCCATGTGAAATTCCTTTTAGCGACAACGGACGCTTTGAAGTTACCCACTACCATACTCAGTCGCACCCAGCATTTTAGGTTTAAAAAAATCCCTGAAAATTCTGTTATTTCTCATTTAAAAACCATTTTAGAAAAAGAACAAGTGTATTATGAAGAGAGCGCGTTAGAAAAACTAGCTCACAGCGGTCAAGGGAGCTTGAGAGACACGCTCACCCTTTTAGAGCAAGCCATCAACTATTGCGATAACGCTATCACAGAAAGCAAAGTGGCTGAAATGTTAGGGGCGATTGACAGAAGCGTTTTGGAAGATTTTTTTCAAAGCTTAATCAACCAAGATGAAGCTAAATTGCAAGAGCGTTATGAAATTTTAGAAAATTATGAAACCGAGGGCGTTTTAGAAGAAATGATGCTTTTTTTGAAAGCGAAGTTGTTAAGCCCTGATACTTATTCAATCCTTTTGATAGAGCGCTTTTTTAAAATCATTATGAGCGCTTTGAGCCTTTTAAAAGAGGGAGCAAATTCTGGTTTTGTGCTACTATTATTGAAAATGAAATTTAAAGAAGCTTTGAAACTCAAAGCATTAGATGATGCGATTTTAGAATTGGAGCAAACAAAAGAAAGTGCTTTGAAACCTTTAAATCAAAACGCTAACGCCATCCAACAAGAAAACCAAACACTAAAAACCCCACCACTAAAAACCCCAATAGTGGAGGCCCCACAAACGCCAATGCTTTCAGCTAAAGATCGTATTTTCTACAACCTTTTTAAACAAGTCCAAAAATTGATTTATGAGCGCAACTACGAGTTAGGGGCTGTGTTTGAAAAAAATATCCGTTTCATTGATTTTGATAGCCACACTAAAACTTTGACTTGGGAGTCTTTAGCGGTTGATAAAGATAAGGAGCTTTTAAGAGAGTGTTTTAAAATCGTGAAAAATATCGTTGATAGCGTTTTTGGCAAGGGTGAAAGTATCAAAATCGCTTTAAACAATCATTTAGAAAATAAAAACGCTCCACTAGAAGAGATTAAAGAGTTTAAAATCTCTTCCTTAAGGGAAAAAATCTTACCCAAACCAACCACAGAAACGATGCCAACGGCTGAAATTGAAAAAAAAGAAGTGGTTGAAAAAAAAACAAAAGAAAACAAGAATAAAGAGAATAAAGAGAATAAAGAGAATAAACAACAAGAAGCCCCCACAGAATTGCAAGAATTTTTGGTCAATAACTCTGATCTTATTGAAGAAATTAAGGGCGAGTTTGAAATCAAAAGCGTGGAATTGTTATGAGAGCGAATTTAGACGAATTAGACAAAGTGGCTGTTGCAATTTTAAAAGATGATTTTAGGGGGGTGGTGTTTTTAAAAGGTGTTGTAGGGAGCGGTAAAACGACTTTAGTTCAAGCGTGCTTGAAACATTTGGGTTTAGACATTCAAGCGACTTCGCCCACCTTTAGCGTGATGCATGCTTATAGCGAGAGCGTGTTCCATTATGATTTTTACATGCGCGATTTAGAGGCTTGTTTGGAGCTTGGCATGTTAGAGTGTTTGTTAGAAAAAGGGATCCATTTTGTGGAATGGGGCGATGAAAAATTAGAAAAAATTTTAAAAAAATACGATTTAGCTATTAAGGTTGTAGAAATCAAAACAAAATCAAATAGCCGTTTTTATACAATAAAGATCGCTTGAAAGGTCGCTTGAATGGATATTTTAAAAGCAGAGCATTTAAACAAACAAATCAAAAAAACCAAAATTGTTTCAGATGTTTCTTTAGAGGTTAAAAGTGGCGAAGTGGTGGGGCTTTTAGGGCCTAATGGGGCGGGTAAAACCACCACCTTTTACATGATATGCGGGCTTTTAGAGCCTAGTGGGGGGAGCGTTTATTTAAACGATGTGGATTTAGCCAAATACTCCTTGCACAAGCGATCTAATTTAGGCATAGGCTACTTACCTCAAGAATCTAGCATTTTCAAAGAATTGAGCGTGGAAGAGAATTTAGCCCTAGCAGGGGAGACTACTTTTAAAAACTCTAAAGAGAGCGAAGAAAAAATGGAAAGTTTGCTTGATGCTTTCAATATCCAAGCCATAAGAGAACGCAAAGGCATGAGCTTGAGTGGGGGAGAAAGGAGGCGCGTAGAAATCGCTAGAGCTTTAATGAAAAACCCTAAATTCGTGTTACTAGATGAGCCTTTTGCGGGCGTGGATCCGATCGCAGTGATTGATATTCAAAAGATTATTGAAAGCTTGATTGAATTAAACATTGGCGTCTTGATCACTGATCATAATGTGCGAGAGACTTTGAGTGTATGCCATAGGGCGTATGTGATTAAAAGTGGCACGCTTCTAGCGAGTGGGAACGCTAATGAAATTTATGAAAACGCTTTGGTGCGTAAATATTATTTAGGGGAAAATTTTAAGGTGTGAATATGGCGGTTTTACGTGCAAACCTTAGCCCTAAAAACAAGTTAAACGCTACTTTAAAAGGGTGGCTACCTATTTTACAAAGCGAGCTTGAAGATTTAGAAGAAGTTTTAAAACAAAATGCCCTAGATAACCCCTTAATCAAAATTGAAAACAAACGCATTAAAAGCTTTAGCGATCGTTTTAACACTAAAAGTAGTAGCGATCATTTAGAAAATTTAACGATCGCATCAAAAAGCCTTTTTGAGACTTTAAAAGATCAAATCATTCCCCCCCTTTTTCCCACTGAAACTTCTCAAAAAATCGCTATGGATATTATCAATGGGTTAAATAATGAGGGGTATTTTGAAGAAAATGTTGAAGAAAGGGCTAAAATTTTAGGGGTAGAGAGCGAAATTTATGAGAAAGTGCACAAGCGTTTTAGTTACCTTAATCCAGCTGGTATTGGAGCTAGAGATGTGAAAGAGAGCTTTTTATTTCAGCTAGAGAGTAGGGAATTAGACAATAACGAGCTTTATGAAGAAACGCGAAAAATTATTTTGCATTTAGAAAAACACCATGAATTTTCTAAAGATTTTTATTATGAAAAGGCTTTAAAAATTTTAAAATCCTTTAAAAACCCTCCAGCTATTGAGTTTTTAGAAAAAGAAATAGAAGTCATTCCTGAGCTTTTTATTATGGAAGTGGATAATGAAATCATCGTTCGTTTGAATGATGAGAGCTATCCGACGATTAGTTTGGAAGAAAAGCGTTTTAAGAATAGCGATTATTTGAAAGATAAATTAAAAGAGGCTAAAGATTTGATTGACGCTTTAAATTTAAGGAAAGCCACGATTTATAAAATCGGACTCATGCTTTTGGAGTATCAATACGATTTTTTTAAAGGAAAGGAATTGCGCCCTTTAAAATTATTGGATTTAGCCAATGAGTTTAACCACTCTGTAAGCACGATTTCAAGGGCAATTTCTAATAAATATTTAGCATGCGAGAGAGGGGTTTTCCCTATTAAGCATTTCTTTAGCATCGCTTTAGACAATAGCGAGACTTCAAACGCCGTGATTAAAGACTACCTTTTAGAATTGATTAAAAACGAAGACAAAAAAGAGCCTTTGAGCGACGCTAAGATTTTAGAACTCATTGAAGAAAAATTCCACTTGAAAATGGTAAGAAGAACGATCACCAAATACCGCCAATTACTCAATATCGCTTCATCAAGCGAAAGGAAAAAGCTCTATTTGATGCACGCTTGAAATCTTAAAACATGATTTAGGGTTTAATTATTTGTCTTTCTTTAAAGATAGCAGTATATCGTTTTATTTTTTCTAACTCTATTTTTTGTCAATCCTTAATAATGCCGACTAAAGCGTTAGCATCTTGTTCTCTCATAGCATTCATGTATTCGCTGTATTCGCTTCTAGCAGTTACTTCGATCACAAAAAGGGCGTTAAATTGTATTGTATCGTTTGGTAAAACATCAAGGCTCTCCCTGTGCGTCCGTTGCCATCGCTAAAAGGGTGGATTTCTTCAAATTCTATGTGGTGTTCTGCTATCTTTTTTAATTTTTCTTCGTTGCTTAATTTTAACGCCAAGTCATTTTGTATTTTTAAACACAAATCATTAATTCTAGGTTGCACCATAGCTGGACTTGCAGTAGGTTTTTTAGCCCCTATGATTTCATTATAAGTGTTTTTAAATTTTCCAAAATCAGGCAAGGTATTACGCATTAAAACAGAATGAAAATGACAGATCAAATGTTCATCTATATCCCTATTTCTCTCTAAAAACTCTAAAATAAAGGGAATAAAGTTGCGATAATTTTCTATCTCATGCACTTCATATAAGCTTACAGACTTACAGATTCAATAGGGGTCTTTTTCTATCTATGAGAATGCTTATCGTATCGCCCAAGGTCAAGCTATTGCCTTCCATAGCGGAGTTATGGTATGCCATGTGAATCGTTAAATTCTAGTAATTCGTTATAGTTCATTACTTAAAATCTCTAAACAACTTCCCTAAATCCACATCAAGTATTTGAGCGTGGGATCGCAATTTTAAAAGATTTTCTGCCCCTTTGATTAAATCGCTACTAGAAATGCCATGAGAAAGAGAGATTTTAGCTTCTAAAAACGCGCTCAAATGATCGCACACCTTTAAAAGCTCCCCACAAACTCCAAAATACGCATCGCTATTGTAAAGCGTAAATAATTCTTTAGCGTTTTTGGTGAAAATGATTTGATGGGACTTGTCTTTATAGCGGTTTTTGAACTCGTTTTCGGTGAAATATTTTAAATCTTCTTGAACACCCAAAGAAACAAAAGAATAGACCTTGTTTTGCATTTCCTTTTTTTCAATCTCTTTAATACAATAATCAAGCCCTGCAACACTTTGTTTAATAGGCGTGATAATGTCTCTAGTTAGAATCTCGGGTAAGTCATGGAAAAGCCCACCCAAAAAATGATTGATCCGCATGCTTTTACAAGCTTTTAAATCAAAACTCAATAAATACCCCATAAGCGCCACGCATAAGGTATGCCCTAAAACGCTCGTTTGTGGCACCCGTGGGGTTTGGCTCCAGCGCTTTTGGAAACGCAACTGCCCAAACATGCTCACCAATTTTTTCAAATCTTCTTTTTCCCCAAAAAGCCCTTCAAACAAATGCTCGTTATTGTGGAGTTGCTTATCAATCTTTTCTTTAATTTCTTTCACGCTATACATGCTGGGGTTAAAATGATAAATAATATCAAACTCCCATTTAGACGCATAAAAATGTGCACTCTCTAAAATTTGAGTTTCTAAAATTTGGGGTTTGTGGCTTAAATACTCTTCTAATTCTTGCAAAGAAAAATACGCACCAATTTCATCTTGCAAATTTTTGGCGACATAGGAGGCTAATTCCTTGCTATGGGTTTGTTGGAGGGCGTAAAAAATAGGAGGTTTAATATCGGTTAAAACCAAGCGCTCCAAAAATTCAAAGCAAAAATACTTGATTAAAAGATCCAAATCTAAATCTCTACCCCTATCTTTTAAATCTTTAGCGAGCAAATAGGCGATCATCGCCTTATGAGCTTGTTTGTCTAATTCCACCAAATCCAAAGGGCATGCTTGGTCATTCCAACGCCTAATGGACGCACCCACAAACACACGCCTTAAAAATTTTATTTGGAGTTTAGGGGTTCTTAGGGGTTTGAAAGGGCTGAAAGAATTAACCCTTACTGGATGCGCACCATACATGATTGTCCTTCTACGATCTCGTATTTAGCTGTTGGGGTGTTTCACGCCCCTTAATTTTTCTAAAAAACGCTTTACTTAGCACACTTCTTCGCTTCAATATTCCAGTCAGCACCAGATTTAATTTGGTGTTTTTGTGCGAAATTATCCATATTCAGCGCTACGGAAACATTCAACAAGCTGTTAAGATAGACCAAGGGCTGACCTTTTGGCACACCGCCAAAGCTTGCAACATACGGCATTTTCCCTTCGTATTTTTTCTTAGAACCTTTAAAAATAGTTACACACAGCGTGTCATTGAGTTTGATCCCTGCTTGATTTAATAATTTGTCGCTGATATTGCTCCAAACATTGCCGTATTGAATATCCAAAATTGGGATATTGCCTTTCACCTCCCCTTTTGCCGCTTTCGCTTTTTGATAAGGGAGTTCGACAACTTTTGTGGGAAGTTTTGGTCCAACCTGCTCAAATGTGATCGCCCCAGAAGCCAAGTGCGCACCGGTGTAAGCATACACATCACGACCATGGAAAGTGTAGGATTTTTCAGAACCTTTCAAGCGGTTAGCTTTTTCATCAATTTCTCGCACGCTATCAATACCCAAAGTTTGTGCCACTAAAGTCAGCGTACCGTTATCCGGCGAGACAAAATACTGATTGTTTTTAGTTTTCAGCACCACCGATTTACGCTTAGTGCCTACGCCCGGATCAACCACGCTCACAAATACCGAACCCTCTGGCCAATAACTAGCGGTTTGATACAAGCGGTAAGCACCTTCCCAGATGTTATACGGAGGGATTTCGTGCGTTAAATCAAAGATCTTAAGGTTATGATCAACGCTGAATGCAACGCCTTTCATTGCTGAGACGGCCCCATCTTTCAAGCTAAAATCTGTTTGTAAAATCAAAGCGTTATCAGCATAAACGGATGATGACCCTATATGCACTACTAAAAACAACGCTAAAATCGTTTTTCTCATGGTTACTCCTTGATTAACTTTTATGGGCTTTTAGCCTTTTGATTATACCATATTGAGAGGGTGTGTTTTCTAAAATCAAGGGTTTAAAAGGGTTTTGTATTTCAAGTAGAAAACAAATTTTAAAAATAAGCACTTGTTTTAGGGGCTATTTACTATTAGTTAAAACGCAATATTGCCCACTTTTTCGTTGTTTTGGATGTAGTGTTTAAAGTGCTCTTTTTCCAGTCGGTCTTTTAAGACTTGCTGTTCTTCTATAAGTAGGCGTTTTCGATCTTCTAGGGCGTTGAGTTTGCGACTGATATAATAAATATTGTTGCTCAAATAGATTTTTGGCACTAACAAAGCTAAAAACGCACCCCCAAAAACCAGCACCCCTATTAAAGCCGTTAAAGAAAGCCCATGCTCTTCTTTGGGTGCTATTGTATCAAATAGGGCGTTTTTTTCGCCCTCTTCAATACGCATCAAATGATCTTTTTGGTGGTTTAAAGCGTTTTCGGTGTTCATGTTTTCTGTATGGTGGCTTTCTATGGTTTGAATTGAAACACTCTCATTTTAGCGCTTCGTGAACGCCTATTGTGTTTGATTTCTTCTAGGCTTGGAGTGATGGGTTTTTTGGTTAAAATTTCGCCTAAAGCGTGGTTATTGGAGCAAGTGCATTTAAAATTTAAGGCATCGCAAATGCAATTTTTAGCGTAATTTTTAAAAGCGTTTTTCACTAACGCGTCTTCTAAAGAATGGAAAGAAATCACGCACAAGATCGCCCCCTTAAGCTTCATGGCGTCTTGTAAAAACTCTTTTAATTCTTCTAATTCGCGATTGACTTCTATGCGGATAGCTTGAAACACTAAGGTGGCTGGGTGGATTTTTTTATTTTTAGAAAGAGAACTTAAAAAATCGCTCAAATCCTTAGCGTCTTTAAAGGGTTTTTTCGCACGCCTTTCTACGATGTGGTGGGCGATTTTTTTGTATTCTTTGATTGCACCATAGTCTTTGAAGATTTTTTCTAAAGCCACTATGCAGTAAGAATTGATGACTTTTTGAGCGTTTAATTCGCTCTCTAAATCCATGCGCATATCCAAAGCGTGCGAGTGGAAATTAAACCCTCTATTATCATCATCAAGTTGCAAGGAGCTCACTCCTAAATCCACTAAAACCCCTTTAATTTGCTCACCATGCGTTTCTAGGGCTTCTTTAAAGCGTTTGGCAAACCCTCCGCTCAAAATATGATAACACCCTTCAAAGGCCTTCAATCGTTCTTTAGCGATTTCTTGAGCGTGCTTGTCTTTATCAATGCCAATGAGTTTTAGGTGGGGTTTTTGAGATAGAAGGGCTTTAGAATGCCCTCCTAACCCTAAAGTGCAATCTATAAAAACCCCTTTTTCTAAAGGGGCGAACGCTTGCAAAACTTCTTGCAATAAAACGCTTTTATGCAGATTTTCTATTTCTTGCAAAAAACCCCTTTGAATTGGTTTGAGTGGTTAAATTTACAGAATTAGCCCTAAAAAAGGGCTTAAAGAGAGCCTAAAAAACTTAAAAAGTGTAGTTATACCCTAAATAGAGCGAATAATCGCGCTTCAAATGGTAATAAAGATTAGTAGCGTTAGGACCAGCACTCAAAAACTTGTTGATGAGTAGGGGCACTCGCACGCCAAATTCCACGCCGTTATGCTTGTAAATGTTAGTCCTTACGCCAAAATTCAACCACACTTGAAAATCCACGGTGGAAGTGTTGGTGCTATAAGGGGCGTTAGGGTTGCAATAATCCATGTTGCAAACATTAGGACCTTTGGCTTTTCTGATTTGATCTTTCCAATAATTCGCTGCAGAGCTTTTCCATGTATTACCACCGATAGCGACGCCGCCAAAAAGCCCAAAAGAAGCGTTGTCTTTGTCAATAATGTTGGCTAGTAAATCGCTCCCCACACCCCAAGAAACCATATCCAATTGGATTTTATTGGGTGCATAAACTTGTTTGCCTAAATCAGCATGCCCATAATCAAAAAGCCCATAAACCCTAAAACCAAACCACTTGCTCGTCATGTCCAACGACTTGAATTGGAAAAATTTTTTATAGCCCATATTCAGCCCAAAACCATTCAAAGCCCCATTGGCGTATTTGGCATGCCAATTGATATTCGTGCCTCCTGGATTTACCTTATTGGCGGTAAGACCTGGGGGGCAACCCACCACGCTCCCTCTACAATCGCCGGTGTTATAAATATTGCTATTCAAACGAGCTTGACCAATCTGGTAATTAGTCCCCATATAAAAGCCATCGCCCTCAGCCAATAACGAAGAGCTTAAAACCGATGACAGAAGCCCTAAAGCTGCAAACTTTTTCATAAATTCCATTCCTTTACATTCCTATCTTTAAAATTTTCTCGCAAAATAATAGCATGTTTATCCTTAATTCAAGCAAGTATTTTAACGCTTATAAACAAGAAATGGTAATAAAACCATTCTTTTTGAAGTATAATAGCTCCTTTATAATCTACACTCTTTCATAATTTAAGGAAATTTAAGGAAACTCTTGCGAGATAAAACCATTATGGATAAAATCATTATTCAAGGGGCTAGGGAAAATAATCTCAAAAATATTTCTTTAGAAATCCCCAAAAACCAATTTGTTGTTTTTACCGGATTGAGCGGATCGGGTAAATCCACTTTGGCGTTTGACACTTTATACGCTGAAGGGCAAAGGCGCTATTTAGAGAGTTTGTCTAGCTATGCAAGGCAATTTTTAGACAAAGTGGGTAAGCCTAATGTGGATAAGATTGAAGGGCTAACCCCTGCGATCGCCATCGATCAAAAGACCACTTCTAAAAACCCTAGATCCACTGTAGGGACGATCACTGAAATTTATGATTATTTAAGGTTGTTGTTTGCAAGGGTTGGGGAGCAATTTTGCCCCACATGTTTAGAGCCTATTACCTCTATGAATGCGAGCGATATTATTTCTCAAATCTGTCATTTAGAAGAAAATTCTAAAATCATTATTCTAGCCCCTATCATTAAGGATAAAAAAGGTGCATTTAGTGATAAATTAGAGAGCTTGCGTTTAAAGGGGTATGTGAGGGCTTTTGTTGATGGGGTGATGGTGCGTTTAGATGAAGAAATCCATTTACACAAAACCAAAAAACACACCATTGAAGCGGTGGTGGATAGGGTGGTTGTCAATAGTGAAAACGCTTCACGGATCGCTAGTGCGGTAGAAAAAGCCCTTAAAGAGAGCTATGGGGAATTAGAAGTGGAAATCTTACAAGACAATGCACCAAGTATTAGGAAGCATTACAGCGAGCATAAGGCATGCTTTAAGTGTAAGATGAGTTTTGAAGAATTAGAGCCTTTGAGTTTTTCATTCAATTCGCCTAAAGGGGCGTGCGAGAGCTGTTTGGGTTTGGGGACAAAATTTAGCTTAGATGTTAGTAAGATTTTGGATCCTAACACGCCTTTAAATCAAGGGGCGATCAAGGTGATTTTTGGGTATAACCGCAATTATTACGCTCAAATGTTTGAAGGCTTTTGTGTGCACAATGGCATTGACACCACGCTTTGTTTCAATGAATTGAATAAAGAGCAACAAGACGCTCTTTTGTATGGGAATGGCACTGAAATTAGCTTTCATTTTAAAAATAGCCCTTTAAAACGCCCCTGGAAAGGCATTATCCAAATCGCTTATGACATGTTTAAAGAGCAAAAGGATTTGAGCGATTACATGAGCGAAAAAACCTGTCCTTCGTGTAAGGGGCATCGTTTGAAAGCGTCAAGTTTAAGCGTTCAAGTCGCTGGCTTGAAAATGGCGGATTTTTTAAATAAACCTATTGAAGAAGTCTATCACTTTTTTAATAATCCTACACATTTCAGTTATCTTAACGAGCAAGAAAAAAAGATCGCTGATCCTATTTTAAAAGAAATTTTAGAAAGGGTGTTTTTTTTATACGATGTGGGGCTAGGGTATTTGACTTTAGGGAGGGATGCGCGAACGATTAGCGGAGGAGAGAGTCAAAGAATACGAATCGCTAGTCAAATAGGGAGTGGTTTGACAGGGGTTTTATATGTTTTAGATGAACCTAGCATTGGCTTGCATGAAAAAGATACGCTCAAACTCATTAACACCCTTAGGAATTTACAAAAAAAGGGGAACACGCTCATTGTCGTAGAACATGATAAAGAGACGATTAAACATGCGGATTTTATTGTAGATATTGGGCCAAAGGCTGGAAGGCATGGGGGCGAAGTGGTCTTTAGTGGGAGCGTGAAAGAATTATTACAAAATAACCATTCTACCGCCCTATATCTCAACGGCACTAAAAAGATCGAGCGGCCTAAATTTGAACTCCCTAAAGAAAGGCATTTTTTAGAAATTAAGAATGTCAATATCAATAACATTCAAAATTTAAGCGTTCAAATCCCCTTAAAACAATTAGTGTGCATTACTGGGGTGAGCGGGAGCGGTAAAAGCTCATTGATTTTACAAACCCTTTTACCTACGGCTCAAACCCTTTTAAACCATGCCAAAAAAGCTAAAAGCTTGAATGGGGTGGAGATTGTAGGTTTGGAGCATTTGGATAAAGTGATTTATTTAGATCAAGCCCCCATAGGCAAAACCCCACGAAGCAACCCTGCCACTTACACAGGAGTGATGGATGAAATTAGGATTTTATTTGCCGAGCAAAAAGAAGCTAAAATTTTAGGTTATAGTGCGAGCCGTTTTAGCTTTAATGTTAAGGGAGGGCGGTGTGAGAAATGCCAAGGCGATGGGGATATTAAAATAGAAATGCATTTCTTACCTAATGTGTTAGTCCAATGCGATAGCTGTAAGGGTGCTAAATACAACCCCCAAACTTTAGAAGTCAAGGTGAAAGGCAAATCCATTGCTGATGTGTTGAACATGAGCGTCGAAGAGGCTTATGAATTTTTTGCTAAATTCCCTAAAATCGCTGTGAAGTTAAAAACCCTTATAGATGTGGGATTAGGCTATATCACTTTAGGGCAAAACGCTACCACTTTAAGTGGGGGGGAGGCTCAAAGGATCAAATTGGCTAAAGAATTGAGTAAAAAAGACACAGGCAAAACCCTTTATATTTTAGACGAACCCACCACCGGTTTGCATTTTGAAGATGTGAATCACCTCTTACAAGTTTTGCATTCTTTAGTGGTGTTAGGCAATTCCATGCTAGTGATTGAGCATAATTTAGACATCATTAAAAACGCTGACTATATCATAGACATGGGGCCTGATGGGGGGGATAAGGGCGGAAGAGTCATTGCGAGCGGCACGCCTTTAGAAGTCGCAAAAAATTGCGAAAAAACCCAAAGCTATACTGGAAAATTTTTAGCTTTAGAGTTAAAATAGCTTTGCATAGGTTTTGTTTGTTTTTTAATTTTAATGGTTGTTTGAGATTTTTAGGGTTCTAGTTGCTTGAGAAGTTGGGAATAAAAAATAATATTTTGTTTTAAATGATTTCTTAGAGTTTGGTAATTGTGGCAAAAGGTTTCTACGCAACGCCAAAAATTTTTAGAATGGTTTTTGTGGATCGTGTGGGCGAGCTCATGAATGATGACATAATCAATTGCTTCTTTTTTAGCACCAATCAATAATAACGCAAAACTCAAGCGGTTATGATAAGAGCAACTCCCTAAAACTTTGGCGTTATTTCTAATATTAAAACCGGTGTATGCAGTTTGCATTTTTTGCGCGATTAAGGGGAGTTTTTGCTCCAAATAAGTTTTTAAAATTTTTTTAAGATCTTTTAGGGTGTAATCGTTAGCGTTTTTGATCTCATCAAAGATGAGGATTTTGTCTTTATAAGTTTGTAGATTAGCGTGTAGGGTAAGGTATTTTTCTTGCATAATTAAAAGGGTTTTTTTTAGCCAAATTTCTTGCTCTTTTAAAAAAGCATTCGCCCTAGCTTGAGAGCAAGAATAGGGCATTTTTAAAAACACTTCTAAAGAGGGCGTTACGCTCAAACTTAAGGTTTTAATTTTTTTACTTTTTTGAATGGTAATAGGAATATTGTCTAACATAATGTGCATTTTACTAAAATTTGCGCTAAAATGGGCTTATTTGATATTGATTTTATTTGCATTAAAGATTAAGGCAATCATGCGTGTTTTTATTATCCATTTAAGCCCAAAAACCTGTCGTAATTTTTCTTTAAAAGAAACCCATATCGCCCCCCTTTTAGAGAGCCTTAAACTTCAGGGGATCTCTTATGAAATCTTTGATGCGATCTATTCTAAAATCTCTCCCACTCAATTACACCCCTTGATTTTAGAGCATTTGCACCCTTCTTTTATGGTTGAAGATTTATTGGCTTTTTGTAAAGATAAAAAACACCCCCCTTGCATGTTAAAAAATTTCTTTTACGCGCTCAAGCATTGCGGGAAGAGGATGGGGTTTGGGGAGCTTGGGTGTTATGCGAGCCATTATTCATTGTGGCAAAAATGCGTAGAACTCAATGAAGCGGTTTGTATTTTAGAAGATGACATCACTTTAAAGGATAATTTTAAAGAGAGTTTGAAGTTTTGTTATCAACACATCAACGAATTAGGCTATATCCGTTTGATGCATTTAGAAGAGAATGTGGCTAAAAAAAAGACTTCCATTAAAGGGGTTTCTCAAATCTTAAATTTTAAAGATGGTATTGGCACTCAAGGGTATGTTTTAGCCCCAAAAGCTGCGCAAAAATTATTAAAATACAGTGCGAAAAAATGGGTTATGCCCATAGATTGCGTGATGGATAGGCATTATTGGCATGGGGTCAAAAACTATGTGTTAGAAGAATTTGCGATTTTTTGCGATGAAATGAACGCTCAAAATTCCAACACAGAAAAACAAAGGCCTAAAAAATTACCCTTAAGCATCAGGATAGGCCGCTCCTTACATAAAAGTGCAATTAAACAATGGAATATTTTGAAATTGTTTTTCCCTAACCAAATAATCAAGTAATAATCGTTATTAAACATGCTATATTTCTTATTTTTTAACACTCAATATTAATATTATTGAATGAAATTAGGGAGTTAGAATGGTTTTAAAACGAGTTATTGAAGCATTAGAAGCGTATAAAAATGGCGAAATGCTTATTGTCATGGACGATGAAGACAGAGAAAATGAGGGGGATTTGGTTTTAGCGGGGATTTTTTCTACCCCTGAAAAAATCAATTTCATGGCCACGCATGCTAGGGGGTTAATCTGTGTGTCTTTAACCAAAGATTTAGCGAAAAAATTTGAATTACCCCCTATGGTTAGCGTGAATGATTCTAATCATGAAACCGCTTTCACGGTATCTATTGACGCTAAAGAAGCCAAAACCGGGATTTCTGCTTTTGAAAGGCATTTAACGATTGAATTGCTTTGTAAAGACACGACTAGACCTAGCGATTTTGTGCGCCCGGGGCATATTTTCCCTTTGATCGCTAAAGATGGAGGCGTTTTAGCGCGCACAGGCCATACCGAAGCGAGCGTAGATTTATGCAAATTGGCTGGATTAAAACCGGTGAGCGTGATTTGTGAAATCATGAAAGAAGATGGCTCTATGGCGAGAAGAGAGGATAAATTTTTGAGCGATTTTGCCCTTAAACACAACCTTAAAACCCTTTATATCTCTGATTTGATTAGCTATCGTTTGGAAAATGAAAATTTGCTTAAAATGTTTTGTCAAGAAGAAAGAGAATTTTTAAAACACCAGACGCAATGCTACACTTTTTTAGACCACCAACAAAAAAACCACTACGCTTTTAAGTTTAAAGGCACAAAAGCCAATCATTTAGCCCCTTTAGTGCGTTTCCACCCTATTAAAGAGGATTTTGATTTTTTAACGACTGGTGCGTTTGATGTGTTTTTTAAAGCGTTAGAGTATTTGAAGCGCGAAGGAGGTTACTTGATTTTTATGAACACGCATGCGAGAGAAAACGAAGTGGTGAAAGATTTTGGGATTGGGGCGTTAGTGTTAAAAAATCTTGGAATAAAGGATTTTAGGCTTTTAAGCTCTTCTGAAGATAGGCATTATAAGGCTTTGAGCGGATTTGGACTTAAACTTACAGAAACGATTAGTCTTTAAGGCTTGTTGCATTTATTGAGTATACGGTGGTGTTTTTAAGATACAATACAATCTTTTAAGTTAAGTAGTAAAGTTTATAGGCTAATGAAAACCATCATAAAATTGGCGTTAATGCCATTAAGAGCGAGTTTAAAAGCATTCCAAAAGCTTTATATTGTTTGCGTGGTTGTTTGGGGGTTGGGTTGTGGTTTTTTAAACGCTAACAGCATCCAACTAGAAGAAACGCTCAGACGCCCCACTAAAAACCTCTCATGGCATTATTTTAAAAAGAAGTTTGAAAAGAGCAACACGATCCCTTATACCCCCAATAGCCGTTGGAAATATTTAGGCACGAGCATTGGGATTTTGGGTGCGTCGTTGGTGCTAGGGATTGTAGGGTTGTATTTCATGCCAGAGAGCGTGACGAACTGGGATAGAGAAAAGTTTGGCGTTAAAAGCTGGTTTGAAAATGTCCGCATGGGGCCAAAGCTCGATCATGATAGCTTTATTTTTAATGAAGTTTTGCACCCTTATTTTGGGGCTATGTATTATATGCAACCACGCATGGCTGGGTTTAGTTGGATGGCTTCGGCGTTTTTTTCTTTTATCACTTCTACATTTTTTTGGGAATATGGCTTGGAAGCGTTTGTGGAAGTGCCTAGCTGGCAGGATTTGGTGATCACGCCTTTACTAGGATCTATACTAGGGGAAGGGTTTTACCAGCTCACGCGCTATATCCAACGCAACGAGGGCAAGCTTTTTGGATCGTTATTTTTGGGGCGTTTGGTCATCGCGCTGATGGATCCTATTGGTTTTATTATTAGGGATTTAGGGCTTGGGGAAGCTTTAGGGATTTATAACACAAAGGAATTCCACTCTAGCTTAAGCCCCAATGGTTTGAACTTGACTTACAAATTTTAAAGGAGCATTTATGTCTAGCGATTTCAAAAACATTTTCATCGGTGCGGATAACAATAAACGCACTAGCCCTAACTTGAGCGATAACGAAAAAAACCATATTAATACAATTTCGTTATCATCTATTATTGATGCTAGCCTTCTCGCCTTAAGGAATACAAGGAAGCTAGAGCCAACTACCTTCTCTAAAATCTCTGTCAATCCTAATCGATCTCTATCGGCTCAACTAAACGAGTATGATAGGAAAAAGTCAGCGTTAAAGTATAGAGAGAACTACGGAATGAAAAATTTCAACATTACAAGCGGTAAAGTCAATCAAAGTCTCATCAATGCTATGAGAATTTACAAAATTAAACCGACTTTAAAAATGACCTTAAGTGGAGCGATGAATAACCCTAACTTAAAGGCGTTTGATGAGCTTACTGAAAAAGAAAAATACAGCATAACCGCTCCTTTCTAGGTTGTATAAACACCTGCTTAACGATGAGTGCGGGTGTCTTTCAGCTAACAGAGAGCTTAAATTGAGCTTGTGGCAAGATTATGGGTTTGACACAGCCATTGATATGATTGTGGATTATTATAGCGGATCTGTTGATGCTATCTTTTCTCAATACCTAATGAGCGAAGCAGAGAATGTTCAAAGAAACAAGGAATTGGAAGCGGATATTAAAAAGCTATACCCTAAAATCGGTTACCTTAAAGCCAATGGCGTTTATTTAGGGAGTAAAGAGCCTAGTTTCCTTATTTACGCTTTACAAGAGAGCGCGGATCTATTGACAACCATTAGAGGGTTTGGATACAAACACAAACAAGATAGCGTTTTGCATTCTAGGAACGAGAGAGCGTGGTTGTATTTCACTACCCCTTTAAAATTCGCGTTCTTTGAATAAAAGGGGTCAAAGGATTAAAGCCGCTAACCACACCAAATATGGACCAGAATTGAGAAATCCCTAACTCCCCCAAATTCTTAAAGAATTAATCAGAGACTTTTAAACACACCATAGCCTTGATGAAAAAGTCCTACAAAGCAGTGTCTGTTGGTAGCGTAACGATAAAGTCCATTAAAGCCAAGCTAGGGAATAACCATTGCCATAAAGTAAGCGCTAGCCATCAAATGGGGGTGTTAAAGTGGTCTCTAGGTTCAACACTAAAACCCCTTTTCATTAGACAGCGCGCTTAAAGCCAATCAATTTGATACTAGCACAGGGTATTGTTTTATAATGAACAAGACCTTTTAAGTCAGCTTATCAATCTTACCGCTAAATTGTCTCACAATATCTCATTAGCGGTAAGGCAAGTAGAAACTCAATCAAATCAAAAATGTATTGACTTCACAAATCTATAACGGAGCTTATCAGTTTAGGGGCGATGGGCAATAATGCTCTTGGTTTTTAGAATATTTTATTAATAAAAATTACAAAGAGTTTTGATAGAATACCTTTTTTTAAAAGATGTGTTTTTAAACTAATTTTAGGAGTATTCTTGAAGCGATTAGAAGTTTCTAACCAAGCCAAATTACCCACTCAATTTGGGGAGTTTTATATCCAGTGTTTTAGAGAAAAAAACTCTAATGGCTCTAAAGATCATTTGGTGATTTTCACCCTTGATTTTCCAGAAAATCCTTTAGTGCGTTTGCATTCAGAATGCTTAACCGGCGACGCTCTAGGCTCTCAAAAATGCGATTGTGGGGTGGCGTTGCAAATGGCGTTAGAAAGGATTTCTAAAGAAGGGGGGCTAGTGATTTATTTGCGCCAAGAAGGGCGTGGGATAGGGCTGTTTAATAAAGTCAATGCCTACGCTTTACAAGATAAGGGCTATGATACTATTCAAGCCAATGAAATGATAGGGTTTAAAGACGATGAAAGGGATTATGGTATTGCAGGTGAGATTTTAGAATACTACCGCATTAAAAAAATGCGCTTGCTCACAAATAACCCTAAAAAAATCGCCGCTTTAGAAAAATACGCTGAGGTTACAAGAGAGAGCTTGATCGTGTGCGCTAATGAGCATAATCAAGGGTATTTAGAAGTCAAAAAGCTCAAAATGGGGCATTTGCTATAAAAACCTTTTAAAGAGTTTTAAAGGCAATCCAAACGGCTAAAAAAGATCAATAATCTTTTGGCATGGCTTGTAAGCTTGAAAATGTTAGGGTAAAATAACTTTTTAATAAAAGCATGTCTGTTATTGATGGAAGTTAAATATTAAGGATAGAATTGATGGAAAAAAACCGCTGTTTTAAAAATTTTGCGTGGAAAAAATGTCTTTTAGGTACGAGTGTGGTGGCGTTACTAGTAGGGTGTAGTCCTAATATTATTGAAACCAATAATGTCGCTTTGAAATTGAATTACCAATCCACTAGAACTAAAATGCAAGCGTTAGATGAAAACATTTTGCTCTTAAAACCGGCTTTTCAGTATAGCGATAATGTGGCGAAAGAGTATGAAAACAAGTTCAAAAACCAGATTGCACTAAAGGTTGAAGAAATCTTGCAAAATCAAGGCTACAAGGTCATTAGCGTGGATAGTAGCGATAAAGACGATCTCTCTTTTGCACAGAAAAAAGAAGGGTATTTGACTCTTTCATTGAGTGGGGAGATTGTTTTACGACCGGATCCTAAAAGAACCACGCAGAAAAAATCGGAACCTGGGTTATTATTTTCCACCGGTTTGGACAAAATGCAAGGGGTTTTGATTTCAGCCGGTTTTATCAAGCTCACGATCATGGAGCCTATCAGTGGGGAAACTTTGGATTCTTTCACGATGGATTTGAGCGAGTTGGATATTCAAGAAAAATTCTTAAGAACCACCCATTCAAGCCATACTGGGGGGTTAGCGAGCACGATGGTTAAGGGCTTGGATAATTCTAATGACGCGATCAAGAGCGCTTTGAATAAGATGTTTGTGGATATTATGCAAAAAATAGACAAAAAACTCACTCAAGCGAATTTAGAATCTTACAAGCAAGACGCTAAAGAACTAAAAGGTAAAAGAAACCGATAAAAACAATCAAAAAAAGTTAAGTCAAAGAACGCTTGGAAAGGTTGCTTAAGAAGGGGGTTTCGGCGTTCTTTTTGGGTGCGAGTTTGAACGCTAATGATTGGACTTACACGATTGTCAAAAAAGAAGAATTAGGGCATAAGCGATTTTTAAAAAAGAAATGTTTGAAAAATACGGCACGCCACCCATGTTTTGCTAGACCCAAAAGGGCGAAGAGAAAACCTCTTAATTTAGATAAAAATTCCTACTATTATGGCACTAGCGTGGTGCAAATGTCATGGTTAGAGAGTAAAGAAACCTTTAAAAACCATTCAGAGTATAAAAATATTCCTTTTGCTGAAGTCAGTTTGATCTTTGGTTACAAGCATTTTTTCCCTAAAAAAGAGCACTATGGGTTTCGTTATTACGCTTTTTTGGATTACGCTTATGGGTTTTTGCCTAAAAGTAAAAGCGATTTCAAGGCGAGTTTGAGAGAGAGTTTGCAAATCCCTAAAAGCTATCAAAACAAATTGCAAAAAAAAGAGACTTTTATCAACACCCTTATTTATGGCATGGGGGCGGATATTGTATATAAAAGGGCTTTTGGGACGCTGATTTTAGGGGTAAATCTCGTGGGGGAAACCTGGTTTTATGAAACAAATATCTTTAAACAATGGGCTAAAAACCCTCTAAATACTTACCACCCCAACATGTTTCAAGTGATGTTAAATGCAGGGTATCGTTACCGCTTTTCAAGGCATAAAAACTGGGCAATAGAATTGGGCACACGCATCCCTTTTTTAATTAATCGTTATTTTAAGACCCCTTTATACTCCCTTTATTTTAAGCGTAACCTTTCGATTTATCTCACTTCAACTTATGATTTTTAGCCTAGTTTTTTAAAATCCTTTGAAAACTAGAATTAAAAGCGCTTTTTATCAACCGAAATTCAAACAAATTAAGCTATAATGCCTATTTAATTTTTTAACCATTAAGGAAAAAAATGAATCTTGAAGTAAAAAAGATTGACACCGCTAACTCCCATTTGAGCGCTAAGCCTTCCATTGAAGATTTAAAAAAGCGTTATGATAAAATCGCTCAAAAAATCGCCCAAAAAGTTAAGATTGACGGCTTTAGAAGAGGTAAAGTCCCCCTTAGTTTAGTGAAAACCCGCTATCAAGCTCAAATTGAGCAAGACGCCCAAGAAGAAATGTTTCAAGAGATTTTAAAAAACGCTCTTAAAGAATTAGGGATTGAATCTAAAGACTTGATCGGTAGTCCCAATCTCACTAAATTTGAAAAAAAAGACACGCATTTTGAAATAGAAGCGGACATCGGCTTAAAACCCACGATCGTTTTAGACAAGATCAAAGAGTGTGTGCCTAGCGTGGAAGTGGAAGCGGTGGATGAAGAAAAGGTTAATGAGCGTTTGAAACAGCTCGCTAAAGACTATGCGAAGTTTATAGACACTGATGCTCAAAGAAAAGCTCAAAACGATGATAAATTAACGATTGATTTTGAAGGCTTTATAGACAATGTGCCTTTTGAAGGGGGCAAGACTCAAAATTTTAGTTTGATTTTAGGCAGTAAGCAAATGCTAGAAGATTTTGAAAAAGCTCTTTTAGGCATGCAAGCGGGCGAAGAAAAAGAATTTTCTTTGACTTTCCCTAGCGATTATCATGCAAAGCATTTAGCTGGCAAAGAAGCTCTCTTTAAAGTGAAATTACACCAAATTCAAGCGCGTGAAGTGTTAGAAATCAATGATGAACTCGCTAAAATCGTGTTAGCTAATGAAGAAAATGCGGCGTTAGAGCTTTTAAAAGAAAGGGTTAAGGGGCAATTATTTTTAGAAAATAAGGTCAGACTCTATAATGAAGAGTTAAAAGAAAAATTGATTGAAAATTTAGATGAAAAAATCCTTTTTGATTTGCCTAAAACGATTATAGAGCAAGAAATGGATTTGTTATTCAGGAACGCTCTTTATTCCATGCAAGCAGAGGAAGTCAAATCCTTACAAGAAAATCAAGAAAAAGCTAAAGAAAAGCGTGAAAGTTTTAGGAATGATGCGACAAAAAGCGTGAAAATCACTTTCATTATTGACGCTTTAGCTAAAGAAGAAAAAATTGGCGTGCATGATAATGAAGTCTTTCAAACCTTGTATTATGAAGCGCTGATGACAGGGCAAAACCCAGAAAATCTCATTGAGCAATACCGCCGAAATAACATGTTAGCAGCAGTGAAAATGGCGATGATTGAAGATCGAGTGCTTACTTATTTCTTGGATAAAAACCTATCTAAAGAACAGCAAGAAATTTTGGAAAAAATGAGGCCTAACGCTCAAAAAACTCAAGTGAGTTGAATAATAAAAAGGAGAAATGGTGGGATACATTCCTTATGTGATAGAAAATACTGATCGAGGGGAGCGCAGTTATGATATTTACTCGCGCCTTTTAAAGGATCGCATTGTTTTATTGAGCGGTGAAATCAATGACAGCGTGGCGTCTTCTATTGTGGCTCAACTCTTGTTTTTGGAAGCTGAGGATCCAGAAAAAGATATTGGCTTGTATATCAATTCTCCCGGTGGGGTGATAACAAGTGGTCTTAGTATTTATGATACGATGAATTTTATCCGCCCTGATGTTTCCACGATTTGCATCGGTCAAGCGGCTTCTATGGGGGCGTTTTTATTGAGCTGTGGGGCTAAGGGCAAGCGCTTTTCATTACCTCATTCAAGGATTATGATCCACCAGCCTTTAGGGGGGGCTCAAGGGCAAGCGAGTGATATTGAAATCATTTCTAACGAAATTATCAGGCTTAAGGGTTTGATGAATTCTATTTTGGCTCAAAATTCAAAGCAAAGCTTAGAACGGATCGCTAAAGACACGGATAGGGATTTTTACATGAGCGCTTTAGAAGCTAAAGAGTATGGCTTGATTGATAAGGTGTTGGAGAAAAATGTAAAGTGATTGCATGGCGTTATTAGAGATTATCCATTACCCTTCTAAAATCTTAAGAACGATTTCTAAAGAGGTCGTTTCTTTTGATGCAAAATTCCATCAGCAATTAGATGACATGCATGAAACTATGATCGCTAGTGAGGGGATAGGGTTAGCGGCGATTCAAGTGGGCTTGCCTTTGAGAATGTTGCTTATCAATCTCCCACGAGAAGATGGCGTGCAGCATAAAGAGGATTGCCTAGAAATCATTAACCCCAAGTTTATAGAAACTAAAGGATCAATCATGTTTAAAGAGGGGTGCTTGTCTGTGCCGGGGTTTTATGAAGAAGTGGAGCGCTTTGAAAAGGTTAAGATAGAGTATCAAAACCGCTTCGCTAAAGTGAAAGTTTTAGAGGCGAGCGAGTTGTTAGCGGTAGCCATCCAGCATGAGATAGACCATCTCAATGGCGTGCTGTTTGTGGATAAATTGTCCATCTTGAAGCGTAAGAAATTTGAAAAAGAACTCAAAGAATTAAATAAAAATCCCAAAAACAAGTCCTAGCCATGATTAACACGATATTTTGCACAACCATGCAAAGGGGAGTAGCAGAAATCGTGGCTGTGGAAGCGACTTTCACGAGAGCTTTACCGGCATTTGTGATTTCAGGGCTCGCTAATAATTCTATCCAAGAAGCCAAGCAGCGAGTCCAATCAGCCTTACAAAATAACGATTTCACTTTCCCGCCTTTAAAAATCACAATCAACCTTTCCCCTTCAGATTTGCCTAAATCAGGAAGTCATTTTGACTTGCCCATCGCTCTTTTAATCGCTTTACAAAAACAAGAATTAAGCTGTAAAGAGTGGTTTGCTTTTGGGGAGTTAGGGCTTGATGGTAAGATCAAACCCAATTCTAATATTTTCCCCATGCTTTTAGACATTGCCATTAAACGCCCCCATGCAAAAGTCATCGTACCTAAAGCGAATGAAGAGCTTTTTTCGCTCATTCCTAACTTGCAATGCTTTTTCGTGGAGCATTTTAAAGAAGCCTTAGAAATTTTACAAAACCCTGAAATTAAAGCACACACCCACATTAAAAATCTCCCTTTTGAAATGATAGAAATCCACCACAAAGAATATTATTTTTCAGACACCTACGCTTTAGATTTTAAAGAAGTTAAGGGGCAAGCTATCGCTAAAGAAGCCGCCTTGATCGCTAGTGCTGGGTTTCATAACTTGCTTTTAGAAGGAAGCCCAGGGTGTGGTAAAAGCATGATTGTTAATCGCATGCGTTATATTTTACCCCCTTTAAGCTTGAATGAAATCTTAGAAGCCACAAAACTGCGTATTTTAAGCGAGCAAGACAGCACCTATTACCCCTTAAGGAGCTTTAGAAACCCGCATCAGAGCGCTTCAAAATCTAGTATTTTAGGCTCAAGCTCTCTCAAAGAGCCAAAACCTGGCGAAATCGCATTAGCGCATAACGGCATGCTTTTTTTTGATGAATTGCCCCATTTTAAAAAGGATATTTTGGAAGCTTTAAGAGAGCCTTTAGAAAACAATAAATTAGTGATCTCGCGAGTGCATAGTAAGATTGAATACGAAACCTCCTTTTTATTTGTAGGAGCTCAAAACCCTTGCTTGTGTGGGAATTTGCTCAGCCAAACCAAGGCGTGCCGTTGTCAAGATAGAGAAATCACACAGTATAAAAACCGCTTGAGCGAGCCTTTTTTGGATAGGATTGATTTGTTTGTGCAAATGGAAGAGGGGAGTTATAAAGACGCACCGTTGCATTCTTGGACTTCAAAAGAAATGCATCAATTGGTATTATTAGCTTTCAAACAGCAAAAATTAAGAAAACAAAGCGTTTTTAATGGTAAACTTAATGAAGAACAGATAGAACAATTTTGCCCTTTAAACGCTGAAGTGCAAAAGTTGTTAGAGCAGGCGGCTGAAAGGTTTAATCTGTCTATGCGCTCTGTCAATAAGGTCAAAAAGGTCGCTAGGACGATTGCGGACTTAAACGCTTGCGAGGGTATAGAAAAATCTCACATGCTTAAAGCGTTGAGTTTTAGAAAGATTTCTTAAAATTTTTTTAATAAGGGAGAGAAAATGCAAGAATACCACATTCACAATTTGGATTGCCCTGATTGTGCAGCTAAATTGGAAAGGGATTTAAACAAACTGGACTGTGTGAAAAAAGCTCAAATCAATTTTAGCACCAGCAAGTTGTTTTTGGATACGAGCGATTTTGAAAAGGTTAAGGCTTTCATTAAGCAAAACGAACCGCATTTGAGCCTGTCTTTTAAAGAAGCCGTAGAAAAGCCCTTGAGTTTTACCCCACTCATTACGACAATTATTGTCTTTTTAGGCGCGATTTTAATCTTACACTTAAACCCTAGTGCTTTCATTGAAAAGGCGGTGTTTGTGGTGTTAGCTTTAGTGTATCTCATAAGCGGTAAAGATGTGATTTTAGGGGCGTTTCGTGGGCTTAGAAAAGGGCAATTCTTTGATGAAAACGCTCTCATGCTCATTGCGACTATTGCGGCTTTTTGCGTGGGGGCTTATGAAGAGAGTGTGTCTATTATGGTGTTTTATTCAGCGGGTGAGTTTTTGCAAAAACTCGCTATCTCGCGCTCTAAAAAATCCCTTAAGGCTTTAGTGGATGTCGCCCCTAATTTAGCCTACTTGAAAAAGGGCGATGAATTGGTGAGTGTTACGCCTGAAGATTTGCAAATCAATGATATTGTGGTGGTGAAAGTTGGCGAAAAAGTGCCTGTTGATGGCGTGGTGATTAAAGGCGAGAGTTTGCTAGATGAAAGGGCGTTGAGTGGGGAGTCCATGCCTATTAATGTCAGTGAAAACTCTAAAGTGCTTGGGGGGAGTTTGAATTTAAAGGCGGTGCTTGAAATTAAAGTAGAAAAAATTTATAAAGATTCTTCTATCGCTAAAGTGGTGGATTTAGTCCAACAAGCCACGAATGAAAAGAGTGAAACAGAGAAATTTATCACTAAATTTTCACGCTACTACACCCCAAGCGTTTTATTTATTGCGTTAATGATCGCTGTATTACCGCCCTTGTTTTCTATGGGGAGCTTTGATGAGTGGATTTATAGGGGGCTTGTGGCTTTAATGGTGAGCTGTCCTTGTGCATTAGTGATTTCTGTGCCTTTAGGGTATTTTGGAGGCGTGGGAGCGGCGAGTAGGAAAGGTATTTTGATGAAAGGTGTGCATGTTTTAGAGGTACTTACCCAAGCTAAAAGCATCGCCTTTGATAAAACCGGCACCTTAACTAAAGGCGTTTTTAAAGTGATGGATATTGTGCCACAAAACAGGCATTCTAAAGAAGAAGTTTTGCATTACGCTTCTTGTTCGCAGCTCTTATCCACGCACCCAATTGCTTTATCCATTCAAAAAGCTTGCGAGGAAATGTTAAAAGACAATCAGCACCAACATGACATTAAAAATTACGAAGAATTGAGCGGAATGGGGGTTAAAGTGCAATGCCATGCGGATTTGATCATCGCAGGGAATGAAAAAATGTTTGATAAATTCAATATCGCGCACAGCCCTTCCCCACAAAATGGCACGATCGTGCATGTAGCTTTTAACCAAAATTATATAGGTTATATCGTAATTAGCGATGAGATTAAAGATGACGCTATAGAGTGTTTAAGGGATTTAAAAGCACAAGGGATAGAAAATTTTTGCATTTTGAGTGGGGATAGAAAAAGCGTGACAGAAAGCATTGCAAAAACTTTAGGCTGTGAATACCATGCGAGCTTGTTGCCTGAAGAAAAAACGAGCGTGTTTAAAAACTTTAAAGAGCGCTATAAAGCCCCGGCGATTTTTGTTGGCGATGGCATCAATGATGCGCCAACTCTAGCGAGTGCTGATGTGGGGATTGGCATGGGGAAAGGATCAGAATTGAGTAAGCAAAGTGCGGACATTGTGATCACGAATGATTCTTTAAATTCATTAGTGAAAGTCCTAGCGATCGCTAAAAAAACTAAAAGCATTATTTGGCAAAATATCTTGTTTGCTTTAGGGATTAAGATGGTTTTTATCGTGCTAGGGCTTATGGGGGTAGCGAGCTTGTGGGAAGCCGTTTTTGGCGATGTGGGGGTTACGCTTTTAGCCTTGGCTAATTCCATGCGCGCGATGAGGGCTTAAGAAAGAGCCTTTTTATCGCTAGTGCATTAAGAAGCTTAAAGGGGAAAAATGCATAAAATAGAGCAATTACTCCAAACTCTAGTGCTGATGGGGTGGAGTTTAAAAAAATTGGGGAATTATTCAAAAGAAATGAGGGTATAAATATTGCAGTCGCACAAATGAAAAAACTGCACTCAGAGATTGGTTAAGGTTAGAATTTTTGCAGGTGGAACAACAAAAAGCTGACATAAATTATAAAGATATTTCCAAAAAAGACATTATCCATTGCGAAAGCGTCATTATTAAATCAAGGGGTAACATAGGATTTGAATACTACGATCAGCCATTTTCTCACAAAAATGAAATTTGGTCGTATTCCTCAAAAACTAACCAAACGCTAGTGAAATTTTTATACTACTACCTTTCTAATAATCAACATTATTTTCAAAAATTAGTGCAAAGCTCATCGGTGAAAAACCCCCCCCAATTAAGCGTGTCTGATACAGATGAGCATGAGATGCCAATCCCACCCCTAGAAATCCAACAAGAGATTGTTAAGATTTTAGATCAATTTTCAGCTTTAACCACTGATTTGCAATCCGGTATCCTAGCCGAAATAGGAGCGAGAAAAAAGCAATACGAGTATTACCGAGAAAAATTATTGACTTTCAAACCGCTAAATCCCCATAAAGATTTTAAAAAATGCTAAAAGTATTTTTCAAAATCAATAAAATAATTTTAAAGAGCTTGATTTTAATCAAGCGATAGTTTATTAAAAAAGCGGTCTTTTAGGGGTTAGGGGGATTTTTCCCCTTAAAAAGTGAGTTTAAAATAAAGCTTAAAAAATAAGTTTTTAAAATAAAACAAATTTTAAAATGATAAAACAAAACAAGCCAAAATCTCATTGAAAAAAAGTTTTAGTATCCATATTCAAAGCGTAATGAAATAAAAAAACTTAAAAATTTTAATGCCTTTTACAAATAAGTCTTAAGCTAAAATGGGTGGCAAAAGCTTTTTGATTTTAGGATTAAAGATAAAGTACCAGCTACTTTAATGGGTGTTTATTGCTAGGTGTTCCAACAAGCCCTTTTAAAAAGGGTTATCATTAAAGGGGTTTAAAGTTTCCACACCAATTCGGTAAAAATGTGGCTTCTGTCTTGATCGGTCGCGGGCTGGCTGTTTAATTTTGGTCCGTTCCATCCCATTCTATAGCCTTGATGCATGAAAACATTGTAATATTCAAATTTAATATCAGCTGAGAAGTTTTTAGAAAATTTATAGCCCAAGTTGAGCGACAGGCTTTGCTCGTTAGCCCTAGGTCCATAAGTCAAGCGTCCCAATAAACCCCAAACGAGTTTTTTATGCACCCCACCGCCAAAGGCAAACACGGTAAAAGCGTTCGCATCCATCATGTAAGACAAAGAATTGATGGTGTTTGCATAAACGCTATTGGTCCAAAAGTCAAAGCCCAAGCGGTTACCATGATAACCTATCATCCAGTTAGCGTTCCCAAAGGCTTTGTAAATGCCGGCACCAAAATTGTATTCATTCCATTCAAACTTTTGCTTGATCATCAAACTATGTCCGTTTTTACCGGCTAGCATGCCAAATTGATAAGTGTCCCAATACCTTTTAGGATAAATGGGGTTGAGCACGGTAATATCCGTTTGAGAGCGAAACCCCAAGCCATTAAAATGGGGGTTGCTGTCATAAGTGATGGTGAAGTTAGGATCATATTCATTAAAGGGTGAAAAATAGAAAAAAGGCTGAATGCTCCAACCCTTATAATTCCAAATTATATAGAAAGCATGCACCCCAGGGTTGATGGTTTTTCCATTTTTAAGGGTGTAGGTTTTAGGCGAATAGAAATTATAAAGCCATTCGTTATAGGCAAAGCCACGCCCAAAAGAGCTAAACCACCAGAATTTAAAACGCCCTAAATTCAAGGTCATATCCAAGCCTTGCGTGTAACCACTCATATAATCTGCCGGTGATTCGTATCTTCCGCCTCTAATTTCAAAAATATCTTTGTAGTTGTAGCGCAAATAAGCGTTGTAGATCACATAATTTCTTGTGTTATTGGCGTAACTTTTAGCGCAAGTGGAAGCCGCTAAAGCTTCTTGATTGGCTAATTGCGTCATCTCAGCTTGAGTCATTTTGTCGTATTCGCCTTGGGTTAAATTCCCTGCGGCTAACCCACAACTAGCCCATGGTTTTTGCCCCACAAGACCGCCCCAATAACCCACATAGTTCCAAGCCATAGGCCCATAGGTTTTGCCATTAACTTCGTTAATAAAATCTTTTGTATTATCATAAATAACAGCCCCTCCCCAACCTCCAAGGCTCCCATCCAAATGATGTCCTTTAGCCGTAACGCTTTTGGGTAAAATCTCGCTGAAATCCAATTGCATGTAAGCCATAACCGTCATAAAGGTTTCTGTGGGGTAGAGCCCTTTATCGGTATTGATGGGTTTGTTATTAAAACCGATTTTAGAAAAGCTTTCAGCACCTGCCTTGACCTTAGCGATTTTGCCCAAATCAAACGCTTGAGCTTGAGAAGAGATTGAAAAAAGGATCGTTGCGATAGTTTTGAAAGATGCAACTTTGACATTCATGTTTAACCTTTAACATAAACTAAATTCTAAATTGATAGAGCGAGACACAACCATTTAAAAAATTTTCATAATCAATCTCGAGCAATGGCGGCGTCTGATCAATTTGTCCATCTTTCCATCCTTTTTACTATGAATTTTGACTTGCAACATTGGTTTTCATTGTTTGTTAATATTAGCATAAAATGATTGGGTTTTTGGTAATTTTAAAAATAAAATTTTAAAAATAAAATGTTTAATGGGTTATCAATTGAAACAAAAACTCTGTTTTTTTGAATATTCAAACTCATTTCTCTTAAGGGGATAGGGGGTATTTTAAAAAACCCTCCCCTACAACCCCCAACTAAAAACCCCCTAACCCAAGAAGACCGCTTTTTTAAGAAACTATCGCTTGATTAAAATCAAGCTCTTTGGCATTAACCTTTAAAAAATGCCTTTAGCATTTTTAAAACACTCCATTAAACAAAGCCTTTTATTCATTCCTCAACACGCTTAAAGCATCAATACTAGAAGCTTTTTTGGATGGGTAATAAGAAGAAAGGGCTACGATGATAATAGAGCCTATTAAAGTGAGGAGAAAATCTATTAAAGATAAATCTAAAGGCAAGGTATTGATACCATAAACATCTTCTGGGAGCGAGATAATAGGGAACACGCTCAAAACATACATGCTCACAAACGCTAAAACCACCCCAAGGCTCACGCCGCCTAAACCAATGATATTACCCAAATAAAAGAAGGTTTTTTGAACTTCTTGCTTACTGCTTCCCATGCTAAAGAGTAGAGCGATTTCTTTACGCCTGTTCATCACCACCATTAAAAGCGAGCTAATAATATTTAAAGATGCCATTAAAATAATGAGCATGAGCACAATGAATAACGCTCTTTTTTCTAACTGCATCGCCGAGAAAAAATTCCCATTTTGTTGCCACCATCCTTCAATCCCTATGCCATGGTGGTTGATGGTTTTGAGAGCGTTGCGTAAATTTTCAATATCTTTCATAGGCGTTTTAGAATAGACATGCACCCCATCATAAAGTCCTAAAGGCAATCTCCTGATCGCGCTTACGGCTTGAAGGCTTGCATACATGTAGCTCATATCATACGATCTTAATCCTGAATCAAAATCGCCTTTGATGATAAAGCGTTTCATAATAGGGGAGAGGGTTAGACCTGTGGGCTCTAATTCAGTAAAAAACAAGTCGGCTTTTTGGTTGAGATCCAAATTCAAGCTATATCTCAAGCTTTTTCCCACAATCAAACTAAAAGGGTTTTTGATGAGATCTTTTTCATCAATATTTTTTAAAGCGTCGTTTAAAACTGCATTAATGCGTCTTTCTTTAGAAAAATCAACCCCAAACACAACCCCACCATTCATAGAATGCACGCTTTTAATCAAACTTTGGGTTTGCAAATAGGGGCTAAAAAGCAAATTAGGGAACTCTTTTTCTAAGATTTGAACCACTCCTTCGCTAATCCCATAAGGGCTTGTGGTATAAAGCGTTAAGGGGTAATTCATCACAAAAAGCTTTTTTTCAAATTCCTTACTCATGCCATTCATGATCGCCATAGCTACAATTAAAACCATCACGCCAACAGCCACGCCAAAGAAAGCTAACAAAGCGGTGATGCTAATAAAAGGTTGGCTTTTATCAAAACGCAAATAACGCTTGATAAGGAAAAAAATTAAGGATCTATTTGGCAAACAAGCCCTTTTTAGGCCCACTTTTAGCGCAACAATCTTTATATTTTTTACCGCTCCCGCAAGGGCAAGGCTCGTTTCTTTTAGGGGTTTTAGAAAAAACTTTTATGGCTGCATTCAAGTCTTCATCTAAAGCCTCTTCATGGCGGTAGGTTACGCTTTCATGCTCTCTTTCTTCGCTAAAGTTATCCAAATAACGCTCTGCATCGCTAGAATCTTGCTCATTTTCAAACTGAATCTTAGAAAAGGTTTTGATCGCTTCCACTTTAATGTCTTCAATAAGCTCCAAGAAAAGGTTGTAACTCTCTTTTTTGTATTCTACGAGAGGGTCTTTTTGGTTATAGCCTCTTAAATTAATACCGGTTTTGAGATTATCCATCGTATAAAGGTGCTCTCGCCATGCGTTATCTAAAATCTGCAAATACACAATGCGTTCAATCCGACTTCTTTGTTCGCTATCCAAAGCTTTCATTTTGTTTTCATAATCGTTTTTGAGCTTTTCGGCTACAAAATTTTCAATAGAATCGGCTTGTTCTAAATTTTCTAACTCAATGTTGGTGTTAAAATCTTCTTTTAAGATGTTTTTAAGCCCTAAAAGTTCCTCTTTAGATAAGTTTTGATTGTCAAAAGCTTTGAGTTTAGAAAAGATTTGATTGAGCGCATATTCCCTATTTTCAGCGATTTTAACGCTAATATCGTAATTGACATCTAACAATTCATCTCTAAACTTGTACACGCTTTTCCGTTGCTCATTGGCGACATCATCGTATTCTAACAAATGCTTACGGCTTTCAAAATGCAAGCTCTCCACTTTTTTTTGTGCGTTTTCCACCGCTCTTGTTACAAGCTTGGATTCAATGTGTTCGCCATCTTTGAGCCCTAATTTTTCCATCACCCCCTTAATCCTATCGCTCCCAAAAATACGCAACAAATTATCTTCTAAACTCAAATAAAACTGGCTCACTCCCGGATCACCCTGCCTCCCGCTTCGCCCTCTTAGTTGGTTGTCAATCCTACGGCTTTCATGCCTTTCAGTGCCAATGATATACAGCCCCCCAAGCTCTTTAATCTCATCAGTGAGTTTAATATCAACGCCCCTTCCGGCCATGTTGGTCGCAATCGTAACCGCCCCCTTAAGCCCGGCGTCTTTGATGATTTCAGCTTCTTTGGTGTGTTGTTTAGCGTTTAAAACGGTGTGAGGGATACGCTCTTTTTTGAGTAAAGCGTGTAAGGTTTCACTCTTTTCAATGCTAGCTGTGCCAACTAAAACGGGCTGACCTTTATCGTGTAGTTCTTTAATCTTAAGGATCACAGCATCAAATTTTTCTTTTTCACTCTTATAGATTAAATCGTTCAAATCTTTTCGTTTGATCGCTAAATTAGTGGGGATAGACACCACTTCTAAATTATAAATTTCTAAAAATTCTGTGGCTTCGGTTTGAGCCGTGCCTGTCATGCCAGAAAGTTTAGAAAACATCCTGAAATAATTTTGGAAAGTAATATCCGCTAAAGTCTGGCTCTCTTCTTTAATGCTCACGCCCTCTTTAGCCTCTAAAGCTTGATGCAAGCCCTCACTAAATCGCCTCCCTTCAGACAAACGACCGGTAAATTCATCCACAATCACCACTTCATTATTAGCTACAATATAATCTTTATCAATAAAAAAGAGATAATTCGCTTTCAAGGCTTGATCTAAATGGTGCGATAAGGTGGCGTTTTCAATCTTGTATAAATTATCCACTCCAAAAAGATTTTCCGCTTTTTTAATCCCCTCTTCAGTGATCAAAATCGCGCGGTTTTTTTCATCAATCGTGAAATCCACTTCCACTTGCATGCTCTTAGCGACTTCATCAGCCTTGTTGTAATTTTCCATGCGCCTATTCACAGGCCCTGAAATGATTAAGGGGGTTCTTGCTTCATCAATTAAAATAGAATCCACCTCATCAACAATGGCAAACGCATGGGATTTTTGCACCTTATGCTCTAAAGAATATTTCATGTTATCCCTTAGATAATCAAAGCCAAATTCATTATTAGTGCCATAAACAATGTCTTTAGAATAAATTTCTAATCGCTCATCATCATCTCGCACGCTCGCTGTGATTGTGCCTACGCTATAACCTAAGAAATGATACAAAGGCTCCATTTCTTTAGAGTCCCTATGCGCTAGGTAATCATTAACGGTTACCACATACACGCTTTCGCCTTTTATCGCATTTAAAGCCACCGCTAAAGTAGCGACTAAAGTTTTTCCCTCGCCAGTTTTCATTTCAGCGATTTTGCCATCGTTTAAGACCATGCCCCCAATGAGTTGCACATCAAAATGGCGCATGTTTAAGACTCTTTTGCTCGCTTCTCTAGTGATGGCAAAACTTTCTGGTAAGACTTCTAAAAGGGTTTTTTCTTGCAAATCTTTTTCCACCGATCGCACACGCTTTTTTAACTCTTCAAAAGCGTTTTGAAGCTCAGTATCGCTCATTTTTTCATAAGTAGGCTCTAAGGTATTGATAGCTAGGACTTTTTTTTTGTATTGTTTGATCCAGCGATCGTTTCTAGTGCCAATGATTTTCCCAATTATTGCTTTTATCATCGTTGTGATAACCTTTAAGAGTGCTTTAATCATAAAGCGTCAGTTTTTAGCTCCATTTTAGCATGGATAAAATAAAAGTCTTGTAAAATAAAGGGTTTTATTGGAATAGGATATTATTTTAAGGTTTTACTATAATGAAAGCTTTTTTAAAGATTTTGATGGTTTTAATTTTTATAAGCGTCGCTCATGCTAAAAATCCTTTGACGCTTTCTAAAGAAGAAGAGGTTTTGCATAATTTGCAAAGTTTTAGTGCACATTTCAAACAGGTTTTAAAAAATGAAAAGCCCTTAGTTTATTATGGGGTTTTAAAGGCTAAAGCCCCTAATCTGGCTTTATGGGTTTATGAAAAACCCTTAAAAAAAGAAATTTATATGAACGATAAAGAAGTAGTGATTTATGAGCCTAATTTATTTCAAGCCACGATCACGCCCTTGAAAGACAAGACAGATTTTTTTACCATTCTCAAGCAATTAAAAAAGCAAGCTGATGGCTCTTTTAAAACGATTATCAATAAAACCATTTATCGTTTGGTTTTTAAAGACAGCAAACCTTTTTCGTTGGAATTTAAAGACGAAGTGAATAATCTAGTCACGATCACTTTTTCTCAAGTAGAAATTAACCCTAAAATCGCTATTGAAATCTTTGTCTTTAAGCCTAAAGATGAAAATATTGATATTGTGCGCCAATGATTTTAACTTTTCATTACTCTTTGTTAGTCAAAATGATCTAGAATATCAAGCATTTAAAAATTATGGGGCTGATTTTGGATTTCGACAGATTTCTTGTCGTGCAGATGCATGCCAAGTGCTACTTGTAAAACAGCAACAAAAATAACTGTAAACAACACAGATTACGCTCCGGCTTACGCTAAAGTTGCGTGAGTTAATCTCCTTTTGGAGCTGGACTGATTAGAATTTCTAGCGTTTTAATCACTCCATAACCTTAAGCTAGACGCTTTTAAAAGGTGGTTCGCCTTTTAAACTAAGATAAAGAACTCTTGAAACTATCTTAAGGTTTTAGAAAGTTGGACCAAAGCTAGTTTTAAGGCTAAAAAGCTAATCAATTTTCTAAGCATGTAGAAGTTTGTGTTTAGGACAAGATTTTTGGACTGGGGTTCGATTCCCCACAGCTCCACCAAATAAAAAGTAAGGAAGGTAAATGCAGAAGTTTTTCTCTCATTTTAGAAAGTGGGCGTTGCCCTTTTATTTTGTCAGTGTTTTAGCAGCGATTGATATTGGTGAATTGACACAAGCCCAAGCCAATAGCGTGAAATTAAGCGATGCGTTAGTGAGCTTGAGCGATAAGCTTTTAGAAAAGGCAGTGGACAGGGGGCGTAATGCGGATTACATTAAAGAGTTTAACGATTTGCATGAAAAAATCAAGCATTTACGCTTGATTTTAGAGCCTAAACCCAAAGACAAAAAAAACAACCCTGAATTAAAAGATCATCAAGGCTCTGAAACAATAGAAATTGGCGAAGCGATTAAAAAGGCTTTAGGCAATCCGGTTGATCCACAAGACGCACTAGAAGTCGCTTTGCAAATTGACAAACAATTGGATCTTTACAAACAAGACGACTTGATTGATGTTAAGCCCTTAAAGGATATTTTAGACCAACTAGAAACTGAATTGAGAAAGTCTATTAATCTCCAAAAACAATGGCTCAATTCCAACAAACCTAATTGATAGGGTTTAAAAAAAGAATTTCAAACTCACCATGAGATTGCTCCTATCTTGCGTGTTCGCTTTAAAGGCTTGATTAAAGGGGCTAGTGAGGTTGTTGGTTTTATAGCCAGCATGCATGCTCACTACATAGTATTCTAAATTCACATCAATATTAAAAAAAGAATTCCATTTATAGCCCAAGTTCAAATTGAGTGTTGTTTCGCTCGCTCTCGTAGAATAAGTGTATCTCCCTAAAATCCCCCATAAAAACCCCCTATACACGCCCCCACCAAAAACATACCCACTCAAAGAATCAGGTGCGATGGCGTTACTGAAAATCCCACCATAAACGCTATTATTTCTTATGTTAATAGGGAGGGGGTTACCATACCAACCAATCTTTGCGTTAGCGTTGCCAAAATTTTGATAATAGCCAAAGCCAAAATTAAACTCGTTGTAATCAAAGCGCTGATGGATGAGAAACGATGAAGCCCATTTGCCAATCTTAGAATTGCGCCAATACACATCGTATAAATCTTTAGCATAAATGGGGAAAATCACATTAAAAAGGGTTTGAGCCCGCAACCCTAAACCTTTAAACTTTTGGTTGCTATCAATGTGGATTTTAAGCCCGGGCGCTTCGTAAGTCTTGGGTGAAAAATAAAAAAAGGGCGTGACTTGAACATATTGGCTAAAAAAATCAAGTTGCACAGCATGGATACCATCATCAACTTCTTTTCTGTCATCTTCAGTCACAATAGGGGCATACCAATCTCGTATCCATTGCCCAAAAGCTAAAGCGCGCCCAAAAGAGCTAAACCATTTTAATGCCACTTTAGAATGGATCTTATAATCCACTTCAAAGCCTTGCGTATAGGAGCTCATAAAATCCATGTTAGAAAGGTAACGCCCTAGTTTGAGCTGGAATTTATCGCCATAAGAATAGAACAAATAAGAGTTATATAATACATAATTGCGCGTGTGGGCGTTGCTTTCTAGGCGAGAATTTTTCCAAGGAGCGTTGCCTAAAAACCCCCACCAACGCCCTATATAGTTATAAATTTCTGAGCCATAGACTTGATGGGTGGCTTGATCAATTAGGGTTTTGGTAGAATCGTATGCAAGCCCTCCTAAAATCCCCCCAACGCCTATTTTTAAGCTGTGTTTTTCAATGTTTTTAGGGAGTAGGTTAGAATCCACTTGAAGTTTGATTGTAGCGGTCACAAAGGTGGCAGTAGGGAAAATCCCCTCTTTAGAATTGAGTTTGGAGTGGTTAAATCCGACTTTAGAAAAAGATTCCGCTACCCCACTAAACTTATAATCAAAAGCCAGTAAAGGGCTTTGAATATAAAGAATAGGGAGTGTGAATAAGGATAATTTTTGAAATCTTAACACCGCATCGATCCTTTCTAATTTCCCACTCGCATAATAGTCTATCTTTCTTAAAAAATCATTAAAAATGAAAATATTAAGATCTTATTCTTTGTTGGTTTGCATCAATTCAAAAGAATACCCTAAAGCCTGATAAATTTGATTGGTGTAATGGACTTGATTGTCTTCTAAACTCTCTTGAAAAGACTTTTTAAAATGCGGATCTAATATGTTTAAAAACATCTCTAGCCCTATCGCACTGGAATAATTCACCCAGTCATGCTTTAAATCGCTCTCCAATAAGGAGGCGTATTCTATAAGCGTTTCATCGCTATTTTGTAAGGCATTGACAATGAATAAACCTTTTCGGTCTTTAGGCTGGGTGAGCAAGAGTAAAGAAGGGTTGAAATTGATTTGCACCGAAAGGATTTTAATGGGTCTTTCTTTTAAAAGCCCTATTTGAGAAAGAATCAGACCGCTTTTAATCGTAGGGGTGTTTAAAATCAAGGTAGAATCTTTAAAAAAAGTATCATCTTTTTTAAAATTTTTAGAAAAGCTCGTGGCTTGTTTGTAAGAGATATTTTCTTGGTGTTTGATCTCAATGTTTAAAGACTCTGTGATTTGTTTTAAGCGTTCGCCTATTAAACCATCATCATCGTATTCAATCACGGGCGAATTAGGGCTGATAAAAGCCGTGAGCATGCTTAATTGCTCTTTATAATCAATCCCCCCAAAATACAAGCGCTCGTTTAAAGGAAGCTTGATATTGTTTTCTAATTGCGTTTTATTCACGGTGGGCACATAAGTAGGGATGCTAATAATGGTGTTTTGGAGCAAATTTTCCACGCCCTCTTTAGTCAATAAAGCTATCACAAAAGGGAATTTTTCTTTTTCAATTTCTTTATAAGTTTGATCTAGTTTTTTAGGGGTTTCTTCATCGCTGTCAAAGACTTGGATATTAAAATTATTGTTTTTGGTGTTCAAATACGCTAAAAGGGTGTTCATCACCGAAATTGCATAACGACCCACGACCTTTTTAGGCAATAAAACCGCTAATTCAATCTCAGGCTCATAGCTTTCTTTAGGCTGGATTTGAGAAGCGATAAGGATGGGGTTGAGTTTATTTAAGATGTCTTTGTAGTAGGTTTTAAGGCTTTCATCTTGATTGTTATGATCGTATTGAGACACAAAAGAAAAGATTTGATTTTGCACCATCAAGTCTTTCAAACACTCTAAAGAGCAGGGCTCTGTTTTGACAACTTGCTGGTTTGCTGGGGGCAAAGGGGAAAACAAATAGCTTTTTGCATGCAAGTTGATTGTGCAAAAAGTAGAAACAACCAATATAAGGCGTTTGAAAAATCTTTTTCTTAAGGCGTATCGCATTTTTAATATCTTTAAACTGAATTTCCTAAAATTTTATTATAGAATAATTAATCGCCAATCCCAAACAAACTAAATCGCACTTTAAACTTGTATGGTTTTTCTTTAATGGCTTATGTTATACTAATAGAATACAGATTTGATTGAAGGCATTAAGTAACTGCATGGTATTTTTTCATAAGAAAATTATTTTAAATTTTATCTATTTTTTAGTGATTGCTTTTTTATCCCATTTATCTTATGGGGTGTTTTTAAAAGCCGATGAGGTAAAAACGCAAACGCTTAACCCCTTAATGGGCGAAAGGCTTGTGTGGGATAAGCTCACGCTGTTAGGGTTTTTGGAAAAAAACCATATCTCGCAAAAACTCTATTACAATTTGAGCTCACAAGATAAAGAATTGAGCGCTGACATTCAAAGCAATGTGACTTATTACACCTTAAGAGACGCCAATAACACGCTCATTCAAGCCCTTATCCCCGTAAGCCAGGATTTGCAAATCCATATTTACAAAAAAGGGGAGGATTATTTTTTAAATTTTATCCCCATTATCTTCACTCGTAAAGAAAAAACCCTCCTTCTTTCGTTGCAAACTTCACCTTATCAAGATATTGTCAAAGCCACTAAAGACCCCCTTTTAGCCAACCAATTGATGAACGCATATAAAAAAAGCGTGCCTTTTAAACGATTGGTGAGAAACGATAAAATCGCTATCGTTTATACAAGGGATTATCGCGTGGGGCAAGCGTTTGGCCAGCCAACTATTAAAATGGCGATGATTGGCTCTCGCTCTAACCAATACTATCTTTTTTCCCATTCAAACGGACGCTATTATGACTCTAAAGCGCAAGAAGTGGCAGGGTTTTTACTAGAAACCCCAGTGAAATACACCCGCATTTCTTCGCCTTTTTCATATGGGAGATACCACCCTATTTTAAAAGTCCGACGGCCTCATTATGGCGTGGATTATGCGGCTAAACATGGCAGTTTGATTTATTCTGCTTCAGAGGGTCGTGTGAGTTTTATAGGGGTTAAGGGAGGTTATGGGAAAGTGGTTGAAATCCATTTGAATGAATTGCGCTTGGTGTATGCTCATATGAGCTCGTTTGCTAAAGGGTTGAAAAAAGGATCGTTCGTTAAAAAAGGGCAAATTATAGGTAGAGTGGGGAGTACAGGTTTTAGCACCGGACCGCATTTGCATTTTGGCGTGTATAAAAACTCTCGCCCCATTAATCCTTTAGACTATATTCGCACCGCTAAAAGCAAGTTATACGGCAAACAAAGAGAGGTTTTTTTAGAAAAAGCCAGACGATCTAAACAAAAATTAGAAGAACTTTTTAAAACCCATTCTTTTGAAACAAATCCATTTTATCTTTTAGAGGGCTTTTAATGTCTTATTTTAAAAATATTCCCAGCCAACAATCTTTGATCCATTATGCTAGCGTGTCTTTAGAGCCTTGTTCTGGCTCTCATTATATAGAATTAAAACGCATGCATTATAATGAAGAGAATATAGAAAAATCATGGGATATTATCAAATCTTTAGACAGCGTGGCTATTTTGCTTTATGAAAAAGAATCCGATTGTTTTGTGATTGTGAAGCAATTTCGCCCGGCCATTTATGCACGCCATTTTCATTTTAAGCATGAGATTGACGGATACACGCATGAATTGTGTGCAGGGCTTGTGGATAAAGCCAATAAGAGTTTAGAAGAAATCGCTTGCGAAGAAGTGTTAGAAGAATGCGGTTATGAAATTAGCCCTAAAAATTTAGAAAAAATAGGCCAGTTTTATAGCGCGACTGGGTTAAGCGGGAGTTTGCAAACCATTTATTACGCTGAAGTGCACGAGAGTTTGAGGGTTTCAAAAGGTGGGGGGATTGATGCAGAAAAGATTGAAGTGTTGTTTTTAAAAAGATCAAAAGCCCTTGATTTTATAGCGGATTTTCAATACGCTAAAACCACCGGATTGTCTTTGGCCATTTTATGGCATCTAAAAAATTTTAAAAATACTAAAAATGTTTAAAAGGAATTGTATGTTAAGGCGTTTGATAGGACTTTTTTTAGCTAGTTTTATAAGCTTGCAATCAGCCTCTTGGCAAGAACCCTTAAGAGTGAGCGTGGATTTTGTAGATTTACCCAGAAAAATCATTCGTTTTCCTGCCCATGATTTGAAAGTGGGGGAGTTTGGTTTTGTGGTGACAAAACTTTCAGATTATGAAGTTATCAACTCTGAAGTGATTATTATCGCTGTTGAAAATGGCGTCGCAACAGCGAGATTTAAGGCGTTTGACTCCATAAAACAAAGCCATTTACCCACCCCAAGGATCATCGCTAAAAAAGGCGATTTAGTCTATTTTAGGCAATTCAATAACCAAGCGTTTTTGATCGCCCCCAATGATGCAATTTATGAGCAAATCAAGGCGGCAAATACGGATATTAATTTCATTAGCTCCGATTTGTTGGTGACTTTTTTGAATGGCTTTGATCCTAAAATGGCGAATTTGAGAAAAGCGTGCAATATTTATAGCGTAGGGGTGATTTATTTAGTGACCACTAACACGCTCAATATTTTGAATTGCGAGAGCTTTGAGATTTTGGAAAAAAGAGCGTTGGATACAAGCGGTGTGACTAAAACTTCCACGCCGTTTTTTTCTAGAGTTGAGGGCATTGATGCAGGCACGCTAGGGAAACTCTTTTCAGGCAGTAAATCTAGAAATTACTTCGCTTACTATGACGCTTTAGTGAAAAAAGAAAAACGAAAAGAAGTAAGGATTGAAAAGAGAGAAGAAAAAGTTGATGCTAGAGAAAATAAGCAAGAAATCAAGCAAGAAGCCATTAAACCCTCTCACAAAGAGCCTAAAAAAGCCAATCAAAACACAGAAAACGCTACCCAACAAAGCATCAAAGAAAATAACATCTCTCCAAAAGGCACGCAAGAAAGTAAAAACGCTCCCACTTTAGAAGAGAAAAACTACCAAAAAGCAGAGAAAAAGCTTGATGCCACAGAAGAAAGGCGCCGCTTGAAAGATGAAAGGAAAAAAGCCAAAGCCGAACAAAGGGCGAGAGAATTTGAACAAAGAGCGAGAGAACATCAAGAAAAAGATGAAGCAGAACTTGAAGAAAGAAGAAAGGCTTTAGAGTCCAATTTGAAAGATGAAAGGAAAAAAGCCAAAGCCGAACAAAGGGCGAGAGAATTTGAACAAAGAGCGAGAGAACATCAAGAAAAAGATGAAGCAGAACTTGAGGAAAGAAGAAAGGCTTTAGAGTCCAATAAGAAGTAGACCATGTTAGAGAAGCGACACCTTAAATATTTTAAAAATTTAGTAGGGGAAGAGGATTTCTTCACTGATTTAGCGCATTTGAACGCTTATTGTTATGACGCTACCAAAGAAAGGCATTTGCCTAGCGGCGTGATTTTCCCTAAAAACGAGCAAGAAATCAGCCAAATTTTAAAATATTGCAACGAGCATCGCCTTATCGTTGTGCCTAGGGGGGCTGGGAGCGGTTTTACAGGGGGAGCGTTGAGCGTGAGTGGGGGGCTAGTTTTAAGCGTAGAAAAGTATTTGGACAAAATTTTAGAGATTGACACTAAAAATCTAATCGCTAGAGTAGAACCGGGTGTGATTAACAAGCATTTCCAAAACGAAGTGGAAAAATTAAACTTATTCTACCCCCCAGATCCAGCGAGTGAGAATCAAAGCACTTTAGGGGGGAATGTCGCTGAAAATGCCGGTGGCATGCGTGCGGCCAAATACGGCATCACTAAAGATTATGTCATGGCTTTAAGGGTGGTTTTAGCCAATGGCGAAGTGATAAGGGCAGGTAAAAAAACGATTAAGGATGTCGCAGGCTTTAATGTTGCAGGGCTTATGATCGCTAGTGAGGGGTGTTTGGGCGTGATTTCTGAGATCACTCTAAAGCTTTTAGCCAAACCGCCCCTAAAACAAAGCGCGATGGGGGTTTTTAATCATATTGAAGACGCCATGAACGCTGTTTATAAAACAATGAGTAGCGGTGTTACGCCTGTGGCGATGGAATTTTTGGATAATTTGAGTATTAAAGCGGTTGAAGAGAGGTTTTCTAAAGGCTTGCCCAAAGACGCTGGAGCGATACTCATCACTCAAGTAGATGGCGTAGTTAAAGAGCAGATTGCATGGCAACTCAATGAGATAGAAAAGCATTTTAAAGCCAATGGTTGCGTTGGTTTTAAAGTGGCTCAAAACGAACAAGAAGAGCAGGATTTATGGTTTTCAAGGCGTAACGCTTCCCAAAGTATTAGCGTTTATGGTAAAAAAAAGTTGAATGAAGATGTTACCGTTCCTAGGGCGAGTTTGCCTAGTTTGTTACAAGAAGTCGCTAAAATCAGCCAAAAATACGGTTTTAAAATCCCTTGCTTTGGCCATACAGGCGATGGCAATGTGCATGTGAATATCATGTTAGAAGATCCTAAAAAAGATTTAGAAAAAGGCCATAAGGCTATGGAAGAGATTTTTCAAGCCGCTATTAATTTAGAGGGGACTTTAAGCGGGGAGCATGGCATAGGCTTGTCTAAGGCAAAATTCATGCCTTTAGCGTTTAATGATAGTGAAATGGAGCTTTTTAGGAATATTAAAAAAGCCCTTGATCCTAATAATATTTTAAACCCTTTTAAAATGGGGTTGTAAAAATAAAACAAGGAAGTCGCATGAAAATCGGTGTTTATGGAGCGAGCGGTCGTATAGGGAAATTACTCTTAGAAGAATTGAAAGGGGGGTATAAAGGATTAGTGCTATCTAGCGTGTTTGTGCGGCAAAAATGCGAAATAGATTTTAGCTCTTTTTCACACAAACCCCTAGTAACCAATGATTTAAAAGCGTTTGTGAGAGCTTGCGAATGCGTGATTGATTTTTCTCTACCTAAAGGTGTGGATAGCTTGCTAGACACTCTTTTAGAATGCCCTAAAATTTTAGTCTCTGGCACAACCGGTTTGGAAGAAAAAACGCTAGAAAAAATGCAAAATTTAGCCCTAAAAACGCCGCTTTTGCATGCACACAACATGTCTATTGGGATCGCTATTCTTAATCAATTAGCCTTTTTAGCTTCTTTGAAATTAAAAGATGCGGATATTGAAATTGTAGAAACACACCATAATCTTAAAAAAGATGCTCCGAGTGGCACTGCGTTGAGTTTGTATCAAACTTGTGCTAAGGCTAGGGGGTATGATGAAAAAAACGCTCTTACCACTCATAGGGAAGGTTTGCGCTCTAAAGAAAGTATTGGCGTAGCCGCTTTAAGGGGGGGCGATGTCGCTGGAAAGCACACGATAGGGTTTTATTTAGAAGGCGAATACATAGAGCTTAGCCATACAGCGACCAATCGTTCTATTTTTGCTAAAGGGGCTTTAGAAGTGGCTCTATGGCTTAAAGATAAAGCTGCTAAAAAATATGAAATCAACGAGATTTTTGATTGAAATGAGTCCTTTTATAAAATAGTTAAAGCGTTTCTTAATCCCACTCAATGGTAGGTTTTAAAATGCGATTTTGATTGGTTTTGGTTTCATTTACTTTTTGTTTAATAATAAGTCTTATTATCCTAGCTAGATAATTTAAAATATTTAAGTTATTAAAAAATTTTAAAACAAAAGGATATAAAATGAAAACGATTAGAAATGGCGTGTTCGTCGGTGCATCTTTACTCGGCGGTTGTGCTAGCGTTGAGACTCGCTTTGACGCTCTGCGTGTTGCTTGCATTAAAGACGCTTCCATAGAAAAAGAATTGCACTACACACCTAAGGACTTTGGTAGCCCTTATTTTACCGATCAAACCCATTGGGATAGCAGGTTTTAGGGGGGTTATTCTTAAAAAATGTTTTGGTTCTTTTTGCTGAAGGCTGATTGAGTCAAACATTTCAAAATATCCCAAAATAAAGAAAAATTAAAATAAACTAAAGTCAATCTAACTCAAGCTCTCATCTAGGATCTTTGAATATTTTTAAAGTCATGCGATGGATTGGTAGATTATAAGGTTATGGCTCACCATAAAGTGAAACATTCAAAAAAATAAGTTTGTAAATTAGAGCGTTTTTTGAGATAGAAAATATCTAATGGTTATATTTAGAAATAAATTATCTATCTACAGGCTTGCAAAATAGTGCTAAAGATATTATTCTTATCGCTTTGCAAATTCTCAAAGAAAGACTTTTTACCCACAAAAATGAGATTTTCTTTTGCTCTAGAAATAGCTGCATTCAAGCGTTTAGAATCTAGTAAGAAAGAAAGATTGCCATAAGTTTTTACGGTGGAATAAATAATAATGTCTACCTTCTCGCCCTAAAAAGCATCCACGGTGTCTATTTTGGGTTTGCCAAAATTCTTGAAGTCGCATTTTTGCATCTCTGATCGCAAGCGTCTTTTTTGCGTGCGATAAGGTGTGATAACCCCTATGGTTTTTCTAATTTTTCTTTGATTAAGAGTGTGATCGATCTGCTCTAAAAGCTCTATGATTTTTTGAATCTGGGCTTTGTTATAACTGCTTGTTTTTTCTAGTTTATGCTCCCCTTCAACATTAATCTAACGGATAATATTCTTAGGATTGTAAAATTGCGAGATGTTTTTGATCGCTCCGTTCTTAAGTTTCCTTTCATAAAAAAGCTGACTAACCATCGATCCAATAGGGGTAGGCATTCTAAATTGTTCGTTGAGCATGGCTTTGTTATTCTTTGGAATATGCTTATAGAGATTTTCAAAAAACTCTCTTGCAATAATTAGCGATCAATGGCGTCTGAATTTTGAATATTATCGCTCTCTAATTGTTTTAGGAGATGTTTTGTCAATGCTAGGTGGCTAGGTGGGAGCTAGTGGTGATCGCCTATTAGGATCAATTTTTAGTGCGAAGTGCAGGAATCAAGATTTCTGGTGCTGTGGTCCTGCCCACCTCATCCACGATGGTAACATCAAATTCCATCAATTCAATCCCAATATTTTTAGCAGCAAGCCCAACACAAGTACCCCTAGGATTTGATGCTGACTCACTAAAAGTTGTTTGATGCCATCATCAATATATCAATATCTTTAAAATCCTTGTCTTTTATACGCTCATGCCATTCTTTCATATAGTGGTGTAAATCGGTGTTTTTGGATGCATTTGTTGGATTCTGTGTTGTCTTTTCTTACTATCTTTTTTTTGTATAAGATGACCACCAAGTTTCCAAAAGATAGGGTTTGATGTTTTCATCTTGCACCTTATCTTCTTTACCGATACGCACCATTGATCTAATACCCTACTTGCAAGCCGTTCAACACATTATCTACAGCTATATTTTGCTGAGAGATAATACACACCCTAGCAAAACGGCTAGCGTTGAGAATTTGAAATACGATTTCTTTAATCACGGTTGTTTTGCCTGCCCCTGGGAGACCTTGGATTAAAAAGATATTCTTTTCATTGAGAGCTTTTAAGACAATCTCTTGCTGATTTTTTGTTAGTTGCTGATTATAAAACTTTTCAAGGCGTATGCGAAGGGGGGTATGGAAAATTATCTTTGGATTGAGTAAGAAACGCTTGAAATCCTGATTAACAATCTCGTTTTATTGAACCGTTCTAATGCTCTTTTTTGTCGCTCCAAAGGGGCACTATAATCTGTCTTTAAAAGTAAATAGCCTTCTTGTGGGAATTCAACACCCATAGTTTTAAATTTTATGCAGATCTCATTGTTTGGTTTTATCAACTCCGCCGATCACTTTGCCTATTCTTTGGATTGCTTTTCACCAATAAAACCATTCACCTTCGCTTCAGTTGTTCTATCTATTAAAATGGAATCGGTAGTTGAAAGTATATAGATGATTATTTTGCATATAAGATTGAATCCACTTGAGTGTAAGAATTAGTTTGAATTTGATGTTCAATGATTTGTTGCCATTTTTTAAAAGGGTCATACTCAAGTTCTTGATGTTGGCTTAAACGCATCTTGGTTTGAATATAGATTAGCATGTCCTCCACACTCACACTGCGTGCCACCGCCAATTCATCATAATGCATTCGATCTTTT